>WSYE01000052.1 GCA_009773665.1 Desulfovibrionaceae bacterium | reverse complement strand
TGGATTGCCCTAGGGTTTTCTTGGACACTAACTTGGACGTATACGGTGGACGTCCAGGAGGTGTCGGATGGGGAATGAACCTTCAGCGCCCAAGCGATTCTGGGCCAAGCACAAGACTCAAGCCGTTCTCAGGCTTCTTCGGGGCGATGACCTTGAACTTGTAAGCCGGGATTTGGGGGTCACAGCGGCTACGCTTTCCCAGTGGCGTGACGCTTTTCTGGAGGCTGGTGAATCAGGTCTAAAACCGCACCCGGCCAAAGTATCCATTGAAGTGGACCGTCTTAGGGCCAAGATTGGCGAGCAGGCCATGGAAAACGAGTTGCTGCGCGACAAGATCGTCCGCTTGGAGCAGCACCGCCCTTTGGCGCGCAGGAGGTCGAGGAAATGAGCCACGCCACCTCTGCTTCCTCTGGGAGATCCTTCGGCCTGGCATTGGTTTGTCGCGTCTGGGGCATACCCCGCTCCACGGTGTACTGGCATCGGCGTCTTCCGGGTGGCCAGCCCAGACGTCGCGGGCCGCAGGGTTTCCATTCGGATGCGGAGCTGGCGGACCACATCCGGTCAGTGCTCATGGACAGCCCCTTCACCGGCGAGGGCTACCGCAAGGTGTGGGCTATGCTTCGCGACAGGGATGTGCGGACTTCCCAGGCGAGAGCGCTCCGCCTCATGCGCCAAAACGGTCTGCTGGCGCACAAGCGTCCTGGGAGGCCGCATGGTCCCAAGGCCCACAACGGCACGATCAGAACGCTACACGTAGATGAGATGTGGGGCACGGACATGACCACAACCATGACCCTCTCGGAAGGCAACGCATCGATATTTTTCGCCATCGATCACTGCTCGCTGGAGCTGGTCGGGATCCATGCCGCCAAGCGCGGGACCAGGCTCGAGGCTCTGGAGCCTATCCGGCAAGGCGTGAGTCGCAACTTCGGGGTGTTCGGCAAGGATGTGGCGGTCGGGTTGACCCTGCGCCATGACCACGGCAGCCAGTTCATCTCGGAGGACTTCCAACAGGAGATCGCCTTCCTGGGGATTAAGGACTCGCCGTCCTACGTGCGCGAGCCCCAAGGCAACGGCATCGCCGAGCGGTTCGTGCGCATCCTCAAGGAAAACCTGCTCTGGGTGCGGGGCTTTCAGACCGTCGAGGACCTGCGCCAAGGTCTTCTGGCCTTCAAGGAAACCTACAACACCCGCTGGCGGGTCACAGGACGCCGGAGCAGTACCGGGAGAAACACCTTTCAGCTCTTGGCAAGGCGGCCTGAATTAGACGGGAAACTGTCCAAGAAACCCTAGACCGCTACACCTGCCGAAAGTTGAAATACACCCTAAAGCACCGTCTTGACATTCCGGACTGTCCAACAAAACAAGATTTTCGACATAAATTGCACAAGAGGCATCCCGAAGGAGCCAAGTTGAACTCAAATAGCAATGCTTCCATTTTCCCCGGAAGAATATCCTGATGAGATTATCAAAATTATCCTACCTTATCAGCTGATTATAATATTTTCGATGTAGGGAAACCCTACCATGGATGCCAATCTGACAAAAGCGGACTTTTGGAACATCAGCCCGAATCGACCGCTTTCAAAGCCCGCCTGAACGCCCTATCCGCTCACTATACAGGATTTGCTCCGCGTGCATAGCCGAAACACACAAAGTGCTCCAGAACAATCGGGATGCTATCCGACTTGTCACCAAACGTCCGCTTCGGCGCTTGACCCTGCTGGCCTTCAGCCTTACCCGTGAGGAAACCCTACGAAAGGAGCCAGCATGAACCCGTTCACGTCGTTGTGCTTCTCATTGGCGATTATCCTCCTGTGCGCACCCGCTGCCTCGGCATCAGAATTCACGGCGGACATGCTCCAGACCATGAACGGCAAACCCGGCATGAGCGGCAAGGCCGCCGTCAAGGACGCCCGCATGCGCATGGACGTCTCCATGGAAGGTCAGAGGCAGATCGTGATAACCGACCCGGCAGCGGGCAAGGTCCTCATGCTGATGCCTGAAGCCAAGATGTATATGGAAATGAAGCTGGACCCGTCCCAGATGGGCGCGGCGGCGATCCGGGAAGACAACACCGAGGAAGGCCAGTGGCGTTCCATAGGAAAGGAAACCCTCGACGGGTGGGACTGCGAACTGAAGGCCTTCGACTTCAAGGACAAGTCCAAGGGCGAACTGACGGCTTGGTTCGCGGAGAAGTTGAGCTACCCCATCAGGACCGTCTACAAAAGCGGGGCGGAGACCATGATCATGGAGTTCAGGAACATCAGGCAGGAAGCGGTTGCCCCGGCGCAGTTCGCAGTTCCGGCAGGATACCAGCGCCTGAACATGCCCGCGATGGGACAGGGCATGCCGCCAGGGATGGCTCCGGGCAAGAATCCCGGAATGGGCCAGGGCATGGGGAAAAAGCCGCCCATGTGATCGCACCCCAAGTGATCGCGACAAGTACGCAAAACGAAGAAAGGGATATCAGGCGGTTCCTGATATCCCTTGAACTTCGTGGTGGGCCATGTAGGACTCGAACCTACAACCAATTGATTAAGAGTCAACTGCTCTACCAATTGAGCTAATGACCCACTCTGAGGGTGCTTCCGGGGTTCCCGTCAGCGAGGAACCTCATCTACACATCCGGCTCGAAACTGTCAACAAAAAGAAGAAAGGGATATCAAGCTATCCGCCTGATATCCCTTGAAATTCGTGGTGGGCCATGTAGGACTCGAACCTACAACCAATTGATTAAGAGTCAACTGCTCTACCAATTGAGCTAATGACCCACCCTGGGTGCTTTCGGGGTTCCCGTCAGCGCGGAAGCGGTAACTACCCATTCGACACATGCTTGTCAACAAATCAAAGAGACTTTTCTTCCCGGATGGACATTTTCATTTCCCGACCCTGCACTCGGCCTCGAATGGTTGCTCAGCCCTTGCCCATGCCCCGCTTTCCCGATCCAGCGGAAAACAGCCCACGCCCGACATCTGCACGGCAAGTCCGGCAGTCTTGCCGATACCGCCCCGTAGCATTTGAAGTTCGTTACACTATGAGCTAGAGTATGGTGTTCAACACATCTTCAACCGCCCGCTGAAGGGCGACCCGGATACGATCATGAGCACAACTCTGGGACTGAGGTTCCGGGAAAACGGCCAGATATACTACTTCGACGCACTCTCCTACGGGGTGCGCGTCGGGGAATACGTGCTGGTCAAGACGGACCAGGGCACGGCCATGGCCCGCGTGGCCAGCGTGCTGGACGCCCCCCCCTCCGACATGCAGGCCAGCGAGATAAAACCCATCCTGCGGCTGGCCTCCAACGAGGACATGATCCAGCACGACGAAAACCGCGAACTGGCCCGCGACGCCATCCGGCACTGCCGCCGCTGCATAAGCGAACGCAACCTGGAAATGAAGCTCGTGGACGTGGAGATCCTCCTGGACCGCTCCAAGATGGTCTTCTACTTCACGGCCCCCGGACGAATCGATTTCCGCGAACTGGTCAAGGATCTGGTCAAGGCTTACCGCACCCGCATCGAACTCAGGCAGATCGGCGTGCGCCACGAGACCCAGATGCTCGGGGCCATCGGCAACTGCGGCCAGATGTGCTGCTGCGCCCGGTTCATCCGCAAATTCCAGCCCGTGACCATCAAAATGGCCAAAGAGCAGAACCTGTTCCTGAACCCGGCCAAGATATCAGGCATGTGCGGCAGGCTGCTCTGCTGCCTGGCCTACGAGCAGAACGCCTACGAAGAATTCCAGCGCCGCTGCCCCAAGATCGGCAAGAAGTACCAGACCAGCCAGGGGCCGGTGAAGATCCTGCGCTCCAACCTCTTCACGGAGACCTGGAAGAATGGCGCGCCATCGCGGGAGAGACCTGGACCCCGTACATCACGCCGCAGCAGGCCCCGCAGCAGCGTCCGCCGCAACAGCAGCAGCGCCCCACGCCCCAGCAGAAGGCCCCTGCGTCCTCCCCTGCTCCGGCCCAGGCCGCACCTACCGCCGACGCCCAGGCCCAGGCCGCTTCCCAGCCCCCGCAGGGGCTGCTTCCCGCCATGCCTGCCGAGCCCACAGACGGCGACGACGGGGAAGTCGTGGCCGAAGGCCAGCCCGCCGCAGACGCCCCGGCCAGACCCAAGCGCAAACGCAAACGCAAGCCCAAATCGCGCCGCCCTGAGGGCGCACCGACCATAACGCCAGATTCCGGAGAATAGCCGTGGAGCGCTTCTACATCACCACGCCCATCTACTACGTCAACGCGCGCCCCCACCTGGGGCACGCCCACACCACCATCCTGGCCGACGCCATGACCCGCTTCAACCGGCTCATGGGGCGCGAGGTCCACTTCCTGACCGGCACCGACGAGCACGGCGACAAGATCGTCAAGGCCGCCGAAGCCGCAGGCAAGTCCCCCCAGGAATACTGCGACGAGATAAGCGCCATCTTCAAGGACCTCTGGCCCAAGCTCGGAATCGAGAACACCCAGTTCATCCGCACCACGGACCCGGAGCACAAGCGACTGGTCCAGAAGGCCCTGCAGCAGGTGTTCGACTCGGGCGACATCTACTTCGGCGAGTACGGCGGTCACTACTGCTTCGGCTGTGAGCGCTTCTACACCGAAAAAGAGCTCGTGGACGGCCTCTGCCCCGACCACAAGACCAAGCCCGAATACATCGCCGAGAAGAACTACTTCTTCCGCATGGCCAAATACCAGCAGTGGCTGCTGGACCACATCAAGGCCAACCCGGACTTCATCCGCCCAGAGCAGTACCGCAGCGAGGTGGTCTCCCTGCTGGAGTCCGGCGCGCTGGAGGACCTGTGCATCTCACGGCCCAAGTCCCGTCTGGACTGGGGCGTGGAGCTGCCCTTCGACAAGGACTATGTGGCCTACGTCTGGTTCGACGCCCTGCTCAACTACCTCACCGCCCTGGGCTGGCCCGACGGCGAAATGATGCAGCGCTTCTGGCCCGCCGCCAACCACCTGATCGCCAAGGACATCCTGAAGCCCCACGCCGTGTTCTGGCCCACCATGCTGAAAGCCATGGGCCTTGAGCCCTTCCAGCACCTGAACGTGCACGGCTACTGGCTCATCAAGGACACCAAGATGTCCAAGTCCCTGGGCAACGTGGTGGAGCCGCTGTCATTAGCCGGAAAGTACGGCCTGTCCGGCTTCCGCTACTTCCTGCTGCGCGAGATGAGCCTCGGCCATGACTCGTCCTTCTCCGAAGAGGCCTTGTGCGGCCGCTTCAACTCGGACCTGGCCAACGACCTGGGCAACCTCTTCAGCCGCACCCTGGCCATGACCCACAAATACTTCGGCGGACAGATTCCCCAGGCCGGACAGGGCGGCCCGGACGAAGAAGAGCTCATGATGCTGGCCAAGGACGCCTGCCTGAACTATCAGCGCCTCTTCGAGCGCTTCCAGACCGCCAAGGCCCTGGATTCACTCTGGGAGCTGGTGCGCGGCCTGAACAAGTACATCGACACCCAGGCGCCCTGGAGTCTCTTCAAGGAACAGAACGGTTCGCGTCTGGCTACGGTGATGTACTGCGTGCTGGAGTGCATGCGCAAAGTCGCCGTGCACCTCTGGCCGGTGATGCCGGAAGCCGCCTCGGCCATGCTGGCGCAGCTCGGCGTGACCGAAGACCCTGCCACCATCAATCTCCCGGCTGAAGCCGAAGGATGGGGCAACCTGAGCGCCGGGACCGAGGTGGCCAAAGCCTCCAACATCTTCCCGCGCG
>WSYE01000023.1 GCA_009773665.1 Desulfovibrionaceae bacterium | reverse complement strand
ATGTTTTCAGGTCGGCAGGCTGGCAGTGCTCCCGTCCGAAGAGTTTAGTCACCGGATGGCGGGACGTGCCCTTGCGCGCCTTGCTGGAATTGCCGCAGATCACGGCGAAGAGGCGCGGTGGGTGGATGGTCTCGCCCACATAGATATGTGGGCCTTGGTTGGTCGTGTGACCATAGACCTCCGTGCCGAAGCGCACCAACGTGGTGATGCACACCGCCGCCGGATCAGCTTCGCTGTCGCTTGTTGCAAGCCGAACGAATTCGCCCAGAATGCCTGGGCAAGCATCAAACGAGAATCGAGGCCACTCCTTGAGGTTCAGGCCGACCAATTCATCCGGGTTCGTCTCCTGGTGCGTACAAGGGAGCGAGCGCACAGCGGGCTTGTCGCTCATCTCTCACTCCCGTCCCTCTGTTCCCCCTTTCGCGGTCTGCCGCGTCTCCTGACTGGAGGGGTAGTGTGGCCGTGGCCGCCTTTCGCCTTGATTTTGGCCTGGGTGGCCTTGTCGTCGATCCACGCGTCTACAGCTTCAACCAGCCACGCCAGACGGCGGCCTAACTTCATAGGCGGCGGAACCGCGTCAAACTGCTTTCGTGCAAGATGCCCATGGACTGCCGCGATGCTTTTGCCAAGGATAGTGGAAAGCTCCTCAATGTTGTAAAAACGTTTCGTGACCATGGATACTCCTCATTAAACGTGATGTGTTTGAATGAGTGAGCATAAACGTATATGGTCGTAATATGTCAAGGTGACAGGAAGTGTTGAATTGTCAACGTCTGTCAACAAGTGTCAACATGATGCAACTTCCTGCAACAAATTTCACGTGATTTATTGCATCATATTGAATTGTTAAAATTTTTAAAAGTATGTTTTTAGAGTGAAAAAATTATTAAATCGGCTCACGTAAGTGAGTTTGGTCGATCACATCGGTAGCTTGGGCTTGATAGAGTGTGCTTCCCGCGTGAAGGGATGGATTACCGGCGCAGGATTAAATGAGGCGGCAGAATATCACTCGCATGATCAGGAGTACGGTGGGCTATGGAGATTCAGTCAGTTATGCAGCAAGAAGGCTTTGGAGCGGTATCGCGTCAGGGCCGGAGAATTGCCTTGTCACGGCGGTCAGAGGGGGACGGTTTATTGCTCCAATTTTGCTCCACTAGCACTGGGAAAACGTGCATTTTTATGAAAACTCATGAGTGATCAACTTGTTGATAAAATTTAATTATTTGTGCTAACGTATGAACAAAATTGTACGATTTTTGAGACTTAAAATCCCTTGATCCGAAAGGGTCGTGCCGGTTCGAGTCCGGCCTCGGGCACCATGATTTCAACATGTTAGGCCAATTTCTCGCAATGAGAAATTGGCCTACTTGACTTTTTGTTCCAATTATGCCCCACCTGCTTCCGAGAAGAGTGGAGCAAAATTGGAGCGTGACACGGCGACATTGCGCAAGCGCGGCCTCTATCAGTGGGAGGCCAGAATTCGCAAAAGGGGCTACCCCACCACATGCAAAACGTTCGACACCAAGGTGGAGCGGAAGCCTGGGCCAAGGACGTCGAGACCAACATGAACAAGAGCCTCTTCGTGTCCGCGAAGGAGGCCGAGCAATACACGTTGAGCGAGTGCCTCGATCGCTACATCGAGGAGTATATTCCGCGCCTGAAGCATCCCAAACGTGAGACCGACCGGGCCAGGTTCCTTCAGAAGAGGACCCTCGCTCACAGGATCATGGCCACCATCCGCGCCAAGGATATTGCCGACCTGCGGCGGGAGCGGGAAGCCGAGGGCGCGAGCGGCAACACCATCCGCCTGGATTTCGCTCTGCTCTCCAAGCTCTTCAACTACGCTCGCTCGGATTGGGGGATGGAAAGCCTGACGAACCCCGTGGCTTTGGCCGCCAAGCCGAAACTGCCGCCGGGGCGTACGCGGAGACTGGAGCCGGGAGAAGATGAGCGGTTACTGGCCGCTTGCGCCCCTGAGTATGCGCTCGTCGTGCGGTTCGCGCTGGCAACCGCAATGAGGCGCGGCGAGATTGTCGGTCTGCGCTGGCAGGATGTTGATATCAGGGCCAGCAGGGCGCGGCTGAACGACACCAAGAACAAGGAGTCCAGGACGGTCCCCCTCTCCCGAGCGGCAAAGGAAGTACTCCAAGGCCTCCCCCGTCACATCTCCGGGAGGGTGTTCCCCTTCTGTCCCGATCACCTCTCAGCCAAGATGGCCGATGCCTGCCGTGCCGCCGGGCTGAATGATCTGCACTTTCATGATCTGCGCCACGAGGCCACCAGTCGGTTCTTCGAGCATACGGACCTGGACGTCATGGAGATCAAAGCCATCACCGGGCACAAAACGCTGCAAATGCTGGCGCGGTACACGCACTTGAGGACGGCCAATCTGGCGGCTAGGCTGGATGGCGCACGGCGCGGTGAGGTTGGACGGGAATGCCCTGACTTATAACACGGAGAATTGGTAAGGTGATCTGCGCCCCGTCACTTACTTTTGTTGAATAATGCGAAGAACTTAGTGTCCTCAAGGATTAGATGGTTCCGAATGACATCTACAGAAATAAAACTAAATATATCGCCAAGGGCGTGAGGGTTGTGCGCCAAAGAGTTCTTTAGGGCCAGTAGCTTGGTAATTAATTGGGTGTGTATTTTTGTGTGTCTTTCAATGTCTATGAATCTTGACGCTCTCAATATCGCCTCTTCAGACTCGAAGTGAGTTTTTACATGGTCTACTAGTCTCTCAAGCAACACGAGGCATTGGCCTGTGTCGGCACCTTCGATCATGCACGAAAGCAACTCGTTGGATACGGCAAGAAGCGACAAGTGCTGGGCGTCGATTTCATAGTTCCCTGACTCAAGCGACTTGTCCCAGGTCAAATTCACAAAGTCAGAGTGGCTTGCAAACCGGGGTTTTAATGCGAAAGAGTGTGAGTCGATGAAGGTTTCTGTGCGATTTCTGCCAAGCCCTTTCGCTTTATATAGTGCTTTGTCCGCCTGCTGGATTCTTTGGTCTAATGCTTCTGAGTCTCCACAAAATGTTACAACTCCTATGCTTACTGTTGTAGGCTCTGTCTGCGATATTTGTTGCGTGCTAATAGCGATTCTATTCCGCAGTCGCTCTGCTAGAATATATGCTTGCATGTCGTTCGTTTCAGGAAAAAGTGCCGCGAATTCCTCTCCGCCGACCCTCCCGAGGATGTCGATAGATCGTATTGAACTTTTGATGGTGGATGCAATTGTCTTGAGAACGTCATCGCCAACTTTGTGGCCGTGTATGTCGTTGATGCGCTTGAAGTGATCAATGTCAATCATCAGGATAGAAACCGGGGAATTTGTTCTGCCTGAACGCTTGATTTCACGTTCAGCTTGTTCGTAAAAGTGTCTCCTGTTTCCGATTCCGGTCAGATGATCTTCTGATATCAATTTCAGCAATTCAGACTCATATGACTTGAGCTTGGTGATGTCCTGGATTTGCGAAATGAAAAACGAGGGTGCACCTGTGTCGTCATATACTAATGACACACTCAAGATTATATTTACTGTTTTTCCATTCTTGGTGATGTAACGCTTTTCAAGCTGATACGAATTAATCTCCTTGTTAAGGAGCTTTTTTACTTGAGAAAGGTCCTCTTGAAGGTCGTCAGGGTGGGTGATGTCCTGGAAGGTGAGTCTTGTTAGTTCGTCTTCTGTGTATTCAGTAAGATTACAAAATGATTGGTTGACCTTCAGCCATTGGCCGGAGATGTCAACAATTGCCATGCCAATGGCGGCATGGTTGAAGGCAATAGTAAAGAGTTCTGATTCAGAGTGTTTTGATAGGAATTCTTTATTCATTACGTCTCATGGGTTTGCATGTTAGTATGTCATTGTTGATATGTAGTTCGTTTTAGTGACAACGCCAATCTTGGCGCTACTCCCCTGACAGCTTGAGTCATGCCTTTTTCTGCGCTTGAGGGGGCTGCAGTCCGGACGAGTTCAAAGTATAAGCTGAAGGCCATTGGTACATCATGCATGGGGATGAGATTGTCAACGAGTTTGGTGACTATCCTGTGTCCTGTCGGCCGGGCCTCTTCCCACAGGTTAGGCTACTTTTCGCCTTGGGTGATATGGAAATCTCAACGGCTGTAGTAGGTTTGCTGGCAGCGCGCGTTCGAACCAAAGTTGGTCTTGACGACTTAAAATGCTGACAATGGATACTTCGGGTGTGAGTTTCGTCTATTTTTGATTGTGTGTGGATGTAGAATGTGGTTCTGAGACTACATCGAAGTGGATGACACATCAGGCGCTTCTATTGCTTTCTTGTTTGTGCGTCACATTCAATGGCCTCTCGACACAGATCCCCGCTCATGGTACTTTATACAAGGGTGACAAGAGTCCAAGGTCATGAAACGCGGGGTTCCTATGAGATTCTTCTGCGCTGCCATCCTGCTACTGGCTGCTCTCCCGGCTTGGGCTGGGAATTTCAACGTGGGCGTGCTCTTCTGGTCCATGAACATCCCTGGCCAAGTGGCAATGCGACAGGGCTTGGAGGCCGAGGCGGAGCGGATCAACGCGCAGGCTGCGCGTGAGGGCAAGCCAGGAGTTGTTCTCACGGCGCGGGTTGCTGGGGACGGCGAGACGGGCATCGAGAACCAGATTCGCCAGATGCGCGAACTCATCGGGCGGCAAGTGGACATCATCATCGTCCAGCCCACGGACAATGCCGCTCTCTCCGGGCCACTCAAGGAGGCCAACAAGGTTGGCATTCCGGTGGTGGCCTATGACCAGTACATCAGCGGCGGGATCCTGGCCGCATACCGTACCTCGGACAACTTCCAAGCTGGATTCCTGGACGGGGAATACATCGCCTCGCGTGTGCCACCCGGTCGGGAGATCCGGCTAGTGCTCGTGGAGTACCCCCACGTCTCCTCCACCGTGGAGCGGGTCAACGGTTTCCTGGATGCCCTGCGCCAGTCGAATAGGGCGTACAAGGTGCTCAAGACGTATTCAGCTGTGGAGGCGGTGGGAGGGCGTAAGGCTGCGACAGAAATTCTCAAGGACTTCCCGGCTACGGGGAGCATCGACGTCATTTTTACCGTCAACGACGGTGGGGGCCTTGCCGTGGTGGAAGGACTGAAGGCGGCCGGACGAGACGAAATTGCCGTGGCCAGCGTCGATGGCGATCCCGCCTCGGTGGAGAACATCCGCGCGGGACGGCTGACCGTGATCGACTCCGCCCAGTTCTGTGGGCCGCTCGGGGCCGAAGCCATGTCGGCAGCATACGCAGTGCTCACAGGTGAAAGCACCCCGTATCATGCTCTGGTCCCGGTGTTCCCGGTCACGCGCGAAACGCTCGCTATCTACCCAGGTTGGCTCGGCCCCATCCCTGAGTCCTTTCCCAAACCCTGGCCGAGTGGCACGCCCACCTGGAGCGGGGCACTTAAAGTCGTGAAGGCTTAAAAGGGCTACGGACCGGCCATGTTCCGCAAGGACAATACCTCACCCGACCAGATCGACCGCCGGATCACCGCCAGTTTTGGAGCGGTGGTACTGCTTCTCAGCCTTACTACCGCATGGGTGGCCAGCCATCTCTACTTGAGCCTTCAGGTGCAGGAGGAAGATCGGCTGGTGGGGGCCATCACCACAATCCTAAGCGAGGCCATCAACCGGGTCGCCTTTTCCGGCAAGCACCACTCCCGCCTGCTTGTGGAGGACATGCTCGCACGCGTTCCTGAACTGGCCTACATCAGCGTGGAGACCGAGGACGGCAGAGTGCTCGCGCACAGCAACCCGGCCCTGAACGATTCCAGCGTTTTTGGCGAGGGAAGGGATAACGCGATTAAAAGCCTTAAGACCGGTCAGTCGGTGCTCTCGGAGCATAAAACGGCCAACGGTGTGATAAAGGAAATAGTGGCTCCCTACAGAGGCGGCTTCGACGCCCAGACGGTCGGGACAGTGCGCGTGGGAGTGCAAGTCGAGGCCACGCGCCTGGCGCAGCAGACCACTCTGTACAAGCTTCTCGGGCTGGTGGCGGCGCTCACGGTCCTTGCCATCGCCGCCGTCTACTTCCTGAGCCGCCGTATTGGCGGGTCCATGCGGGTGCTTGGCTGGCAGTTGCAAGGGATACTTGGTCACGCTCCGCTTGGCGTGGCCATCTGCGACAACCGCAGCCGCCTTCTGGCCCACAGCGCCGAACTCGGGAAGATGGCCGGTCAGCCCGGTGAGAACGCCACCCTGGAATCGGTTCTCAGCCGAGCGTTCCCTGATGCATCCGCGGCGCTGTCCATGCTGCAAAGGCAAGTCTTCTCCGGAGCGCTCAAGGTTGAGCGAGAAGTGAGCTTCGAAACGAACGGGATTCCCCGGTCCTGGCACATCAGCATGTTTCCCATCGCCCGCGACGATGCGGATCACCCTCTATTGATCTGCACACTGATTCACGACATTTCCGAGCGCAAGCAGGCGGAGGAAGCACTGAGAGCGAGCGAAAATCAATTCAAGACCCTGTTCAGCCAATCGCCGATCTCGAATCTGATACACGACAAGGACAGCGGCGAAATCATCGACGCCAACACTGCGGCCTTTGCCTCATACGGGTACTCCTCGGTTGAGGAGTTGAAGGCTGGCAACGTTTGGTTGGAGAAACCCTATTCTCTCGATGACGCCTTGACCTGGATCCGGAAAACCGCTGATCAGGGACCACAGCGATTCGAGTGGCTTAGCCGGCGAGTGACGGGTGAATTCTTCTGGGAGCATATCCATTTGAGTCCCGTTGTTATAAACGGAGTGGAGAGAATCCTGGCGTCCGGGATCGACATAACCGAGCGCAAACGGCTGGAACTGCGCTTGGCCGACCAGCTAGCCTTCCAACAGGCGCTCATGGACACCATTCCCTACGCGGTGTTCTACAAAGACGCTGAAACCCGTTTTATGGGATGCAACACTGCCTACGAGGAGACCTTCGGCATCAAGCGTGAAAATTTCATAGGCAAGCGTGTGTTGGATCTTGAGTACCTGCCAGAGCAGGACCGCCTTGCCTACCAAGCCGAAGACGAAGCCACGATCGCAGCGGTCGGGCGTGTGCACAAGGAGATGTCAATCGCCTTCGCCGACGGACTGACCCACCAGACCCTCTATTCCGTCAACGGCTTTCGCCAGGCGGACGGGAGGCCGGGCGGGCTTATCGGCATAATTGTGGACATATCCGACCTGAAGCACGCCGAGATGGCCCTGCGTGAGAGCGAAGCCCACTACCGCTCGGTCATCGAGAACATTCAGGACATGTACTACCGCACCGATAGAGATGGGCGGCTTGTGCTTCTCAGTCCTTCCACCCCCAAACAACTCGGATACGAGACAGTTGAGGAAGTTCTGGGCCGCCCGGCCTCAGACTTCTACTTGAAGCCCGCGGACCGGCAAGCTCTGCTGTCTCGAATCCGTGAGGAAGGGGCTGTAAAGGACTACGAGGTACTCCTTAAGACCCGTGAAGGTCTCCCCATGATGGTCTCCACAACCAGCGCATACTACCGTGACGCCAACGGCAACGTGATGGGAGTCGAAGGCATATTCCACGATATAACCGAACGAAAGCGGATGGAAAGTGCTCTTCGTGAAAGCGAAGAGAAGTACAGAACCATTTTCGACAACGCACCCGTAGGAATATTTCGCACAACCTTCGCCGGTAAGTTCATTGAAGCAAACGCCACCCTCGCCAGGATGATCGGCTATGACAGCTCGGCAGAGTTGATTCGGAACGTGCAGGATGTCGGCGACGATCTGTACTACGAGCCCAGATTCAAGGCCATGTTGCGCGAGGCCCTGCTCAGCAACCCCTCCCATGTTGGGCAGGAGGTGGAGTTCAAGCGTCGTGATGGTTCGCGCTTCTATGCGTTCATAAACGCTTCCCTCCAATTCGACGAGAACGGCCAGCCGACCTTCCTTGATGGCACCATTGAGGACATCAATGAACGTAAGAAGATGCAGGAGTTGATGGTCCAGACCGAGAAGATGATGAGCGTGGGCGGACTGGCAGCGGGCATGGCTCATGAATTGAACAACCCGCTCGGCATTATACTGCAATCTGTGCAGAGCATGGAGCGTCGGCTCTCCCCCTCCTTGCCTGGCAACCAGACCGTGGCCCGAGAACTCACCCTAAACCTAGATGTCCTGGGTGAGTATATGCGAGCCCGGGGCATAGACGACTACCTTCAGGGCATCCGTGAGGCAGGCGAACGCGCGGCAAAGATCATCCGCGCAATGCTGGACTTCAGCCGTAGCAGCCAGTCTGTGCGGTCAAGCTGCCAAGTGCATGAGATGCTCGACACAGCCTTGGGACTGGCCTCTAACGACTACGACCTGAAGAAGAAGTATGACTTCAAGAGTATCGTCATCGAGCGTGACTACGACCTTTCGGCTGATGGGGTGGAGTGCACAGAGACGGAGATCGTTCAGGTGCTACTCAACATCATCAAGAACGCTGCCCAGGCAATGCCTAGCCGAGGCGACAGGCCTGAGCCGCCAATCCTGCGCCTACGGACAAGGCAAATGGATGACTCCGTGCGTATTGAGATCACCGACAATGGCCCCGGCATGGACGAGGTCCTGCGCAGACGAGTGTTCGAGCCCTTCTTCACTACAAAGCCCCAGGGAGAAGGCACAGGGCTCGGGCTCTCAGTCGCGTATTTCATCATCACGCATAAGCACAGAGGCAAAATCGCCGTTGAATCGACCCCTGGGCTGGGAACAACCTTTTTCATTGAGCTGCCTTTGGAGTAGGATGTGATCATGGAAAGACAACTCGTTTCCGTTCTCATCATTGACGACGAGCTCTTCCTCAGGCGAACTATCCAAGACTGTCTGCTGGACGAAGGCCGTTTTGACGTGCAAGTGGCGGGCGACGCCGAAGAAGCTTTGGAATTGCTGGCTCGGCGCATGGTGAACGTGTGCCTTGTTGACATCCGCCTCCCTGGCCAGAACGGCATCGAGTTTATGCTCAAAGCCCAACAAATTGACCCGAAGCTACGCTTCATCATTCACACCGGCTCTCCCGAGGAGCAACTGCCGGAGTCTGTTATCCGGGATGTCTCCGGCTTCCGGGGATTGCTCTTCAAGCCGGTCTTCGACATGGGGGACATTGTCCGCGCCATTGACGCTGCCGTCCTCTAGTCCAGGAAGCGACCTGTAAAGATTGAAACTCTGCGCCTGAACGTAAGCGCGCAATAGGCCCCTTCTTGCACCCTTTCCGCCAGTGGGGCAGCACTCGCTGATGAGACTACGAGGTGGCGAGGCTGTCTGTTTCGATGTTCTGTGGCAGCAAGGCTTTGATTTCTGCCTTGGTGTTGGCCATGGGGAGATTGGTGAAGAGGAGACGCAGGTAGGAGCAGGGTTCGACGCCGTTGGCCTTGGCGGTCTCGATGAGGCTGTAGAGCATAGCGCTGGCGTCCGCACTATGTGGGTGCGACCTGGCCGTGTTCCAACTTCTGGTCTTGAGCCAGACGCAGGTAAAATGCTTGAGTGGCGCAATGTGAGATATTCGAGTTGAACGCTGATAGTATTGAAGGAGCATTGCGATGAAAAGCAAATGCGCGACTCACTATGCCCCTGGCGAGCGGTTGTCGATCCAAGAAGTAAAAACCGAGTACTCAAGTCTTTCTGAGCATCTTTGTTCAAGGTATTTCGACTTTTTCCCACTCCCCTTGATGGTCGTGAATTCACATCGCCAAATTGTCTTTAGCAATCAGGCGTTTCTAAATGCTTTCGGGGTTGATACCCTCAGCAGTTTTCTTGCCAAGCGCCCTGGGGAAGCCATGGGCTGTGTTTATTCCGGCAAAGAGGAGGGGGGCTGCGGAACATCAATGAATTGCCGTGAGTGTGGAGCGGTTCAGGCTATCATGGAGAGCATCATTGGGAAGGTGCAAACGGAACATGACTGCCAGCTTCTTTTAAAAATTGGCACCGACACAGCTGCCAGGGATTTGCGCGTTTTCGTCTCGCCGTGGAAAGCTGGGGACGATACATATTACGTTGTCACCCTCATGGATATTGAGGATGAAAAACGCAGGCGGGTTCTTGAGCGGATATTCTTTCATGATATCCTCAACTCAGCAGGTGGAGCAAGTGGACTTATCGATATGCTACTCGACGAGGTGCCTCAGGAATCCAAAGAGGTTGTCGGTATTGTCAAGGCGTCACTGTTCGGGATGGTGGAGGAAATTCAAAAACAAAAGCAACTTCTGTCTATGGAGCGCAACGAGTTAACAGTCTCAAATATGACGTTGCAAGGGTTAGAGGTTGTTCGGACAATTGCTGCGGAGCTTCTCTCGCACCCAAAAGCAATGGGGAAAACAATAATCGTAGATCAGAATGCTATTAATGTCGTTGTGTATGCAGACTATGTGCTTCTGCGGAGAGTGATCGTTAACATGCTTATGAACGCACTTGAGGCAACTCAGGAAGGGGGTTCTGTTGCGCTGGGCTTGAAAGAGGAGGACGGGAAAGCTGTTTTCTGGGTCAAGAACAGCACGGTCATGTCTGAATCAGTCAAGCTCCAAGTATTTAAGAGGTCGTTCTCAACAAAGGGGCAGGATCGCGGATTAGGGACCTATTCAATCAAGCTTCTCACAGAGAACTACCTTGATGGAGAAGTCGGTTTCTCTTCTGAAGAATCCGGTGGTACGACCTTCTGGGTCAAACTGAAGCAGTCAGAATCGATCCCGGCTTGAACCCCCTGATGCATTCTAAAGGTGAGTGATATTATACCGCACGGATTTCTTGCAGGATGATGTTATTCGCTCGACTTGAATTCAAAAACACGAACCTCCTGATTTGTCTTCAGGGAAGTTCTCAGCCTGTTCTTCCCAGTCCACCCATTGGCCTTCAACCGTGTCTGGCCGGTCAGATAGTTGATTGTAGCCTGGACAAGGTTGGTGAAATTTGTTTTTGTAAAGTTGGGGTTGAGTCCCACCCTGTGTGCCTTTTCCCCGTTGGAAGATTTTTTTGTGTAATTGCAGGTGGGTGTGCAGGGTTTTGTCGTGTGAGGTCGCGGGAAATCGTTCTGGATAGGACTGGGTTGAGCGTTTTGAAGCAGGCGTACCCCGTCGGGATGACGAATGCCAGAAGATTGCGATGCCAACTCGGCCCGCGAGACCCCCATGCCAGACTCATGCTCATCGCACAAGAATAGTAACATCCCGCCATTCCAATCGATTTGCGACGAATCAATATACCGTAAGGCCCTCTCCCTGTCTTCAGAGTTCATCCATGTGTGCGTCAGGCGCGGGGCTGATCCATTCCGCCCGGTGTGGTTGGAGGGCGCAGTTGCGGAGGTGACGGGTTTTTCGCGTGAGGAACTACTCGCCAAAGGGTGCATGTGCGAGAGAGTCCACCCGGATGACGCTCACGCCGTCGCCGCGCTTCTCGCGCACCTCTCCCCAGGCAACACGGGAGAGGTGGTGTACAGGCTCGTGCGCAAAGACGGCTCGGCCTGCCGAGTGTGCGAGTCTTATCGGTGTGAGGCAGGCGAAGCTCCAGGCGAGATGCTCCTCTACAGCGCGACCAGGTTGATCTCCGGCCCCAGCTCTGACGCAGCGGAGGCGACATTGCTTGCCTACCCCGGAAGAATTCATGAGGGATTCCGCGCCGAGAGGATGAACGCCGCCTTGGCGGAGCTTTCCAATGCCCTATGGATTGAGCAAGACCTCGAGTCCTATTGCCGGAAGGTTCACGCCGTCTTCGAGTCAGCGCTCGGAGCGAAAAACTTCTTTATTGGGCTTGTCGACGAACAGGCTGACGTGGTTAGGTTCCCGTACTTCGCCGACGCCATGGACGGCCCCTGTTTTTCGATTCCCGAGATGTCACCGCCTTCCAAGGCGACCCCGACCCTGCATGTGCTGCGCACGGGCAAGCCTGCCCTGTTCTCCAAACAATGCCTCATGCAGCGGGTCGAAAGCGGAGAATTCCGGCCTTCTCTCGGAACGCGCCCGGAGGTCTGGCTCGGGGTTCCTCTCATCGTTCACGGAAAGCCTATCGGCGTTCTAGGCGTACAGGACTACGCCGATCCATACATCTTCAGCAGCAAGGACGTGTCGCTTCTTACCTCGGCGGCCGGCCTTATCGGCGTGGCCATCCAGCGCAACCGGGCGGAGTTGGCTCTAAAGGATAGTGCGGATAGGCTCTCCCTGGCAGCCAAGGGCGGGCGTATCGGTCTCTGGGATTTGGACCTGCCTTCGGGTCGGGTCATCTACAGCCACATTTGGGGGGAAATCCTCGGGTACAGCACGCGGGATATTCCCGACGATTACACTTTCTGGGAGTCGCACATCCACCCGGAGGACAAAAGTGTGACGATGAGGCGACTCCAGGACCATTTGGATGGCCGGGCTGAGATATTCGAACAGGAGCACCGGCTCAAGGCTAAGGACGGTCGATGGGTCTGGGTTTTGGGCAAGGGGGCGATTCAGGATCGGGATGCCGCAGGTGCGCCCATCCGTGTTTCAGGGATTATGATTGATATCTCCGAGCGCAAGCAGGCTGAGGACTCACTGCGCGAAAGCGAAGAGCGTTTCCGTGCGTTGTTCTCCTCCGTGAGCGATCCCGTGTTGGTGGCCAATAGAGACACGGGCATTCTGGTGGAATGCAATCCCGCTGCGGAGAGCTTTTTCGGCCGCAGTAGAGAGCAACTCATCGGCTTGCCGCAACGTGATCTGCACCCGCCGGGAACTCTCCAGGTCGAGGGCGTGACCGAAGACTTTAAGCGTGGAACGATTGATCCAATGCTCACGCAAGAAGTGCGGCTCTTGGCTGCTGGTGGGCAAATACGGTATACAGAGGTCACTGCCAGCACATTTGATATCAATGAAAACAAGCTCATCCTGGGCGTGTTCCGAGACGTGACCGAACGTAAGCAGGCCGAGGAGGCATTGCACGAGAGTGAGGCCCGTTTCCGCGCCCTGTTCGAGAATGCGCCGCTGCCCTATCAGTCCCTGGATAAGAACGGCTTCTTCCTGGACGTGAACCGGAAGTGGCTGGACGCACTGGGCTATACCGACAAGGATGAGGTCGTTGGGAAGTGGTTCGGCGATTTCCTTGCGCCCGGTTTCAAAGAACACTTCGACCGCAACTTTCCCATGTTCAAGCAGGCCTGCGTCATCGACGGGGTCGAGTTCGAGATGGTGCGCAAGGACGGCGGGATTATCAACGTAACCTTTAATGGCCGGGTGCAGTTGGACACGGCAGGTGATTTCAAGCGCACCCACTGCATATTCACCGACATTACCGAGCGCAAGCGGGCCGAGGCGGAACTGCAAGATACGGCGGAACGGCTTCGGTTGGCAAATAAAGCGACCAACGACGTGATATGGGACTGGGATGTCATCCAGGATACCCAACGATGGAACGAGGTTGGAACAGCCGTCTTCGGATGGACTGAGAGTGTAGAGCGACCGGTGAGCGCACACTGGTGGGTCGAGCGGGTACATCCTGATGACCGGGACAGGGTGCATGATTCTTTCTTTGCCGTTGTGAACAATCCAGAGCTTGACACCTGGCATGATGAGTACCGTTTTAGAAAGGCAGACGGCACTTATGCAGATGTCATTGACCGTGGTCAGTTGCTTCGAGATGAACAGGGCAAGGCCATTCGCATGATCGGTGCAATGCAGGACATCACCGAACGCAAGCAGACCGAGGTATCGCTGGATTCCATCAAGTGGCTCGTGGACAAGGAGGTCCGTCCGGTCTTGACTCCCGAAGCCAGTGACTACGGTGATCTTGTCCAACTGAACAAATCCCGCGTCATCCTCAATGCCGTGGGCAGTGACATTCTCGCCAACATGGTCCAGGATTACATGGCTATCCTCGGCACCTCCTCGGCCGTGTATGAGATTAATGGCGACTATGCCTTCGGAATGTTCGCTTCCGGCTGGTGCCAGACAATGGACCAGGCATCGCGTCGTCTGTGTGACTGCACAAGCAATACAGAGGCTTTGGCCAGCGGCAAATGGCTCTGCCACGAGTCGTGCTGGAGCGAGGCGTCACTAACCGCCATTGAAACCCGGCAGCCTGCGGACATCGCCTGCAAGGGCGGCATCCGCCTGTACGCCGTGCCGATCGAGTCCGGAAACGATATCGTGGGGGTCATCAACTTCGGATATGGCACCCCGCCTCGCGACAGGGAGGCCATTGCCGAACTCGCCGCCCTCTATCAGGTTGATCCTGACGAGTTGTGGAAGTTGTCAATGGAGTACGAGCATCGCCCGGACTTCATCATCGACACGGCTAAGCAGCGTCTCAAGACAACGGCACGGCTTATTGGCGAGATGGTGAGCCGCAGCTTGGTTGAGCAACACTTGCAGAAGGCTACGCACCTCGCCGAGACAGCCAACCGCGCCAAGAGCGAATTCCTGGCAAACATGAGCCACGAAATCCGTACGCCCCTTAACGGAATCCTTGGTATGCTCCAGCTGCTTCAGACAACTGCCCAGGATGGTGAGCAAAAGGAGTACATCCTGACAGCCATCCGCTCCTCAAAGCGGTTGGCCAGCCTGCTCTCGGACATACTCGACCTGTCGCGCATCGAAGCGGGCAAGATGAGCCTGCACGAAGAGCGATTCGAAACGAGACTTCTTAAAGAAGCCGTTTTTGATCTTTTCTCACTTGCGGCAAAGGACAAGGGGCTTGACCTTGAGTTTGTTGTTGACGAGCGACTGCCGCACGTCGTGGTGGGAGATGAAGCAAGGGTCCGGCAGATTCTCTTCAATCTCATCGGCAATGCCCTCAAGTTCACCCAGAAAGGGCGCGTGCGGACGGAAGTATCGCGCCTCCCAATCGCCCCGGAAGGCATCTGTCGGGTTTTAATCACGGTGAGCGATACCGGCATTGGCATTGATGACTCCCAGGCCAAGAACGTCTTTGAGCCTTTCGTTCAGGCGGAGAACAGCTATGTCAGGCGCTATCAAGGGGCTGGCCTCGGACTCTCCATCGTGGCCCGACTGGTGAAGTTGCTCGGAGGGGAAATAGCTATCGAAAGTGAAGTCGGTACCGGGACTATGATTTATTTGTCCATCCCCTTCAAGATGCCGCCGATGAACATCCCGGCTCCCTTGGCAGGGACACCTCTTGCCGCTACAGGAACAAACTTGCGAATTCTCATCGCTGAAGACGACGCCGTGACGCGTATCTCCCTCAAGCGACTTCTTGAGAAGGCAGGACACAACGTGAGCGTAGCAGTGGATGGGGCAGATGCATTGCGGATTCTCGAACATGAGCAGTTCAACCTGATCCTTATGGATATTCAAATGCCCGTGATGGACGGGGTGGAGGCCACCCGCGCAATCCGCTTCAAAGACCGGTTCGAGGCGATCCGCGACATCCCGATCATCGCCGTCACCGCCTACGCAATGTCGGGAGACCGGGACAAGATTCTCGGAGCAGGCATGAACGACTACATTTCCAAGCCCGTGGACATTGTGGAGCTGAAGGCGATCATTGCCAAGGTGATGGGCAAAGTCAATGCGGTAGAGGTCGCCTAACGTAGACCCTGGGCGCTGATGTCACCTCTTCTTCCAGTTTCCGTGCACTTTTGTGGTGATGTCACCACTCGATACTATGACATGCGAGCCTGGGCGTTATTCAAGAGCTAGCTCTTCACTCAATCTCACGACTTTATATTCATAATGCTTTTCAACCGCTCCAGTAAGGGTTCCAAGTTCTCGTGTATAGCGCTCAAGCGTTGCAAGTGCTGCGCTGATTCCTGTTGTTGAGCGCTCAGGCGGGCGACTTGGTGCTGAAGCTGGTGCAAGGTGTTCGCGTGGTTTGCCAGAGCATGCTGATGATCGGTCAGGATAGTTTCCTGCCTTTCCTGTGTCTGGCGTAATACCTGTTCCAGCGCGGCCAGGGTGTCCGTGAGGAGACGTTCGATTTCGGTCATGGCTTACTCCAGCTTCACAGCACATGATGATGTGGGTGATGATGCTGATGTGCGCTCCCCGCACCATGACGGGGTTGTTCTTGGTGAGCGGCGCATAGTCGCCGGAATCCCAGGAGCACCGTATGCCCATGGACAGCGTGTTGCCCTCGCGCTTGGTGCAGGCGAGGCCGCTGGCAAACTCCTCGTCCATGATGATGAGCCGCTTGTCGCCCGTTTCTCTGATGGGCTCGGTGGGATTCTGCCGCTGCCGCCTCTCGCGTTCGTCATCGCTTTCGTCGCGCACATGGTGGGCCAAGCCCTCGCCGGTGGAAAGCGGGCCGCCACTCTCTCGTGCGGGCAAGGGTACTCCCCACGTTTTCAGATCGGCAGGCTGGCAGTGCTCCCGTCCGAAGAGTTTTGTCACCGGATGGCGGGACGTGCCCTTGCGCGCCTTGCTGGAATTGCCGCAGATCACGGCGAAGAGGCGCGGTGGGTGGATGGTCTCGCCCACATAGATGTGTGGGCCTTGGTTGGTCGTGTGACCATAGACCTCCGTGCCGAAGCGCACCAACGTGGTGATGCACACCGCCGCCGGATCGGCTTCGCTGTCGCTTGTTGCAAGCCGAACGAATTCGCCCAGAATGCCTGGGCAAGCATCAAACGAGAATCGAGGCCACTCCTTGAGGTTTAGGCCAATTTCTCGCAACGAGAAATTGGCCTGTTTGTTTCCTTTGACCTGATCTTGCTCCACCTTTTTCAGGGGCGAGTGGGGCAACGTAGCCTCTTTTGGACATCCGGCCGGTCATGGCAGGCAGCGCGCCAGGACCACCGTGACGTTGTCGCGCGCCCTGCGCTTCAGGGCCAGGGCGATGAACCGGGCGCATATGTCCTGCACGGCGTCGGTTTGGGCCTGGAGGACGAGGGCCTTTATGTCCTGGTCGTCAAGGACGTTGCTCAGGCCGTCCGAGCACAGGAGAAAGACGTCTCCGGGAGCCGCCGGGATGATCCAGGTGTCCACCTCCAGGCGCGAATCCATGCCAAGAGCCCGGTAGATGAAGCTTTTCTCCCGGCTGAGCCAGGCCTGTTCCGGGGTGAGGAGCCCTTCCCGCACCTGGGCCATGACCAGGGAATGGTCCTCGGAGATTTGGCGGATGCCCTGGTCCGTAATCAGGTAGGCCCGACTGTCGCCCACGTTGCCCAGCACGCAGAAGTCACCGCAGCGCGCCAGGGCGACAAGGGTTGTGCCCATCCCAAGGGTGCCGGGGCCCTGCAGGGCGAAACAGCGGATTCGGGCGTTGGCTTCCTTGAAGGCCAGGACCATTTTGCGCTCCAGGCTCTGCGCGTGGGTCAGAGCCTGATCCTGGTTCTGGTCGGGGCATAGTCTGGCGGCGACCGCGCCGAGCTTCCCGGCAAGAGTCTCAATGGCCATCCGGCTGGCGACCTCCCCGCCCTCCAGCCCCCCCATGCCATCGGCCACGAGAAACAGGCCGCTCCCGCAGTCCACCAGGAAGGCATCCTCATTGGTCTCCCGGACGCACCCTGTGTCCGTGAGCCCTGCGCATTCGATCCTCATCAGACGGCCTCCATCGGCGTCACATGATCATCAGGCACTAAACTAGAGGGAGGGCCTGACATTTTCCTGACATAGGGTTCGCAAGCGCAAGGAAATGCGGCCCGCGCGAGGCGGGGAGGAC
Organism: Desulfovibrionaceae bacterium; assembly: GCA_009773665.1. GTDB lineage: Bacteria > Desulfobacterota > Desulfovibrionia > Desulfovibrionales > Desulfovibrionaceae > Fundidesulfovibrio. The sequence continues at coordinate 29,162 of WSYE01000023.1, read as the reverse complement.
GTGTCGATTCTTGGCGCTGATCCACGGCGACGCTTCGCCAGCAGTATAGGTTCCGGTGGACGCGTGGATGGCTGGGTGGGAAATGTTATTTAATGGGGGCGGGAGGCCACGGTATAAGCGAAACGCCGGGCGTGCACGGTGCTCCGGGAATAATTATATTTGAAATTTGCCTTTACAATGTTTGAGACGTGCACATATATTAACTTGTTCGAGTCACTCAACGAGCATGAAATTTTTGGATCTTGGGCTTTTCTGATGTGCAGCTCCAATCGATGCGAAAAAAACAGTGCCAAAAAAGGGAGCAATAGCCCATGTCTAAGAAACTTTATGTCGGCAATCTTTCGTTCAATTCCACCGAAGACGACATCCGTACCCAGTTCGCCACCTTCGGCGAAGTCATCAGCGTCAGCCTCATCACCGACAGGGAGACCGGTCGCCTTCGCGGCTTCGGTTTCGTCGAGATGGACGATGAAGGCGCCAGGGCTGCTATCCAGGGCATGGACGGCAAGGATTTCGGGGGCCGCAATCTGAAGGTCAACGAAGCCGAAGAGAAGTCCCGCTCCGGTGGCGGCGGCGGTGGCGGTCGCGGCGGGGATCGCCGCTGGTAGGCCCATAAGCCTCACAAGCGCATTCCGATAGAATCGAAGGGTCAGGACCACGTCCTGGCCCTTTTTCGTTTTCGCCGCGTTGTTTGGCCTCGCCTGACAGGCTCTCGCACCCTGGAGACATCCGGCTGTCATCCTGCGGCGCTGAGTCAGGCAGCCTGCCGCCGGGGGTGAGTGTCGCACCTGTCTGTCATCCGCGTTCGGGCAGACTCCGGAAGACGACGCCATGAGCCCGGCAAGCCTCTGCCACGGCGGCACGGCACCCAGGCCACGGGGCCTGCGCGCTTACGGTGCGGCGCTTCTCAGTAATCGAACTTCCAGTTGAGCCCCACTCCGGTCTTGGCGTCCAGGCCGATCTTGCTCTCGATGGTGATGTTCTTGGTCACGTCCACTTCCACGGACACGGCTCCGCTCGTGCCAGCCAGGCCTTGACTGGCCTCCACGTAGACCCCGTCGGCCACGTACTTGCCCGCAGCCACCGTGCTCTGCCCGATGCTCTGACCGGTGGACTTCACGCCCAGATAATCAAGCCCGGCCAGCTTCCGCGTCGCGCCCAGAAAATCAAGCGATCCGCCCGCACCGCTCAGGGTGGCCACCGCCTGGGCCAGTTGCAACGCCTGCGGCGGGGTCAGCGAAGACACGCTCTGCCCGAAAAGCACCCTGGCCAGGATTTCGTCGCGGGGAACGGCGGGATCGGAGGTGAAGTCAATGGACGGGCGGGCGGCGTTGCCCGACACGAGGATACTGGCGGTGATGTCCCCAGCCTCGGCTTTTGCCTCAATGTCCAGCACGGGCATGGGGGGAGTGCTGCCGTAGAAGGTCACTTCGCCCCGTGCGAGGTTGAAGTTCTTGCCGAAAAAGTCGAGCTGCCCCTTCACGATGCGGATTGCACCGCCGATTTCCGGCTGGGCCGCAGTGCCCTTCACGCGCAGGTTCCCGGCCCACATGGAATCAAGGCCCATGCCCCGGACGAAGATTCGGCCCGGAAAGTCCACGGCCACATCCAGGTCCACGGGGTAGGCCGCTGCCTGGGGCGCAGGCTTTGCGGGCGCGGAGCCTCGCGGACCGGCCATGGTCACCTGGATGGGCGTGGCGTCCGGCGGCATGCGGTTGGGAATGGCCACCTCCACCGGCCCCACGTGCACACCGCCCTTGACCTTCGCGCCGCCAGCACCGCCCGAGACGTCCACCTTGGCCGAGAGCATGGCCGTGGCCATGTCCATGCGCACCGGGGTGAGCTTGTCCACCACCATGGAGGCCTCGAAGGGGAAACCAGCTTCAGGCGAGAGGTCGGCCTTGCCGGAAACGGTGACGCTCCCCTGGGCTGCGTCCCTGGCCGTGAACGTCTTGAGGGTCGCGTGCGTGCCGGACGCCTCCAGGTCGAGGACGATGTCTCGCAGCCGGGTTCCTGTGGCGACGTAGTCCGCCTGCCCGCCACTTAGCGTGGCGCGCCCCGAGACCAACGGAGCCGACAGCTTTCCCGAAACGGTGAAGTCGGCCTTGAGCGTGCCCTTGAGGCTCAGGGCCTCGTCGCCGGTCATAGCCGCCACCTGGGCCAGGTCCACGTCGCCCGTGAGCACGGCTTCCAGCGCGGCGTCGCGGGGCAGGGCGAAGGCGAAGGGAGACAGGCTGAGCCGTGCGGGAAGGGCGGCCTTGAGGTCAAATGTCGCGCCGGTGCCAGCTGAAGCGCGGGCGGACGCCGTGAGCCGTCCCCCTGCGAGGAGCACATCGGCGTTCAGGTTCGCGGGCGCGATGTTTTGGCCCTGCGCCGCCCTGACTGCCACCTGATCCAGCTTCACCTCAGCCGAAACCTGTGGGGCGGTGGGCGTTCCCGTGACCCTGAGCGCGAGCGTCGCCGTGCCGGACAGGGCGGGCAGCCCGGCTTTCTCAAGCATCCCTAGAGGAAGCGCTGCCACGTCCGCCGAGAATTCGGCCTTGCCCGGCCTGAGCGAACCGGAAGCCGTGATGGGTGCCCCGTCCAGGGAGAGATTCAGCCCGTCCAGACTCATGACGCCCGGCGCGAAGGCTGCGGTGGCGGGACGAGTCAGAATGAGCTTCATCTCTCTGGCCGTGGCGTCGAGCTTGTCCAGCCGGAGCGTGCCACCGCCCGGCGCGGGCGCGAACGAGCCTCCTGTGGCCAGCTCGAAGCTTTCGGGGCGCGTCCCCTTGAGTGCCACGCTGAAATCGACGGCCTTTCCGTCTGCGTTGGCCTTGAGCTGAACGCTCTCCAGCGCGACGTCCTCTGCCGTCACCTGGGTCAAGGCGACCGTCAGGGCTCCCTGCGGGGTGCGCAGGACATCGGTGAAGGAACCGGAGATCTCCGCCTTCTTCACACCCGCGCCTTCAGCAGACAGCCCCGAGGCTTCCACGCGCGCGGTGGCGTCCTGGCGCGGCCCGGAAGATGCCAGGGAAACCTCGGCCTGCATCCGGCCAGCCATCTTTCTGTTCAGGAACGCGCCCAGGGGGGCAAGGTCCACGGAGGCCTTCACGCGGCCTGTGGCGGTCTGATGATCCAGCGCGGCGTCCAGGTCGCCCGAGAGGGCAAGCCCCGGCCCGGTCCCCTGAAGACCCGTCAGAGTGAGCTTCTGTCCGGCTTGCGCAAAGGCCGTGGACACGGACAGCCTGCCCTTTCCCTTTTCCGCCCGGACTTCGAGCTTACCGGCCACGCCGCCTTTTTCAGGCGTCGCAGCGAGGTGCAGCCCGGCCCGGTCCAGACGGGTCTGGTCCAGGGTGAGAGCCTTTCCCTCCACGTCGAGCGTCAGGCGCGGGGCGTCTACGACTCCTTCGGCCCTGGCCTGCAGCGTGACCGACCCGGCCAGCTTCACCCCAGAACGCGGGGCAAGTGCGGCAAGCGCGGACAGATCCGGAGCGTCCACTTCAGCGCGCGCGTCTGTGCTGCGTGCGGCAATATCGTAGGAGCCGGACGCGTCGATCCGCAGCGCTTTCGACGTGAGGCGAAGCCCCTTGAGCGTGGCGAGTTTTCCGCCGGAGAGGCTGGCGTCCAGGCGCAGACTCACCTCACGTCCAAGGGCAGCCGCGAGCTTCGGCCCGAGGTCCTCCTTGTTTCCCTTGCCCCCCGCGAGATTCGTGAGTCCGGCGTCCAGGGTCACGGTGAAATCCTGTTCGCGGAGATCACCTGTGAGCTTAGCGGCGATGGCTGCCTTGCCGCCGAGTTCAACGCCCAGCGGAGCCAGGGCGGAAGCCAGATCCGGCGACGAGAGCCTGAGAACGGCGGTCAGCGGCCCGGCAGGAACAATGTCCGCGTCCAGGCCGCCGGTCACGGCCAGCGGTCCGGTCTTCACGCCGAGCGAGCCGGGGTCGGCCACGCTCAGCTCGAAGGTCAGGCGCGGGGCGAGCCCCATGGGGCCGCTGTCGCCGCGCACCACGGCCTTCGCGGCCTTGGTGGACACGGACAAGTCCTGAGCCAGGACCCGCCACTGCGGCTGCGGCAGCCCGGCGCTGGTCAGCAGGCCCGCAAAGTTCAAGTCCACGCGTGAGCCGAGTGCTTCTCGCACCTGGGGCGAGACGGGCAGGAAGAACGGATTGACGTTCAGGGCGAGGCTGACCTTGGCGTCGTCTGCCGAGGTGGGGCCAAGTGCCGCCGTGAGCGTGCCGGAGAGCATCTCGTCCTGGCCTGCGCCCATGGCGAGTTTGGCCTGCCAGTTGGACAGAGGGCCGTCGCCGTCCAGGGTGAGCGACAGGGGGAGGTCCGGCGAAAGTCCTGCCAAGGCTGCGGCCATGCCGCCAGCTCCTTCGGTCAGGGCCAGCTTGAGCCGGGCGGTGCGCGCGTCGGGGTCGAAGCGGGCTTCGAGCGAGACGTCCGTTGATACGGGCGCGGCGTCTGCGTCAGAAGTCTTCGCGCCCTCACGCGCCGTGACGGAAATCCTGGCGTCCACGGCTCCGCCCATGGCCAGTGCATGCACCGAAGCCCGGCCAGCCATGGCGCGTCCGGCCACCGGGGCGTCCAGGATCAGGCTGGCTATGTCCGCCTGGACTTCGGCTTCCAACGGGATAGGCACAAGCGAATCCAGGAAGGCCAGCGGACGCGACTCAGGCGGCGGCGGACCCTGGTCCGGCGGCAGCACCGGGGCGCGGCGCAGGGTCGCTTCGTCCACGGCGAGTCTGACGGAGGCCAGGCCCTGGACAAACGGCCAGGGCGAAATCGAAAGGGATGTGTTGGTTGCGGCCAGCCACTCGCCGTCCTTGTCCGAGATGCGCAGCGAGGCGATCCGCACGGTGAAGGGCAGCATCCCCTCGGGAGCGGTCAGCTCGACCTTCCAGCCCAGCTCACGCGCAAAGGAGTCCACGACAGCGTCGACCAGCAGGCCCTTGGTCCACGGGGTCTGCACAGCCATGTACGCCGCCAGGACGATGGCCAGACACCCGGCGGACAGCCAGGCCGCCCACTTGCCCGCCCGTAGGAGCGCCCTGCGTGAGAGTTTTATTCCCATGTTTCCCCGCTATGCTGGCGTGGCGTTGTTGAAAAACATGCACATGTTATTCAAAAACAAAATAAATGGTTCTCTTGGTTCAGGTTCATACTCTGTATGAACGTATTCTGGGAACGCTATCCTAGAAAGCCTGCCCCAGGCTGATATAGAGCTGAAACACGTCGTCCACATTCTTCCTGCGGTTCAGCGGCGTGGCCACATCCACCCGGAACGGCCCGATGGGCGTGTACACCCGAAGACCGGTTCCCGCCCCCAGCAACAGGCCGTCGCCTGGCACTGGGTATTCGGCCTCAAAGGTGTTGCCGCCGTCCAGGAAGAAGACCAGCCCGAACATCTCCGTCAGGCGGATGCGCAACTCCGTGCTGAAATCGAACAAGGAGCGCCCGCCCAGCGGCTTGTCGCCGCGAAGCGGCCCTGCGCTCTGATAGGCGTAGCCTCGGATGGACCCGCTGCCGCCTGCGTAGAAACGCACGTCCGGCGGTACGAGGCGCGAGGCCGAAACACCGGAAATGGACCCCAGCGAGGCCCGCGTGGCCAGTATGAGCGACGGTTTGTCCAACACGTGCAGGTAGTGGGACCCGGAAACCACCGCCTTCAGGAAGTTGAGGCTGGTGCCTTGCGTGTCCAGCCAGGGGGTGGCGCTCAGGGCGAACATCCAGCCTTTGGAGGGGTTCAGCGGGTCGTCTCGCGTGTCTGCCGAGAGGCCCAGCGGAATCGAGGCCAGATTGTAGCGGGTGTTGCTCGTGTTGGGGTTGGCGGCGTCGTCGAAGACCAGGCTGGCCCTGTAGCCCACGCCCGCCTGGGCCGAGACGTGTTCGCCCAGCTTGCGCGAAATCTTGATCTCCCCGGTGACGTTCTGGCCGTGGTAGGCGTCGGTGTTTTCGTCGGCAGCCCTGAAACCGGCCAGCAGGCGTTGCTTCTGGTCCAGGAAGAACGGGTTCTCGAAGTTGGCCTCAAGCACCGAACTGACCTGCGACACCGCCGCGTGGAGCTTCAGGCGCTCCCCGTTTCCAAAAAGATTGCGGTGCTCCCAGTTGACCTGCGCTCCAGGGCCGTCGTCCGTGTTGTAGGTGACGCCTCCCTTGAAGGTGCGCGGCTTGCGCTCCGTGACCTGGGCGTCCACCTCGACCCGGCCCGGCTCCCCCGTGAGCTTTTTGGGGGCGGCGGAAGCCTTGGCGAAGAGTCCCAGGTCCGCCAGACGCCTCTGATACAGGTCGACCTTCTCCTGGGAGTACTCCTCCCCTTCTTTCCAGGGGGCCAGCGGAATGAGCAGGCTCTCGTTCACGTCTTTCAATCCCGTGACTCTGGTGGGGCCGAACACGGAGTAGGGGCCGGGGTTGATTATATAGGTGACGTGCAGGGTGTGGGCCTGGGGATCGGCCACGGCCTTGCGGCGTTCCAGGGCCGCGAAGGGATAGCCCCGGTTCTTGAAATAGGAGACGAGCTTGTCCTCGGCGTTCACGATGTCCTTGGAGACAGCCGGAGCGTCCAGGGTGAGGCCCAGTACGGAGGCCTCCGGGATGGCGAACCGGACGGGGTCGCTGCCCTCGGTCAACTCCACGTCCACCCATTTCAGCATGAACGCGCCGCCCGGCTCCACCGTGAAGCGGACCTGGATGGGCGTCGCCTTTTCATCGATGGCAAAGCTCACGCGGGCCGCGAAGTAGCCCCGCGAGGCCATGGCGTCTTTCAGCTTCTTCAGGTCGCCACGGGCGCGTCCACGCAGCAGGAACATGTTGGCGGGCGGCTTGTTCGCCATGGTGGCCGTGTCGGACACGGAGCGCAACAGGTCCATGAGCGGCTTGTCGGTCAGACCGGAGAAGGAGACCTGATAGCGCAGCGGCTGCCCGTTGGCGCCAGGAGGGGCCTGTTCCTGGGCCTGTTCTTGGGCATGCAGGCGGCCGAGGGGACAGGCCAGGTCGGCGGTGCACACGGCGCATATGAGGGCGGCAAGAAGAGCGATACGTCTCAACATGGGCGTTATTCGTCCTCGCCTTTCGGCTGCGCGGACGTGGAAGCCGGGCCGCCGCCCAGATAATGGATCGTCAGCACCGTGATGTCGTCCGCCTGGGGGGCGCTTCCCGCGAACCGGCCCACGGATTCAACCAAGGCCTCGCTCATCTGCTTCGCTCCCTGGGCCGAAAGCCCGGAGACCACGTCCAAGAGCCGCTGGTTCGAGTAGAGTTCCCCGGATTCGTCCACCGCCTCGGTGACGCCGTCGGTGTAGACCACCAGCCGGTCGTCTTGTTCCAGGGTGATCGTCATGTTCCGGTACACCGCCTCCTCCATGACTCCCAGGAAAAGTCCCCTGGGCATGGGCAGCCAGTCCGCGCGCCCGCCGCGCAGCAGCACCGGCGGGTTGTGCCCGGCGTTGGAGTAGGTCAGCTGGCCTGTGTTGTAGTCCAGGATGCCCAGGAACATGGTCACGAAGAGCATGGCCTCGTTGTCCACCAGCAGTTCCCGGCTCACCCGGTCCAGGATGGCTGCTGGCGTGTCCTCAAGCTCGGCGATGCCCTTGACCAGCGTCTTGGTCACGGCCATGAACAGCGCCGCCGGGACGCCCTTGCCAGACACGTCGCCCACCAGGAACAGGAGCCGTCCGTCCTCCAGCAGGAAGAAGTCGAACAGGTCGCCGCCGACTTCCAGGGCCGGGTCCAGGGCCGCGTGCAGCTCGAACTGGCGGATGTCCGGGAAGGGCGGAAAACGCTTGGGCAGGAAGCTCATCTGGATGGTCCGGGCGATCTTCAGCTCGGACTCCATACGCTCCTTGGCTTTGGTGGTCTCCGTGAGGTTGGCGATGTACTCGCGAAGCGCCAGGCGCATCTCCTCGAAGGAGCGGCTCAGCTGGCCCACCTCGTCGCCGGATCTGGACTCGGGCAGGGGGATGTCCAGGTTGCCCTTGGCGATCTCCGCCGTGCGCCCGGCTAGGTTCTTCAGCGGCCGGGTTATGGAGGTGGACACCAGGATGATCACCAGCAGAAGCAGCACGAAGCCCCCCAGGCCGATGCCCACCACTTGGCGCTTGAGGCGGTCCAGGTCCTCGAAGAGTTCATCCTCGGGGATCACCACCCCCATGGACCAGCCCGCGTTGCGCACCGGGGCGTAGGAGATCCAGGCCGGTTTGCCCAGCACGAACTCCGGGAGCCGCACGAAACCGGAGCCGCCTTGTATCATGTCCTGCCCGATGCGCCGAAGCTCCGGGCTTGCGGCCTGTTCCGCCAGACTGAACACGCTCTCGCGCATGATGTAGGCGTCCTTGGGGTGGGACACGAACACGCCGTTTCGGCTCAGCAGGAACGCGTACCCGGACCTGAAGATGGAGATGTGTCCCACCAGTTCCCTCAGCCATTCCAGCGAGATGTCCGCCGTGACCACGCCCAGCATGCGCCTGCGCCCGTCCTCGTCGCGGTGGAACGGCACGCTGTAGGTGCACATGACGGCCCCGCCGCCGCCCTCGTCGAAGTAGGGTTCGCTCCAGAGCGGGCGTTCGAGTTTCGAGGGGATCAGGAACCAGTCGGCGTTGGGGTAGCCGTATTCCTCGCCCAGGTGGGTGTATTCGAGCCTGCCGTCCTTCTTGTAGGCGTAGGGCGCGAAGAGGCGCGTCCCGGCGTAATAGGCGTGGGGCGCGTAGGCCACGCAGGCCCCGAACACGGCGCGGTTGAAGAGCACGAAACCCGTGAGGTCCTGCTTGATGGCCAGCGGCGTGGGCGTGCCTTTGCCGTAGGTGAAGGCCAGAAATCCCGGAACTTCCTCCACCGAGGCCAGCGTGGCCTCGATCTTGCGGATGCTGGCCAGGGTCAGGTTGGCTGCGTCCGCGCCGGCCTCTTTCATGAGGGTTTGCTTGGAGGAGTAGTGGGAATAGGCGAACGCGGCCAGGAAGATGGCCGTGGTGCAGGTCAGGATCAAAAGCGACAGCTTGAAGCCGAGCCCCCGCCCCTGGAATTGTCTATCTTGCCGGGACATGGAATTCCTCGAAGCTCACGGGCTTTTGCAGCAGTCCGGCCTTGGCCAGGGTCCGCGCCACGGCCTCGAACTCGCCCGCCAGCAGCGGCCCTGGTCCCTGGCGTCCCGCCGTGGGCAGCATTGCCTCACGCAACCGCTCCAGCATCCATTTCTGGTGCATGCGGTTGGTGGGCAGCCGCGCGGCCTCCACGTGGCCCATCACGATGTCCAGGGCCTCCTCTGGGTGCTCGAAGGCGTAGCGCCAGCCTTCGAGGCTCGCGTCCGCCACGGCGGAGCACAGCTCCGGATCGGCCTTGAACGTGGAATTCAGGCAGTAGATGCCGTCTTCGGGGTAATCGAGCCCGTAGTCGCGCAGGGGGAAAAGCGTCAGGTCCTCCGGGTCCAGCCCGGAGTTCAGCAGTACATGGTATTCATTGTAATACATGGCGGAGACGACATCCACTCCGCCGCGCAGAAACAGGTCCACCGTGAAGCCCTGGGGCAGCCGCTCGACCTGGACCCCGGCGTTCTTGAAGAACTCCTCGGCCTGGAGGCTGAATTCCTTGCCCCACAGGCTGACCCGCTTGCCGTTGAAATCCCCGGGCCGGTTGATGGCGCTCGATTTGCGCGCCACCAGCAGGAAGGTGGACCCGCGCATGACCTGGGCCAGATTGACCAGCGCAAGGTCCTTGGAGCGCTCCATGACCGCCGTGGCCAGGAACATGGTCCCGAACAGGGCCTTGCCCTCGGCCAGAAGCTTCGAAGGGGGGCTGGACGGGCCGCCGCGCAGGATGTCCATGTCCACGCCGCGTTTCTCGTAGAATCCCTTGGCCTTGGCCACGTAGTACCCGGCGAACTGGGCCTGGGGCTCCCACTGGGGGATGAGTGAGGCTTTTTTCAGAGGCCCGGCCTGCGCCGGGGACTCGCCCAGAACGGCGAGAATGACGGCCAGGGCTGCGATAACGGTGCGAATCCTTGAGGGCATGGTGCGAGTCTATCCAAGCGGCGGTGCTTTGGAAAGGCGGGAGTTCCCCGATCTTGTCCGGCTGGGGGGCATTCGGGAATTGCTCGTGTCGCGTTGTCGAAAAACATGGACATGATTTTCGAGAACAGAAAGCATGGTTCTCTTGGTTCGGGTTCAGAACGTGTACGAACGAATTTTGAAAACTCCCGTTAGCCGACAGACCTCACAAAATCGACGGACATCATCACGCTCAGGATGAAGATGGTCAGGATGGAGAACAGGTACACGCGTCTGGCCCAGGCGCGGTCGTCGCCCGCCCGGTAGCCGTGCAGGGCCGTGGCCAGCCAGCACAGGCCCAGCGCGGTGGCGACGCCAAGATAGGCGTAGCCCGCGTATCCGAAGACCGTCAGCAGCTGCGCCGCCAGGATGAACGCGGCGATGTGCCAGACGATGTGCTTCTTGGTGGCGGCAATGCCTGCTTTGACCGGCATCACGGGGATGCTCACCGCTGCGTAGTCGTTGTAGCGGAAGATGGTGATGGCGTACGAATGCGGTATCTGCCACAGGCTGAAGACGGCCAGGACGATCACAGCGCCCAGGTCGAAGTCGCCCCTGACCGCGCAGTAGGCCGCCAGAGGCGGAGCCGCTCCGGCAAGGCTCCCGATGACCGTGCTGTAGGCGGAGTTGCGTTTCAGGTACAGGCTGTACACGCACACATAGACCACGAAGCCGAAGAGCGCGATGACAGCGCACAGCGCGTTCGTCCCGGACAACAGTATGGCCGCTCCTGCAAGACCCAGGGCTGCGGCGTAGACGAGGCTCCCGCGAAGCGAGATCGCCCCCGTGGCCAGCGCGCGCCCGCGCGTCCTGGTCATGCCCCTGTCAATGTACCTGTCGATGTAGTTGTTCAGCACGCATCCGGAAGCGACGATGCAGGACATCCCGACCATGAGGGACAGAAAGAGCACGGCTGAAACCTGCCCCTGTGCGGCAAGAAAGAATCCGCCAGCCGCTGAGATCAGGTTGGCTGCAATCAGGCGCGGCTTCGTGACAAGGAAATAATTCCTGAGCACATCCTGCGATCTTACATCCTGTAATGCATACTGTGCATGATCCATATCGAACCGCCCACGAAAAGGAAGATGATAAAAAAAGTGAACAGCAGGGACATGAGGTTCCAATACATGGCCGACGATGTGTCCAGGTGCAGGAAGTAGTGCAGCTGCACGAAAATCTGCAAGACCGCCGTGGCGAAGATGCAGAAGACCGTGCCCGAGTGGGAGAGCGTCCCGTTCATGACCAGGAAGAAGGGGATGGCTGTGAGCACGAGCGAGAGGATGAAGCCCGTGGTGTAGGACTTGATTGAACCGCTGCCCGCTCCGGCGTTGTTCTGGTGTGTCTGGTTCATTTAGAGGACCCCCATCAGGTACACGATGCTGAACAGGCAGATCCAGACGATGTCCAGGAAGTGCCAGAACATGCCCAGGCGCACCAGCCGCGCCTGCACGGGGCCGGTAAGCCCCTTGGTGGCGATCTGCCCCATCATGACCACCATCCAGAGAATGCCGAAGGACACGTGCAGGCCATGCGTGCCAACCAGCGTGAAGAACGCGGAGAGGAATCCGCTGCGCTGCGGCCCGGCCCCCTGGCTTATCATGTGGCTGAACTCGAGCGCCTCCATGGTGACGAACCCAAGCCCCAGGAGGAGCGCCGCTGCGAGCCCGGCCAGGAGCATGCGCTTGTTTCCCTTGTGCATGCCCACCATGCCCAGACCGAAGGCCACGCTGCTGAAAAGCAGCAGCATGGTTTCCATCAGGGCGTCGGTCAGGTTGAAGAGCTCCTTGCCTGTGGGGCCTCCCGCGTAGTTGTGGGCCATGACCACATACGTCGCGAACAGGCCGGAGAACATCACCAGATCGCTCATGAGATAGAGCCAGAATCCCAGCGCCTGGGTCTGCGCCGTGTCGTGGTCTGCATTATGCGCACCCCCCCGCGAAGCGGCAGTGTGTATCTCGTTTATGCTTCAGGGACGCCATGTTCATGCCATCCCCTGGGAGCGCAGCCCCTCGATTCGTTCCACTTCGGCGGCGGGGATGATCTCGTGGGTGTTGTCGTCGCAGGCTCTGGCGATCACCGTGGCGATCAGGCCCAGGAAGCTCACACCGGCCATCCACCAGATGTGCCAGATCATGGCGAAGCCGAAAACAAAGCAGATGACGCCGACAGCCAGGCCGTAGGGGTTGTTCCTGGGCATCTCGATGTCTTCGTAGCGGTCCGGCTTCAGGTAGGCCGTGCCCTTCTGCTTCATGTCCCAGAAGGCGTCGAGGCCCTCCACCACGGGGATCACGGCGAAGTTGTAGACGGCGGGCGGGGACGCGGTCAGCCATTCCAGGGTGCGTCCGTCCCAGGCGTCGCCGGTCAGGTCGCGGTTGGCGCGGCGGTCGCGGATGCTCACCAGCAGCTGCATGACCATGCAGCCGATGCCCAGCAGGATGAGCAGCGTGCCGATGGCGGCCACGATGAGATAGGGCTGCCAGGCAGGGTTGTCGTAATGCTGCATGCGCCGGGGCATGCCCATGAAGCCCAGGATGTAGAGCGGAATGAAGGCCAGATAGAAGCCGCTCAGCCAGAACCAGAACGAGAGCTTGCCCCAGGTCTCGTTCAGCCGGAAGCCGAAGGCCTTGGGGAACCAGTAGGCGTAGCCCGCCATGAAGCCAAAGAGCACGCCCGGCACCAACATGTTGTGGAAGTGGGCGATCAGAAACATGCTGTTGTGGAGCACGTAGTCGGCCGGGGGCATGGAGAGCAGCACGCCGGTCAGACCGCCGATGACGAACGTGGAGAGAAAGCCCAGCGTCCACAGGAGCGGCGTGGTGATCCTCACCCTGCCGCGATACATGGTGAAGAGCCAGTTGAAGACCTTCACGCCTGTGGGGATGGCGATCAGCATGGTGGAGATGCCGAAGAAGACGTTGACGCTGGCGCTGGTGCCCATGGTGAAGAAGTGATGCACCCAGACCGCGAAGGACAGGAACATGATGGCGGCGGTGGCGTACACCAGCGAATCATAGCCGAAGAGCTTCTTTCTGGAGAAGGTGGCCACCACCTCGGAGAAGATGCCGAAGGCGGGCAGGATGACGATGTAAACCTCCGGGTGCCCCCAGGTCCAGAAGAGGTTGATGTACATCATCGTGTTGCCGCCCATGTCGTTGGTGAAGAAGTGCATGCCGCAGTATCGGTCCAGGGTCAGGAGCGCCAGGGCCACGGTCAGCATGGGGAAGGCGAAGATGATGAGCACGTTGGTGAAGACGGCGGTCCAAGTAAAGAGCGGCATGCGCATGAGCGTCATGCCCGGCGCGCGCATCTTCAGGATGGTGGCCAGGAAGTTTATCCCTGTGAGCAGCGTGCCCGCCCCGGATATCTGGAGCGACCAGATCCAGTAGTCTACGCCGGTGTCCGGGCTGTAGGCCAGTCCCGACAGGGGCGTGTAGCCCGACCACCCGGCCCTGGAGAACTCGCCCACGCCCAAAGAAACCATGACCAGCATGGCCCCGGCGGTGGAGAGCCACAGGCTGACCGCGTTCAGGAAGGGGAAGGCCACGTCGCGCGCCCCGATCTGCTGGGGCACCACGATGTTCATGAGGCCCGACAGAAACGGCATGGCCATGAACAGGATCATGATGGTGCCGTGGGCGCTGAACACCTGGTTGAAGTGGTCCGGAGGCAGGAAGCCGGGGTTGGAGCCCAGGGCCATGGCCTGCTGGGCCCGCATCATGATGGCGTCGGAGAAGCCGCGCAGCAGCATGACCATGGCCAGTATGATGTACATGATGCCGATCTTCTTGTGATCGACCGTGGTGAGCCACTCTTTCCAGAGGTATGGCCACTTCTTGAAATAGGTGATCAGGACGACGACGCCAAGTCCGGCCAGGAGCGAACCGTAAACGGCCCCCATGACGATGTGGTCATGGAACGGTATTGAAGACAGGCTCAGTTTTCCCAACATTCCACCGACCTCCATGCCAGCTTAATTGCCGTGTCCGGAATGAGCTGCGCCGCCCATGTCGTGGGAACCGCGAGTCATCGGATTGTACTGGTTGACGATATGCTCGAACAGTCCGGGCTCTATTGAGGAATAATAGATGACGGACTCGCTGACGCCGGGTTTGCGCAGTTCAGTGAAACGGGCGAAATCGAGCCTGTTCGGAGACTGCCTGACCTGGCGCACCCAGGCATCGAATGCATCCTGCGACGTGGCCTTGGCGTTGAAGCTCATGTTCGGGAACCCCGCGCCGCTGAACTGCTGGTTCTGGCCGGTGTATTCGCCCTGCTCGTCGGCCATGAGGTGCAGGCGGGTGGTCATCCCGGCCATGGCATAGATCTGGCTGCCAAGCTGCGGGATGAAAAAGGACGTCATGACCGTGTCCGAGGTGATCTTGAAGCTCAGGGGGATTTTCTCAGGGAACACGAACTGGTTGACCACGGCGATGTTGTGTTCGGGATAGATGAACAACCATTTCCAGTCCAGGCTGACCACTTCCACATTGAGCGGTTTCGCAGTGCTCTCAAGCGGCTTGTACGGGTCCAGGCGGTGCGTCTCCCGCCAGAGGATTGCAGAAAGAATGAAGACGATAACGAACGGGATGGCCCACATGATTATTTCAAGTTTTCTTGAATAGCTCCAGTTGGGTTCATACGGGGCATTTGTGTTTGATTCACGGTATTTCAGCGGGAAGACGATGGACATGACTATGACTGGGATCACGACAATCAGCATCAACACGAAGGAGATGAGGATGATGTATTTTTCAGATTCCCCAATAGGCCCTTTGGGATTGAAAAGAACCATCTCGTTGCATCCGCCCAACAGGGGAAGAACACAGAGGCACGTCGCCATGATGAGCAAACTGCGGAGTGGACTTTTCATTTATCTCCCTCGCCGTATTGAGGAACATTCCTGACTATGACCGTATTCTATTTTCTACGGTTTTCATAGTTTATTGTCAACGCAGGCGGATTCTTGCTTCGTAATGCAGATATTTGTGCGCGTCCGTCAGGCCAGCAAGGGGCAGGGCAGGGGCTAGGCGGGCGCAGTTGGCGTGACGATGCCCCGGACCATGGCAGCGATCTCCGGCTCGGGGTAGCCTTCCGCGCGCAGCAACGAGGCGAAGCGGCCCTCCACCTGGCGGGCCTGGATGGCGGAGCGGCGTCCGTGCAGGCGGTGGAGCAATGCCCACAGTGCTTCATTGAGCGGGTCGGCGCGCAGGGCCTTCTCCGTAAGGTCCAGGGCCGGCTGGATGCGTCCGTCCTGGGCCAGCTGCCCACCCCAGGCCAGGGCCATGCGGGCCAGTGTGCTGGACAGGTCGTACCGGAGGGCGTTGACGTGGTCCTCGCCGGTTATGCCTGGCGCGAATTCACCCTGCCACAGGGCGTCCGCCCTGGTGAAGGCGTTGCCCGCCTGCCAGAACTCCTGCTGGCGGAAGTGCTCCAGGCCGCGCCGGGCTGCATCCAGGAAATCCAGGGCGTCCACACGGCAATTGGCCAGCCAGATCATGCCCCGGTCCCTGAACAGGTGGCAGTTGGCCAGAGTGTCCGGCAGCACCTCGGCCAGGGTCTTGCGCAGGCGCGACATCATGGTGTCGAACTTGGTTTTGGCCGCGCCAGGGGAGCTGTCCGGCCAGAAATGGAGCTGGGCCGAGTCCTGGGCCAGTTTCAGGCCGGGCGAGGCCAGAAGCAGGCACAGCAGTTCCCGTTGCCCCGGAGTCAGGGACTCGGCGTTCAGCAGCGGCACGCCCCCCATCAGCAGGGTGAACCCGCCCAGCGCGCGGAATTCGATATGGGGAACCGCCTCGCCGGAGTCCTTGAAGCCCTGCCCGATGCGCTCCTGTCCCAGGGTGCGGGCGTAGCCTGTCTCGATCCCGTTGGCCACGGCGAATTCCAGCACGCGGCGGATTCCGTAAGGCGACCAGGCCCAGAAATGCTTGTAGGAGTTGCGGCGCATGAGTCCAAGCCCGGATTCGATGTCCTGGCGCGCGCCGCCCAGGTCGCCGTGCTCCAGGCGGATCGCCCCCCGGTGCATGAGCCCGCAGGATTCGAGATAGGCTGTGGGCATAGCCCTGGCATTGGCGATGCCCTCGGTCAGCCGGGCCAGGGCCTCCTGGCGCTGCCCGCAGATCCCGAGCGTCAGCCCGGTCATAAGCTTGTTCAGAGCGACGAAGTACGTTCCGCCCGCCTGCCCGCGCAGGCGTGTCGACTCTTCGGCTGCGTCCAGGGCCGGGCCTGTCTGTCGGTCCAGCGAGAGGACCACGGCCTTCAACTGGAGCACCTGGCTGAGCAGGTGGGGGCTCAGCGGCGGGTCCAGGGCCTCGGCCTTCTCGGCGATGCGCAGGGCGTCCTCGAAGCGGCCCTGGTTGATGGCGATGTCCATTTCCCAGACGTAGCAGAAGGGACCGGCTATGGACTGGGAGAACAGAATCTGGCCGATGGCCTCCACCATTTGGTTTTTCTGGTCGAAATAATTGAAGAAGTCTCCCTCATGGAAGAGGAAGTTGAAGAGCATCATGCGGCTGGCCAGACAGTTGAAGGTGCCCACTTCGGGTTTCCTCAGGGTGTCCGAGGCCCGTTCCATCCACTGCTTGGCCAAGGGCAGCTGCCCGGCGAAGATCCTGATGTAGCCCATGACCATGAGCAGCGCGGCCTCAAAATTGACCAGACGGCCTTTCCTTGCCAGGCTCAGGGCCATATCTGCGTAGCGGGTCGCCGTTTCCGTGTCGGCCAGGAAGATGCAGCGCCCCATGGCCAGACTGCGCGCGATGAGAATGGTGGTGGAGACGTCCAGCCTGCCGCAGTGCCGCTCGAAGAGTTCTTCCGCCCGCTCCAGCAGGTCGAGGCCCTCCCGGTAATGCCCGGTGGTGGTGATGTGGATGGAGATGATGTGCGCCAGGCAGAGCAGCTCGCCGAGCTCGTCCTGCGTCCGGGAGAAGACATCCAGCGCCTTGGAGAGCAGGGGCAGGGCTCGGGCAGGGGCGAAATCCAGGTGGGCCAGGGCCAGGATCAGGCTGGCCCAGCCCAGCCGCTCCAGGTCCGGTTCCGGGATCGCGCCCAGGATGGCCATCAGGGTGGCGGTCTGGTTGGCGCCAAGCATGGCCGTGCCACAGGTGTGCAGGGTCTCCTCGATCGCGCCGTAGTCCCCGGCCTTCAGGAAGGCGCGTAGGGCCTGCGAGGGATTGTCGCGCAGCAGGAAATACCGTCCGGCCTGTTGGTGGATGCGCCGGATGTGCTCCGGGATCAACTCGGCCTCGGCCTTTTCCCGCAGGAATTGCCGGAAAAGGTGGTGCAGGCCGAAGATGGTGGCGTCCGGGTCGAGCCTTCGGATGAAGACGTTGCGCTGGGCCAGACGTTTCAGGTGGCTGCCGATGGCCGGTTCGCCGGTCAGCTCCTCGGCCAGGGGCACGGGGATGTCCTCCAGGAGCGATAGCGTCAGGAGCGGCTCGTGCAGGTGCGGTTCGAGCGGATCGAAAACTTTGCGGCGGAAATACTCCCGGATGTCCGGCCCTCCTGGCCCTCCTGGCCCTCCTGGCCCTCCTGGCCCGTCTGGCTCGTCCCGACCGTTCAAGGGGGACTCCCCCCGGCTCTTGGCCATCTGCAAGCCGAAGAGCAGGACGCCCATGATCCAGCCGTCGGTTTTCAGGGAAATCTCCCGGATGGTCTCGCTGGAGAGGGGCAGGCGGAATACCTGATGGAACAGGTCGGCGACTTCATGGCCGTCCAGGGCCAGCTCCTGGTTGCCCACCGAGGCCACGTCGCGGCTGCCGGGGACGGGCCGCAGGGCGTCCAGGGGCAGCGGCTCGCGCGAGGACAGGATGAAATGAAGCGTGGGCGGGGCGTTCTCGACCAGATAGTTGACGATGAACAGGCTTGAGTCGTGCGCGATCAAGTGGTGCAGATCGTCGAAGACCACGTACAGGTCTGCAATCAGGCATTGGCGCAGCTGGCTCAGCAGCAGGTCGAGCCGCTTGGGCAGGTCGAAACAGCTGACGTCCCCGGTGGGCTGGAGACGCATGCCGACCCCGGCGGGGCAGTCCGGTTGTCTGCCCTCCAGGCAGGCGTGGAGCGCCGCCAGGAAAAAGGCCGGGTCCGCATCTTCAGGGGTTATCTGGTACCAGGCCGAATCCACTGCGAGGCGGTCGAGGAACTGCTTGATGACGGTGGTCTTGCCCTGCCCGGCCTGAGCCTCCAGCACGATGGCCGGTTTCCGGGCGTCGCACCGGCGCAAAAGGGCATCGACAACCCTTCCCCGGAAGAGGAATTGGGGAGTGTCTACCTGGGGCGGAAAGAATTTGTCGACCCCGACGCGCACGCAGAACTCCTTACTCCAAGCTCTAAGTGCGTGTAACACCGATGCTGTACGAACTACAATTCATAAATCCCGTTCATGCTTGACAGTTTCCCTGCGTCACCTCCCCGGTGGCCTGTACGCCGTCACGATTTCATGAAAACGACTCTGCTGTCCGCATCCAGCACGGTTTTGGCGCTCACGCTGCCGAACAGCTGGATGAGCTTGGCCACTCCACCGGTCCAGCCGGTCTGGTGGCTGGCCCCCAGACCCGCGCCGGTGTCGCCGTGGAAGTACTCGTGGAAGAGGAGGTGGTCACTCCAATGCGGGTTTTCCCGGAAGGTCCGCGAATCGCCGTAGGCCGGGCGTGCGCCGTCCGGGCCGCGCGTGAAGAGCGAGACCAGCCTGCGCGATATTTCCCGGCTCACCTCGAAGAGGTTCATCATCACCCCCGAGCCCGTGGGGCATTCCACGGTGAAGGAGTCGCCGTAGTAGCGGTAGTACTGCAAAAGCGCCCGGATGATGAGCGAGTTGACCGGGAACCACACCGGGCCGCGCCAGTTGGAGTTGCCGCCGAACATGGGGCTGTCGGAGTCGCCGGGGACGTAGCCCACGCTGTGCCTGACGCCCTGGACCTCGATTTCATAGGGGTGCTCGAGGTGGCTGCGGGAGAGCGAGCGTATGCCGTGGGGGCTCAGGAACTCCTCTTCGTCCAGCATGCGAGACAGGATGCGTCTGAGCCTCTGTTCATTCACCAGGGAGAGGAGCATGCGCCCCGCCACGCCCGTGTGCTCCGGGCAGAAGGGATGCAGGCCGTGCTTAAGCTCCGGCATGCGGCTGACGCGCCGCTCCACGACCCCGCTCAGGCCGGGAACCAGCTCCATCTGTCGCCCGTCGATGACCGTGACCGCGCACAGGGGCAGAAGCCCCACCATGGAGCGCGCCTTCATCCGGTGCGCGCTGCCGTCCGGGAGGCGCAGGACGTCATAGTAAAAGCCGTCCTCTTCGTCCCACATGCCGTCCGCCCCGGCCCGGTTCATGCCCGAGGCGATCCACAGGAAGTGTTCCAGAAACTTGTGGACCAGCTCTTCGTAGGATGGGTCGCTGGTGGCCAGCTCCATGCTCATCTCGATCATGTTCTGGCAGAACAGGGCCATCCAGGCCGTGCCGTCGGCCTGTTCCAGCACGCCGCCGGACGGCAGGCCCTTGCTGCGGTCGAATACGCCGATGTTGTCAAGCCCCAGAAAGCCCCCCTCGAAGACGTTCCTGCCGGAGCGGTCCTTGCGGTTCACCCACCAGGTGAAGTTCAGCAGGAGCTTGGCGAAGGAGCGCTTGAGGAAATCCAGGTCCCCCGCGCCGGTGCGCGATTGCTCCGTGCGGTAGAGGAACAGCGTGGCCCAGGCGTGCACGGGCGGGTTCACGTCGCTGAAGTTCCACTCGTAGGCGGGCATCTGGCCGCTGGGGTGCAGGTAGTCCGCGTGCAGCATGAGCGAGAGCTGCTCCTTGGCGAACACAGGGTCCACCATGCCCAGGGGGATGGCGTGGAAGGCCAGGTCCCAGGCCGCGTACCAGGGATACTCCCATTTGTCGGGCATGGAGATCACGTGGTCGTTGACCATGTGAAACCACTCCCGGTTGCGGCAGACGCCCTGCGCTGCGTGGAAGGGGTGGGCGTTCTTTTCCCTGAGCCAGGGGTCCACGTCGAAATGGTAGTGCTGCTTGGTCCAGAGCATGCCCGCCAGGGCCTGGCGCATGACCTGGGCCTCGTCTTCGCTGACGCTCTCGGGGGTGATGTCGCGGTAGAATTGGTCCGCCTCGCGGATGCGCTGCTCGAACATGTGGTCGAATGCGTCCCCGAAGGCCTCCGGTCCGGGATCGGCAGAGGCTGCGCTGAGGCGCAGCCGCATGACCGCCTCGCCACCTGGGGGGATGAGCGGCGCGTGGTGGGCGCAGGCCTTGGTGCCCAAACCCTCCGGGTTCACCGCCGAGGTGTCCTGATGTACCAGGTACGAGTCAAAGGCGTCCTTCACGAAGGGCGAGGCGTTCGGCGTGTCAAAGACGCGCAGGGTGTTGGTCTCGTTTTCGGTGAAGAGCCACTGGTGCTCGCCCTGGCAGCGCAGCACGAAATCGGGCAGTGCGTTCGGCCTGTCTTCTTTACTGACTGGCCCGCCTGAGCCTCCTGGACCGGGCATGCCCGCCAGCACGGCCCCGTCGTGCGTAAGGCGTATGCTGGGCTTGCCGCCTCCTCCTGGCCAGGACCAGGTGTTGCGGAACCACAGGGTGGGCAGAAGGTGCAGCCGGGCGGCCTCCGGGCCTCGGTTACAGGCGGTTATGCGCACCAGCACGTCGTCCGGGGCGGCCTTGGCGTATTCCACGAACACGTCGAAGTAGCGGTCATCCCCGAACACCCCCGTGTCCAGGAGCTCGAACTCAGGCTCCTGGCGGGAGCGCGCCTTGCCCTGGCACACCAGCTCCTCGTAGGGGTAGGCGGCCTGGGGGTACTTGTAGAGGTACTTCATGCAGGAGTGGGTGGGCGTGCTGTCCAGGTAGAAATAGTACTCCTTGACGTCCTCCCCGTGGTTGCCCTCCTCGTTGGCCAGGCCGAAGAGCCGCTCCTTTATTATGGGGTCGTCCCCATTCCAGAGGGCCAGGGCGAAGCAGAGGAGCTGGCGGTCGTCGCTTATGCCCGCGATGCCGTCCTCGCCGTTGCGGTAGGCGCGGGAGCGGGCTTGGTCGTGGGTGAAGAATTTCCAGGAGTTCTCGGAGTCGCCGTAGTCCTCGCGCACGGTGCCCCACTGGCGCTCACTCAGGTAGGGGCCGATGCGTTTCCAGGCGGACTGTTCGTCCTTCTCGCCGCAGAGGCGTCGTTCTTCCTCGTTCACCTGGCTCCCTCCCCGAAGGTTTCGTCCAGCCAGTCGAAGACCTCCTGGCTCATGAGGCTGCGGTTCTCCATGACGCAGTGGTTGGAAGCCCCCTCGGCGGCGGGGGTGATCACCAGCTTTTTCCTGACGCTGCTTAAGCATTCCATGCACTGTGTGGTCTGCCTCTCGATCTCCGGGCTTTTGTACTCGCCGCTGCTCACCAGAATGAGCGCGGGCATGCTCACCCTGGCGGGGTCGAAGCGGAAATCCCGGTTGGCCTTCACCAGCCCAGGCAGGTCGTCCATATCTAACCCGAAACGCCAGGCGATGCACTGGTTGGTCTGGCGCGCAAATGACGACCAGCCCTTCACCACTTCCGGCGTGGCCGTGGCCACCGCCATCTTAGCTACGCCCGCCCCAGCGTCCACTACGCAGTTGTTCATGATTATGGCGCTGATGCGCCCGTCGTGCGCGGCGGCCTGGGGCACGAAGCCGCCCCCGCTGCTGATGCCGTATACGGCCACACGCTTCGGGTCTACGTCCTTGCGAGACAGGGCGTAGTTCACCACGGCCCTGAGGGGGACCTGCATGTCCGGGCGGAAGTAGCGGCCATCCAGGGGGAGCAGCCCCTGTCCGGGCAGGTCCACGGTCAGGAAGTTGTAGCCGCGCTCGAAGGCCTGGGGGGCGATGTAGAAGTACTGGTCCTCGGCGAAGGTCTCGGCTCCGCCGATCATGATGAGGGTTTGGGTCGGATGACCGCCTGGGGCCGCCTTGCGGAAGTATCCCGGGAGCACCGTGCCCTGGAATGGTATCTCAACATACTCCAGGGGCGGGTCCATGAGCTTGCCCGCGCTCTTCATCAGGTCGCGGCTGCGTCTGGCCAGATCCCTGATGTTGGGATCGCTCGGGAGCATGGCCACCAGCGCCGCGCGGTAGGCGTAGCTGGCCCGCAGGAATTGGTCGCGCGCGCTGACGAGGTGCCCTCCGGCCAACGCCTTCGCACCCCTGGCCTCAATGAGGGCGGCAGTTTTGGTCCACTGCTCCTGCCAACTGGCCGCGTCGCCGTCCCGGATGGCGGCGGCGGTGGCGAAGGCCTCGCCGATCTCGCAGCCGTGGTTGACCGCCGAGCCGAGCATCAGTGAGCCGAACACGAAGTCCATGGCCGGGTCTTTGAAGTAGAAATTGGTGTGCGCCGCGTGTGGGTTCACGGCCTTTTGGGCTTCTGGGGGTACTGGCGGGCTGGCCAGTACACCAGCCTGGAGGCAGGCCAGAACGGCAAGCGCCAGGAGAGAGCGTATCAAGACCGACTGTTTGCTGCACATGTCCCATCCCCTTGGCGCGTTGGGTTGCGGCCTGGCTCATTCGTCCTGCGGATCACGGCACCCGCCCGACGCCGGGGATGCCCCTGTCCGGCAATGGAGCCGGGCTATCGGGTCAGTCCGAAGCGTGACACGCGGTCGATGAAGTCGCACTGCTGCTTGTAAAGATCTTTCCCCGCTCGGACGGTGTCCGCGAACTCCAGGAATTCGTCCGAGGCGGCCCTGTACATGGGCCACGGCGCAAGTCCAGGCCCGTTGGGGTCGCCGGTCCTGGCGAAGTTCACCCAGTAGGCCATCACCTGCCGGGAGAGTTCCCTGTCCGCCGCCGTGTAGCCGTCGGCTTCGCTCATATTTCCGAACACATAGGCCAGGTCGACGCCGTGGAACGCGCCCAGCTCACGCGCTCTTGTCGTGTCCGGTGTCCGTGTGAACCGGTAGAGGTAGGCCCCGCAACCCGAGCGCTCCAGGGCGCGGGCCATGAACCGCGCTGGCTGGGCGTTGACGGCCACGGTGATGAACCTGTCGATGGCCCCGGCGACGTCGGCGTCGCCGGAGACCGGAAACACTGCCAGGGCCTGGTCCGCTCTCGCGTCGAATCTGGCCGCGAGAAACGCCTCGTATTTGCCGACCGTGAGGCCGCGCTCGCCGCGCAGGTAGGCCGTGCCTTCATTGCCCGTACTGCCGACTATCATGGGCACGCGGCGCTGCGATCCTGCCAGATCTGTCAGATCTGCCGGATTTGGAGGAAGCGCCTGCCCGTCGAACACCGGCGCAAAAAACAGGCCGTCCTCAAACAGGCCGGTCTTGCAGTCGGCGGCACGCACCACGTCCATGGAGGGTCTGGCCCGCAGGCAGGCCAGCTCGTCTGCGGCCTTGGCGCAGTCGAGCCGCACGCTCAGCTCACGGCCCATGCGGGAGACGGCCTCCAGGTCGCCGTTGAAGGCCGGGGTCAGGTACTCGGACCCGAGGATGGGGCCGCCGCTCTGGGCGATGGCCCGGTGGAACAGGCCCTGGGAAAGCGGGCTGATCGTCAGAAGCGACACGGAGCGCGAACCGGCGGACTGACCGAAGATGGTCACCGTGTCCGGGTCGCCGCCGAAGGCCGCGATGTTTCGCCGGACCCACTTGAGGGCCTCGATCTGGTCGAGCAGGCCGTAATTGCCCGCCATGGCGCTCGGGGATTCTGCGGCCAGCGCGGGATGGGCCAGATAGCCCAGCGGCCCCAGGCGATAGTTGACGGTGACCACCACCACGCCTTGCCGGGCGAGGTTTCGCCCGTGGTATTCCGGTTGCGAGGCCGCCCCGAAGTTGAAGCCGCCCCCGTGCAGCCAGACCATTACCGGGAGCTTTGTCCCGGACGCGCGGGCAGGCGTCCACACGTTCAGGTACAGGCAGTCCTCGCAGGAGGCTGCCTCCAGCGGCCCGGCCTGGGGGCAGGCGGGGCCGAAAGACGAGGCCTCGAGCACGCCCGACCAGGGCGCGGGCTTCTGCGGCGGCTTCCAGCGCAGTTCGCCCACGGGCGGGGCCGCGTAGGGGATTCCCAGGAACGCGCCGACCCCGTCCTGCGCTGTGCCACGAACCGGGCCGCTGTCCAGGGCGACGACGCCAACTCCGTCGGCTCCGGCCAGCATTCCGAACGCCAGCTCGATCAGGACGGCGGCCACGATGCCCCATGACCATGGTTTCATTGGAACCCTCATCGTCTCAGGCGTGGTCGCATCCTGGCTGCGGCTCATCACTGCACCGGGATGGTCAGCTGCGGCGGCGGGGACCCGGCCTTGTTCTCCATCAGGGTGAACGCGAGCATGAGGAAGGAGAACACCCGCTTGGTGCCCAGGTCGTTGTCTTCCACCCAGAACCAGTGGCCGTGGAAGCTCACCGCCGCGAAGGCGTCCTGCGGCTTCGTCCTCCCGCTGTGCACCGCCGTCTTTTCCATCACGCCGCTCCCCGGCGCTTCGTGCATCTCCGGCA
Source organism: Desulfovibrionaceae bacterium (assembly GCA_009773665.1). Classification (GTDB taxonomy): domain Bacteria; phylum Desulfobacterota; class Desulfovibrionia; order Desulfovibrionales; family Desulfovibrionaceae; genus Fundidesulfovibrio. The sequence continues at coordinate 4,714 of WSYE01000023.1, read as the reverse complement.
GGGCGCGGCGGGAGGCCACATCCGCCGCCGGAATGTCCACCCTGGCGGCCACGGCGGCCATGATCTGCATCAGGGAGTACGTCTGCAGCGCAATCTGGCGTCTGTTCTGCGTTTCCGGCTCGCTGATCACCTCATACTCGTACACCGCCGGGTCAAGGTCGAGCAGAGTGCGCAGCTCCCTGATCAGCGCGGCTGTTTCGGCGGAGGGTTTCCTGCCCCCGATGACCAGATAGAGCCTGCCCTCCTTGCCTTGCTGGGGAGGATCGCTGCGGGCGCGAAGCGCTCCCTCCAGCTGCAACTGGGCCAGGATCTCCGCAGCCCGCGTGAATTCGGGCTGGGCGGCCACGCTGCCCTTGGCGGAGAGGGCGGCGTTTCGCAGGCCGTTGATGGAGCGCACCCCCAGGTGGAACAGGAACTGGGCGGATATCCCGGTGTCCAGCCCGTTCAGGACGTTCCGCAGGGGCAGGGCGGACATGATCCCGGTCCGGAAGGGCGCTCCGGTCATGGGTTTGTAGGTGACGGTGGGGCGGTCGGTGAAGCGCCCGCTCACGCCGAATTCCAGCCTGCCGAAGTTGCCGAACACGGGGTTGTTGTTGTCGGTTATGGGGGTCGGCGCGTCGTACATGGAGCGGGAGAACCCGGCGCTGGCCCCGGTCTCCATGGTGTATCCGGCCACGATGTCGCCCACGTCCATGAAGAAGATGGGCTCCACGTAGCGGATCTTCACGATGTTCAAGAGAATCTGGCGCTTCCAGGATTCGGTGAGCGAGGCGTTGTAGTCGGTGCGGTCCTGGACCATGCGGCTCGGACCGATGGACGAGCAGCCCGGAAGCAGGGCCAGCACGGCGAGCAGCGCGGTCGCGGCGGCTAGGCCGCGTGGGGTCGTCTTCATGGTGATACTCCTCCCGGTTCAGGCGCGTGCGCCTACTTCTTGAACACGCCGTCAAGCCAGTCGAACACCACCTGGGCCACGAGGCTGCGGTTCTCCATGACGCAGTGGTTGGAAGCGCCCTCGTCCAGCGGAGTGACCACCAGCCCCTTGATGGGGTTGGGCAGGCCTTCCATGCAGAGCTTCTGCTGCCTGCGGGTCTCCTCGCCCTGGTATTCTCCCTCGCCCACCAGCGACAGCGCAGGCACGGTCACCTTGGAAGGATCGAAACTGAAGCCCCGGTTGGCCTCCACCAGGCCGGGAACGTTGTCCATGGGCACACCCCAGCGCCAGGCGATGATCTTCACGGTGTTGCCGTGGAACGAGGTGAAGCTCGCGACCTTCTCGGGCGTGGCCGTGACCACCGGGGTCATGCTGGCGAAGAGAGGATGGGCGTCCACCACGCAGGCGTTCATGACCACGGCTTTGATGCGCGGGTCATTCTGGGCCGCCTGGGGAGCGAACCCGCCACCGCCGGAGATGCCGAAGGCCGCCAGCCGTGCGGGGTCGACCTCCTTGCGGGACAGGGCGTAGTCCACGCCTTTCTTCACCGCGTGGTACATGTCCGGCCTGAAGGGCTTGCCTTCCATGGGCAGCAGGCCCTGGCCGGGCAGGTCCAGGGTGACGAAGTTGTACCCGCGCTCAATGGCCTGGGGCATGATGTAGAAGATGAGGTCCTCGGCGAAGGTCTCGCCGCCGCCCAGCATCAGCAGGGTCTTGCGGGGCTTGGAGTCGTTGGCGGCCTTGCGGAAATAGCCGGGCAGCACAGTGCCCTCGAAGGGGATCTCGAAATACTCCAGAGGCGGATCGAAGAGTGCACCGGCCTTTTTCATGGCCTCGCGGCTTTTGGTGGCCGTTGGTTTCAGGCGCGGGTCGTCCGGCATCATGGCCATGACCCCGAAGCGGTAGTAGTTGGACGCGCGCAAGAGCTGATCGCGCGCGCTGACTTTGTGCCCTGCGGCGAGGGACTTCTCCCCCCTGGCCTGCACACGCTCCGCCATCTTGATCCACTGTTCCTGCCAGCTGGCGGCGCTGCCGTCCTTGATGTTGGCCGCCACATAGAAGGCCTCGCCGGTTTCGCAGCCGTGGTTGCTCGTTGATCCGAGAACCACAGAGCCGAAGGTGAAGTCCATGTCCGGGTCCTCGAAATGGTAGCGGACATAGGGTGCGTGCATGTCGAATTCCTTGGCCTGCGCCTCGGTGGCGGGTTTGGCCTTGGAACGCTGGGAGGCGCAGGACGCGAGCAGACAGGCGGACAGCAGCAGGCAGGCCATCGGCAACATACGGTGGTGCATGGGGCGAATCCTTCCATTTGGGGTTGCGGCCAGGCCGTCTGGACGGACCTTCGGGGTTCTGCGGGAGCAGAGGCCGGATGGTGTCTTTTGATAGCAGGTCGGCCCTGACATTTTCCTTACATCGGGGGGCGCGCGGGAAAGAACCGCCAAAGAAGTGATACCCGCCAGTTCAGGCCCAGTTTAGGCCCGCTGCTGCGCAGTATTTTCTGGAGAGCTGTGACTCCTGCCCACGCCGTGCAGACGCCGATTGACGTGACGGAGGGCGATGAATTCTTCAAGGGCCTCAGTGTATTGGTGTATCTTCAAGGCGATTTATATTGCTTTTGAGGACGCCACACGAAGCGAACCACTCCCATTGCATTCTGACTCTGCCGCCGGAAAATTTCATCTCGTCTCAAAAACAACTGCCCGTGCCCGGCAGGTCTGGCTTCCCTCCACCGGAATTGTGCGGTCGGCGATGGGAATGTCGCTTATCATACTGTATTTACATATTTTACCGGTGAAAGGCGGGTTGTCTCGCGGGTACTTCTCCGGCAGAATTTCCGCAAAAATGAGGAAAACGTCAGCAACCGTTTCATGGGCATGGACAAAAATTCCCTTTTTGGTAGGGTTGCAAGTAATGTGTGTTTTTGCCAGACTGAATGAGCATTCAGTTATCAGGTTTTGGAAAATCCCGAATGGGGTTGCGCGCAGGGCATCGAACTGCCGGTCGCATTGGTCGGAGGTGTAGAAAAAAATCTTTTGGTAGTTTCGAAGGACGTTTGCGAGCCCATTTCCTGGAACTGTTCTTGTTCGGTCAGGTCCAGATGGAGAAAGTCGGGATCAATGGCTACGAGCCATTGTGTGGAAAAGCGGCTTGAAGAAGTTTCCGGGTGATCTGCACGTCCGGGCGCTCTGTCAGTTGTCCGGAGCAACCATGAAGCCGAGGGGGGCGATCATGAAGTTGGCATTGAAGCTTGCGCTGGCGTTCGGTTCCTGCACGGCCATCATTCTCATCATGGGTTTGTTGAACATAAACTCCATGAAATCTCTGGACATGAACATCAACCAGCTCTCCACCAACTGGCTGCCGAGCATCAAGGAACTTGGAACCATCAACCGCTTGTTCAACGACATCAGGCGCGTCCAGCTGATCCAGTTCATTGCAGAATCTCCTGAGGTGAAGGCGGATCAGGAGAAGCGGATCAAGGAAGCCCTGGAGCGGCTCGATGCCGCCGTCAATCGCTATGACAAGCTGATCAGCAGTGACGAAGAACGCAACAACTTCGAAGTGTTCAAGAAGGCGTCCAAGGAATACCTCGATCTGCACAAGAAGATCGTCGAGCTCGCTGCCAGCGGCAAGATGGAGGAGGCGGTCAAGCTCCAGACCACCGGGATGAGGAGCACCTACACCCTGGCGTTGGAGTCGCTGGTCAAGGGGATCGACCTCAACGACAAGGGGGCCGCTGCGGAGGCCGCCGCCGGCCAGACCGCGTATGAGAGGGCGCTGCTCCTTTCGATCATCCTGCTGAGCGTGGCCGTACTCGCAGGCCTTGGGCTGGGTTTCTTCATTCCCCGCTCCATCGTCATTCCTCTCAAGAAAAGCGTGGACTTCGCCAATAAGCTGTCTGTGGGGGATTTGACCTCCAAACTGGAAATCGATTTGAAAAACGAGATCGGCGTCCTGGCCAATGCATTGCGCAACGTCGCCGAGGCGGAAAAGGGCGTGGCGACGCTGGCTGAGCGGGTCGCTTCCGGCGACCTGAACCTGGAGGTTGTGCCCAGGTCCCCCGAGGACAGGATGCTCAAATCCTTCGCCGCGCTGGTGGAAGCGGAAAAGGGCGTGGAGAACATCACCCGCAGGATATCGCTTGGAGATCTGCGCATAGATGTGAAGGCGCGATCCGAGCATGACGACCTCATGCGCTCCATACTGGCCTTGGTGAACGCCGAGCGGGAGATAACGGAGCTGGCCCAGAAGCTGTCCACCGGCGACCTGCGGGTGTCGGTCAAGCCGCGCTCCGACCAGGATGTGCTCATGAGCGCCCTGGCCCTCACCGTGGAAAGACTGTCCAGCGTGATAGTGGAAGTCCAGGCTGGGGCCGGAAACGTCGCCTCGGGCAGCGAACAGCTCTCCGCGTCGGCCCAGAGCCTCTCCCAGGCCACCACCGAGCAGGCTGCTGCCCTGGAGGAATCCTCCGCGTCCATGGAGGAGATGTCTTCGAGCATCAGCCAGAACGCCGACAACGCCCGCCAGACCGAGGCTATCGCCTCCAAGGCCGCCGGGGACGCCCGTGAGTCCGGCACGGCCATGATCCAGACCGTGTCCGCCATGAAGGAGATAGCCCAGAAGATCTCCATCATCGAGGAAATCGCCCGCCAGACCGACCTCCTGGCCCTGAACGCCGCCATTGAGGCCGCCCGCGCGGGTGAGCACGGCAAGGGCTTCGCCGTGGTCGCCGCCGAAGTGCGAAAGCTCGCTGAGCGCAGCCAGAGGGCTGCCGCCGAGATC
>WSYE01000022.1 GCA_009773665.1 Desulfovibrionaceae bacterium | reverse complement strand
CGTGGATCTTTACTTTATCCTGGGCGCGACGGACTTTTTGAATCTGCATTTATGGAAGCACGGTGCGCGGCTCGGCACCCTGGCCAATCTGGCCGTGTCCACCCGTGAGCGCCTCGGCGCGCAACAGTTGGCGGGCTATCTGGCGGAGCATCCGGAAATGGGCTATTCGCCGGACGGCCCTGGGCGCTGGAAGCAGGAATGCGGCAGGCGCATCGAGCTCGTGGACGTTCCGCGGCTTGACATCAGCGCCTCCTTTGTACGAGACCGCTTCCGGCGCGGGGCGAACCTGCGTTTTCTCGTCCCTTTGCGGGTCGAGGATGAGCTGAACCGGCGCAGGGACCAGCTTATCGCACTGTGGACCTGAACCTGGCCCGCAATTAAATCCGACCAGTATAGTCGTTATAGGGATAGCGCGTGAATCATGTCTTTTCGGGGCGGCGGGTCGTCGCTGCCTGGTGTTCGGCCTTGTTCTGCCTGGCCATTTGCTTTCCGGTGACGGCGCAGCTTCTTTCGCTTGCGCCCCAGGGCAAGCTGGCCGAAGCCACCAGTTCCCCTTTTCCCGAGGTGGCCTGGACCCTGCCTTCCCTGAAGGCGGCAGGCAAGTCCCTGGCGTCCGGCTGGCTGGACAAGAACTTCCCTTTCCGCAGCACGCTCATCCGCTGGTACAACTATTCCTCCGCCACGCTGTTCGGTTCCATGTCCGCCAACTCGCCTGTGGCCGTAGGCAAGGACGGCTGGCTGTATCTGGCGCGCGACCGCTCCATCGACGTACTGGAGGAGCATCGCGCGGTGAAGCCCCTCTCTGATGAGCAGCTGGGCCATCTGGCCACCGTCTACGAAGAGCGCCGGGCCTGGCTGGCCGAGCGCGGCATCCGTTATCTGGTGGTGGTGGCTCCCAACAAGGACACCATCTATCCCGAGAACCTGCCCGACGCATTCAGTCAGGTGGGTGAGCTCACGCGCATGGACCAGGTGATGGCCTACCTGGAGGCAAAATCTTCCGTGAACGTCTTGGACCTGCGCGGCGTCCTGCTGGAGGCAAAAAAGAGCGTGCAGGTGTTCTATTCCACGGACAGCCACTGGAACGCCAACGGGGCATTCCCCTCCTACCAGGCCATCATCGACCGGCTGGCCAAGGATTTTCCGGGAATGAAGCCCATGCCTGCTTCCAATTTCTTCTCCCAGGGCTTCACCTTCCTGGGCGGAGACCTTTCCTACATGGTGGGCATCGAGGAGCTGATCACCGAACAGAAGTTCTTCATGATGCCAAAGACCCCCCTGCGCGCCAGGGGCGTGAGCACCGGCGTCTTCAAACCCGGATACACCCAGGCCGCCCAGGCTTCGGTCATGGAGGACAAAAGTCTTCCAAGGGCTCTGTTTTTCCACGATTCCTACTTCTGGGAGATACTGGGTTTTCTGGGGGAACATTTCAGCAGAGCGGTTTATGTATGGGTGAAGCCTGGGCTTGGGGGCAAGCAGAGCCTGTTCGACAAGGAACTCATCGAGGCGGAAAAGCCCGATGTGGTGGTGGAGCAGATCGCCGAGCGCTTCTTCATTCCCGTGGCTGTCAAGAAGGCCACGGTCGGGGAGGGCGCACAATGAGGGCATTTTTCCTGATCGCCGCCGTGCTGTGCTGCCTGGGCGCTTCGCCCGCCATGGCTCAGAAAAACCCCTTTGCCGGGCTCACGGGCGAGTTGCGCATCGTGGGCTCCGACGTTGGTCTGGTGGCCTTCCGCGAAGCAGCAGACAAGATAATGGCCGACAATCCAGGCATCTCCGTGCAATTTGCCCTGACCGGTTCCGGGGCAGGCATCCGCCGCATTCGCCAGCGTCAGGCGGACATCTGCCTCTATGACCGCGATCCGGCCCTGATCTCCACTGCCGGAGCGCCACTCGTGTCTGTGGCCTACGGCGTGGACCCGGTGGCAGTGGTGGTAAACCCGGTGAACACGGTGGGAGCGCTGAGCGCCGAACAGCTCAAACAGGTTTTTTCCGCCAGGGTCCGGTTCTGGAACGACCTGGGCGGCGGTGACTATCCCGTCATGCCCATCTACATCGAAGCCTCGGAAACGGAAGGCAAGCCCGACACCAAACCGGGCAACGTCAGCGTTTCCAGCCAGCCAGCCATGCGCTTCACCTTGGCGCGCAACAAGGAAACCATCGGCTGCATCAGCCTGCGCGATCTTGACGCGAGCCTCAAGCCCGTGGGCGTGGACGGCGTGTCACCGGAAATGCAGGCCTTCAAGGAAGGACGCTACAGGGTCTATTCGCTCATGTACGCCGTCACCGAGCAGACGCCTTCGCGTCTCGCCAAGGCTTTCCTGGACTACATGGGTGGTCCCGAGGGTCAGGACCTGCTGACCAAAACCGGCTACCTGCCTCTGGCCGACAAGCCGTCCTGGGAGAGTGTCCTGCCCGTGGGCAATCCGGACAAGCTGGCGGGGGGCTCATGAGCCAGCCTCCGCCTGCCCGCGCCCGCGTAGCCGGGGTGGCCCCACGCGCGCCGGAACATTCCGGAGTATATGTGCTTTCGGACGCCGCACCGGGGCTTTCAGCCCATTGCGGTGGGATCGGGCTTTACAATGTTCAGGAATATCTTAGAATAAAAGCTGACGATCACGGCGAATTTAACCGCAACCTGACGGAAGATAACGTGTCTCAGCCTCCACCACCGCATCCTCTTTCCCCCAGTGTCCCCCATGTTTGAACTCATTCTTGCAGTGGCCATAGCCTTGGTCATGTCCTCGTTTTGTTCCCTCAGCGAGGCTGTGCTGTATTCTTTGCGCTGGAGCTGGATCGAACGCATGCGCGCCGAAGGCAAGCGTTCCGGCGAGATCATGTACCAGATGCGCATGAACATCGAAAAACCCATCACCGCCATCCTCACCGTGAACACCCTGGCGGCCACGGCAGGCGCGGCAATATCCGGCGCGCTGGTGGTGCAGGTTCTGGGCGAAGAGTCCGTGGGCTATTTCACGGCGGCTTTTTCAGTGATAATCCTGGTCTTCGGAGAGATCCTCCCCAAGACCATCGGCGTGGTCTACGCCCGTAGGCTGGGTCCCATCCTGGCTGGGCCGCTCAAGGTCATGGTGGTGATTCTGACGCCGCTCATCTGGGCCAGCGGCTTTTTGACCAAGTTGGTCAAGCCCAAGTCCAAGGGGCCGGAAGCCTCGGAAGAGGACATCCGGGCCGTGGTCAGCCTGTCCAGCCGCGCGGGCAAGATAAACGCCATGGAGGAGCGCTCCATCTCCAACATCCTGGCCCTGGACACCAAGTGTGTCCACCAGATCATGACCCCGCGCACCGTGGTCTTCTCGCTGCCCTCGGACATGACCGTTCTGGAAGCCAAGGAAGAGAACCTGCTCTGGCCGCACAGCCGGGTTCCCGTCTACGAGGCGGACGACCCGGAGAACATAGTGGGCATCGTCTTTCGCAGGCAGGTTTTCGAGGCCCTGGCCAACGACCAGCACGGCGTGAAACTTGCCCAGCTCATGCGTCCTGTGCAATTCGTGCTGGACACCATGTCCTTGGACAAGGCCCTTCTGCGCTTCATCGAGTCGCGCATGCACCTGTTCGTGGTGCTGGACGAATACGGCGGCGTGTGCGGCGTCATCACCCTGGAAGACGTGCTGGAAGAGATTTTGGGCAAGGAAATCGTTGACGAGACTGACGAGGTGACCGATATGCGAGAGCTGGCACGCGTGCAGCGCGAAAAACTGCTTCGCGGGCATAATCCGGGAGCCTGACGGCCGGATGCCTCCTTCCCGCTCCGCTTCGACTGCGGGCGGCGGCAGGAGGCCAGAGATGCCAGTGAGGCCCGACGCGCGAAAGCGTGGGGCGCAACGTGGGCGGGCGTGTCTTGAACTGGCGGCAAAGGTTGCGGTTCCTGTGGTGGGAGCCGGGACGACGGGCCGCAAGGCTGGGAGGTTGTATGGCGGGCAGCAGCAAGACGGGCGTTTACGCGGCGGCGCTGGTCCTCTTTCTCGGGGGCCTGGGCTGGCTGATCTACTCGGGCCTGGACGAAGGCTCGGCGTATTTTCTCAACGTGAGCGAGGCTCTGGCGGCCAAACCGGAACAGCTTGGGAAGGCCCGGCTGTTTGGAACCGTGGCGGAAGAAGGCATCTCCCCGGCCCCAGGCGGGCTCGGCGTCAGCTTCACGCTGCTGGACAAGGACGACCAGGACAAGGCCCTGCACGTCGAGTACAAGGGCGCAGTGCCAGACACCTTCAAAGCCGGAGTCGAAGTCATCGTTGAGGGCGGTCTGAACCCATCCAAGGGCGTTTTCGGAGCCACCACCCTTATGACCAAGTGTCCTTCCAAGTATCAGAAAGAAAACCGCAAAGACATCCGGGGCTGAAGAAGCCACTCGTCTAGACGCCCATAGGGGGGAGTCCTTTTATGCATTTCACCGCCCATTGGGCGCTTCTATTGTCTTTGGTCGGCACATTGGTCCTGGCCGGGATGGCCGCCTGGCACCTCTGGAACCGCGAAACCGGCAAGGCAGCCTGGTTCGAGGCCGCGCAAAGCGTGCTGTTCTCGGTGCTCACGGCGGTGTCCGTGGTTCTGTTCGTGGCTCTCATCAAGCACGATTTCTCCTATGAGTACGTGTTCAGCTACACCGACCGCGTGCTTCCGCTGTTCTATGCGGTAACGGCCTTCTGGGCCGGGCAGGCCGGGTCGTTGTTGTTCTGGGCCTGGATGACCGCGCTTTTCGGCGTGTGCTTCTCCATGACCAAGGGCTATGCGAATCTTTCCGGTCAGACCAAGACCTGGTTCTGGCTGTTCTTCCTGGCGACCGAGGCCTTCTTTCTGCTGCTGCTCACCGGCCCGAGCAACCCCTTCCTGAAGCTCCTGCCTGTTCCTGCCGAGGGCAAGGGCCTGAACCCGCTGCTCCAGAACCCCGGCATGATCTTCCATCCGCCGCTTCTGTTCCTGGGCTACGCGGGCTTCGCCGTTCCCGGCTGCGTGGCCCTGGCCGCCTGGATTTCCGGCGAGCAGACCTCCTGGCTGAAAAGCACCCGTGGCATCACAATCTTCTCCTGGATCATGCTCACTGCGGGCATCGTCCTGGGCTGCTGGTGGGCCTACATGGAGCTGGGCTGGGGCGGCTACTGGGCCTGGGACCCGGTGGAGAACGCCTCGCTCATCCCCTGGTTCTCGGCCACGGCCTTCATCCACACGGCGGTCATCGAAACCCGTCGGGGAGCGCTCCAGCGCACCAACGTGATGCTCATGGCCCTGACCATGCTCCTGTGCTTCTTCGCCACCTATCTGGTGCGCAGCGGCGTCATCGAGTCCCTGCACGCCTTCGGCGAAGGCGGCGTGAGCCGTCCGCTTTTGACCTTCATCCTCACCGGCCTCGGCCTGATGCTCCTGGTGGCCGTGATCGGCAAGCCCGTACGGGTCTCGCGCCCCATGTCCGGGCTGGTGTCCCTGCCGGGTATGCTGGCCGCTCTGGCCGTGCTGCTCATGGCCTGCGCCCTTGTGGTGTTCCTGGGCACCATGTGGCCGGTGATCTCCAAGCTCTGGAGCGCGAACACCGTGGGCCTGGACGCCAACTTCTACAACCGCGTGTGTAACCCCCTCTTCGTGATGGTAGGCCTGATTCTGGCGTTCTGCCCCTGGCTCAGCTGGAAGGAAGGGGTGCGTGAGCCCCGCTGGGCCATGGTGGCGCTTGGCGTCATGGTTGCCAGCGCCGCCGCGTTCTATGCCATGGGGTACCAGAAGCCCGTGCCGCTGGTGGGCATGGCTTCGGGCGTCTCCTCACTGGTCAGCCTGGCTCTGCTGCTGTCCACCTCCAAGGCGTCGCGCAACCTGAAGGGGGGCCTGGGCGCGTGGCTTCTGCACGCCGGCCTGGCCATGGTGCTGGTGGGCGTCGCGTTTTCGGGTCCGTACCAGCAGTCCAAGGAGGCCGTGGTCTCCCCCGGCGAGACGGTGGAACTTGGCTCCTACCGCCTGACCTACGTGGGCCTGGAGGAACTCTCCAACGAGCGTTTTTCTGGCGGGCAGGCCAGGATTGTCGTCAGCAAGGACGGCCAGACCCTGGGCGAGATGACCCCGGAGCGCCGCATCTACCGCAACTTCCCCCAGCCCTTCGCCGAGGTGTCGGTCATCCCGTCTCTTGGCGAGGAGCTCTATTCCACCCTGCTGGCCTTCAGCCCGGACAAGAGCGCCAGCATCAAGGTGAGCATCAACCCGCTGGTGAACTGGTTCTGGATCGGCGGTACCATTATGTGTCTGGCGGGCTTCCTCTGCCTGGGCCGTTCCCAGGGGCGCGAGGAGTAGGGGTGCTGACGCTCAAGGGCGCGGCAAAATTCTACGGGGACAGGCTGGTATTCAAAGGCCTGGACCTGACCGTGCGGCCTGGAAGGGCGCTCATGGTGGTCGGGGCCAACGGCGCGGGCAAGTCCACGCTGCTGCGGGTCATGGCTGGGCTGTCCAGACCATCCGCCGGGACAGTGGAAACCTCCCTGGAGCGTGGCGAGATGGCCTATCTCGGTCACCAGACCTTCCTCTACGCCGAGTCCACGGCCCTGGAGAACCTGCGCTTCTGGACCGGGCTGTACAACCTGAAGCTGGACGACGCAGCCCTTCTGGCGGCGCTTGAGCACGTGGGCCTGCGAAAGTTCGCCGAGGAGCGCGCGGGGCATTTCTCGCGGGGCATGGCCCAGCGGCTGAATCTGGCCCGGGTGTTCTGCATCGCACCCAGGCTCCTGTTCCTGGACGAGCCGGACACCGGCCTGGATGAGGCCTCCAAGGCCGTGCTGCACCAGGAGATCGCCCGTGCCCGCGACGGAGAGCGGGCCGTGGTCTGGGTGAGCCATCACCTGGAGCGCGACCTGCCCAAGGCCGACGACGTTTTGCACCTGGACCGGGGGCGTGCCGCCTATTTTGGCCCGGTCTCCGGGTTCGACCTCTCGGTGATGGCCGGAGCATCCACATGCTGAGGCGTGGCGGGATCGTGAACCTCTCTCGCGGGAAAGCCATCCGCGCGTTGCCCGATGCCAAGGGAGGTCCGCCGTGCTGAGCGCCTCCCTGAAAATCGCTGGAAAGGACCTGCGCCTGTGCCTGCGCGGGGCGCAGGGTCTGGCCCAGACGGCCCTTTTGGGGCTTCTCATCATCTTTGTGTTCAGCCTCTCGCGAAAACCCGGCGAGGAGGTCCCTGCGCTGGCTGCCGCCGCCATCTTCTGGCTGTCCACGCTCTTTTCCCAGGTGCTGGTCTTCAGCGGCCTGTACTCTCTGGAAGAGGGCAATGGCGCGCGCATGGGGCTGGCCATGGCTCCCATCGCGCCTCAGGCCGTGTGGCTGGGCAAGGCACTGGCCGGGCTCACCCTGGTGGTGGCCTGCCAGCTCGTATTTGGCGTGGCGGTCGCTGCCTTTTTGGGGCAGAGTGTGTCTGGTTCGATGCTCCTGGCCCTTGGCTGCGTCGTGGTCGTGGACATCGGCCTGGTGGCGCTCGGATCGCTCATGGGCGCGCTGGCCTCGGGCAAGACCTCGCGTGAGTCGCTTTTGACCGTGATCTTCTTCCCGCTGATCATTCCGGTGCTGCTGGCCGGAATCCGGGTCCTGGAAGGAGTCATTCTGGGTGGCGAGGGCCTGGATTCGAGCCTGGACTGGCTCGGGCTGGCCGGGGCGTTCGCGGCGGTGTTTTCCGCTGCCGCGCTGGTTCTTTTTCCGTTCATCTACACAGGCGAGGAATAGGATGACAGCCGTGCTGGCCGCTCTGGCGGCCGTGGCCTTGTGCGTGGCCCAATGGTTCATCTGGGTGCACGCCCCCGTGGAGCAGTCCATGGGAGTGGTGCAGAAGATTTTCTACATCCATCTGCCTCTGGCATGGTGGGCCTTGGGAAGCTTCTTCGTGGTGTTTGTGGCTTCAGTCCTGATGCTGGTCAAAAAGGACAACCGCTGGGATCGCCTGGCCGGGGCCTCCTGTGAACTGGGCGTGCTGTTCTCCGGCCTGGCCCTGATCACCGGGTCCCTGTGGGGCAAGCCCATCTGGAACGTCTGGTGGACCTGGGACCCGCGCCTGACCACCACGCTCATCATGTGGTTCGTGTACAGCGCCTACCTCATCCTGCGCCAGAGCGGGGCAGGGGGCGAACGCGGGCCGGTGGTGCGCGCGGCGCTCGGCGTGGTGGCCTTTCTGGACGTCCCGCTGGTGTTTTATTCGGCGCGCAAATGGCGCTCCATCCACCCCACGGTGTTCGGCTCCCAAGGCGGCGGGCTGGAACCGGAGATGCTCGCGGCAGTACTGGTGAGCATCGCGGCAGTAGGACTTTTCTGGGCGGCGCTTCTGTCGCTCAGGTCGCGTCAGCTTGGCCAGGGCGCGGCTCTCAGACACGTGTTTCTTCACCAGACGAGGTAAGTGCAGTCATGGGCAAGGAAGGTTTTCTGCTGATAGCCAACGCGATCGTCTGGCTTGGACTCTGTGGATATCTGGTCTTCATGGCCACGCGCCAGAAGCGTCTAGAACGCCGCTTGAAACAACTGGAAACGCTGAAAGATGACTAGCATGCATTCTTCTCAGGCCAACAAGGCCGTTGTCGTCATCATGTTCCTGGCCATCGCGGCCATGTTCGTCTGGTCTTTCGCCTACAGGGCGCAGAACCCATCCCTGATTTCCAGTGTGGAGTCGCGCGGTGGCGCTCCGGGGGGCGAGGGCATGCCCGGGGGGAGCGCCATGAACCAGGTGATGGAGGCCATGACCAGGCTTCAGGCCAACCCGGACGACCTGGGAGCCATGGAAGAGGCCGCCGAGGCTTTCGCTACCGCTGAAATGTGGGACAAGGCCCTGGCCATCCTGGAAAAGGCCTCCGCCAAGGACCCGAGCGAACCGCACCTGCTGAACCTCTACGGCGTGACGCTTTTCCGCCTGGAGCGCCCCGCCGAGGCGGCCAAGAAGTTCGAGCGCCTGCTGGAAGTCGAGCCGGGTAACTTCCACGCCCAGTTCAACCTGGGAGCCGTCTACAAGCACGGACTCCAGGACGCGGCCAAGGCCAGGGCCTATTTCGAGGCTGTGGCGGCCAATCCCAAGGCTGATCCGCAGACCAAGGACCAGGCCCGTAAGGAATTGTCGCCGGGTTCGTAAGTCTTTTCCGACCGTATTAGGCGGTATGATTCATGGCTGGCGCGGGTTGCAGGCATGTTGTTCCGCACAGAGGAACATTACGGAAGCATTGCATTTTTCCACCTGTGGGTTACAGAAGCGCGGAGTTATGTCGGCTTTTTCCTTTCTTGTGAAAAACTGGCACAGGCAGACCGTCGAGGCCATGCGTCCAAGCGGCGCAACCATGAACCCTATTCTGGAGGTAAGACAGGCATGAATTTCAAACGTGGTCTGGTCATGGCTCTCGCCATGGCCGCATTCCTGGCTGTCGGCAATCTGGCCATGGCGGCTGACGTCATCAAGATCGCCGTTCCTTCTCCCTTCACCGGCTCCGCCGCAGGTTACGGCGACAACGTCAAGGCCGGCGTGAGCATGAAGGTTGACGAGATCAACGCAAAGGGCGGCGTGAACGGCATGAAGGTCGAGGCCGTGTACTTCGACGAGCAGTGCGATCCCAAGGAAGCCGCCACCGTGGGCACCAAGATCGCTGGTGACAAGGACCTCGTGGCCATCGTGGGCCACCTGTGCTCCGGCGCTCACCTGGCCGCGCTGCCCAACTACGTGCGCACCGGCGTCGCCGCCCTGTCCCCCACCGCCACCAACGTGACCATCTCCGACAAGGGCAAGGATTCCAAGGGTCTGTACTGGAGCTTCCGCAACGTGTACCTGGACGACTTCCAGGGCGTCTTCCTGGCCGATTACATGTCCAAGGTCCTGGGCCTGAAGAAAGTCGCCGTGTTCTATGAGAACAACGACTACGGCATCGGCCTGAAGGACGCCTTCCTGAAGCAGGCCAAGGCCATCGGCCTCACCATCGTGGGCGAGGAAGCCTACATGAAGGGCGCCACCGACTTCACCCCCCAGCTGACCAAGCTGAAGGGCGCCGCTCCCGACGCGCTGTTCATCTCCGGCTACTACTCCGAGGCCGCCCTCATCTCTGACCAGGCCAAGAAGCTGGGCATGAACGTACCCAAGTTCGGCGCGGACGGCATGGACAACGCCGACTACATCAAGCTGGGCGGACCTGCTGCCGACAACACCTACCTGACCACCCCGTTCCTGGCCGAGACCGCCGGTCCCGACGCCAAGGCCTTCATCGACGCCTACAAGGCCAAGTTCAAGCGTGATGTTGACTGGATGAGCGCCAACGCGTATGACGCCGCCGGTATGATCCTCGAGGCCGTCTCCAAGGTCGGCGCTGATCGCGCCAAGATCCGCGAGTATCTGGCCTCCATCAACACCAAGGAAAAAGCCTACAAGGGCATCACCGGCCTGACCTACTTCAACGAGAAGGGCGACTGCGTGAAGCCTGCCTACGTGAAGATGGTCAAGAACGGCCAGTTCGTCCCCGCCGAAAAGCAGATGACGAACTAGCCTTATTGGGCTTAAGAGATTCGAAGCAGGCTGGATGATCGTCCAGCCTGTTTCGTTTCCCTCGAATGACTGTTTGAACCGCCTGGGCGGAGGTGCACCGCTGCACTTCGCTTCCGGCGGGTTCGATCTGTTCTGCAAGGCGTCCGCGATGCCAGCGCATCCGGCGCTGACTTCGATGCGAACCCTACGCCGACCGTTCCGGTCCGGTTTCTGGGAGGGCGGATACACCGCGCCACGCGTCGCAAAACCCCGGTTCGGAGAAGGCCGTGTTTGAACAACAACTATTCAATGGGTTGACCCTGGGCCTCATCTACGCGCTCATAGCCGTGGGTTACACCATGGTCTACGGCGTCATTGAACTGATCAACTTCGCCCACGGTGAAGTGTATATGTTCGGGGCGTTTCTGTGCGTAACCATCATCAACTCTTTGGGCGTACCGCTCTTTCCGGCCATGGTCCTGGCCATGGGCCTCTGCGCATTGATGGGCGTCTCCATCGACCACATCGCCTACAAACCCTTGCGCAAGGCCCCGCGTCTGGCCGCGCTTATCACGGCCATCGGCGTCTCCATCTTTCTGCAGAACATCGCCATGATCATCTGGGGTTCGCGACCGGTGCCTTTCACCCGTAGCGCCGTTCCCGCCGCCTTCAGCGAACAGGCTTTCGCTCTGGGATCAGTCAGCGTCTCCGGGCTTCAGCTGTTCATCTACCTCTTCACCACGGCCATGATGATCGGGCTTACCCTCATCATTAACAAGACCAAGGTCGGAACGGCCATGCGCGCCCTGGCCCAGAACGCCACGGCAGCCGCGCTCATGGGCATCAACGTCAACCGGGTCATCGCCTTCACCTTCGCTCTGGGCTCAAGCCTCGGCGCGGCGGCGGGTATCCTGGTGGCCATGTACTACAACACAATGAGCGCCACCATGGGCTATAACGCGGGCGTCAAAGCCTTCGCGGCGGCGGTGCTCGGGGGCATAGGCTCCGTGCCTGGAGCCATGCTCGGCGGCGTGGTGCTCGGCGTGGCTGAGACGCTCGGCGCGGGCTACGTCTCCTCGCAATACCGCGACGGCCTCGGGTATGCGGTCATGATCGCGGTTATCTTGCTGAGGCCCTCGGGGCTTCTCGGCAAGAGCGTGGGCCAGAAGGCTTAAGGGGGCTTATGATGACAGGACAATCGACAGCATTGAAGCTCCTGGGGCTTTGCGCCCTGCTGGCCTTCCCTCTTATGCCCTTCAGCAGCGAATACGTGTTGCACGTGGCCGTGCTCATCATGGTGTACGCAGTGCTGGCCATGGGGCTTAACGTCCTGCCCGGTTTCTGCGACCTCCTGGATCTGGGCTACGTGGGCTTTTACGGCATCGGCGCATACACGGCGGGCATCCTCTCCCTGAACTACGACATGAGCTTCTGGGTGGTTGTGCCCTTGGCCGCAGCGCTTGGCGCGCTGTGCGGCGTATTGCGCGGCGCTCCGACGCTGAGGCTTTCCGGCGACTACTTCGCTATCGTGACCTTCGGGTTCACGGAGCTGGTGGTGCTGTTTCTCACCAACGAGATTTGGCTCACGCGCGGGCCATTGGGCATGCCTGGCATTCCGCCCATCGACATCAATCTCTCCTGGCTCGGCATCGACTGGCGCTATGATTTCATGAGCGAGACCCCGTATTACTACCTGGGCCTCCTGATGGTGGCCTTCGTGTACGTGGTCATGTGCCGCATTGAGGACTCGCGCCTGGGCCGCGCCTGGCTGTCCATCAAGGAAGACCCCTTGGCTGCCGCCAGCTGCGGCATCAACCTGATGGCCTACAAGTCGGTGGCCTTCGCATTCTCGGCTGCCGTGGGCGCTCTGGCGGGCTGCTTCATGGCGCGCTGGTCCATGTTCCTGGCCCCGGATGTCTTCAAGTTCTGGGAGTCCTTCCTGGTGCTGTGCATGATCGTGCTGGGCGGGCTTGGCAACATCAACGGGGCCATCGTGGGCTCCGTCGTGCTTATCGCGCTGGGCGAAGTGCTGCGCGTGGTGCTGCCTCACTTCGGCCTGCCCACGGAGA
Organism: Desulfovibrionaceae bacterium; assembly: GCA_009773665.1. Taxonomy (GTDB): domain Bacteria; phylum Desulfobacterota; class Desulfovibrionia; order Desulfovibrionales; family Desulfovibrionaceae; genus Fundidesulfovibrio. Next base: position 52,167 of record WSYE01000022.1, on the reverse strand, counting down.
CGCGCTTTTTGGCCTACGGCCTGCTCATGATCCTCATCATGCGCTTCAAGCCAGGCGGCATCTTTCCGGCCATCGCCGCCACCAGCAAGAAGAGCAGACTTATTATGGACCTCAAGGCCAGGCTCCAGGCAGAGCGGGCAGGGTAGGGCATGGACACCATTCTCAATATCGACGGCGTGAGCAAGCGTTTCGGCGGCCTCCTGGCCCTGGCCGACGTGAGCTTCGAGGTAAAGAAGGGCCACATCCTGGGGCTCATCGGCCCCAACGGCGCTGGCAAGACCACCATGTTCAACTGCATCGCGGGCATCTATACCCCCACCGAAGGGACCATCACCTTCGACAAGGGCGGCGCGCCCGTTTCCGTGGGCGGTTCGCGTCCCGAGCAGATGACCCAGATGGGCGTTGCCCGGACCTTCCAGAACATCCGCCTCTTCGGCTCGCTGCCGGTGCTGGACAACGTGCGCATCGGGCGGCATTGCCGGGCGGCGCAGGGCTTCTGGGGAGCGGTGCTGCGCACCAAGGCCCAGAAGGCCGAGGAAAAACTCCTGGTGGAGCAGTCTTTGGAGTATCTGGATTTCGTGGGCCTGAAGCATAAGGCCCTGGACCTCTCCAGCTCGCTCTCCTACGGCGACCAGCGCCGCCTGGAGATCGCCCGCGCCCTGGCCAGCCAGCCGAAGCTCCTGCTTCTGGACGAGCCCGCCGCTGGCATGAACCCCCAGGAGACCGGCTCCCTGGTGGACCTCATCCATGCCATCCTGGAAAAGGATGTCACGGTGGTGCTTATCGAGCACGACATGAAGCTGGTCATGAGCATCTGCGAACATCTGGTGGTGCTGGACCACGGGGTCAAGATCGCCGAGGGCGGCCCGCGCGAGATCAGGGAAAACCCGGAGGTCATCGAGGCCTACCTGGGCAGGGGGGCGGCTCATGCTTAGTATGACGGACATACACACCTATTACGGCTCCATCCACGCCCTCAAGGGCGTGACGCTCACCGTGAACCAGGGCGAAATCGTCACCCTCATCGGCGCAAACGGCGCGGGCAAGACCACCTCGCTCATGAGCGTGTCGGGCGTCACCCAGCCCAAGCAGGGCAAGATCGTGTTCCTGGGCGAGGACATCACCAAGATGACCACGGAAAAGATCGTGGCCAAGGGCATCACCCAGGTGCCCGAGGGCCGCATGATCTTTCCCCGCCTCACGGTGCGCGAGAACCTGCTCATGGGTGCGTATCTGCGAAACGACAAGGACGGCGTGAAGGCCGACGAGGAAAAAGTCTACGAGCTGTTCCCCAAAATGCGTGAGCGCATGAAACAGCACGGCGGCACGCTCTCCGGCGGCGAGCAGCAGATGCTTGCAATCGGGCGCGCGCTCATGGCAAGACCTAAGTTGCTCCTGCTGGACGAACCCAGCCTGGGGCTTGCTCCTATTGTGGTGGAAAACATCTTTGAGATCATCCAGCGGATCAACCGTGAAGGGACCACCATCCTGCTGGTTGAACAGAACGCGCAGATGGCCCTGCACATCGCCCATCGCGGTTACGTGCTGGAAACCGGCGCGGTCACGCTGGAAGGCCCGGCCAAGGACCTTCTTGAAAATCCGAAGGTGCGTTCGGCATATCTTGGACTCGATTAATCCGCCTGCGGAGGGCGCATGGACAGAATAAACAGCCTTGGCCTCACGTTCGACGACGTACTCCTCATTCCCGCCTATTCGGAGATCCTGCCTGACCAGGCGGACGTCTCCACCTGGCTCACCCCGGAAATCCGGCTGAACATCCCGCTCTTGTCCGCAGCCATGGACACCGTCACCGAGTCGCGCATGGCCATCTCCATGGCCCGCAACGGCGGCGCGGGCGTCATCCACAAAAACATGTCCGTGGCCCAGCAGAAGCTGGAAGTGGAGAAGGTCAAGAAAAGCGAATCCGGCATGATCATCGATCCGGTGACCGTGCACCCGGAGATGACCGTGGCCGCCGCCCTCAAGGTGATGGCCGAATACTCCATCTCGGGCCTGCCCGTGGTGGAGAACGACGGGCTGGTGGGCATCGTCACCAACCGCGACGTGCGCTTCGTGGACGACGACGTGACCCTGGTGCGCGACGTCATGACCAGCGACAAGCTGATCACCGTCCCTGTCGGCACTCCGCTGGAGATCGCCAAAGAGCACCTGCACGTCCACCGTATCGAGAAGCTCCTGGTGGTGGACGAGCACAAGAAGTTGAAAGGCCTCATCACCATCAAGGACATCGACAAGATCCAGAAATACCCCAACGCCTGCAAGGACCCCCTGGGACGCCTTCGCGCAGGCGGAGCGGTCGGCGTGGGCGCCGGGCGCGACGAGCGCGTGGAAGCACTGATGGAAGCCGGGTGCGACTTCATCGTGCTGGACTCCGCGCACGGTCACACCCGCAACATCCTGACCGCCGTGGAAGCCATCCGCTCCCAGTTTCCCAAGTGCCAGCTTGTCGCGGGCAACGTGGGCACCTATGAAGGAGCCAAGGCCCTCATCGCTGCCGGAGCCGACACCGTGAAGGTGGGCATCGGACCCGGTTCCATCTGCACCACCCGCATTGTGGCGGGCGTCGGCGTTCCACAGGTGACCGCCATCATGGAAGCCGTGCGCGCCTGCCGCGAAGCTGACCGCTGCTGCGTGGCCGACGGCGGCATCAAGTTCTCGGGCGATGTGGTCAAGGCCATCGCCGCCGGAGCCGACACGGTGATGATGGGCTCCATGTTCGCGGGCACCGAAGAAAGCCCCGGCGAGACGATGCTGTATCAGGGCCGCACCTACAAGATTTATCGCGGCATGGGCTCCATCGACGCCATGCGCGAGGGCAGCGCCGACCGCTACTCCCAGGACAAGACCTCCAAGCTGGTGCCCGAGGGCATCGTTGGCCGTGTTCCCTTCAAGGGCCACGTGTCCGAGTCCATCTACCAGATGGTGGGCGGCCTGCGCTCCGGCATGGGCTACGTGGGCGTCGCCAACATCAAGGACCTCCAGGAGAAGCCCCGGTTCACCCGCATTTCTCCTGCGGGCTTGCGCGAATCCCATGTCCACGACGTCATCATCACCAAGGAATCTCCCAACTACAGGGTGGAGAGCTACTAAATGCAACACAACGACACCGTCGTAATCCTGGACTTCGGCTCCCAGTACACCCAGCTCATCGCGCGCCGTGTGCGCGAGGCCGGGGTCTTCTCCGAAATCCATCCCTGCTCCATCGGAGCGGACAAGCTTCGGGCCATCGGACCCAAGGCTGTCATCCTTTCCGGCGGCCCGTGCAGCGTGGGTGACGATGATTCGCCCCAGCTGGACCCCGCAGTGCTGGAGCTCGGCGTGCCGGTGCTTGGCATCTGCTACGGCATGCAGCTTCTGGCGCACACCCTGGAAGGCGGCAAAGTGGCCGCAGCCAAGGAGCGCGAGTATGGCCGCGCCGATCTGACCGTTACTGGTTCCAGCGTCCTTTTTGAAGGCGTGGACACCAACGCCCCCCTTACGGTGTGGATGTCCCATGGCGACCACGTGGTGTCCGTGCCCACCGGCTTCTCGGTGATCGCCCGTACCCCGAACGTGGACGCCGCCGCCATGCAGGACGTCTCCCGCAACATCTTCGCGCTTCAGTTCCACCCGGAAGTGGCCCACACCGAGGACGGCGAGACCATCCTGCGCAACTTCCTGTTCAAGATCGCCAAGGTCGGCACCGGCTGGACCATGGCCAGCTACGTGGAAGACGAAGTGGCTGCCCTTCGCGCCAAGATCGGCGACGACCACGTGGTCTGCGCCCTGTCCGGCGGTGTGGACTCCACCGTAGTGGCCGTGCTGCTGCACAAGGCCATCGGCAAGCGACTGCACTGCATCTTCGTGGACAATGGCGTGCTGCGCCTGCACGAGGGTGAGGAAGTAGTCAACTACCTGCGCGAGCACTTCGACCTGAACCTCAAGTTCGTCCAGGCCCAGGATCTCTTCCTTGACCGACTGGAAGGCGTCCAGGACCCCGAGAAGAAGCGCAAGATCATCGGCCACACCTTCATCGAGGTCTTCGAGCAGGAGGCCAAGGCCATTCCGGGCGTCAAATGGCTGGCCCAGGGAACCCTGTACCCGGACGTCATCGAGTCAGTGAGCTTCAAGGGCGGACCTTCCGTGGTCATCAAGAGCCACCACAACGTGGGCGGCCTGCCGGAAAAGATGGACCTCAAGCTGGTCGAGCCCTTGCGTGAACTGTTCAAGGACGAAGTGCGCAAGGTCGCCTACGAGCTGGGCATGCCGGAAAGCATCATCTGGCGTCATCCCTTCCCCGGACCGGGCTTGGCCATCCGCATCATTGGCGAGATCACCCGCGAACGCCTGGACATTCTGCGCAAGGCCGACAAGATCGTTCAGAGTGAGCTTCTGGCCTCGGACTGGTACCGCAAGGTCTGGCAGGGCTTCGCAGTGCTCCTGCCTCTGAAGACCGTTGGCGTCATGGGCGACGACCGCACCTACGAGAACGTCTGCGCGCTGCGCATCGTGGATTCCCTGGACGCCATGACCGCCGACTGGTCGCGCGTGCCCACGGACATCCTGGCCAGGATTTCCAACCGCATCATCAACGAAGTAAAGGGCATCAACCGGGTGGTCCTGGACGTCTCTTCCAAGCCGCCCTCGACCATCGAGTGGGAGTAACTCATGTTCGGCATTGGTTCCACTGAGCTCGTCATCATCCTGATCGTGGCCCTGGTCCTTATTGGGCCGTCCAAGCTGCCCGATCTGATGAAGTCCGTCGGCAAAGGTCTTTCCGAGTTCCGGCGCATGAGCACGGACGTGAAGTCCACGCTTGAGCGCGAAATCGAGAAGGCCGACGAGGCCAAGCGCATCGAGGAGACTAAGAAGGAACTCTTCGGCGACGATGCCAAGCCTGCCGAGGCAGTGGCCGATGCCGCCAAACCGGACGCGGCCTCGCCTGCGCCCGACGTCACGTCCAGTGCTTCGGCTGAAGCCGCGCCCGGCGCGAAGACCGACTCTACGGTCACGGCATCGTCCGGCGATACCGGGTCCACCCAGGCATCCGCCGCAACGACCGCTACTGCCGAAGCCGCCGCCAAGCCCATTGCCGAAGCCAAGCCCGCCGCCGCGTCGGCCACGGACAAGAGCCATGCGTAGAGCCCAGATCGCACGCACCACCAAGGAAACCTCCATCGAACTGGAGCTCGACCTGGACGGCAGCGGACAGGCCGAGGTGTCCACCGGCGTGGGGTTCGCGGACCACATGCTGACGCTTCTGGCCTTCTGGTCCGGCTTCGACCTGAAGCTCTTCTGCAAGGGAGATCTGCATATCGACGCCCACCACACTCTGGAGGACGTGGGGCTGTGCCTGGGACAGGCCCTCTCCGAGGCCCTGGGTGACAAGTCCGGCATCAACCGTGTCGGATTTGCCCGCTTCCCCCTGGACGAAGCCCTGTCCGAGGCCGTGGTGGACCTCTCCGGGCGCGCCTATCTGGTGTATGAGGACGACCTGCTGCCCGGCCAGATCGCCGGTGAGGAAAAAGACGTCTGGCGCGAGTTCTTCAAGTCGGTTGCCTTCAAGGGCCAGATGAACCTGCATGTACGCATGCTGTACGGCAAAAACGGGCATCACCTGCTGGAATCCGCGTTCAAGGCTCTTGGCGTTTCGCTTCGCCAGGCCGTGGCGCGGGACAGGGCCGGGGTGCCGAGCACCAAAGGGAGCCTAGGCTGATGCGTATCAATCGCGCTATTCTCGTTCTGCTGGCTGTGTCGGTCCTGTTCGCCTCCGCGTGCCAACGCCGTCCGCCCCAGGTGGATTCCAAGATGAACCCCCAGTTCACCGTGGGCGTGGCCCCCTTCACCGTGGCCCAGGAGCCCTGGGAACTGCTGGCCGGGTATCTGCCCGACAGAGCCGTCGCCCCCAAGGCCGATTCCCTGGGCGATCTGGACGCCGCTCTGAACAGGGCAATGAAGATCACTCCGGAGCGCAACATCATCGTCGGCTCCAAGGTCACAACCTGCATGGACTTGGTCCGCCGCTCCCCTGACGCCAACCGTCTGGCCACCCTCAAGTACTGGCAGGAAGTCGGCAAGTGTCTGGACGCCCAGTTCCTGCTGGTGCCCATCGTCACTCACTGGAAGGAGCGCGAAGGCTCTGCCGCCGGTTCCACCAGCCCTGCCTGGGTCATCATGGATCTGTACCTGGTGAACGTGAAGACCGGCGGACTGGTCAACCACTCCCACTACGACTACCAGCAGAAGGCTTTGACGGATAACATTCTGGAGGCCGACAAGTTCTTCAAGCGCCGGGGCCAGTGGGTAACCGCAGCCGATCTGGCAAGCGAAGGCATTGTGCAGGCTCTCAAGGAGTTCGGTCTGTGATTCTGTACCCGGCCATCGACTTGAAAGACGGCAAGTGCGTGCGTCTCAAGCAGGGCTTGGCCGATCAGGTCACGGTTTTTGATCCGGACCCGGTGGCCGCTGCCGGGCATTGGCTCGATCTGGGAGCCAAGGCGTTGCACGTGGTGGACCTGGACGGCGCATTTGACGGCGAGCCCCGGAATCGTGGGCTGGTGGCCGCCATCTGCAAGCGCGCTGGAGATATTCCGGTGCAGCTTGGCGGCGGCATCCGTGACTTGGCCACGGCCAAGGCCTATGTGGACGCGGGCGTGTCCCGGCTGCTCATCGGTACCATGGCCCTGGCCGACCCCGACCTCTACGGCGAATTGTGCGCGGCGCTGCCCGGCAAGATCTGCGTCTCGCTGGACGCCGACGGCGGCAAGCTCAAGACCAAAGGCTGGGTGGAAGACTCCGGGCTGACCGTGGACGACGTGCTTCCCCGCCTGGAGGCGCAGGGCACGGCCTTCATGGTGTACACGGACATCAGCCGGGACGGCATGCAGACCGGGGTGAACATCCCAGCCATGGAGGCGCTGCTGGCCAAGACCACAATGCAGGTGATCGCCGCAGGCGGCGTGGCCACCCTGGACGACCTGAAGGCGCTTGCGCCCCTGGCCTCCAAGGGACTCCACGGCGTCATCAGCGGTCGGGCCATCTACACCGGCACGCTGGATTTCACCGAGGCCATGCGCTGGCTGGGCGAGAACGCTGCCTAGACGCCGGTTTCGCTTTTTTCGACAGTCAATCATAAGGCTGCCTTTCGGGGCAGCCTTTTTGTTATCATGCCGCTGAATGCCTCCGGCGGCCAGAGAGGAAACTTTTTGAAAAAAGTTTCCTCTCTGGACTCTCCTTCAAAAACGTTCAAGTAGCTTCGCGTCGAGGGCGGAAAATTTGAAATATGCCCGTTGAGGAAAGTTGCTCTTGTATTGGGGAACGCCTCTATTTCTTTTCATCAAGACGCAGCTTCAACTGGTCAGCTACGCGCAGCCTTTGCGCTTTCGGCGGTTTTGTGTAGGGTTCTCAGGCAAATCAACAATTACCTGCGAGGTTCGCATGACCACAAAGACCATCGAAGTCAAAGGCATGAGCTGCAACCACTGCGTGCAGTCCGTCACCGAGGCGCTCACGAAGATCGACGGCTTGGTCAACGTGAAGGTCGATCTCACCTTCGGAACAGCTACCTACGAAGAGACCAAGCCCGTTTCCGATGAAGTGGTGAAGGCCGCCATCACCAACATCGGCTTCACTCCAGGGGCTTTTCGTTAGTCTGTGCTCGTAACCGGATGTTGGATCATGTGTTGATCCACTCCATACCGTCTATGCTTCTTTTCGGGTCATGATTGGGCGTTGTTCCGATCATGGCCCTTTCTTTGTTTTGTAGCCTTGGCCTTCACAAAACAGCACGTATGCCCATGGCGTACCAGGTAGAAAGTCGTTTGACTGGTGCGTTCGACCTGCACCGCCGGTGCATCGATAGAGCCAAGACCAGCCCAAAAGGAAGCGGGGAGAGATTTCTCTCCCCCCGCGCGGTTGGGCTAGCCGACAGGGTGGGCAGCGTGGTGAGGCTCGCGGCTCATGGGCGGGGTGTGGTGGGGCGATACCGCGAGGGGGTGACTGTCAGCCGGCCCGATGACCGTCCTTTTGGTGTTCCGAGGGGCGGGGCGGCCTCCCGGAATCATTCTGTCCTGCACCCGGAACGGACTTTCGTCCGTTCCGGGGCAGGGTGTTGTCGTTTCGGTGCTACTTTCCGGCGCGGCCGTCGTCGCAGGCCTCTCCGCCGCCGCTGGTGTGCTCGGCGGTGGCGGTCAGGGTGCAGCCTTCAGCTCCGGCTTCCGCAGCAGCGGCAACCTTGGCGGTTCCGGTCCCCGGATCGACGCCAGCCAACAGGCACAGCTGGTTCCAGCGGCCGGTGACGTCGCTCTCCAGAATGCCGCGCAGCACCTTGGCCTGCTCGGGCATCATCTTGTCCAGGGCGGCGAAGCGGTTCTCGCTCATAATGAACTCGAGAACGGTTCCGTCAGGAGCCTTGGAGTCGATCTGCAGGGGGTTCTTGCCCTCGTCGGCCAGCAGGGGGTTGTAGCGGAACAGGGGCCAGTAACCGGAGGCGGTGGCCAGCTTGGACTGTTCCTGGGTCTTGCCCATGCCGCGCTTGAGGCCCTGGTTGATGCAGGGGGCGTAGGCCAGGATGATGGAGGGGCCGGGGTAAGCCTCAGCTTCGGCGAAGGCCTTCATCAGCTGCTGCTTGTTGTAGCCCATGGACACGGTGGCCACGTACACGTTGCCGTAGGTCATGGCGATGCGCGCCAGGTCCTTCTTGCGGGTACGCTTGCCAGCAGCGGCGAACTTGGCGATGGCCCCGGTGGGGGTGGACTTGGAAGCCTGACCACCGGTGTTGGAGTACACTTCGGTGTCCATGACCAGGATGTTGATGTCCTCGCCGGAAGCGATGACGTGGTCCAGACCGCCGAAACCGATGTCGTAGGCCCAGCCGTCGCCGCCGAAGCACCACACCGACTTTTTGACCAGCAGGTCGGTATCGACCTCGATGGCCTTGAAGGCAGCGGACTTGGAGGGCATGGCGGCCAGCAGGGTCTTGATCTGCTTGCCGAACAGGGCGGACTTCTCCGCATTGTCGGAATCACACAGCCAGCCTTCCAGGGCGGCCTTCATGTCGCCTTCGGCTTCGGCCGAGGCGGCCTTGACCTTGGACTTGAGCAGGTCGCGGCGCTGGGTGGTGGCGAAGCCCATGCCGAAGCCGAACTCGGCGCAATCCTCGAACAGGGAGTTGCCCCAAGCCGGGCCGTGGCCGTCCTTGTTGGCACAATAGGGGGTGGTGGGAGCCGACGCGCCCCAGATGGAGGAGCAGCCGGTGGCGTTGGCGATGATCATGCGCTCGCCGAACATCTGGGTGAGCACGCGCACGTAGGGGGTCTCGCCGCAGCCGGAGCATGCGCCGGAGAACTCCATGAGGGGCTGGTAGAACTGGGAGCCCTTCACGGAATCACGCTTCATGAGGCCGTCCTTCCAGGATACGGTCTGGCAGAAGGTGTAGTTGGGGATCTGCACGGCGGTCTGCGTGTCGATGGGCTTCATCTCCAGGGCTTTCTTCTTGGAGGGGCAGATATCGGCGCAGTTGCCGCAGCCCAGGCAGTCCTGGGTGTTGATCTGGATGCGGAAGTGCATGCCCTTGAGTTCCTTGCCCTGAGCGGGAAGGGTCTCGTAGGTGGCGGGAGCCTTGGCCTTCTCGGCATCAGTCAGCACGGTGGCCACGATGGCGGAGTGGGGGCAGACGAAGGCGCACTGGTTGCACTGGATGCAGTTGTCCTTGATCCACTCGGGCACGTTGATGGCCACGCCGCGCTTCTCGTACTGGGAAGTGCCGACGGGCATGGTGCCTGCGGGGTCGAACAGGGACACGGGCAGAGCGTCGCCCTGCTGGGCCAGGACCGGCTTGGCGATCTTGACCACGTAGTCGGGCAGGGAGGCGGTGGAGGCGGGGGCGGACTTGGCGTCGGCCCAGGAAGCGGGATACTTCACTTCCTCAAGGGCGGCCACGGCCTGATCGACCGCGTCGATGTTCATCTGGACGATCTTCTCGCCCTTCTTGCCGTAAGCCTTGTGGATGGACTTCTTCAGCAGTTCGACGGCCTTCTCGAAGGGCAGCACGCCAGCCAGCTTGAAGAACGCGGTCTGCATGATCATGTTGATGCGTCCGCCCAGGCCCACGCCGGCGGCGATCTTCACGGCATCGATGTTGAAGAACTTGAGCTTCTTCTTGGCGATGGCGGCCTTCACGCTGCCGGGCAGCTCCTTCTCCATGTCGGCCAGGGACCAGGAGGAGTTCAGCACGAAGGTGCCGCCGTCCTTGATGCCGTCCAGCACGTCATAGAGGGTGACGTAGTTGGCCTTGTGGCAGGCCACGTAGTCAGCAGCGTTGACCAGGTAAGTGGAGCGGATGGGCTCCTTGCCGAAGCGCAGGTGGGAGACGGTGATGCCGCCGGACTTCTTGGAGTCGTAGGAGAAGTAGCCCTGGGCGTACATGTCGGTGTTGTCACCGATGATCTTGATGGCTTCCTTGTTCGCGCCCACGGTGCCGTCCGCGCCCAGGCCCCAGAACTTGCACTGCACGGTGCCAGCGGGGGTGGTGTCGGCGAAGGCCGGGACGGGCAGGGAGGTGCCGGTCACGTCGTCTTCGATGCCCACGGTGAAGTGGTTCTTCTTGGCTCCGGTCATGTTGTCGTACACGGCCTTGACCATGGCGGGGGTGAACTCCTTGGAGCCCAGGCCGTAGCGGCCGCCCAGCAGGGTCACACCGTTGCCAGCGTCGCGCAGGGTGGTGGCGACGTCCAGGTACAGGGGCTCGTACAGGGAGCCGGATTCCTTGGTGCGGTCAAGCACGGTGACGGTCTTGGCGGTCTTGGGCAGAGCGGCCAGGAAGGACTCGGAACACCAGGGACGGAACAGACGCACGGTGACCAGACCGATCTTCTGGCCCTTCATGGCGTCGATGACTTCCTTGATGGCCTCGCAGGAGGAGCCCATGGCCACGATGACCTGCTCGGCATCAGGAGCGCCGTAGTAGTTGAACAGGCCGTAGGAGCGTCCGGTGGCCTCGGAGACCTTCTTCATGGCCTCTTTCACGATGCCGGGGACGGCCTGGTAGAACTTGTTGGAGGCTTCGCGGCCCTGGAAGTAGATGTCGGGGTTCTGGGCGGTGCCACGAATGTGCGGATGCTCGGGGTTCATGGAGCGGGCGCGGAACTCGGCGACCTTGTCCATGTTCACCATCTTCTGGATCTCGGCGAAATCCAGCACTTCGATCTTCTGGACCTCATGGGAGGTGCGGAAGCCGTCGAAGAAGTGCAGGAAGGGGACGCTGGACTCGATGGCGGACAGGTGGGCCACCAGGGCCATGTCGTGGGCTTCCTGGACGGAGCAGCCGGACAGCATGGCGAAGCCGGTCTGGCGACAGGCCATGACGTCCTGGTGGTCGCCGAAGATGGACAGCGCGTGGGCGGCCACAGCGCGGGCGGACACGTGGAAGACGCCGGGCAGCAGTTCGCCGGCGATCTTGTACATGTTGGGGATCATCAGCAAGAGGCCCTGCGAGCAGGTGTAGGTGCTGGTGAGGGCGCCGGCGGCCAGGCAGCCGTGAACCGCGCCAGCAGCGCCGGCCTCGGACTGAAGCTCACGCACGCTGACGTTCTGGCCGAAGATGTTCTTCATGCCCTGGGAGGACCACTCGTCGACCATTTCGCCCATGTTCGAGGAAGGAGTAATGGGGTAAATGGCGGCGCACTCGGAGAGGGCGTATGCCACCCAAGAAGTGGCGGTGTTTCCGTCCACGGTCTTGATCAGTTTCTGTGCCATGTTCCTTGTTTCCTTTTGGGGTATGTATGTGGGTTGGTTAGAGCCCAAGACCCTGCCTGAGCGCAGCCATGTCAACGTTGGCCGCAACCAGTTGGGATGCTTGTTGGAATTTGTCCTGATCTCGCAATTTGTGCCGGGCCAGCAGCGCTTCCATGCGCCGGGCAACGGAATATGTGTCCTCGCGCACCACCATGATGGGCACCTCGGCGTTCTCGGCGCGCGCCAGGATGATGTCGTTGGGGTAGAGGTTTCCGGTCAGGATCAGGCAGGCGCAACGGCCCTCGATGGCCACCAGCTGCAAATCCGACCTGTCGCCGCCGAGGATGACGGCTGCCTTGGGATACTTGCGGAAATGCGTGAGGAAGTTCTCCACCTGCATGGTGCCGATGAGGAACGACTCCGCCACCACGTCGCCCCGGTGGGCGCTGGAGATAAGCTTTCCTCCCAGGCGCTCAGCCAGGACGTTCACGGACACCGAGCCCAGCAGGCGGTCATGGGGGAGAATGCCCAGGACTTTCACGCCGCGCCTAGCCAGGAAGGGGGCCAGCACGTTGTTGACTTCTTCCAGGTAATGGCCGGGAACGTCGGAGAGCACGCAGCCGAGCATTATTTCGCCCATCTGCTCCTTGATGGCCAGCAGGGCGTCGTAATTCATCTCGTGGGTGCAGCGGTCAACGATGATCACCGGGACGTCCAGCGCTTTGGACACGGTGACGCCGTCCAGGCAGGCGTACAGGCCCGAGTGCAGGAAGCTCCCGGAGCCGCCCACCAGGGTTATGTCCTTGCCTTTGGACACTTTTTTGTACGCGCTGATGATGTCGGCGGTGCGGTCCTGGCAGGGACCCTGGGCGAAGACCTTGTGCATGAAATCCTGGGTGACCAGCACCGGAGTGGCCACATTGGGGGCCAGTTTCTGCCCCAGCGCCTGGCTGATGGCGGCTGCGTCCAGATCGCCCCAATCGTTTCCGATCCTGGCCGCCTGCGCTCCCACGGGTTTGAAATAGCCCACGGAAAGGCCTTCCTTGCGCAAGTGAATGCCAAGTCCCAGGCAGAGGGTGTTCTTGCCGGAGAAGGGCGCGGTGGAACCGATGTACAGGCCGGGCATGAGTGCTGGTCTCCTTGCTAGCGTGGCAGAAGCATCAGGCGCGCGTCGGCCACGACGGCACGTTCATTGTTGACGAGCACCGGGCCGAGTTCGGCTTCATAAATTTCCGGGAAGTCCATAGCCAGTTGCGAGAGCCGGATGACGATGTCCTCCAGGGTCTCGATGTTGGCGGCGGGTTCGCCGCGCACGCCCTTGAGCAGCATGTAGGAGTCGATCCCGCGTATGAGCTGGCGGGCGTCGTGCATGGACACCGGGGCCAGCCGGTAGGAGATGTCACCCAGCACGTCCATGTAGATGCCGCCCAGGCTGAAGCGCAGGAGCGGGCCGAAATGGTCGTCACGGCGAAATCCGATCACGACCTCCATCATGTTCTGCGGGGCCTGTTCCTGGATCATGCACCCGGTGACGTGGGCGTCGGGGCGTGTGATCTTCACGTGCCCGGTGATCTCCAGGAAGGCTTGGCGCAGCGCGTCGGGAGTTTCGACACCCACTACCACCGCTCCGGCGTCGGCTTTGTGGGAAATCTGGGGAGAGGCGACCTTGCACACCACCGGATAGCCGATCTTGGCTGCGGCGGCTACGGCCTCGTCGGAGGTGCGGGCCAGGGCTGCCTTGGCGGCGGGGAGGTCGTAGGCCTTGAGGATCTCGTAGGCCAGGTCCTCGGGGATGTCGGTCATGCCCTGGGCGCGGACGTCTTTTATGACCCGGCGCACCACGTCCTTGCGGCCTTCCACGCTGGCCATGACCGGGGAAGGGCGGCTCTTGCGCACGCCGTAGCGGTACATGGCCTCCAGGCTGCGCACGGCTTGCTCCGGGAAGGAGTAGCAGGGGATGGACGCCTCGCGCAGAATCGCGATGCCCGGCTCCATGCGCGCCTTGCCCATGAAGCAGCACAACACCGGCTTGTGGGTGTCGGCAGCGACGTCCACCACGGCCTGGGCCAGCTTGACGGGGTCGGTGAAGGCCGTGGGCGCGATGAGCACCATCATGCTGTCCACCAGGGGATCGTTCAGCACCACGGAGGCCACGCGCTCCAGGCGCTCTCCGGTGGCATCGGCCAGGATGTCCACGGGGTTGTAAATTCCAGCGGTGGTAGGGAGGTCGGCCTTCAGGGCTTCGACGGTCTGGGCCGAGAGCGGCGTCATGCTGAGGAGCGACTTCTCGGCGGCGTCTGCGGCCAGCACGGCTGGGCCGCCCGCGTTGGTGACGATAGCCAGACGCGGTCCCTGGGGCAGGGGCTGTGTGGAAAAGGCCTGGGCCAGGTCGAACATTTCGGACACGGTGTGGGCGCGCAGGATGCCGGTCTGGCGGAAGGCCGCCTCGTAGGCGTGCTCGGAGCCGACCATGGCCCCGGTGTGCGAGGACGCGGCCTTGGCTCCGGCGGCGGTGGTGCCGCCCTTGAGCATGATCACGGGCTTTTCGCGCGTGATCTTGCGGGCCATGCGCAGAAAGGCCTCGCCGTGCTCCACGTTCTCCACGTAGCCGAGCACCACCTTGGTGTCGGGGTCCTGGGCCAGGGCGTAGAGCATGTGGGTTTCGTCAACCACGGCCTTGTTGCCCAGGCTCACGAACTTGGAGAAGCCGATGGATTCGCCGATGGCCCAGTCCAGGATGGCGGAGCACAGGGCACCCGACTGGGAGAAGAAGGCGATGTTGCCCTTGCGGGGAAACCCCGGCGCGAAAGATGCGTTGACGCCGTCTGCGGTGGAGAGCACACCCAGGCAGTTGGGGCCGATGAGTGCGATGTCGTTGTCGCGGCAGATGCGGGCCACTTCGCCTTCGATCTTCCAGCCTTCCTTGCCGGATTCGCGGTATCCGGCGGAGACCACCACGGCAGCGCGCAGGCGATGGGGCAGCAGGGCCTTGAGGGACGGCACAACCGCATCGCGCGGAACGGCCAGCACGGCCAGGTCCAGGGGCGAGGGAAGTTCGGCTATGCTGTGCATCGCCTTAAGGCCGAGAATAGTGTCGGCATGAGGGTTTACGGGGTACAATTCGCCCCTGAAACCAGCCTCGATCATATTTTGAAGAATGGTATGTCCGATTTTGCCTGAAGTTCTGGACGCGCCGATAACGGCCACGGTTTTCGGGCTGAAAAGCGCGTCAAGGTGCATTCTGACTCCACGCTGGAAGCCGGGTTCGTACCCGGAATTTCCGACTTGTTCTGCTTCGGGTTGCGGCACGGCATGATG
Organism: Desulfovibrionaceae bacterium; assembly: GCA_009773665.1. Classification (GTDB taxonomy): domain Bacteria; phylum Desulfobacterota; class Desulfovibrionia; order Desulfovibrionales; family Desulfovibrionaceae; genus Fundidesulfovibrio. Next base: position 37,116 of record WSYE01000022.1, on the reverse strand, counting down.
TCCGTCCCGTGGCGAAGAACTGTCGCGGTTCTTTACAACTTTCGTTCCAACAATGCTGTCGTAACAATATCAGCACGTTAGGGCCGTAGGCCGTGTCCGGTTCACCGGAATGGCACATGTCGTCCGACTATTCGGACGCGGCGTTAGGCTCAGGCCGTCCGGTTGTCCAGACAGCGGCAGGCGGGCAGGCATGCATGAGTTCATTCTATGCCCCAGACTTATTCTTGAGTCAACGAATCTGATGAGGTGCAAAAAATCGAGGATGAATGGACACAGAAGCCGGGGCGAATGGGAGAAGATGGGGGGAGCTGGCCCGGCTTCAGGCGGTTTCCGTCTTCTCGAGGGTGAGGCCCGGCAGGGTGAGCAGCGTGCTGCGAGCTTTTTTCTTGCGGCGCTCGAATATTTCGGGCCTGGAGCCGAGGCGGAAGCGCCAGAGCACGCACGGTTCAAAGGGCTCCTTGCAGGCCGGGGAGGCGGCGCAGGCCCGCACTCTGGCGCGGTCCCCGCAGCAGCAGGCCAGGCACTGGCGACGGATGGCGCGCACCGGGGGGCGCGTGGTTTTGGGAGCGTCGGGGGCCGGGGATTGGCGGAACTCATGCAGCGGGCAGGCCGATTCGGTGCACTGCGCCACCAGAAGGTAGGAGCCCCCCATGCAGGCCACGCAGAACTTGCGGATGGCCTCCTGCGCGCCGAGTTTTCGGGGTGTTGGTGAGCTCACGTTATACCTGCCTGTCTGCTTGTGTCTGCGTACGCCGTTGGCGGGACGTCGTCCCTGTGTCCTGTCCTCGGGGAAAATGCAAGGACCGTCTATTTCGTCGTTTTCAGCACGGTCAGCACTTCGTCTTCCGGTTTCTTGACGTAAATCTCCGGGAGCTCGTACGGTCGGTGATCGATGTACATACGTTCGGTGAAAACGCGCTTCTCGTCGTAATCCAGCAGCCGGACGCTTCCGTCCCGGCAGCGGCATTCCGCCTCGAAACCGTCGCCCACCAGTGAGGGGATGATGCGTCCTTCCAGCACGAAGCAGGGCCTGTCGCCAAAGTTGAGCAACTGGGTGAAGGCGCGCGATTCCGGACTGCCGGGCTCGAAGTCCCACTGTGTGCGCTGCTGGACGATATACTGGATAACGTCCGGGACGTTGTCGTCCTGGTCGCGGTTGAGTTCCGGGGTGGCGTTGTTGGGCCTGCTTTGCGCCCAGAGCGATCCCCCGGACAGCAGCACCAGCGCGAGGACGAGAAGAGGCCACGAGGCATGGCGCATAAACACTCCAGTTTGCATTTTGGTTTCCCATGCAACAATGTGAAGAGTCTGTCCAGAACGGAACAGGGCCGCATGAGACATAAGGTTTTTCCGGAACCTGTCGATACGGTTGTTTGAGCGCGGCATATGAATTTTTCAGCCGCAGGAGGGACTTATGCGATGGATGTTGCTCACATGCATTATTGCCGTGTCCACGTCCAGTATGGCTGCATCCAGCGGAAGTGACCGGGAACGAAAGCTGGATGAGCAATATAGGCGGTGCGTGCAGGCGTGCAGGAAGCCAAATTTACGTCCCGAAACCACCGAGCAGTCCTGGGTGAAAAACATCCAGGAAGAGTCACGATACGACAATTGCATCCATAACTGCGACCGCATGCAGTTACGTGGATTCAGAAAATGAAACTGAATTACGATGTGTTGTCATGCAATTGTAGATATATGTCCAATCTGTTGCCGGAAGCCGTTCAATATTGTTAAAGTGACAGACACGCATGCATACATACTCTCCCAGCCCATCATTCCTGAAGCGCCCAGGCGTAAGCAGTACCCTGAGCGATATCCTCACCCCTGGCGTTGTCGGCGTCCCTGCGAACGCGCCCATGAAAAAAGCCCTGGAGTGCATGCGCCACAACCGCATCAGTTCCATTCTGGTGATGAAGCGGGGCAGTCCGGTGGGAATCCTGACCGAACGAGGCATCATCGCCGCCGTGGGGGCCTTGGGCCGGGACGTGTACTCCAGAAATGTGACTGAACTGATGTCCAGCCCGGTGCTCACTGCCGCACCGGACACGCCCATCCATCAGGCGTTCACCACACTTATGGAGCAGGGCATCCGCCATCTGGTCGTGGTGGACGCCAAGGGCAAGGCGCTGGGAATGGTCACCCAGACCAACATGGTCCAGAACCTGGGGGTCGAGTATTTCGTGGACGTCAAGCGGGTGCATCAGATCATGACCCGGTCCGTGGCGTCCCTGGACATTTCCCAGAGCGTGCAGGCGGCCTTCGAGCTGATGATGAAGGTGGTCTTCCTGGCCGACCGGCTCGACCTCGCGGCCACGCCAATCTCCCTGGTAATGTCCAGACCGGTTGTAACGATCACGGGGATGCTGCCGGTGCATCAGGCCGCTGAGATCATGCGCGACAAGACCATCCGTCGTCTGGTGGTGACGGATGAATCCGGACGCGCCGTGGGGCTTCTGACCCAGTCAGACATCATCAAAGGCATGGAAGCCCGGTATGTGGAGATGCTCAAGGAGGTGATCCGGGAAAAGGACCAGCTCCTGAAAGAAGCCGTGCATGAGGCGGCCCGCAAGTCCGACTATCTGGACACCATCATGAACTCGTCCATGGACATGGGCATTGCCGCCACCGAGGGCGACAGCATCGTGTTCATGAACCAGGCAGCAAGGAACATTCTTGGAGGCATGGGGGGCGAAAGCTCCGACGAGGCCCAGGGCGACTTATTCGATTTCCACAAACGCATGGGCATCTCTGCCAGGCGCGTAAAATCCGTTATCGCCAAAGTCCGGCGTGGCAGCCAGCATTCCTTTTCCGCCAAGCTCGATTCCAAGGGCTGTGAGCGCTACCTGGACTGCTGCATCAGCGGTATCATGGGTGAGGACCGGAAGTCGTCAGGGTACGTGGTCCTGCTGCGCGACGTCACCGAGAGGCATCTGGCCGAGGAGACCATCAAGCACATGGCCTATCACGACGCCCTGACCGGCCTGCCTAACCGCTTCCTGGCGTCGGACAGGCTTGAGCAGGGTCTGGCCCAGGCCAAGCGGCGCGGCTGCCTGCTGGCGGTGATGCTCCTGGACCTGGATGGCTTCAAGATGGTCAACGACACCCTGGGCCACAACGTGGGCGACCTGCTGCTGCGTTCTGTGGCGGCAAAACTGGATGGATTGCTGCGCCGTTCGGACACGGTGGCCCGCATGGGAGGCGACGAATTCCTGGTCATACTGCCCGAGGTGAAGACTCCTGAAGGGGTGGCGTCCGTTGCCTCCAAGATGCTCAAGGCGGTCAGGGAAATCAGGAGTGTGGGCGGATGCGCCATCCGCATGAGCACCAGCGCGGGGCTGGCCATGTACCCCTGGGACGGCGACGAGCCCCAGACCCTCATCCAGCGCGCCGACGCGGCCTTGTATGCCGCCAAGGATGCAGGGCGCGACACCTATCGTTTCGCTACCGACAAAATGGACGTGTAGGGCGCATCGCGTCTGGGAGCGTTCCCCTCCTGCGTTCCAGGGGGCTGGCAAGTTGGCTGGCCGTTGTTGATGAATCGGGAAAAACGAAGCCCGCGCATGCCGGATGGCCTGCGCGGGCTTTATCACTGAAAGCGGGCCGGTGCTACTGCTGTGGCTGAGAGCCGGTCTTCACCCAGGCATCTTTAAGGGCTTCCTTGATCATGCGGGCGCGCAGCTGTGCGTAGGCGTCGCGGGAGGCCACATACGGTTCCAGAGACGCGCGCTTGATCTCTTCGTAGATGTCCAGCATTTCCGGCAGCCTGTTTATCCTGCCCACGGCGCTGATGCCCACGGTGAGCAAGTAAGGCGCGTCGAAGTAGGTGGTGGGCTGCGCGGTGGCGTCCACGACCATGCCCACGGTGTCTCGCAGGGAGGTGGGGCCGACAATGGGCAGTATCAGGTAGAAGCCGTGGCCCATACCCCAGACTCCCAGGGTCTGCCCGAAGTCCAGGCGTTGGGGCTTCATGTCGGGCTTGGTGGCAGCCAAGTCATACAGGCCGCCCAGGCCGAAGGTGGAGTTTATGATGAAGCGCCCAAGCTCACGCGAGGCCTTGTCAGGACGCAGTTGCAGGATGGCGTTCAGGAAGCGCGCCGGAAAGAGCAGGTTGGAGTAGGCGTTCTCGATGCGTTCCCTGGCGTATTTGGGCATCACCGTGGTGTAGCCCTTGCTGAAGGGCTTTCCGATACCCATGTAGAAGACGTCGTTGAAGCCGAACCAGAAGCGGTTCCAGGGCTCCAGAGGGTCTGCTATCTGGGGGTATCCCGCGTCCTCGGGGGCCTCGGCAGGCTGTGCGGCCTTCTTGGCGGCGCATCCGTTCAGGGCGCTCAGGCCGAGCAGCAGAACCAGGACGAGAAGCAGCGGGCTGCGGGAAACGGGGCGCATCATGGATATCCTAAAGAGTATGGTGGCTCATGAGAGCAAAAGAAACACAGATTGACCGCATCGGCAAGAGATATACGCCATAGTGAACACGGTCAACTGGCCGCGCCCATGGATTCGACTTTTGTTATGAGCTGCGCCGGACTTTCCTTCACCAGAATCTGGTTGAACTGGTTGCGGTAGTTCTGCACAAGACTCACACCTTCTATCATCACGTCGTAGACCTTCCAGTCGTTCTTCCTGATGAGCCTGTACACGATAGGCACTTCCTTGGAGGACGTGACGATCTTGGTGCTGACTTCGCAGCGGTCGTCGCTCAGGGTGGACTCTTCCAGGAAAATGACCTTCTCGTCGGTGTAGGCTTCGATTCGGCGCAGGTAGGTGCGCTCAAGAAGCGTCTGGAATGCGATGGTGAAGCGTTTGCGCTCATCGGGGCTGAACTGCTCCCAGTGGGAGGCCAGGGTGCGCCGCGCCAGCTCCTCGGGATCGAATACGCGTCCCACGGCAGCGTAGAGCTTGTCCTTGCGGCCTGGGTCGCCGGGCTTCGTGGTGCTCAGCACGTTCAACACATTGTCCACGCTGGCCTGCAACGCATCCTTGGCCTGGCCCGCCAGGGCAGCCTGGGATGAACCGGCCAGCAGCAACAGGGAAAACAGCACGCTAAGGCAACGCGCCATCACTTCTTCTCCTCTTTGACTCCGCCGAAGACATACTTCCCGATGAGGTCCTGCAAGTCGATGGAAGATTCCGTCTCGGTGAGCAGACCGCCCGGCTTCACGGGGTCTCCCGCGCCGCCAGGGGTGATTTTTACGAATTTATCGCCGATCATGCCACTGGTCTTGATGGACACGATGGCGTCGTCGGTCAGGACCACGTTCTTGGCCAGATTCATCGAGACGATGGCCTTCTTGTCCGGGGCCAGGGCGATGCCAGACACGCGGCCCACGCGCACCCCGGCGAGTTCCACGTTCGCGCCGTCCTTGAGGCCGGTCACGTCGATGAAACGGGCCTTGACCTCGTAGCCGTCCGCGCCCAGCACTTCCATCTTGCCCAGGCGCACGGTCAGGTACGCGGCGCACAACAGCCCTGCCAGGACGAACAGGCCCACGGCCATTTCAACGGAACGGTTCTGCATTGTATTCACGAAGTACGCCTCGCAATTTCCTAAATCAAGAGCTCACAGCAAAAAGGACGTCAGGGCGTAGTCCGAGGCCAGGATGGCAACGCACGAGGCCACCACCGCCGAGGTGGTGGACAGGCCCACGCCCTTGGCTCCGAATCCGCCGGGCCGCTGATGCGTGGTGTAGCCCTGGTAGCAGCAGATGGCCGCCACCAGCAGTGCGAACACCACGGACTTGGTGAAGCCGCCGGATACGTCGGCCATCACCACGCTGTCGTGGATTCTGGACCAGTAGATGCCGGGGCTGACCCCGAGCATCATCACTCCGGAGATGTACCCGCCCACCAGGGCGATTACATCGAACATGGCTGTCAGCAGCGGGAAGCTTATGAGCGCAGCTGCCAGCCGGGGGCTGACCAGATAGCGCACAGGGTTCACGTCCATGGCGTCCAGGGCGTCTATCTGCTCCGAGATGCGCATGATGCCGAGTTCGGCCGCCATGGACGAACCGGCCCGGCCCGTTATCATGATGGCGGTCAGCACGGGGCCGAGCTCACGGATTACAGACAGGGCCACTGCTGCGCCCAGAAGGCCTTCAGCCCCGAATTTCACCAGGGTGTAGTAGCCTTGCAGCCCGAGCACCATGCCGGTGAACAGCCCGATGAGGGCTATGACCGACACGGATTTCACCCCGATGAAGTATACCTGCTGCACGGTCTTGGCCCATTGCAGCGGCAGGCTGAAGATGTGCGCAAGTCCCGAGAACGTGAACACGCCGAAAGCCCCCAGGTTGAGGACAATTCGGATGGTCGCGCCGCCGATGCGTGCGACCGGGGCTGTGAGCGTTTCCAGAGCTGCGTTCATGACGTGATCAGATTAACCGATTTCCGCGATTTGTGAAGAGTTAAGGCGGTAAAGAAGCGACTTCAGGTAGTCGGTCTCGGGCATGGCCGGGTGGATGGGATGGTCCGGACCCTGGCCGCCCCTGCGGATGAGCTGGGGACGCTTGCGTCCGTACAGCGCAGAGGAGGTGGTGCGCTGAAACTGTCCGGCGTCCATGTTCTGGGAGCAGGACGCGGTCAGGATGAAGCCGCCCGGCTGCAACACGCGCGCCGCCAGCTTGTTGATCTTGTGGTAGGCGCCGATGCCGTGCTCCAGGTCCTTCTTGCGCTTGACGAAGGCAGGCGGGTCCAGGCTGACCACGTCGAAGAGCATGCCTTCCTTGGCCAGGGTCTCCAGCACCTCGGCGGCGTCGCCCTTGATGGCGGACACCACGTTGCCCACGCCGTTCAGCTCGGCGTTCTTGGTCACATGGTCCATGGCTGCCTGGGAGGAATCAACGCAGACCACCTCGGACGCACCCGAAAGAGCAGCGCCGATGCCAAGCGCTCCCACGTAGGAAAACACGTCCAGCACGCGCTTGCCCTGGCACAGGGGCAGGATGCCCAGGCGGTTGGGGCGCTGGTCGAAGAACCAGCCGGTCTTCTGTCCGGCGGCCAGACTGGCGCGGTAGCGGCCAAGCCCCTCGGGCACCTCGACCTCGTCGGGGACGCTGCCCTTGACGCACTCGACTTCCAGGGGGAGGCCTTCCAGCTGGCGGGAGCGCACGTCTCCCTTGAGGATCACTGCCTTGGGCGAGACCAGCTCGTCCAGCACGTCCAGCACGTCGTCGCGCATGCGCTCCATGCCAGCGGTGAGCAGCTGCACGGAGAGCACGTCGCCGTAGCGGTCCACCACCAGGCCGGGCAGATGGTCGCCCTCGCCGAAGACCATGCGGTAGTAGGGCTTGTCGAAGAACGTCTCGCGCAGGCTCAGAGCCTGGGAGATGCGCTCGCGCAGCCAGTCGCGGTTCAGCACGGCCTTGGGGTTCTTGTCGCACACGCGCGCAAGGATCAGCGAGGCGGGGTTGACGTAGCCAACGCCCAGCGGCTTGTTGCGCGCGGACATGATGAGGACCTGGTCGCCCGCCTTGAAGGTGTTCAGGGGGCTAAGGGTCGTGTCGGCCTCGTTGGAGAACACCCACAGGTGTCCGGCCATGAGGCGGCGTTCTTCGTGCTTTTTAAGATGAAGAATAGGGAGATTCATAAGCGAGTGGTCCTGTAGGTCTTCCGGGCATGGTTTGCAATGTTTTGTCTTGAGCCTGAAACAGGAGGCGGATACGTACCGGGTATGAAAACCGCAGCCTTCATTCTCTTCGCAGTTGTCACAGCGGCGGCTGCCGCGCTCTCCACCCTGGTCGGCACGCGCTACCTCACCCTGGAACGGGAACTGGCCGAGGCCCGTTCCCAGGTCGAGGACATCTCGCGTGAGCGAAAACGCCAGGAAGAGGAAAAAATGGCCTTGCGCCTGGAGCGCGAACGCATGCAGTCCGAACTGGAAGCCCGCTTCTCCGAGCAGCGCGGTCAGTTGGAAGAGTGTTCCAACCAGCGCCAGCGCGACTTCCAGGAAATTCTGGCAACGCTTGCCACGATCCAGAAACGCATGACGGACATCCAGGTGCAGGCCTCGCCTTCCGTCGCCAAAGAGCCGGGCGAAACCGACGCGCCTGCGAAGCTTACTGACGTGCCCAAGGGAGCCCTCACCCCCGAGCAGGAAGCCCGCAAACTCGACAAGGCTGGCGAAGCCAAAGAGTAAGACGCCGGAACGCACGCTCCGGGTTACTGTCGCAAGACAAAGTTTCCTTATCTTTTTCCGCCGATCTGGCAAGTGCTAATATCTGAAAGGCCCCTAAAGGCCATGTCGCAGGTATCTGCACAGTTTAAATGCTCGGGATGACGAACACAGCCGACATCCCCACGCCGAAACAGGAAGCCGGTAGGCTCCGGCAGGCACAGTGGTTCAACTTCCTAGCAGAAGAGGTCTTCATGCCACTCGTACAGGTCAGCGTCATTGGGGAAAAATCGCCTCAGGAAAAGACCGGCATCATGAAGGCCGTCCACGCCGCCCTGGTGGACGCCTTCGGTATTCCCGAGCATGACTGCAACGTCCGATTGCGTTGCTACGCACCTGGCGAGTGGATGCTCCCGCCGGGAAAGACCGAGCGCTATGTGCTGGTGGAGATTGCCGCCTTCGCCGGGCGCACCCCGGAGACCAAGGGCAAGCTTTTTTCCCAGGTCGTGGCCAACCTGGGGGCGCTTGGCATCGAGCCGGGCGACGTGTTCGTCATCGTGATGGACCAGCCCCTGCACAATTGGGGCATACGCGGCGGTCAGCGCGCCGATCTCGTCGATCTCGGATACTCAGTGAAGGTCTGATTTTTGGGGCACGTCGCTCTGGTCGGAGGCGGGGAACTTCCGGAAATCTCACTTGACGGTATTTAACCGGATGGTTAAACCGTCTGGTAAATGAACATGAAAGACTCAGCCGAACCAGACACCCAGACAGCCGCAATCCTGGACGCTGCCGCCACTGTTTTCGCAGAGCACGGCTTCGCGGGGGCGCGCGTGGACGCCATCGCCAAGGCAGCCGGACTCAACAAGGCCATGCTGTACTATAGGGTAGGCGACAAGGCCCGACTGTATGAACTTGTGGTCATGCGCCAGTTCGAACGAGTGGCCAGCGTGGTTGAGGCGGGGGCGTCATCCGCCGGGGATTCTACCGCCCGGTTGCGTAGTGTGCTCCTGGGCATGGCCAGGCTCTTTTCAGACGACCCGAGGCTCCCCCGGATCATGGCCTGGGAGCTGGCATCCGGCGGCGGCACCCTGCCGGACATCGTGGTGAACGAGTGGGGCAGGATTCTGGGGACCGTGGCTCCCCTGGCCGCTCCAGTCGGGCTGGACCCGGTGCTGGCTTATTTTTCGCTCGCCGGGCCAATGATGCTGACCTGCCTCACCGAACCGATCCGCAAGCGTCTGGCTGCCGGAACGCCTGGCTTGCTTGGGCGCGTGGCCGAGGTCGGCGTGGGGGACATGGCGGCGTATCTGGCGAACCTGTACGCCAGGGCGACCGGACCAACACCTGGGACTTCGGGAGCATCCGGGGGAAAATCATGATACGACGCATGCTGACCGTGTTGTTCTGCCTCGCGGCGCTGTCCTGCTCCAAGGGTGGCGACGCCTCCTATCAGGGCTATGTGGAAGGCGAGTTCGTGTACGTGGCCTCGCAACTGTCCGGACGCCTGGACGAGTTGCCTGTGGCGCGTGGCTTGGCCGTGCGCCCCGGCGACAGCCTGTTCACCCTGGAGCACGCCCTGGAGCAGCAGGGCGTGGACAAGGCCAGAGCCAGCCTGAAGCGAGCCCAGGACACCGTGAACGACCTCAAGAAAGGCCTTCGCCCTGACGAGATCGACCAGATTCTGGCGCGCATCTCACAGGCTGAGGCCGAAATGGCTCTGGCAAAGCTTGAGATGGAACGCCGGGCCGCGCTGCTCTCCACCGGAGCCGTGGCCAAGGAAGACTACGACCGCGCCCGCACCAGCTTCCTGAACGCCCAAGGGCGCTTGTCCGACTACAAGGCGCAGCTGGCTACGGGCAAGCTGGGATCGCGCATCGACCAGATTCTTGCGGCCCAGGCTCAGGCCGACGCCGTGCAGGCCGAACTGGACCAGGCCAACTGGTATCTGCAACAGAAAATCCAGAGTTCCACCCTCGACGCTCAGGTGTTCGACCTTCTGCACTACAAGGGCGAGTGGGTGCAGGCCGGAAGCCCGGTGGTGAAGCTGCTGCCCCCGGCCAACGTAAAAATCCGCTTTTTCATCCCGGAGACGGACCTGGGCAAAATCGCTGTGGGGCAGAAGGTCACCGTGCGCTGCGACGGTTGCCCCGCGCCCATGACCGGCACGGTGAGCTTCATCTATCCCCAGGCCGAGTACACCCCACCCGTCATCTACAGCCAGGGCTTCCGGGCCAAGCTGGTGTTCATGGTGGAGGCCCGGTTCGACGCCGAAATTTCCAAGACTTTAAAGCCCGGCCAGCCCGTGGACGTGGCCCCCGGAGCGCGCTCGTGACCCTGCCCGGACCGCAGGCCAGCCAAAGTCGCCCGGCCATCGACGTTACCGGCATCACCAAATCCTTCGGGGGCAAGGTGGTGGTGAACAACCTGTCGCTTCGGGTGGAGCAGGGCGAGATCTACGGGTTCCTCGGCCCCAACGGCTCCGGCAAGACCACCTTCATCCGCATGCTCTGCGGCCTCCTGAAGCCGGATTCGGGCAGCGGTCAGTGTCTGGGCATGGACGTCATCCGCGATGCAGCCCTCATTAAGACCCGTGTGGGCTACATGGCCCAGAAGTTCAGCCTCTACGGCGACCTGTCCGTGCGCGAGAACCTGGACTTCATGGCCCGCGTCTACGGCGTGCCGGACCGCAAGGCCGCTGTTTCGCACTCCATTGAGCGCATGAGCCTTGCCCGCTACGCCGACCAGCTGGCCCAGACCCTGTCTGGCGGCTGGAAGCAGCGCCTGGCCCTGGCCGCAAGCCTCATCCATGGCCCGGAGCTCCTGCTGCTGGACGAACCAACCGCAGGCGTGGACCCCAAGGCCCGGCGCGACTTCTGGGACGAGGTGCACGAGCTGGCAGGCCAGGGGCTCACCGCGCTCATTTCCACCCACTACATGGACGAGGCTGAGCGCTGCCACCGGCTGGCCTACATCGCTTACGGCGACCTGCTGGCCAAGGGAACCGTTGAGGAAGTGGTGGCCGCGCGGGGCCTTACCACTTGGGAGGTCTCCGGGCCAGAGCTCTACGAGCTGGCCCACACGCTCAAGACGCTTCCCGGCGTTGAGCAGGTGGCCCATTTCGGCAACACCCTGCACGTCTCCGGGCCGGATCGGGCGCTTTTGGCCGCAAGCCTCGCCCCCTTCCACCAGGGACCGCAAAATTTCCGCGAGGTGGCTACCAGCTTGGAGGAGGTGTTCATCAGTATGATGAACGATTCCCTGAAGGGAGGGAAGGGATGACCATCTTCTCGCCGCGCCGCTTCTGGGCCATGGTGGTTAAGGAGTTCGTGCAGATGCGGCGTGACCGCGTCACTTTCGCCATGATGATCGGCATTCCGCTGATGCAGCTGATATTGTTCGGCTTTGCCATCAACTCAAACCCGCAGAACCTGCCCTTGGCCGTGTTGTCCAACGACGATTCGGAGTTCTCCCGCACGCTGGTGACGGCCATGCAGAACAGCCTCTACTACCGGGTCACCAACGTCATCAGCCATGAATCGGAAGCCAGGAAGCTCCTGGACCGGGGCGAGGTGCTCTTCGTCCTGACCATCCCCCAGGATTTCGGTCGGCTGCTGGCACGCGGCGATAGACCCACCGTGCTGGTGGAGGCTGACGCATCTGACCCTACGGCCACCGGGTTCGCCCTGGGCTCCCTGGATTACCTCTTCAGCCAGAGCCTGAACCGCGACCTGCTGGGGCCGCTCCTGTCTCTACGCGCACAGCCCGGACCGGTGGATCTGCGCATCCACCGCCTCTACAACCCGGAAATCCAGACCAAGTACAACATCGTGCCCGGCCTCATGGGCGTGGTGCTGACCATGACCATGGTCATCATCACGGCGCTGGCCATCACGCGTGAGCGCGAACGCGGCACCATGGAGAACCTGTTGTGCACGCCGGTACGCCCCTTCGAGGTGATGATCGGGAAGATCGTGCCCTACATCGTGGTGGGCTACATCCAGATGCTGCTCATCATCGTGGCAGCCAAGGTCATCTTCGAGGTACCTATCCTGGGGAGCCTGCCGCTGCTGCTGGCGGTGTCGATCCTGTTCATTGCGGCCAATTTGGCCGTGGGCATCACCTTCTCCACTGTTGCCCAGAACCAGCTCCAGGCCATGCAGATGGCGTTTTTCTTCTTTTTGCCGTCGATTTTGCTGTCAGGCTTCATGTTTCCGTTCCAGGGCATGCCTCAGTGGGCGCAGTGGCTGGGCTCGGTGCTGCCGCTGACGCATTATCTACGGATCGTGCGCGGGATAGTGCTCAAGGGCAACGGCTTTGCGGACATCGCCCCGGAGCTGTGGCCCATGGCGGCCTTTCTGCTGGTGATGATGGTGGTGGCCGTGAAGCGTTATCGTCAGACCGTCGATTGATGGGGGAGTAGGGCCGGATAGGACGAGGGTGCGATTTTATAGGCGAGCGTGCGTTTCTTGCGGGAATGCACGCTCTTATTCTGTGGGGGAGGCCTCCGGCGGCCAGAGAGGGCGCTGCCCTGCACCCGCCAGGGGGATGATCCCCCTGGACCCTCATTGGGCTTCGCGGGCAGCATCGTTACAATTCAGAGTCCTGCCCAATAGAAGAGCCGGGCTTCAAGTCAGGCAGGCCAGCTGGCCAACCGGCCAGGGGCAGTGGCAGCAGGGCGTTTTGGTGCCGATGCAGTCCTCCTCGAAGGGAGAGCCGAAGGCCGTCACGTCGCTGCATGGGCCGCCGTTGCAGCTGGAGCAGTAGGGGTATTCGTAGGCCAGGGCCATCTCACGGAACTGGCGATAGTGCATGTCACGCCAGATGGTTTCCAGCGGCTTTTCGGCGATGTTGCCGAAGCTCTTGGCCCGCACCCGCTTGGGCTCGCCGTCCATGACGCAGCGGTAGTTGCGCCACAGGAAATGGCACGGGCTCACCTCGCCCGACCAGCCGACGAAGGCCGCGCCGTCCTCCATGAAGCCGCAGCGGCGCTCGTGCAGGGCCACCATGGGCGGCAGGGTCAGTTCCATGTTGAATTCCTGGGCCACGGCGCGGGCGTCGTTCAGGGATTTCGTGACCAGGGCTTCGTCCTGGGCGCTCCACTCGAACAGGCTCCTCACGTTCATCCAGACCCCGTTGGCGTTGGCGTCGCGCTGCATGAGCTTCACCAGTTCCACCAGCCGTTTCTGGCTGTCGGTTTTGCCGACCCGCCAGAGAATCGTGTAGTAGTCGGCGAAATCGAGCCCCTCGGACGCGGCAACTGCGCGCCATTTGTCGAAATAGAACCGGGCCTGGTCGGGGTTCGGGTTAAAGAGCGATTCTCTCGCCGCTTCCTCGGCGTAGGCGAACACATGGGACACGATCACGAAGTCGGCCCCCTGTTCGCCAACCCAGCGCACCAGGTCGGCCAGCCGGGATACATTGCCGCGCATGAGCACGATTTCGGCTCCCAGCCGAACGCGACCGCCGGAACCGTCGCCGCCCTTGGCCATGGCAGCGCCCCGTACCGCCGCGAAGGCCCGCGCCACGGATTCCAGGTGCGCCGCGCCGTGCAGCGTGCCCCCGTCCGCGCCGTCCAGTGAATCCACCGAGATGCACACCGTATCCAGGCCCGCGTCCAGCAGGGCGCTTGCGGTCTCGGAGGTCATCAGGAGGCCGTTGGTCTGCATGGAGATGCCCGCATCCGAAGGCATGTGGCGTCTGGCGAAGCGCATCATGTCCGCCAGATGCGGATGCAGGAGTGGCTCGCCGACTCCGGCGAAAACCACGCGCGAGCACTGCCCAAGGCTCGTCTCCAGCCGTTCGAACAGTTCCAGCGGCAGATCGCCTTCGCGTTCCCTGGAGTCCATGACGGTCTTGACGCACATGCGGCAGCGCATGTTGCAGCGGGTGGTGGGCTCCACATGGATGATTCGGGGAAAGGCGCTCTCGGACATGTCCTGCCTCCGGCGATGTTTTGTTTAGCATATGTCGCGTCGGGACACGAGTGCAAGAGGGATAATGCAAGGGTCGCGAGCTACACCGTGACAGCGGATTCATGGGATGCTAGGCTGACGCAAACAGAATCGGGAGCAGTCGTATGGACTTGAGCTTTCTTACGGAGCTGGTGCTCATCCTGTCGATGAGTGTTGGTGTCCTGTTCTTCTGCCACAAATTGGGAATCGCCCCCATCGTGGGCTTTCTCGTTGCGGGCGTTATATGCGGGCCGGGCGGCTTCGGGCTGGTGAAATCCGTGCATCAGGTGGAGATGATGGCCGAGGTGGGCGTTGTGCTCCTGCTTTTCTCCATCGGCGTGGAGCTTTCCGCCTCGGAGCTGATGCGGCTCAAGCGCCCGGTGTTTTTGGGCGGCATGGTGCAGATAAGCCTTACCATTGCAGCCTTCGCGGGCCTGTCGGTCATGGCCGGCTTTGATACTAAGAAGGGCCTCTTCCTGGGTTTCCTGGCCGCTTTGTCCTCTACGGCCATCGTGCTGAAGGAGCTTCAGAACAGGGCGGAGCTGGAAAGCCCTCATGGCCGCACCAGCCTCTCCATCCTCATCTTCCAGGATCTGGCCATCGTGCCCATGATGCTGGTCACGCCGTTTCTGGGCAACGCCACGGGTGATCTCGCTTCATCACTGGGCGTCATGCTGCTCAAGGGCATGGGCGTGGTGGCCATCGTGCTCATGCTGGCCAAGTACGTTGTACCGCGCCTGTTCCTGACCGTGGCGCGCGTCCGCAGCCGCGAGCTGTTCCTGATGGCCACCATCGTCTTCTGCCTGTCCGTGGCGCTCCTTACGGCAAGCGTCGGGCTTTCGCTTTCTCTCGGCGCGTTCCTGGCCGGGCTCATACTTTCCGAATCCGAATACGCCCTGAACGCCCTTGAAGGGGTGCTCCCCTTCAAGGACATCTTCACCAGCCTCTTCTTCGTGTCCGTGGGCATGCTGGTGGACGTGAACTACATCGTGGCCCATCCGTTCATGGTGCTCGGGGCAGCGGGGGCGGTTATTGTCATCAAGACGCTGGGTGCTGGCGGCGCGGTGCTCTTGCTCGGGTATCCGTTGCGCACGGCCATCGCGGGCGGATTGGCCTTGGCACAGGTGGGAGAGTTCTCCTTCGTGCTGGCCAAGGTGGGCATGGACGCGCAGATTTTCAGCCAGGACTCCTATCAGCTCTTCCTGGCCGCAAGCGTCATAACCATGGCTGTGACGCCCTGGCTCATCCAGTTCGCCCCGGCGGTGGCCTCCAGAATATGCGGCCATCCCAAACCGAAAGACGAGCAGGATGACGGCCACGAGAGCCTGCACGACCACCTGATCATCGTGGGCTTCGGTCCCGGCGGCCAGCAGATCGCCCATGCGGCCAAGCGCGCCGGAATCCCGTATCTGGTTCTGGAGATGAACATCGACACCGTGAAGCGCGAGAAAAAGGCCGGACAGCCCATCCGCTACGGTGACGCCGCCTATCCGGCGGTGCTGGAACACGTAGGCATCAAGAACGCCCGCGTGCTGGTGGTGGTCGTGTCCGACCCCACGGCCACCCGCCGCATGGTGGCCACGGCCAGGGGGCTCAGCAAGAACCTGCGCATCATCGTGCGCACCCGTTTCGTGGGCGAGGCCCAGGAACTCCTGGACCTGGGCGCGAATGAAGTGGTGCCCGAGGAATTCGAGACCTCCATCGAGATATTCACACGTGTGCTGGTGGAGTATCTGGTGCCCAACCAGAACATCGAGCGCTTCATCCTGGAGGCGCGCGGGGCCAACTACCGCATGCTGCGCACCCCGGACCTACCGGTGGACGGCCAGAAACTGTTGACCCCACAGCTCTCGGGCATGGATCTCGCCGTGTTCACCCTGGAGAAGAACGCCCCCCTGGCGGGCAAGACGCTCATGGAGTCCCAGGTCCGCAAGGAGCACGACCTCACGGTGGTGGCGGTGAACCGGGACGGACAGACCCACATGAATCCTGACGGGGCCTTCAAGCTGGAGGAGGGTGACAAGGTCTACGTGTTCGGCATGCAGGAGGACGTGGTGGAGAAGTCCAGGCTGTTCTCCCCGGCCTGATTGCGCAATCAAATAACACGCGGCGGCCCGGCATACAGTCGGACCGCCGCTGTATCATGCCTCTCGTGAAGCTATGCGTCCTGTTCCAGGACAGCCAGCTCCATATCCCCCCAGACCCCGATCTTTCCGCCCACCTGCACGAAAACGCCGAGCACTCCCGCCGGGGCCAGCTCCTTGGCACGCTTAAGCACCAGGGGCAGATGATCCGCGCTTTTGGCCAGATTGCCGAGCGTTGTGGCCGCCGCGTCGGCGATGGAGCCGTTGCGGGATTTGACCGTCACCAGATCCGCCGACCCGAAGGACAGTGAATGCCCGATAGTGGCAGAAGAACCGCACAGAGCCACGGGGAAATCCCCTGGCGCAAGGCGCAGCGCCAGGCGCGCGCCCTGCACCGGTTCGGCCAAAAGGGCCACGATGCGCTCACGCGTGGAGTGCAGGTAGATGTCGCCTCCATTTTCCACCAGGATGTCCGGCGACTCGCCCGCGAAGCGGTCGGCCACGGCCTGGGCCACGGTACCGGCCACGGCCGCCATGGGGCCTACCTGGCATGCCAGGGCGGCGTCCAGCATGGCCCGTGCGATGGGCGGCGCATGCGGGTCCAGCGGAAGTGGAGTGAGCGATGTGGCGAAATCGGGATGCAGCAGGATGTAGTTCTTGAGCTCCCCCCGGATGGCGCTCAGGTACTTGGCGATTTCCTGCGTTCCGGTCTGTTCCAGGCTGCGGCGCGCCGTAATGCGCAGGTCGGATTCCTCCACCACCACGGTGAAGCATGTTTCGTCCGGGGCGCGGCTGACTGGCGGGCGGTAGCCCCGGTGGGTGTCGCGGTAAATCATGCGTCTGCCTGTTTGTTTCGCGTCTGGGCGCGTCTGGTAAAGAATTTGTCGATTTCCACAACCGCCACAACTGAGGCCGCCATGGCCAGCATATCCAGGAATTCGTGGGGTGAGAGCGGCTCCGTGTCCACGATCCACCCCAGAGCGGGCAGGTAGATCACGCCGATCTGGAGCAGCACGGCCGCGCACAGAGCGGCGAACAACGCGGGGTTCCCCACGGGGGTCAGGGAGAACGCCGAGAGCGTGAGCGAGCGGCAGTTGAAGGCCTGGAAGAACTGGAAGAAGACCAGCACGCACAGAGCCAGGGTCCGCGCCTTGTTCAGGGCTGTGGTTTCGTTAAGCCCGGCGGCCAGGGCCTGGGAGTGCATGGTGTTGAATCCCCACATGGCCGCAAGGGCCATGAGTCCCCCCACCACCACCACACGGCGCAGGATGAGCCAGTCCAGCAGGCCCTCGCCCGGAGTGCGGGGGGGGCGGTTCAGTATGTCCGGTTCTCCGCGCTCGAAGGACAGGGAGACGTCCAGTAGCGCTGACGTGACGAAGTTGAACCATAGAATCTGCGCAGGCGTGAGCGGCAGGGGCCAGCCCAGGAGCACCGAGGCCACGATGCAGCAGAGTACGCCGAATCCGCCCGCCAGAAGATAGAGCGTCACCTTCCGGATGTTCTCATAGACGACGCGCCCCTCTTCCACGGCTGCGAAGATGGTGGCGAAGTTGTCGTCGGCCAGGATCATGTCCGAGGCGTCGCGGGCCACGTCCGTGCCTGCCTTGCCCATGGCGATGCCGATGTGGGCCGCGCGCAGGGCAGGGGCGTCGTTTACGCCGTCGCCGGTCATGGCCACGATCTCGCCTTTGCGGATCAGCTGCCGGGTGATGCGCAGCTTGTGTTCCGGAGCCACCCTCGCGAAGACCGAAACCTCCGGGACCGCCTGGAAAAGCTCATCGTCGCTCATGGCCTCAATCTCGCGCCCGCTGAGCGCTTTGGGATTATCTCCTCCGATCCCGATGTTCCGGGCGATGGCCCTGGCCGTCACCACGTGGTCACCGGTTATCATCACGGTGCGGATGCCCGCTCTGCGGCAGCCGTCCACGGCGGCGAAGGATTCCTCTCGCGGCGGGTCTATGATGCCTTGCAGCCCGATGGGCCGGGCTCCGGCAGCCGTTTCCGGAGTGATCTGCGCGGGGGGGGCGCCGTCGGGAAGCTCTTTAACGGCCATGGCCAGCACGCGAAGGCCTTCCCCTGCGTACCTCTCGGCCTGGGCGGAAAATTCTTCGGCCCGGCAGAACGGGCCGTCGCCGCCCTGGGCGCAGAGTTCCAGTATTCTGTCGTGGCCGCCCTTCACGTACAGGACGTTCCTGCCATTCAGGGAGTGCGCCGTGGCCATGAAGCCCTGCTCGGATTCAAAGGGCAGCACGGCCAGGGTGGGGGTGGCCGCCGCTTCGGCCTCGGGGTCCAGCCCGGCCTTCATGGCCGAAACGATGAGCGCCCCCTCGGTCGGGTCGCCTTTTACCAGGTAGTCGCCGCTCTTCAGGGCCACGGCGGATTCGTTACACAGAAGGCCCACCCGCAGGATGGTTTCCAGCGCCGGATTGTCGCGCAGGGCCACGCTCCTGCCGTCCAGCAGAACGTTGCCTTGAGGCCTGTATCCCGCTCCGGTCACTTCCAGGTCGTTCTCGCCGTCGAAGATGCGGCATACGGTCATTTCGTTCCTGGTGAGCGTGCCGGTCTTGTCGGAGCAGATCACCGTGGCAGAGCCCAGCGTCTCCACGGCGGGGAGCTTCCTGATGATAGCCTTGCGCCGGGCCATGCGCTGCACGCCGATGGCCATGGTGATGGTCACCACTACGGGCAACCCCTCGGGGATGATTGCCACGGCCATGGCGATGGCCACCATGAACAGGTCCGCCACCTTGAACCCCAGGAACAGCCCGGTCACGAAGAGCACCACGCAGAAGATCAGCGCGAACAAGCCCAGGCGGTGGGCGAACTGATCCATGCGCGATTGCAGTGGCGTCTTGGCGGAGGTGATGCCCTGAACCTGGGCTGCGATGCGCCCAAGGAGCGTGGTGTTTCCCGTGGACGTCACCACGCCGCGCCCTCTGCCGGAAATAACGATGGACCCCATGAAGGCCATGTTGCGCTGGTCGCCGGGGGTGAGGTTGTCCTCGTCGATCGCATCCGTGACCTTTGGAACGGCCAGGGATTCCCCCGTGAGCATGGCTTCATCGACCAGGAGGCCATTCACGTGAAGAAGGCGCATGTCCGCCGGAATCTTGTCGCCCGAGGCCAGGTTGACCACGTCTCCAGGCGTCAGGCGCGACGACTCCTCCACCGTTTCGACGCCGTCGCGCAGGACCTTGGCCAGGGGCACCACCATCCGGCGCAACGCGCGGATGTTCTTCTCGGCCTTGATCTCCTGGGAGAACCCGATGCCCGCGTTGATGAGCAGCACCGCCAGGATGACGCCCGCGTCCTTCACCTGGCCGAGCGCGACGGCCACGCCCGAGGCCAGAAGCAATATGTAGATGAGAGGGTCCTGAAATTGATGGAGCAGCATGGCCAGACGGTTGATCTCGTCCTTGCCGGAAAGCTCATTTGGGCCGTAGCGGACGAGGCGGGCGGCGGCATCGTCCCCGGAGAGTCCGGTTTCAGCCGATTCGAGCGCTTCGAGGGTCTGTTCGGCGGTGCGTCTGTGCCAGTCGGTGTCTGTGTCCAGGTCGGGCATTGGTGAATCCTTGGCATGCTGAAACGCTGAATCCACCACAGCTTATGCCACGCAGGCTGCGCCGGGACAAGCTCTTTCAGGCAGCATGGGGGCGCTGTGCGTTGCAGCGCGGGAACATCTTCCCCTGCGCGCCGGGAAACGCTACGTTGAGGCGCTTCCTGGGCGCATACCCTAATGGATATGGACGAAACGTCCGATGTGAGGGCAGCCGGGAAGGTATGCGCAACGCTTTGCGGCGTTTGGGCATTTCAACCTGAGAGCGTGGGCGCTGTGCGCCACACAGTTGTTTCCGGCCACGGCGAAGAGGAGCCCCATGTACAGACTGTCCCAGCTTGTCGAGAAAATCCCCCCAATTTCCCAGCCCAAGCTGGTGACCTCCGGCGTGGGAATCTGGCTGGTCTGGGACGGCCAGCTCTCGCCGGTGCTCAATCAGATTTTCAGCGAGTTCGGCGGTTTCCAGCAGGCCCAGGAAGGCAACCAAGCCCTGTGGTTCTTCTTCGGCGACGAAGCCTTCAAGGCGCTGGGGCGGCTCTCCGGGTATGCGCGCGTCAACCGATTGCCGCTGTTCATTGAGGCTTTCCCCGCGTCGCTCCTGATCGGCTACAAGTACGAGACGGCTTTCGCCTGCCCCGAGGAATTCCTTCGCCAGGAAGTCGCCGCCTCGCAGGACCTGGATATTCTGGTCCATCCTAACTTCAACGCCATGATCGAGTCCCTGCCGGGCATCGCATTCAAGCCGGCTCCGGACGTGTCCGGACTAACCCATGCCGGGTTCAACCTGCTCCACGTGGATACCACCATGGGCCAGGATTCGCCCCTGGGTTGGTATTGCATGCTGCGGCCCCTGGGCGACCCGCTGGACAAGAACGCCGCCGAGGGCTGGCGTTCCATCTTCTCCGAGATGCAGGCCCTGATGGAGAAGCTGGCCGTCAAATATCTCAGTCACGAGGGCTACATCATCTTCAGCCTGGACAACGTCCGGGCTTTCCGCAACGTCATCCGCGAAATCCTCAAGACCGAGGCCGCCGTCAAGAGCGGCGAGACCGGGAAGAAATACTGGCCCTGCGTCATGGCCTGCGTCATGAAAAAGGGGCAGCATTTCAACAAGGACCTGCCAAGGCGCGTCAACCTGGACTGGCGGCAGCTCTCCCCGGACTACCCTCACATGAGCTTCAAGTCCGCCCTGTATCTGGGCAAGGGCTTTCGCATCAACGACGTGCGCCACTCTTCGGGAAACCTGAGTATCGACGACTGGTGCCACATCTCGCTGGCAGCGGACGAAGAGTCCGGAGAGAACGTCGGAGAGATACCGTTCAAGCTCCCTGCGAGCCTGCTGGCGGGGACGCATGCCCCCTGTTTTTACTGCGGTCTGGCCGGGCACCTCCCTGCGGACTGTCCCTCCAAGACCTTGCCGGACCTGGACGAGAGTGTCTGGAGCCAGATCGGCGGAGTGGACCTGGGCAAGCTCGACGAGGCCGGGATCGCCCTCAACCGCGAACTCGCGGGAGGCAACGTCCAGGCCCTCTCGCGCATGCTCGGCGCAGAAAACGAGATGGGCCTCATCGTGCGGGGCGTGTTCGAACTGTCATTCCCGTGCCAGATACGGAGCGTCCCGCGCATCTGGCGCAGCAAAGGCAAGGATCTCCCGGCAGGATTCACCGTGCTGGCCGCTCCCGACGAGGGCGATTACCTCTGGGGAGCGATCGACATGCTCAAACTGTCCGACGCGGAAGGTTTCGAACGCGAGATCGCCCAGGGACTGGCCACACACGGACGAGGCTTCCAGCCACGCTCCATCCAAGGATTCATGGCCATGGAGTCTGGCGACTGGAGCCGGTCTGCGTATTTCTGGCAGGAAGCGGCCCGCAGCGCCTTCACCCCCATGCAACGGGGCTGGTTGGCCTACCTGGAAGCGCGCTCCTTGGAGGTCCAGGGGGATTTCCAGGGCGCGATGGGTTTATATCGGCAGGCGAAATCCGAATGTCCGCGCTGGGCGGCGCCCATGTACCGCCAGGGCGTATGCATGGTGAAGATGGGCTTCACCGACCAGGGCCTGCACGAGTTTTACGAGCTCATCCGCACCGATCCGAACGTCTTCAACCATGTATTGCTGGACCCGGAGCTGGAGCGCGGCCGCATCCACATCCTTGCCGCTCTCTGGAAACCCTGGAGCGAGGCCAAGGCCGTCCGCGACGAAAAAGCCGCTTACCTGCCCGGACAGGCGGACTACCTCAAGAGCTGGTTCCGGGAGGAGCATCCCTTTCTGAAAGAGGCGTTGGAGCGGGCCGAGGTGTTGTCCGAAATCGCCAAGGTGAACAACTTCGTCTGCTTCGACCGCGTTGTGAAAGAGTACGACGAGCTGCAAAAAGATCTGCACCAGACCGTGGAGAAAGGCATCAAGGCGCTCAACAACAAGCTCAAGTACTTCCATGAGGAGCTCAAGGAGATTCATCACGAGGCGGCTTGGTTCCCCTTCGGAAAGCTGCTGCGCGAATTCAACAAGGATTTCAACGCGTGCGCCACCAAGCTCAACTGGATGCGCACCACCTCGCTCCAGGTTGCGGCCAATTTCCGCAAAACTCAGGACTACATCGAAGAGATCGACGCCGCCATCAATCTGCTCAAGGCCAGGCTCGTCACCCTGCGAATAGTGCGGGACGCCACGCTGTTCGTGTTGCTCCTGGGCAAGAGCTTCATGTGGCTGGAACTGATCGGGCTGGCCCTGAGCCTGATTGCGGTGCCCGGCTTCATCTTTCTTGCCAACAAAATCGGGCTGGGCTGGCTGGGGGAAATGGTCTCAAACCAGAAATGGCAGGTCCAGAAAGGGCTTGTGATCATCATCAGCATCGTGGCCATGGCCTTGGCATCCATCAAGACTGCGGTAACCTTTGAGAAGAAGCGGTCGGAACTCTTCAAGGAAGGAGAAGAGAAGGCTGCCAAGGGCAAATCCAAGGGGAAGGGCGGCGGCAAGGGGGCGCAGCCTGCAAAGGGGGCCAAGGCCCTGCCGTCGGGAAAGACGAATCAGCCAGTAAAGAAGAAGTAGCCACTGACTTGGATCTGAGGAACGTGAGCTCTTCGTAGTGGGGACGACTGCGCAGGCCCAAGTGCTGCGAAGTCATTTGGAATCAGCAACAGGGCGACGCTTGCTCTCTGGCTGGACTGTCCGATGGGATGACGGTCGCGTGCATACTGCGCAAGCGGCGCGCGCATTTCCCTGGCCCCCTTCAAAAAAAACGGGGTTCCTTTCGGAACCCCGCAGAGATCGTGAGCCGTGTGAGACTACACGCAGCCGGTGGGCTTGGGCAGGCCGGCCATTTTGCAGGCTCCCTTGCCAGGTCCGGAGGGGAACAGCTCATAGATGTGCTTGAGCTTGTAACCGGTGACCTTAGAGAGGATGCGGACCATGGGGGCGATGCCGTTCTTCTTGTAGTAGTCCTGCAGGAACTCGATCACCTTGTTGTGCTCGTCGGAAAGTTCCTTGATGCCCTCGGACTCCTTCACGTAGTCGACCCAGTCGGGGGTCCAGTCTTCAAAACGCTGCAGGAATCCGTCCTCGTCAACCTCGAAGGCTTTGCCCTTGAATTCAACAGTGGCCATTCTCCATCCTCCTTGGCGTTGCTTGAACTATCAGTCTGTTCCCAGAGTTGCCGTTGCCCCCACATGAGGGCTCCTAAACCAGTAAAACAGCATTCCGCTGTTTCGGTTCACCAGGTAAGAACTCAGCTCCTTTACCCGAAGCTTAGGCGCAGTGCAAGCGCTTTGACGTTCTCCCGTGGTCCCCACCCGAATTCGTGCCGTCTTAAAGGCGAATTCCGAGTGTTGTCAAATCATTTCGCTATCAGAGTCATTTGGTATGATTTGACTCAGATGGTCCCTGGCGAACTCCAGGGAGGGGTCCATCTCCAAAGCCTTGCCCAAAAACTCCACGGCTGCGTCCTTGTGCCCCAGGAACTTGTGGCACAGGCCCAGGTTGGCCAGATCCATGGCAGAGCCGGAATCCAGCGCCAGCGCGGCTTCGAAGTCGCCTGCGGCGTCGGTGTAGTTGCCTGCCTTGAAGCGGGCCACGCCGCGCAGGTTGTAGTACTCCTTCACCTCGGGGCTTTGCGAGATGGCCTTGCCCAGCAGGGGCTCGGCCTTGTCCCATTTGTCCTGGCGGGTCAGGGCGAAGGCGCGGTAGAAGGTGGCCAGCGCACCGTCTTCAGGATCGGGCTGGATCTGCGCGGCCTTCTCGAAAAGGCGCATGGCATGATCGAGCTCACCCTGGCGCATGGCCAGAAGCCCCTGGTGCAGCGGCAGGTACGGCTTGCCCGCGCAGATCTCGGCCAGGGCGGCGAGGCCAGGCACGGCAAGTTCGTCGGGGGCGTCTTCGGCCAGCATGCGTCCCACGAACATGCCCAGGCTGGCATGCGGGGTGCGCTCCCGGAACAGGAAGCCGGGTACGAGGTTGTAGTTGGCGGCCACGCCAAGGTCGGGCTGCGTGGTCTCCACGCTGTACAGGGTGAAGCCCTTGGCGCGAAGGCCAGAAGCAAAGGCCTCGATCTCGTGGAGCATGTCGGAGCGCTCCAGACAGGGCAGGCGGTCCAGGTCGGTGTCTGGGCCTTCCACCACCCAGCTGATCTCGCCCATGTCCGTGAACTTGCGCAGCCCCGATGCTTCGTAGTTGCTGCCGGTCTCGAAGTCTCCGGCCAACTGCGCGATCTCGGTGACCGCTCGTATGGCCGCCTTGACCGGGGAGGCCGCAGTGCCCGCCGTGAAGACGATCTCGCTCTTGATGCCCAGAGTGGAGGGGTCGTAGGCCAACGCGCCGATGGTGGGAACGGGCATGTCCAGGCTGAAATCCTTGAGCCAGAGCTTCACGCCGTTGCGCTCGAAGGCGTCAACCAGATTGCGCAGGACCGGGTCCACCAAGGAGTGCGTGCGGATGGTGGGCAGGCGCAGTTCCTGGCGGTCAACCACGGCGCACACGTGGCGCTCCACCAGCTCACACGCGCCCTGAAGGATGGACTCCTCCAGGCAGTTGCCCGCAGACGAGCCGTTGAACTCGTTGAGCTTCTTGAACCAGTCCAGGGGCGTCATGACCTTCTGGCCGTCCTCCACGCGGGTGACGGGATAGAACTGCCAGGGCAAGAGGTCCAGGAGGCGCGCGGCCTGATCCTCGTCCAGGCCGTCGGCCACGGAGGCGAGGATTTGGGAAACCGGCATGACCTGTCCCGGCCAGAGGGCCTGGGCCTGCGACCACGTGGCGCTGGTGAAGTTTTTGGAGTTGGCCCAGAAGCTGAAGTAGCTGAAGCGTTCGGCCAGTTCCATCAGTGCGGAGGCTTCGGCCTGGGCCGGGGACGCACCCTTGCCCATCTGCTTGCGCGTGGGCATGACACCTCGCGCCTGGGGGCCGCAGATACTAAGATAAACCGGGATGCCAAGCCTGCCGGTGTCCGTGCGGCGAAGTTCCGCCAGGATGCCGCCGTGCTTGGCAAAGAGCCCTTTCACGCGCTCCACGGTCTGGGCCGGGGAGCAGAGTTTGTCGGAGTCGGAAGTGTACCCCTTGGGGGTACTGACGAGCTTACGCATTGATACGGCTCCGCATGCGGTACAGCACGCAGGTTTGGGACTCCCCGGAATCCGAGCGGCAGGTGGACTGGGTGCGCTGGATCAGGAAGTCCTGTTGGACTCGGGCGAAAAATGGGGCTGCTTCGCGGCAGCGGTCGCAGGAGAGCAGCACGTGGGAATCCTGACCGGGTTTCAGGCTGCTGACCAGAAAGTCCGCCAGCGGCTCGTGCAACTGGGGCAGGTACAGGGCCTCGGAGGCGACGATCACATCGAAGGATTCGTCCAGGCGTGCGTCGCCCATGTCCAGAAGACCGGTCCTGGCGACGGCGTCCAGGCCGTTTTTCAGGATGCTGGCCCGGATGAACAGGAGCGCCTCTGGCTCGATGTCCGTGATGAGGGAGTCGATGCCCTTTTTGGCTGCCGCCAAGCCGCACAGGCCCAGGCCCGCGCCAAGTTCCAACAGGCGTTTGCCGGGGGCCGGAGTGGTCCTAGCGGCCAGCATGGCCAGCGGGAAGGAGGCGGGCCAGAGCTTGGCCCAGAAGGGCAGCACGATCTTCTCGCCAGGCCGCGCGGTTTCCACCAGACGGTCGATGTAGCCGGGCAGGTCTTCGATCTGGAGCAGGTCGATATCCATGCCCCCAAGGCCGACTGTTTCGAAGACGACGGGATAGCGGGACTGGGCCAGAGCCAGAATGTCGTCCAGGCGGCTGGTCGGATCGAGGGCGAGTTCCAGTATGCGCGGATCGCTTTTCATGGTGCGGGGCTCCTCATGGTGTGCGAGTCAGTAAGGAGGTGCGGCGCGCATGGTCGCGGATGATGGAGGTGAGTTTTCGGCGCGCGCACGAAAAAGGCCGAGCGGGAGACGGGATTTGAACCCGCGACTTCAACCTTGGCAAGGTTGCACTCTACCACTGAGTTACTCCCGCAATCTTGGAGGCGGCACCCGGATTTGAACCGGGGGATGGAGGTTTTGCAGACCTCTGCCTTACCACTTGGCTATGCCGCCCCACGCAAAGGGAGGTCATTTTTAGTGGATGTGGCCTCCACTGTCAACGGCCTGTCCCGGTCGAAAAAAAAGCCCCCCGGAGGAGGAGTGGAGCGGGAGACGGGATTTGAACCCGCGACTTCAACCTTGGCAAGGTTGCACTCTACCACTGAGTTACTCCCGCTCGTGGCGAGAGGCGTGTCTATGTGGAACCGGCCCTGATGTCAAGCATTCAGTCAATTTTTTTGAAAGCTGCTTGCCTTGGTCTGTGCCGGTACACGCCTCGGCGCCGCCCCGGCGTCATCAGGACGCCGAAGGCTTCATTCACGCTGAAAGCAGGCCTTCCTCGTGAACGGAAGGGGCTTATATGCCTCGGAAAGCGCTCTGTCCAGTATTCTTTGCAAACACTTTTCAAGTACATTTCTGGCTCTGTCCTTTTTGGCTCCAGCAGGCCCCCCGAGCGCCGCCAGATCTGAAAAATCATGTCCTGCCAGGAATAAATGGCAGGAAGTTCCCTGTCCTTTCTGCCGAATTTCTTGTGGTTGTTTGGTGTCGATCCCATGGCCAAGCATCAAGGCCCTTTACGTCCAAAAGCAAATCCTTTAAGGGAACTCACTTCGCCGCACCTTGAGTCCTTACGCTCCTTTGGAGGTTCTCTTATGGATCAGAAAGATTTGGACTTCTTCCGGCAGTACCTGAACGACTCCCTCCAGGATATCCTCAAGAAAGGTGAGGAGACCATCGAGGATATGACCGACACCGTCGAGGTCTACGCGGACCCCGCCGACCGCGCCACCGCCGAATCCGACCGCGCCTTCACCCTGCGTCTGCGCGACCGTGAGCGCAAGCTCATCCGCAAGATCCAGGAAGCGCTTGAGCGCATTGAGGACGGCACGTACGGACGTTGCGAGGAATGCGACGAGGACATCAGCGTGGCCCGTCTGAAGGCCCGTCCCGTCACCACCCTGTGCATAAAGTGCAAGGCCCGCCAAGAGGCCGACGAGGACCTGCGGGGCGAGTAGCCCGGACTGATGGACGCCGCGTTCTTCAGGTTTCTTGGGCCTGAACTGGCAGGCGTCCTCACGGGCGTTCGGTTCGACACGGCCTTCAGTCCGGCTCCAGGGTGCTGGACCTTCGTTTTCTCGCCTCCTGCAGCGTTGGACGGCGACTCTCCCTCAGATTGCCGCTTCCTCCTGGCTCATGCGCACTCCCGCACCGGCATCCTGTCGCTTTCTTCCGTCAAGCCGGTCAATCCGGCGCAACCCCCGGCCATGGCCATGTGGCTGCGCAAGCGTCTGCGCGGGCGCAGGGTGGTCGGCGGCTTGACCGACTGGCGGCGCAAGCGCCTGGCGCTGGAGCTGACCTCGGGTGAGGGGCGCTTCCTGCTTCTATGCATGGATGAGTCCCCCAATATCGTTGACAGCTTGCCGGATGATTTCGACGCCGCGCCGGGATGGCGCTCTGCCGCCGAAGCGCTGGCCGACCCGGCCTGCCCCAGGAGCCTGCGCAGGGCCATCGAGCGTGAAGATTCCATTGATAGAGACGCGTTACTGGAAACGTTTCTTGAAGGCCGTGCCACAGGTTTTTTCCTCAATGATTCCGAATCGTCGCAGGATGGTCCGCTGCCCTGGCCGGTCGGGCGTGAGTCGCAACGCTTCCCCAGCGCCCTGCATGCCGCCCATGCATACGCCCAGACGGCCTTTTTTGCGGCCCTGGCTCCGCCAGTGGAGCCGCCGCAACGCGCCAAGGCCCGCGTGAAGAAGCGTCTGGCCCTTTTGGACCAGGACCAGCACCGCCTGGAGGGCCTGGAAGGCCAGCATCTCTACGGTGAAACCGTGGCCGCCAACCTCTCCCTGCTGGACAAGCGGGCCAAGCTCGGGCCGCAATTGCTGGAGCATCCCGAAAAGGGGCCGCTGACCGTACCGCTGGACCCGGCACTCACGGTGCTCGAGAACATGGAGCGCTTCTTCCGCAAGGCGGCCAAAGGCCGCCGGGGGCAGGCGCACGTGGAGCGGTTGCGGCGCGAAGCCGAGGAGGGGGGCGTGCCGCCGCGCAAAGTCCAGGCCCAGGCAGCAGAGCCCGCCAAGGCGACGCCGAAGCAGCGCGCCAAGGCGCAGTCCGTGGCTCTGCACCGGTTCCGCTCCTCGGACGGATTCGTCATCCTGCGCGGCAAGAACAGCGCCGCCAACCACAGGCTCCTTTCCGAGATGGCCAGCCCGTTCGACTTCTGGCTGCACGCCGAGGGCGGCCCTGGTGCGCACGTCATCCTCAAGCGCGACAATCCGGGCCAGGACGTGCCCGAGAGGAGCCTGCGCGAGGCTGCGATCCTGGCCGGACTGTCCAGTTGGAGGGCGAACGACGCCAAGGCCAACGTGCTGGTGGCGGCAGCGTCCGAGGTGCGCAAGATGAAGGGCGCGGCCTTGGGGCAGGTTCGCCTGGACAGCGCCAAAACGCTTCTCGTCGATCTGGACCCGGAGTTGGAAGGCCGGTTGCGCCTTCCGTCTTGACTTTTCCTGTGGTGCTCTTCAAGTTGTCGGTCCTGCCTGATCTGTTATGAGAGGTTAAATGTAGTATGTCCCTCAAGTTCAAGTTGCAGGTTTTGTCTCTCGTATCAGTCGCGCTTATCCTGGTTGTCTGGCTACCGGCATGGCTCAGTATCGGTAAGGCATTGGACGCCGCCGGTGCAGGCGCGCTGACAGGTTCGCTTGCGGGCACGCGCCAGCTTCTTTTCTGGTCAGGCCTTGGGGCCATGGCTCTTGCTCTCGCCAGCGGCGCGGTCCTGGGGTTTGGCCTCACCGGCAGGGTTAGGGACATCCTGGAGGCCCTGACGCGCGCCGAAAACGGCGACCTGGGCAGCCGTTGCCAGGCGTCCGGTTCCGACGAAATCGCCCGCATAGCTGCTGAGATTAACACGCTCCTGACGCGGGTGCAGGAACTCTTCGCCCAGGCCAGGGAGCACGAATCCCAGGCTGATGCGAGCGCCCAGCAGTGCCAGCTGGCCATGAGCCAGGCGGCGCAGTCCCGCCAGAGGGCCGAGAACTCCCGCCGCCAGGGGATGGGCGGAGCTTCCGGAACACTCAGGAAGGTCGTCGGCGAAATCCAGAACGTGGCTTCGAGCCTTTCCACCGAAGTGGACGGCACCGCCGAGGCGGCACGCAGGCAGGCGGATATGGTCCTCCAGACCGCTTTTGCCGTGGAGCAGCTCGATCAGGCCGTCATGGAGGCCGCCCGCAACGCCTCCGGTGCTTCCGAACTTGCTGCCAGAGCCCGCGACCGGGCCGAGCACGGGGCAGGCGTCGTCGAGGCGGTGCTCGAATCCATCACGGCGGCCCACGCCCGCACCATGGAACTCAAGGACGTCGTCTCGGACCTGGGGGTACGCTCCGAATCCATTGGCCGCATCATGACCGTCATCTCCGACATCGCCGACCAGACCAACCTCCTGGCCTTGAACGCCGCCATTGAGGCCGCCCGCGCGGGCGACGCCGGGCGAGGCTTCGCGGTTGTGGCCGACGAGGTGCGAAAGCTCGCCGAAAAGACCATGGAAGCCACCCGCGAAGTGGGCCAGGTAATTCAGGCCATACAGTCTGGCGCGCGCGACGCCGCATCGGGCATGGAAAACGCCGCCGCCGAAGTGGAGCGCGCCACGGGACAGGCCCGCCAGTCCGGCGAAGCCCTGGGCGAGATCGTTTCCATCGTGGAGGCCACCTCCGATCAGGTGCGCTCCATCGCTACGGCCGCAGAGCAGCAGTCGGCCGCCAGCACCCAGATCGGGCGTACCGTGAACAGCGTGCGCGACATCTCCACGGGGACCCTTGACGGTATGAATAGATGTGAGCAAGGGCTTGATACCCTGCTCGAACAGGTCGGGGCGCTTGCCAACCTGAACAGCGTGTTTACTCTGCTGGGGCAAGGGGTGGTGCAGGATGTCATCGAGCAACTGGCCTGTTCGCCGGAGCTCGTGTCCCTGGAGCGCGTCAGGATGGAAGCCGGGCTCAGAAAAGCCTTGGCAGATAATGCTTTTCTGGAGTTGGCCTACATCACCGACGCCTCGGGGCGCCAGGTGGTGAGCAACATCCCCCAGGCCGGTTTCACCCAGCAGGAAGGGCAGGGGTTCGGCAAGAACTGGAGTTCGCGCCCCTGGTTCACCGGCGCGGTAAAAAACAAGGATATCTTCATATCAGAGGTTTACGTCTCATCAGCGTCCAACGCGCCGTGCATCACCGTCAGCCGTCCCATTGAGACCGCCGACGGGACAATGCTCGGGGTGCTGGGTCTGGACGTAAAGCTCAATTGACGGGAATACATGGCAAAAAACAACGGTCTTGAGCGAAAGCTGGAATTCGACGACGCCTCCATGGCCCGGGATCTGTTCGGGCCGCACAATGCCAACCTGGCCTTCGTGGGCGAGAAAACCGGCATCCGTGCCGACTCGCGCGGCTCGGTGCTGACCCTTCGCGGTGATTCGCAGGAGGTGCTCGATCAGGTGGCCGAGGCCATGATCAAGCTCTACGGCATGCTCAAACGCGGCGTGCCGGTCTATCCGCGCGACATCGAGCCGGTGCTGTCCCACCTGGGCAAGACGCCCGGAGCGAAACTCGGAAAATTCTTCGAGGAGCAGTCCTTCGTGGCCTCTCCTAAGAAAACAATTTCGCCACGTACCTTCACCCAGCGCGAATACATGGGAGCCATACGCTCCGGCGACATGGTTTTCGGCATCGGCCCCGCTGGCACCGGCAAGACCTACCTGGCCGTGGCCATGACCTGCTGGCCCGGCGGGTCAAACGCCTGGTGCTGACCCGGCCTGCCGTGGAAGCTGGCGAAAAGCTTGGCTTTCTTCCCGGCGACCTCATGGAGAAGGTGAACCCCTATCTGCGTCCCCTGTATGACGCCCTCCACGACATGCTGGACTATCAGCGCGTCACGGAAATGCTGGCCGAAGGCGTCATTGAGGTGGCTCCCCTGGCCTTCATGCGCGGGCGCACCCTGAATGACTCCTTCATCATCCTGGACGAAGCCCAGAACACAACCCCTGAACAAATGAAGATGTTCTTGACGCGGCTCGGGTTCGGGTCCAAAGCGGTTGTGACCGGCGACGTGACCCAGGTGGACCTGCCGCGTGGTGCGGCTTCGGGCCTTACGGAGGCCCGCGCCATCCTGTCCGGCGTCGAAGGACTGAGCTTCGTGCATTTCAACGAGGAGGACGTCATCCGCCACCCCTTGGTGGGACGGATCGTGCAAGCCTATGAGCGGCATACTCAGTCGTCTGAAAAGAAATAACTCCGCACAGAAACCGGCCTTGTCCTGTCAGCCGGGCATGGCCTGTTCGCCGGAGCGCCCACTCCCCTGGGGGCTGGGCGTTTTTCTGGTGGTGATCCTGGGCGCGAGCATCCTGTCCTCCGTGCGTTTCGAATCGCCGGTCAAGGTTTTCTTGGCCGGTGAGATCGCCACCCAGGACGTCACCGCCGACCAGAACCTGCGTTTCGAGGACCGCGAGGCCACTCTGCGCAAACGCGAACAGGTGGCCGAGAACCAGCCCCCCGTCTTCGACCTGAGTCCCGAATCCTACGAGTACCTCCGCAAGCACGCATCCGATGTGCTCCTTCAGGCCAAGCGCACCGACGAGGACTCCGAAAAAGTGCGCGCCTCCCTCTCCGAGGACCTGAACACCGAAATCAGCCGGGAAACCATCCAGATATGGCGTTCCCAGGAATTTCTGGATCTCATGGCGCTTCAGGTGATGCCCTGGATGAAAGAGGCTTACGCCAAAGGCGTCGCCGCGCATCCAGGCATCTTCGCCTCCTACAAACAGGGAATCCTTCTGCGCGAGCTTCCCTCGGGCATGGAGACCCTCTACCTGGAAGCTCCCGCCGCGCTTGACCTGGAGAAACTCAAGGACGACCTGGACCAGCTGCTGCGCCGCGATCTGAAAAAGAACATCCGCGTGCGTAAGGCCGTGTTCGCCCTGATCGGTCCCTTCCTGCGTCCGAACCTGACCTTCAACCAGGAGACCACCCGGCTGCGCAAGCAGGAAATCGTGGTGGCCATGGAGCCGGTCTATTCCAATATCTACAAGGGCGAGATGGTCGTACGCCAGGGCGAGAGGGTCACGCCCGAGCAGCAGACCAAGCTCCAGACGCTCTACACCCACCGCACCAGCTCACTCAAACCTTTTGCCATTCCCGGCACCTTCCTGCTGGCCTGTCTGTTCTTCGTGCTGCTGCACCTCTCCCAGGGCAAAAAATCCGGCATACGCGCCGTCAGCCATCGGGACTGGCTGGCCCTGGCCCTGGTGACCGCGTTCTTCGTGCTGCTGGCCAAGTTCGTGGAGCTGGCCCGCGTTTCGGACGCGCATCTCCCGGCGTTCTTAAAATCAAGCCAGGTGGCCTTCGGCCTGCCCATTGCCGGGGCAGCGGGCGTGCTTGCCATGTTCCTGCCCCAGGCCCTGTGCTCCTTCGCCGTGCTTTTGCTGTCCTATCTGGTCACCAACGAGGTGGGCGGCAACGTGCACCTGTTCAGCTACTATCTGCTGGGCGGCTTCGTGTACGCCACCATCATCAGGAACTGTGAGACCCGGCAGGACGTGCTGCGGTCCATCCTGCCGCTGTCGGCCCTGTGCGTGGTGTCCTGGTTCGGCGTGGTGCTGGTGCAGGACGGGGCAGGGGAGCTGACCCTGGCGGGCGGCGTGCACGCGGCTTTCAACTCCGTGTTCTCGCTGCTGCTGGTGCTGGGCCTGAGCCCGGTGCTGGAGATGGTTTTCGGTTACACCTCGCGCTTCAAGCTGATGGAGCTCATGAGCCTGGAGCAGCCGCTCCTGCAGGATCTCATGGTCAACGCGCCCGGCACCTACCATCACTCCATCATCGTGGCCAACATGGTGGAGGCCGCTGCGCGTGCCGTGGGAGCCAACGCGTTGCTGGCCAAGGTGGCCGCGCTCTACCACGACATCGGCAAGCTCAAGAACCCGCAGTACTTCATCGAGAACCAGTTCGGGAAAGAGAACAAGCACAACAAGCTCTCGCCTTCCATGAGCGCGCTCATCCTCATCTCCCACGTGAAGAAAGGAGTGGAGCTGGCCAAGGAGCACAAGCTCGGCGACGAGATCGCCGCACTCATCGGGCAGCATCATGGCATGACGCTCATCACCTACTTCTACCATAAGGCCCAGGAGCAGGCCGAGGCCAAGGGCGAGGAACCCGTGCGCGAGGACGAATTCCGCTACCCCGGCCCCAAGCCCCAGTCCAAGGAGGCCGGCATCATCATGCTGGCCGACGCCATCGAGGCCTCCAGCCGCACTCTGGTGGACCCCACGCCCAGCCGCATCAAGGGGCACATTCAGTCCATCGTGCGTAAGCTCTATAATGAAGGTGAGCTGGACGGCTCCGAACTGACGCTCAAGGACCTGACCCAGGCCTCCGACACGTTCCATCGGATTCTCACGGGCATTTTCCACCACCGCATCGAATATCCCAACCTGGATCGCGGCAAGGACAAACCCAAAGAGAACGGCGAGAAGCTTGCGTTGCCTGAGAAGGGGACGCTGCCGGAGAAAGCAGCGTAGGGCGACCTGGCTGGGACTCCGTCCCAGACCCTGCCAGGGCTCTGCCCTGGACCCGCCAGGGGGATGATCCCCCTGGACCCTACATTAGCTTCGCGTCCTGCGCGGCAGTCAGGGCAGTAGTCCTCCGCTGTGGCGGTTTCGGGCATGAACTCTCAATCGACTTCGGTGTTGCTCGGCAGTTGCGCAGGGCACAGACGGGACAGCCCCAACTGACGCCGTAGACTCCGTCTTTCCCTTTCACTCATATTAACAGACGAGGCACTGACACCTGCCATGACCGATTCCATCTGGATCGAACCCGGAGCGGCCCTGAATCCCGCGCTCCCGCTCTCGAAAAACGAGATGAAGCCGCTCGTCAGGCGGCTTTTGTCCGTGCTTGGGCTTCAGGGGGCGTCTTTTGAGCTTCGTCTCGTGAACGATGTGGAAATAGCCCGGCTGAACCAGGAATTCCTGGGCATGACCGGCCCCACCAACGTGCTTTCCTTCCCCGCTGAAGACCCCGATAACCCGGAATACCTGGGCGAACTGGCCCTGTCCGTGGATACCCTCACGCGCGAGGCCACGCTCTACGGCCAGGACCCACAGTCGCATCTGGTGCGCCTGCTGGCCCATGGCCTCCTGCACCTGGCCGGGTACGACCACGGCCAGGCCATGGAGGCGATGACGGACGCTGCTGTTGAGGCGATGGGGTAGTCAGTTTATGCATTGATTCCGGGTCAAATCGCCTCACCTCTTTACATCTCCCCAGTCAGCGGCTAAATTATCGCTTTTCGCCGCAAGATTACCTGGAGGCTCGCATGCCCAAAAAATTCCTTGAAATTCATGACATGCCCCGCGCCGAAGCTCACGCCGTGGTGAACCGGGCCATCGAAATGAAGCGCACCAAGTTCCGCTCCGACCTGCTCGAAGGCCGCACTGTGGCCCTCATCTTCGAGAAGGCCTCCACCCGCACCCGCGTCTCCTTCGAGATGGCCGTGCGCCACCTGGGCGGCTCCACCATCTACATGACCCAGAATGACTCCCAGCTCGGTCGCTCCGAGCCGGTCGAGGACACCATCCGGGTTCTGTCGCGCTATGTTGATGGTCTGGTCATGCGCACCTTCGAGCACTCCAAGCTCACCCGCATGGTTGCCAAGTCCACCATCCCCATCGTCAACGCCCTGTCCGACGATTTCCATCCCTGCCAGGTGATGGGCGACGTGATGACCATGGTCGAGCGCGGCGCGGACCTGGAGAAGACCAAGGTGGCCTGGGTGGGCGACGGCAACAACATGGCCCAGTCCTGGATCAATTCAGCCACGTATTTCCCCTTCGAGCTGGTGCTGGCCTGCCCCAAGGGCTATCAGCCCCGCAAGGACATCCTGGACGCCGCCCTGGCCATGGGTGCGAAGATCACCCTCACCGAGGACCCGGTCCAGGCCGTCACCGGCGCGCACTTCGTCAACACCGATGTGTTTGCCTCCATGGGCCAGGAAGGCGAGGCCACCGAGCGCCTGAAGGTCTTCGCGGGCTACCAGATCGATGCCAAGGCCATGTCCCTGGCCGCGCCCGGCGCGAAGTTCATGCACTGCCTACCCGCGCACCAGGGCGAGGAAGTCACTACCGAGGTCTTCGAGTCCGATGCCTCCATCGTCTGGGATCAGGCCGAAAACCGCCTGCACATTCAGAAAGCCATCCTGGAGTGGGTCTACACCAAGCAGTACGACGCCGCCCCTTACACCCTCGCGGAGATTTAAACGATGAGCAGCATAAAGAAAGTCGTCCTGGCCTATTCCGGCGGCCTGGACACGTCGGTCATCCTCAAGTGGATCAAGAAAACCTACCAGTGCGAGGTCATCACCATGACCGCCGACCTGGGCCAGGAAGAAGAGCTTGACGGTCTTGAGGAAAAAGCCCTGAACACCGGGGCCACCAAAGCCTACATCGACGACCTGCGCGAGGAGTTCGCCAGCGATTTCGTCTTCCCCGTGCTTCGCGCCGGAGCCGTGTACGAGGGCCGCTACCTGCTGGGCACCTCCATCGCGCGCCCGCTGATCGCCAAACGCATGGTGGAGATCGCCCTGGCCGAAGGCGCCCAGGCCGTGTCCCACGGCGCCACCGGCAAGGGCAACGACCAGGTGCGTTTCGAGCTGACCGCCATGGCCCTGGCCCCGCAGCTGAAGACCATCGCCCCCTGGCGCGAGTGGGAATTCAAGGGCCGCGCCGACCTTATGACCTTCGCCAAGGACAACGGCATCCCCGTGCCCGTCACCAAGGAGAAGCCCTACAGCTGCGACCGCAACCTCATGCACCTCTCCTTCGAGGGCGGCGAACTGGAAGACCCCTGGAACGAGCCCGGTCCGCACAGCTACCTGCTGTGCTGCCGCCCCGAGGACGCCCCCAACGAGGCCGAATACATCGAACTGGAGTTCGAGCAGGGCAACCCCGTGGCCCTGAACGGCGAGAAGCTTTCACCCGCCGCCATGATCCGCGCCCTCAACAAACTGGGTGGCAAGCACGGCGTGGGACGCCTGGACATGGTGGAGAACCGCTTCGTGGGCATGAAGTCGCGCGGCGTCTACGAGACCCCCGGCTGCACCATCATCCACGCCGCACACCGCGATCTGGAAGGCATCACCATGGACCGCGAGGTCATGCACCTGCGCGATTCGCTCATCCCGCGCTACGCCGAGATGGTCTACTACGGCTTCTGGTTCGCCCCGGAGCGCGAGGCCATCCAGGCCCTGGTGGACAAGAGCCAGGAGCGCATCAGCGGCGTGGTGCGCGTGAAGCTCTTCAAGGGACAGGCCACCCCCGTGGGACGAAAGTCCCCCAACAGCCTGTACAACACCGAGCTGGTGACCTTCGAGGAGGACTCGGTGTACGACCAGTCCGACGCCACCGGGTTCATCAGGCTTCAGGGACTGCGCCTGCGCGGCTACAAGAAGATGTAGTCACTGGCGGGCTCTGCCCTGCACCCGCCAGGGGGATGATCCCCCTGGACCCTGCAATAGGGGGGTGGGACACGCCATGTGAATAATTCTGGGCCGCAGGTGAAAGGTATCATTAAATATCTTTAAGCCTGCGGCCCTTGATACTTATGTGACGGCCCGCTACTGTCAGGATGTTCATAGGCGTGAAATACTAGTATCTTCTCAGAAAACGCCAAGTTTACGATATTCATCGCGAAGCTACTTAAAAGTTTTTGAAGGAGAGTCCAGAGAGGACAACTTTTCAGGAAGAAAAGTTGGACGCTGCGAAGCAGCGCCCGAAGGGCGAGGGCCAGGACGGCCCGAGTCAAAATTTTTCCAAAAAGTTTCCTCTCTGG
>WSYE01000021.1 GCA_009773665.1 Desulfovibrionaceae bacterium | reverse complement strand
GTGTGGAGTTGGATACGCGCTCCGGTCGCCCGGATGTCCGCGATGAGCTTGGAGTGCCGGGGCTTGTCCAGAACGAACACCACCAGGTCGTCCACATCCTTGTCCAGGGCCTTGGCGATTCCCAGGAGGTTGTCCTGCACGGGGGCGTCCAGGTCCACGGCGTCCTTGGCCTGCGAAGGCACGACCAGTTTTTGCATGTAGAAGCTGGGGCCGGGGTCGAACATGGACCCCTTGGGGGCGCAGCCCACCACGGAAATTGCGTTGGGGCGTCCATATGCCAGAAGCCGGGTGCCTTCCACTGGGTCCACGGCCACGTCCATGGCCGGGCCTGCGCCGGAACCGACGGCTTCGCCGTTGAAAAGCATGGGGGCTTCATCCTTCTCGCCTTCGCCGATGACGATGACTCCTTGGATGTTGATCGAGTCAAAGCACAGCCGCATGGCGTCCACGGCGGCCCCGTCCCCGGCGTTCTTGTCGCCTTTGCCGAGCCATCTGGCACTGGCCAGGGCGGCTGCTTCGGTCACGCGGACAAGGTCAAGGGCAAGGTTGCGGTCGGGTGCTTCCATGTTTCCTCCAGGGGGTTGGTGGGGCAGCAGGGTAGTGAAAATCCCGCGCGCCGTAAAGATTGAGGGCGGGCCTCCCTTGGGGAAGCCCGCCCTCAATCTTTACGGCGGCGTTAGGTCTGCCGCGCGCGCACTATTTCGCGCGGAAAGTGATGCGGCCTTTCGTCAGGTCGTAGGGAGACATCATCACCTTGACAGAGTCTCCAGGAAGAATCTTGATACGGAACTTGCGCATTTTGCCGCAGAGATAGGCCAGAACGGTCTGTCCAGTCTCCAGCTTGACTTCAAACACAGTTCCGGGAAGAGCTTCCTGAACCACGCCGGCTATTTCGATGCCGTCTTCTTTGGCCATTGATTCACCTCCGGCTGGTAGCAGTGTAAAAAAAAAGCCCCATCCCTTTGGGGATGGGGCTTGGAATGGTCAGTCTGCCCGGATTACCAGGGACGACGGCCGCCGCCACCGGAGCGGGGGTTGTCGTTGTACTGGCGGCGGGGACGCTCCTGAGCTTCGTTGATCTTCAGGTTGCGACCCTGGAAGCTCTGGCCGTCCAGGGCTTCAACGGCGGCAAGCGCACCTTCATCGTTCATCTCGACGAATCCGAAGCCACGAAGGCGACCGGTCTCGCGATCGGTGATCAGGGCAACGGAAATCACCTCGCCGTAGGGGGCGAAGTAATCACGAACATCGTCTTCTGAAGCGGAGAAGGGAAGGTTGCCAACGTAAAGTTTCTTGGCCATGTGCATAAACTCCAAAATGTATTTGGCATTCATTCTCATCATATTGGAGCGAAGCACACGCTTGACCCAACACTCAACAAGATCGATGCCGTTTGCCGAAAGAAGGTAAATGCATTTTCAAAAGAGTCAAGGCAAAAGTTGAGAATTAAAAAATTTTAACAGTAGCGACAAGCTCCGGGTGTGTGGGCCGGGCGGCTTAACTCCAAGTTGATATTCGCCTACCTGGATGCGTGTTGCCATGCGCGTCCTTACCGTGTCCGCTAATGGGATATTCCTGCTGTCCAATCGCGTTGGATCACCGCACGTCCAGCGCATTCTGGGCGGAAAACACCGCCTCTGCACGCGAATTTTCGACTTTGGCAGCATTCAAAGGCGTATACGTGGGGGGTACTACACTGGATTGATGCAGGGCGTAGCCGTGAAAGCGCGAAAAAAGAGTCCCCGCCTCCATGTGGAGGCGGNNNCCATGTGGAGGCGGGGACTCTCGGGCTTCGATACTCTCGGACGCTAGGCCAGACGGGCGCGGACCTGCGCGATCAGGTTTTCGGCGGTGAAGCCGTATTCCTTGGCCAGAACCTCGGCAGGGGCGGAGTCGCCGAAGTGGGTGAGGCCAAGCACCAGGCTGCCGCAGCCCACGTACTTGTACCAGAGCTCGGGGCGTCCGGCCTCCACGGCCACACGGCAGGAACATTCGGGCGGCAGCACCTCATCCTTGTAGAGTTGGGGCTGCTCGTCGAAGAGCTCCATGCAGGGCATGTTGACCACGCGCACCTTGCGCTCGGTCAGGGCGTCGGCGGCGGCCAGGGCCATGGGCGTTTCGGAGCCGGAGGCCAGGATGATCAGGTCCGGTTTGCCGTCGGGGGCGTCGCGCAGCACGTAGCCGCCCTTTTGGGCTCCGTCCACCACGGCGGGATAGACTGCCGGGTCCATGGTGGGCAGGTTCTGGCGGCTGAGCATCAGGCAGGTGGGCCTGTTGGTCTGGTGCAGGGCGGTTTCCAGGCACAGCGCGGTCTCGTTGGCGTCGGAGGGGCGCATCACCAGCATGTTGGGGATGAGGCGCAGGGCGCTGACGTGCTCGATGGGCTGGTGTGTGGGGCCGTCCTCTCCCAGGTGGAACGAATCGTGGGTGAAGATGTGCAGCGCGGGCAGATGCTGCAAGGCAGACATGCGCAGCGCGTTGCGCTCGTAGTCGGAGAACATGAGGAACGTGGCCCCGAAGGGGATCAGCCCGCCGTGCAGGGCGATGCCGTTCACGATGGCACCCATGGGGAACTCGCGCACGCCGAAGGCCAGGTTGCGTCCCAGGGGGTTTTCGGGGCTGAAGTTACCCACCATCTCGCGGAATTTGACGGTCATGTTGGAGGGGTCGAGGTCCGCCGAGCCGCCCACCAGGATAGGGAGCTGGTCCACCAGGGACTCCAGGCACTTGCCCCAGGCGGAGCGCGTGGCGATCTTGGAGCCGGGCTCGAACGCGGGCCACTTGAAGGAGCGGTTGCCGGGTGAGCGCTTCACCACGCGCCACAGGTCCAGGAAGGCCGGGTCCTTGTCTAGCTTGGTCTCAAGGGTGCGGTTCCACTCGGCAGCCTGGGAGCGCAGTTCGGGGAAGCGGACCCTGAACTGCTCCACGGAGTCCTGGGGCAGAGCGAAACATTCGGCGGGATTCAGGCCACATTTGGTCTTGGTGGCGGCGATTTCGTCGGCGGGCAGGGGCGCGCCGTGGGTCTCGAAGTCACCCTCGCGGGTGGCCGTGCCCTTGGCGATGATGGTGTGGCAGATGATGAGCGTGGGGCGCTTGGTCTCGGCCTGGGCCGCGCGGATGGCTCCCCGGATGGCCTCGTGGTCGTGGCCGTCGATCTCGATCACATGCCAGCAGAAGCCCTCGAACACCTTCTTGTAGTCGGTGCAATCGCTGCGCTTGGTGGGGCCGGAGAGCTGGATCTGGTTGGAGTCGTAGAAGGCGATCAGCTTGCCCAGACCCCAGTGTCCGGCCAGGGAGGCCGCGCCCAGGCAGATGGGCTCCTGGAAGTCGCCGTCGGAGGCCAGCACGTAGGTGTGGTGGTCGCAGATGTCCGCGCCGAGGCGGGCGCGCAGCATGGTCTCGGAGACAGCCATGCCCACGGACATGGCGAAGCCCTGCCCCAGCGGGCCGGTGGTGGCTTCGACGCCGGGAGTGACGTGCACCTCCGGGTGGCCGGGCGTGCGCGACTTCCACTGACGGAAGTTCTTGAGGTCGTCCACGTTCAAAAGACCCTGGAAGGTCAGCAGGCTGTAGAGCAGGGCGGACTCGTGTCCCGCCGAGAGCACGAAGCGGTCGCGGTTGAACCATGTGTGGTCGTCCGGGGAGTGGCGCAGGAATTCCTTGAAAAGGACATAGGCGACGTCTGCGGAAGACATCGGCCCGCCCGGATGGCCGGAGTTGGCCTTGCGGGTGGTGTCCATGATGAGGCCCCTGATGACGGCGACTGCTTTACGGTCCATCTCGTTGTTCGCGGACATGTCTGGTTCCCCTTAGATGGTGTCGAAGAGTTCGATGCGGCGCAGGTGGCGTCCGCCCTCGAACTGAGTTTTCAGGAAAGTCTCGGCGATGGATTCGCCAAGCCCCGGCCCAACCCAGCGTTCGCCCAGGCAGAGGACGTTGGCGTTGTTGTGCAGGCGGGTCATGCGCGCCAGGTATTCGTTGGCGCACAGCGCCGCGCGGATGCCGGGACGCCGGTTGGCTGCCATGGACATGCCCATGCCCGTACCACAGATAAGTATGCCAAGACAGTTCTTTTCGAGAACGAGATCACACAATTTGAAGGCGAAGAGGGGATAGTCGCAGCTGGACAGGCTGTCCGTGCCGACGTCCACCACCTCGTGGCCCATTTGGGCGACGAAGGTCTTGAGCTGTTCCTTGAGGACGAATCCGGCGTGGTCGGAACCGAATATGACGGGGGTGCTCATGGCTGTGTTCCGGTTTTGGATGTTGCTGGTTGCTGCTTGAATCGAAACCGACATCGAGAAGATCCCACTGCCTGCATGAGCCTGTTGGAAGTCCTCGTGTGGTGTTCTCAAAAAAGTCCGTAAACGTTACGGACCTAAGCCAAGAGAACCATTTATTTTATTATTGAAAAACATGTTCATGTTTTTCAATAACGCGACACTAGGGCAGCTCCGGTGCGCGCACGTCTCCGGCCTTGTTCAGGGGGATGTGCCTGGCCTGGGGCGGAAGAGGGAGTTCCAGTGTCGACAGGTCCATGGGGGCTGCGAAAAGTTCGATCTTCTTGGTCCGCAGGATCACTTGCAGACCTCCCGGCGTGGTCAGGGTGAGGCGCTGCGCCAGGGGGGGGCGACCGGCCTCGGGAGCGGCGAAGTCGCCCAGTTCCACGGTCCAGGGTTCGATGCCCCGGCCGGTGAGATGAATCGGTTTCCCCTCGAAGTCAAGGGTGACGGAACCCACCGTGGAGGACGGGGCCAAGGCGAACTCATACCCCTTGGCAGTCTTTTTCACGCTTTTATAGCTGGATGGCAGAATCAGCCCGAAGCGCCCGGAGGAGATGGAGGCCAGGTCCTTCAGGGTGAACGGGAAGGGCATGCCCAGGCGCGAAAGGCCTGCCTTGGTGTCCGGGTGGGTGAAGGCCTGGTTGGAATGCGGGTAGACCGCCAGCCAGCCCAGGGAGTCCTCGCGCCACAGGGAGAAGGACTGGCCCATGCCGGTGGACAGGTCCAGGCGCAGTGGGCGCTCCAGGTTTCCCCAGAACTTCACCAGCAGGCGCGCGGACTTCTGCGGGCTCTGGATGCTGAGGCTCGCGGACATGGAGAAGGCCGCAGGCTTTTCGCCGGGCTCCGACACGAAGGACGTCCACATGGCTTGGGCCTGCGAAGCGTCAGGCGCTCCGGGCGCACCGGTCTTGGGAGCGCAGCCCGCAAGCGGGAGCGAGGCCAGGAGCAGGGCGCACAGCCCGAAATGCAGACCAGCGCGCAGACCAGCGCGCAGGCCGGTGCGCAGCGTTGCCGCGAGGTTCATCCGGGAGCTTCCCGCAATCATTTCAGTTCGTCCAGTTTGCGCTCAAGGTCCTGCTTGTTGGGATGGTTCATCTCCAGGGCCTTGCGGTATCCCTTCACGGCTTCCTTCTTGTTGCCCTGCGCCTTGGCGATGTCGCCGTAGTGCTCCCAGATGGTGGGGTCTTCAATGGGCTTGGTCACGGCCCGCTGGATTTCCTCCCAGGCCTGCTTGATCTCGCCGCGCTTGAAGTGCGCCCAGGCCAGGGAGTCCAGGTAGTAGGGGCTGTCCGGGTTGACCTTGAGCGCACGGGTGATGAGCTCCACCGCGCGGTCCAGCTCACGCCCGTCCTCGGCCAGGGCGTAGCCCACGAAGTTCAGGGCATCCGCGTTGTTCGGGTCCTTGGCCAGGATCAGCTCCATGACGCGCATGGCCTCGGTGCGGTTCTTCAGGCGCTCCTGGGCCACGCCGTAGCGGTACATGCCTTCGACGTCGTCGGGCCACTTGCGCAGTACTTCCGCGTAAACCTGCGCGGCCTTGTTCAGGTCGCCCTGCTTGTCGTAGGAGACGCCCTCCAGGAACCAGAACTCCACCCGGTCGGGGAAGGCGGCCTTGCCCTCGGCCACCAGCGGGGCGGCGCGCTCGAACTGGCTGGTGTCCAGGGCCAACTGGATGCGGGTGATGAGGCTCTTGTCGTAGAGCGCGTTGGTCTTGGGGACCCTGGAGAGCAGGTCGAAGGCCCTGTCCAGGTTCTTGTCCTTTTCCACGGCCATCATGGCCTGGATGAAGATCACGTCGGCGCTTTCGGGCTGGTCCTGGGCCATGCGCTCAAGCACCTTGACCGCACCGTCCTGGTAGCCTTCGTCGATGAAGAGCCCCATGGCCTCGAACAGGAAAGTCCGGTCTTTGGGGGCCTTCTCCATGAACTGCAAGGCTTTGGCCTCGTTCTTCTGCTTGAGGGCCAAGCGGACGAGGCGGATCCAGACCTCGGGGCCGTCCTCGCCCAGGTCCAGGATGCGGCGGTAAGCTTCCTCGGCCTGACGGTATTCGTTGGCCTGCTCGTGCAGGTAGGCCAGTTCGGACCAGGCGGCCAGCAGGTTGGGGTCCTCGCGCAGGGCCTGGCGCAGCTTGTCCAGGGCCTGTTTGCGCTTATTGAGGCCCGCGTAGGCCTTCGATTCGTAGTAGGCCATGGCCGGGGTGCGCCGGTCCTTGCTGACGGAACCCAGAAGGTCCAGGGCTTCCTGGAAGCGTCCTGCCTCCACCAGCACCGCGCCGAGTTCCTGGCTGGCTGTCTGGTCTTTGGGGTGCGCAGCCAGATAGCCGCGCAGGACTTCCGAGGCTTCCTCGAAGCGGCGTTGCAGCAGGTAGGAGTTGGCCATGTAGAAGTGCAGGACCTTCTCGTTGGGATACCTGGCGAGGCCCTCTTGCAACACGGCCCTGGTCTTGTCCGGATCGCCCAGGCCCCAGTGCAGGTTGGCGAGGTCCCGATAGAGTTCCGGCGAGGGG
Source organism: Desulfovibrionaceae bacterium (assembly GCA_009773665.1). Taxonomy (GTDB): domain Bacteria; phylum Desulfobacterota; class Desulfovibrionia; order Desulfovibrionales; family Desulfovibrionaceae; genus Fundidesulfovibrio. The sequence continues at coordinate 57,412 of WSYE01000021.1, read as the reverse complement.
GCCAGTGAGAGGAGTTTCTCCAGCACGGGCACGGCCTGTGCTGGCTGGCCCTGGCGCGAGAGCTCCTGGTAGAGCAGAAAATAGTAGTCCGCAGCCGCGCCGGGACTGAGCCCCTGTGCGCTGGGATCGGCGGGCGGGGCTTTCTTTTTCTGGGCGCATGCGGACATGGCCAGGGCGAGGGCCAGGGCCAGCAGCACGAAACGGGCTATGGTGAGCATGTCGCTTTTACTCTTCTTTGCGAATCCACTCGGCCGAGAAGTCGCCGATGCGCTTCAGGAAGTGGTCGCGGATCTTTTCAAGCAGACGGGTTTCGATCTGGCGGACCCGTTCGCGGGTAATGCCGTATTTCGCCCCGATTTCCCGCAAGGTGACGGGAGAGTCCGACAGGATGCGCTGCTCCAGGAGGTCGCGTTCCTTGTCGGAGAGATCCGGCATGATGGATTGCAGGTGTTTGTCCACAAGCCCGGCGATCTCGCTCTTGGCCAGCAGTTCCTCAATGCCCGGAGTGAGCGCTGGCAGATAGTCCAGACGCGTGGACGTGGAATCGTCTCCCAGGGTGATGTCCAGGGAGAGGTCGTTTCGCGCCATGCGCTGGTCCATTTCCATGACGTCGGTTTCCGAAACCCGCAGGTTCTTGGAAATGTTGGACACGGACGGGTCGAAGCCCAAAGATGTCAGGCGCTGGCGTTCCTTGTTCAGATTGTAGAACAGGGTGCGCTGGGCCTGGGTGGTGCCGATGCGCACCAGACGCCAGTTGTCCATGATGTACTTCAGGATGTAGGCTTTGATCCAGTAGGCGGCGTAATAGGAGAACTTGATCCCCTTCTCGGGGTCGTACTTCTTCACCGCGCGCATGAGGCCCACGTTGCCTTCCTGGATCAGGTCGGCCACGTTCTGAGCCCAGCGCCGCTGGAAATCCATGGCGATCTTGACCACGAGGCGCAGATGCGAGGTGACCAGCCGGAAGGCGGCCTTCTGGTCGCCGTTGTCGCGCACCAGCCGGGCCAGCTCGAACTCCTCGTCGGGGTTCAGCAGGGGGAACTTGCTGATCTCGCGTAGGTAGATATTCAGGTTGTCGCGCCCGGAGGCGGGCACGCTCGGTATCCTGGCGGTAGGAAGATTGGTGAACTCGAATTCCGGCGTTTCTGCCAGAACCTCTTCCAATTCTTCAGTTTCTTCGTCGGGATCCTGCTCCGCCGTTTCGTCCGCGCCGGTCTCTTCGAGGCCGGTGTCGTCGTCCTTGGCGGGGAGGATTTTCTCCTCGGTCGAATCCTCGTGGGTGCTCATGATGACTGTCCATTTGACGATAAAACGTCTTAAGCATTCCCTCATACGCTTTTCATTTGCCGGATTCAACGATTTTCAGTACGACCCAGAGGCTTTCCAGCAAGGAGGAGTCACGGTGGCGGATTTTCGCAAAGCACTTTCCGACAGTTCGATCATAGTTTTCGACGGCGCCATGGGTACGCTTCTGCAGGGCAGGGGGCTTCCCCCCGGCGCATCACCTGAGCTGTGGGGCCTCGAGAACCCGGACATGGTCCGGGCCGTGCACGAGGACTATCTGCGCGCCGGAGCCAGGGTGGTGACCACCAACACCTTTGGCGGCACGCACTTCAAGCTGCCCTCCGGCACGGACGTGCGCCGCGTCAGCGCCGAGATGGCCCGTGTGGCCCGCCAGGCCGCTGGCGAGAACAACTTCGTGGCGGGCAGCGTCGGCCCTACAGGGCACTTCGTGGAGCCGCTGGGCACGCTTACCATGCGCGAGATGGTGGCCGCCTTCGCCCGCCAGATCGAAGGTCTGGCCGAGGGCGGCGTGGACCTGATCATCGCCGAAACCCATTTCGACCTAGCCGAGGCCAAGGCTGTGGTTCTGGCGGCGCGTCAGGTGTGCGACCTGCCCGTGGCCATCCTCATGACCTTCGAGCCGGGCGGTTCGCTCACGGGCACCCCCTCGGCCACCTTTGCCGACACCATGCAGAACCTCGGCGTGGAGTTGATCGGCGTGAACTGCGGCCTTGGCCCCGAGCAGATGCTGGACGTTGCCAGGGATTTCCTGCCGCGAATAGACGTACCCTTTTTCATCAAGCCCAACGCGGGTCTGCCCAGGCTGGAGAACGGCGTCACCATCTATCCCATGGGGCCGCAGGATTTCGCTGCCAACATGCTCCCCTTCCTGGAGATCGGGGCCAAGTGCGTCTCCGGCTGCTGCGGCACCACGCCCGCCCACATCGAAGCCCTGGCGAAGATAGCCTCCGGCAGAACCTGGACTAAGCCCGAACCCGTGCAGGGACGCCCCCTGGTGGTCACCTCGCGTTCGCGCTCGGTCTGCTTCGGCGTGGGCCTGCCCTCGGTGTGCATCGGCGAGCGCATCAACCCCACGGGAAAGAAGGTGCTGACCGCCGAGCTTCAGGCCGGACAGTTCGGCGAGGCCCTGCGCTTCGCTGATGAGCAGCTCCAGGCCGGAGCCCAGGTGCTGGACGTGAACGTGGGCGCGCCCATGGTGCAGGAAGACGTTTTGCTTCCGGCCCTGGTCAAGCAGCTCACCGCGCGCTTCCTGGCCCCTTTGTGCCTGGACTCCACGCTTCCTAACGCCCTGTCCGAGGCCCTGTGGACCGTTCCCGGCTCCGCTCTGGTGAACTCCATCAGCGGCGAACCGGGCCGCATGGACGAGCTTGGCCCGCTGTGCAAGCTGCACGGCGCGCCGTTCATCCTGCTGCCCCTGGCTGGCAAGAAGCTGCCCGTGACGGCGGCGGAGCGCATCGCGTCCATTGAGGCTTTGCTGGAAAAATCAGACGCCCTGGGCATCCCCAGGCGGCTCATCATGGTGGACTGCCTTGCACTGACCGTGTCCTCCAAGCCCGAGGCCGCGCGCCACTGCCTGGAGACCATCCGCTACTGCTCCACGGTGCTCGGCCTGCCCACCACCCTTGGGCTGTCCAACATCTCCTTCGGGCTGCCCGCGCGCGAACTCCTGAACGCCACGTTCCTGGCCATGTGCCTGGGTGCAGGCATGACCGCGCACATCTCCAACCCGTCCACGCCCCTGCCGCGCGAGGTGGGGCTGGCCGCCGAGGTGCTGCTGGCGCGCGATCCCCAGGCCGGACGCTTCATCGCCTCCTGCGCCGACTGGAAGTACGGCGGGGGCTCGGGCGGCGTCTCGCGCCAGGCCCAGGAAAAGTCCGTGACCACCCTGCGCGAGGCCGTGGTGGCCGGGCGCAAAGAAGCCGTACTGGCCATGGTGGAAGAGGCCCTTACGCGCCAGGAATCTCCTGCCGCGATCCTGGCCGAGAATCTGGTGCCGGGCATCATGGACGTGGGCATGCTCTACGAGCGCAAGGAATACTTCCTGCCGCAGCTTCTGCTCTCGGCCGAGGCCATGCAGGCCGGATTCGAGCGGCTGAAGCCGCTCTTGGAAGAACAGTCCGGCGGCGTGTCCCGGCCCAAGATCGTGCTGGCCACCGTTGAGGGCGACATCCACGACATCGGCAAGAACATCGTGGGCCTCATGCTGGAAAACCACGGGTTCGAAGTTGTGGACCTGGGCAAGGACGTATCCGCCGAGCGCATCGTGGATACCGCGCAGGAGTGCGGAGCGGGGCTCATCGGCCTGTCCGCCCTGATGACCACCACCATGGTGCGCATGGAAGACACCGTGAAGCTCCTCAAGGCGCGCGGCATGACCCAGAAGGTCATCGTGGGCGGGGCGGTGGTCACGCAGGCGTACGCCCAGGCCATCGGAGCCGACGGGCACGCGGCCGACGCGGTGGAAGCCGTCCGTCTGGCGCAACGTCTCATGGACGCCTAGGCCGTTCCGCGTTATCATTACGAGTGAGTGCGGAACTTGCAAAATTCGCAGTAGGGGAACGCCTTCGGCGGCCAAAGGGCGCAGCCCTTTGGAATCCAAAAGTATCCCATCCTGTTGCCGACTCACCCCTCTGTCCGAGTGGCGGCTGGCGATGAATTGTGCATGAGCCTTGAGTTCTCAACTTAAAACAAGCGTGGCGTATCCATGATCCTCTTTCGTACGTTAATCCTGACGATGATAGTCTCCATTTTTTCCCTGGGCACGGCTCTGGCCCAGGACGCGGGCGACGCCCCCGTTTCCAGCCAGGACATCCTCAAGACCGTGAGCCAGGCTCGCGGCAAAGTCGTGGTCATCAACTTCTGGGCGTCCTGGTGCGGCCCCTGCCGCCAGGAGATTCCCGAGCTGATCGCCCTGCGCAAGCGTTTCCCCGAGGACAAGCTGCTCCTCCTGGGTGTCAGCGTGGACCAGGAGCAGGCCATGTACGCCATGTACAAGGCCAGGGCCGGGTTCAACTATCCCGTGATGCGCGCCAAGCCCGACGTGTCCCAGGCCTTTTCCATCCGCGCCATTCCGCGCACGGTGGTCTATTCGCCCAAGGGCGAGGTGGTCTACTCGGAGGAGGGCTACATGGCTGGCGAGGACCTGGAAAGGATGATCAAAAAACTCATCGGAGCCTGAAGAGAAATGTCAGAATTTTTCCTGCGCAAGGCCCGCATCCAGGATGTGAAGACCATCCACGGCCTGCTCATGGAGTGCGCCAAGGGTGAGCTGCTGCTCCCGCGCTCCTACAACCAGCTCTATTCGCACCTGCGCGACTTCTTCGTGCTGACCTCGCCCGACGGCAAGAACGTGAAGGGATGCTGCGCCTTGTCCATCTGCTGGGAAGGCTTGGCCGAGATACGCTCCCTGGTGGTGCACCCGGACCTGCAGAAGCTGGGCTGGGGGCGCAGGCTCGTGGAGGCTTGTCTTTCTGAGGCCGTGACCCTTGGCGTGTACAAGGTATTCACCCTCACCTACCAGCGGGATTTCTTTGCCAAGCTCGGGTTCGAGGAAGTGAGCAAGGAAAAGCTGCCTCAGAAAGTCTGGGCGGACTGCATCCACTGCCCCAAATTTCCTGAATGCGACGAGATAGCCATGGTCATGGAGATGTAGGCGTGTATTCGAATCTTGTGCCTGTCATCACCAGCGACACCATCGCCGCCAGGGTCGCGGAACTTGGCGCGGTCATCTCTCAGGAGTATGAAGGAAAGGATCTGCTGGTCGTGGGCGTGCTCAAGGGCGCGTTCATGTTCCTGGCTGATCTGGTGCGCCACATCAGCGTGCCCGCCCACGTGGATTTCGTGCGTCTGGCCAGCTACGGGGCCAAGGATTCCCCCGGTGAGCTGTCCTTCCTGGAGGACATCGAAACGTCCTGTGTCGGCAAGCACATACTCGTTGTGGAAGACATCGTTGACACCGGACACTCCATGGCCATGCTTTTGACGCATCTGGCCACGCGGGGAGCCGCTTCGGTGAAGTTGTGTTCCTTGATCGACAAGGCGGAGAGGCGCAAGGCGCAAGTAACAGTTGACTTTTCAGGATTCAGGCTGGCAAAGGGATTCCTGGTGGGCTACGGCCTGGACTTTGCAGAAGACTACCGATGTCTGCCTGGCGTCTATGAACTGATCCAGCAGGAAGGTTCCTGACCCTATGAAAGTCGAATGCCCGAACTGCCACACGAAGTACAATCTCCCGGACGACAAAGTCGGTTCCGAGGGGGCCAACGTTCGGTGCAGCGTCTGCCGTCATGAATTCCATGTGGAAGCGCCCGCAGCCGACGATTTCCCCGGCTTCGGCGAATCCGGCGCGTCCCCCATCTGGCCCGTGCAGGCCGAAGGCGATGACGCCTTTGGCGGCTTTGACAGCCAGCTCGACGCCGCGCGCAAGAAGGACCCCTTCGACGACGCGGGCGTGTCCTCCAGCGACTTCGCCTCCATCGACTTCGGCAAGCCTGCCAAGGAAAAGTCCGAAACCAGCAAGACCAAGAAGATCATTCTGGCCGCCTGTCTGGGCTTTACGCTGCTGCTGGGAATCTCCGGTGCGGCCGCCTATTTCTTCGAGTTCTGGCCGTTTGCCAAACAGACCCCAGCCGTGCAGACGCCTACCCCCGCATCAGGCGAGCAGGCCGCCTCGGTCATGGAGAATGCGCAGGGAACTCCGGGCCAGCCCAAGAAGGAGCAGGGGCCGGACTACTCCGCGCAGCTTCAGTTCGAATCCTTCACCAACCACGTGGTGGAAAACGAAAAGCTCGGCAAGGTCTTGGTGATCGAAGGCAAGCTGGTGAACCGTTCCCCCGTGCCCGTGGGCGAGATCGCAATCGAGGTCACCCTGTTGGACGCCAAGGAAGCGGCGTTGGAAACCAAGGTCTTCATGGCCGGTCCCAAGGCCAGCTTCTTCGACCTGCGCACTATGGACAAGGAAGCGCTGGACGGCAGGCTGACCTCCAAGCAGGAGATTCTCCTCAACAACAGCAACGTGAAGCCCGGTGAAGAGGTCCCCTTCATGGTGGCCTTTCAGGGGTTCCCGCCCACCGTGGCCAACTATTCCCTGAAGCTCAAGGGGTTCAGGGAAGTCCAGGCCCCGCCGCCGCAGCCAGCCGCCAAGAAGTAGCAGAGTGGCCAAGGCGCGCATCGTCTACGCCTGCTCCTCCTGCGGTCAGACCAGCCCCCGCTGGCGTGGCCAGTGCGAGGGATGCAGCGAGTGGAACACTCTCGTCGAGCAGGCAGCTCCCAAACAGCAACCCCGCATGGGTGCTCCCTTGGGCCTGTCCTCCGGGCCGGTTTCCCTGGCCGGATTCACGCCGGAGCACGCACCCGCTGCGCCCAGCGGCATTCCTGACCTGGACCGCGTCCTCGGCCAAGGCCTCCAGCCCGGCGGCGCGATTCTCCTGGGCGGCGAACCGGGCATCGGCAAATCGACCCTTCTTCTGCAACTGGCCGGGCAGCTCGCTGCCGCCGGACGCCAGGCCGTGTACGTCTCCGGGGAGGAATCCCTGGGACAGCTGGCTTCGCGCGCGCGGCGGCTGGGGCTTGTCAGCGAGGGCCTTCTGGCGTCCTGTACCACCAACGTGGCCGACGCCGTGGAGATCCTGGGCCGCCCCGAAGCGCCGACGCTTGTGGTGGTGGACTCGGTGCAGACCATGGCCTCCTCCCTGGCCGACGGCGTGCCGGGCAGCCAGTCCCAGGTGCGGGCCGTGGCTGCCGAGCTGGTGGAGGCCGTCAAGAAGAGCCGGGCCACGCTCATTCTGGTTGGGCACGTCACCAAAGAGGGCCTCATCGCCGGGCCGAAGATACTGGAGCACATGGTGGACACCGTGCTCTATCTGGAGGGCGACCGGCAGCATTTCTACCGTCTGCTGCGGGTGTTCAAGAACCGCTTCGGCCCAACAGACGAACTCATGGTCCTGGAAATGCTGGGCGACGGCCTGGCCCCCGTGCCGGACCCGTCCACATATTTCCTGGGTGAGCGTGACGAGACGGCCAGCGGCTCCGCCGTGGTGCTGGCCCTGGAGGGCAAGCGTCCCTTCGCGGTGGAGGTGCAGGCCCTGGTCAGCCGATCGTACCTCAGCATGCCCCGCCGCACGGCTCTGGGCCTGGACTTGAATCGGCTGAACCTGCTGCTGGCGGTGCTGGAAAAACGCCTGGGTCTGCAACTCGGGCAATCGGACATCTACGCCAAGACCGGCGGAGGCCTCAAACTGACCGACCCCGGCCTGGACCTCGGGCTGGTGGCCGCAGTCTTGTCCTCATACTACGACCGCCCGCTGCCGCCGCGCGCGGTGTTCTGGGGAGAGGTGGACCTGTCTGGCCGGGTGCGCCCGGTGTCTGGGCAGGACGCACGCCTCAAGCAGGCCAAGCGCCTGGGCTACAAACCGATCTTTCACCCCTTGGCCGAGGGGCGCGGCACGGCCACCCTCAAGGATTTTCAGCGCGCGCTGTTCGGCAGCGATTGATCATTCTTCATTCCAGCTTCAACTCAAGATACCTGACCCCCTCATGCGGATTCTTGCAGTAGGGCGCGATGTCTTTAAATCCCAGTTTCTCATAGATGCCGATGGCCCGCCCCATGGAGGGCAGGGTGTCCAGGCGCATGGCCCGGTAGCCGATCTCCCTCGCTTTCGCGATGACCGCCTCGGCCAGGGCGCGCCCCAGGCGCATCTCCCGGAAACTCTCGCGCACGTAGAGGCGCTTCATCTCGCACACGCCCGGTTCCTCAAGCGGGCGCAGCGCCACGCAGCCTGCGACCGTCCCGTCGACGTCCGCCAGAAGGATGGTCCCGCCCGGCGCGGCGTACCTGCCGGGAAGGCCCGCCAGTTCCTCGTCGAAGTTCTGGAAGCACAGGGAGATGCCCAGGTTGGCGGCGTACTCCGGAAACAGTTCGCGCACCTCGCCAAGCCGGTGGGATATCACCGCATCCACGATCCGCATCACGCCATCCTCCTTGGAATTCCCGTGGCAAACGTGTAACGGAAAGGGCGGCGAGTATCCACCTAACCGCAACGTGCCGAGGAGCCTGAATGAAGATCAAATTCCTGGGAGCGGCCAAGACCGTCACCGGTTCGTGCTACATACTGGAAACCGGGGGCACCCGCTTCGCCGTGGACTGCGGCCTGCATCAGGGCAACCGAGAGATCGAGGCCCGCAACATCGATTACACCGTCTACCAGCCCGGCAAGATAGACTTCTTCCTCATCACCCACGCCCACATGGACCATTCCGGGCTGCTGCCGCGCATGGCCAGCCACGGCTTCTCGGGCAAGGTCTACTGCACCGCCCCCACCAAGGACCTGCTCTGGCTCATGCTGCAAGACAGCGCCCACATCCAGGAAATGGAAGCCGAGTGGGCCAACCGCAAGAACGCCCGCCGGGGCGGCAAGCCCGTGGAGCCGCTCTACACCCAGGCCGACGCCACTGCCGTTATGCCCATGATGAAGGTTGTCGCCTATAACGAGCCCTTCGAACCGGCACCCGGCATCAAGGTGGTCTACCGCGACGCCGGGCATATCCTCGGCTCGGCCTTCATCGAGCTGTGGATCACCGAAAACGGCACCACCAACAAGCTGGTCTTCTCCGGCGACCTGGGCCGCCCGGACCAGCTGCTCATCAAGGACCCCACCTTCGCGGAAGAGGCCAACTACCTCTTTATGGAGTCCACCTACGGCGACCGCGACCATAAGGACGAGGGCTCGAGCCTGGACGAACTGGCCGAGGCCATCTCCTATTCCTACGCCCATGGCGAGAAGGTGATCATCCCGGCCTTCGCCGTGGAACGCACCCAGGAGGTGCTGTACTCGCTGCACAAGCTCGCCAAGGCTGGAAAACTCCCCAAGGACATGCCCGTCTACGTGGACAGCCCCCTGGCCATCCGCGCCACGGAAGTCTTCCGCCAGCACCCCGAATACATGGACGCCGACATCAGCAAGCTTTTGAACACCGGCGACGACCCCTTCAACCTGCCCAACCTGCGTTTCACGCTCACGGCGGACGAATCGCGCGCCATCAACAGTTCCCAGGGGCCGGGCGTCATCATCTCGGCCAGCGGCATGTGCAACGCGGGCCGCGTGAAGCACCACCTGCGCCACAACCTCTGGCGCAAGGGCGCGAGCGTGGTGTTCGTGGGCTATCAGGGCCAGGGCACGCCGGGCCGCAAGATCGTGGACGGCGCGAAATCCATCCGCATCCTGGGCGAGGACGTGCAGGTGGCCGCCAAGGTCTGGACCATCGGCGGCTTCTCGGCCCACGCCGGGCAAAGCCAGATTCTGGAGTGGCTGCGCCACTTCAAGAAGAACGGCATGGAGGTCTTCCTGATTCACGGCGAGAACGGGGCCATCAACACCCTGGCCGAGCTTATCAGGTCGCGCTTCGGGTTCACGGTGCACACCCCCGAGTACCTGGAAGAGTGCACCTTGAAGCCAGGAGCCCTCACCTCCGTCACCCTGGACACGGAGCGGGCCATGCCCCGCGTGGACTGGAGCTTCCTCCTGTCCGACACCGAGGCCAAGTTCGCCATGCTCAGGCAGCGCCTTGACAAGGCCGACGGCAAGGCCTGGGTGGATCAGGTGGAACTGCGCGACAGGCTCCTGGAAGTGAACAAGGATCTCATGGAAATCATCTCGCAGATGTAGAAACGGAGAACGGCCCGAGGTCATGCCGGATGGCATGGCCTCGGACCGGGTCCGTACGTCGAGGATATAGGGAAGCCCTCCGCGAGGAGGGCTTATTTCATGCGGTAGGTGATGCGTCCGCGCGACAGGTCGTAGGGGGAGAGCTCCACCTTGACCTTGTCGCCGGGAAGAATACGGATGTAAAATTTGCGCATCTTGCCGGAAATGTGCGCCAGCACTTCGTGTCCGTTCTCCAGGTCCACACGGAACATGGCGTTCGGGAGGGCTTCCTGGACGGTGCCGTCCACCTCGATGGCGTCTTCCTTAGGCATATGCTGTCTCCTTGATGTGTATGAGGCAGCACCCTATAGCTTATTTCGTCACATTCTTCAAGATACAGACGCCCGGAAGGCGCAAAACGGCCAGCGCGCCTCCGTCCGGAGCGTTGCAGATGCTTAACTCGCCAGCCTGTTCCCGCGTCCAGCGCCTGGCCTTCGCCAGACCCATCCCCACGCCGACCGCTTTCGTGGTGAAGAACGGGTCGAACAGGAACGGAAGGCACTCCGGCGTGATGCCAGGGCCGTTGTCCCGGACTTCCAGCAGCAGATCTGCGGCCTCTTCGCGCCAGCCGATGCGTATCGTGCCGCCGGTTTCCGCCAGGGCGTCCAGGCTGTTCTGCAGGAGCTCCACAAGGCTGTCGCGCGTGAGTTCGGGGTCCAGGAACCATGCGGAGATTGCCCCGTCTGGCGTGTCCGTCTCCATCGCCACCCGGCCAGGCAGGGGGCTCAGCTTGTCCAGCGTCTCCCGGATCAGGGTCCGCAGGTCCGTTTCGCGTCTGGCATGCTGCCGGGGAGACGTAAACTGCGTCACTGCCCTGACGATGTCTTCCAGGCGGCGTGCCCCATCCTGGATGCCCTGGATGAATTCGGTAACGGGCTGGCCCTGGTCGATCCTGCGCGGCAACAGGCTGGCGAAGCCGCCGATGGTCATGAGCGGGTTCCTGATCTGGTGGGCGATGGCCATGGACAGATGCGCCAGGCTCTCGCTGCGTTCCTCCAGCATGCGTTTTTCACGCTCGTGCATCTCGTAGATATGGGTCACGTCGGCCATCTGCAAGACGATGCCGAAGACTTTTCCGTATTCCACGAGCCGCGAGATGGAGAGCGTATAGTGGCGCATGCCCAGTTCCGGGTGGCTGCACTTGGCCTGGACCGGTTCGGGGTGCGTGTCCCTGTCGCGGGCCGAGGACATCAGGCGTTCGACAAGGGCGCGCTGCTCGAAGCGGGGGAGGATGTCTCGTTCGAAGCCCGCCTTCAGCAGGTCGTCATGCGCCATTCCCAACATGTGTCCGGCCATGTCGTTGGCGGCGTAGACGTCGCCGCGCCCGTTCATGATCACGACTCCCGCGCTGAAGCATTCCAGCAGCGTGGCCAGGTAGGAAGACTGAATGAACGGAAGCATGCACGCACGTATCGTCGCTTCAGGTTACGACCATGTGTCGCGCGGTTCATGCATCGCGGCTTTACAAGCGGGCGTGTTTTGGGCAAACCGCATGCACGTTTCCCAAACTAAAACACCGGGAGCCTCCCAACCGTGTTGACCGCAAAACAACTCGATAAATATGCCGACGTACTGCTCTGGGGCCTGGACACGTCCCGCCTCACCCCCTACCAGCCGGGCGATACCGTGCTCATCCAGTGCGACCTGGCCGGGCTCAAGCTCACCGAGGCGCTGTTCTCCAGGCTCATGGACCGTGGCATCAACGTGGTGCCGCGACTGGCTTTCACCTCCCACATGGAGCTGGACTTCTACCAGAAGGCTGCCGAGAGCCAGCTGTCCTTCATCGCGCCCGGCACGAAGGAACTCTACGAGAACCTGCACGGAGCCATCTATGTGCTGGCCCCGGACTGTCTGACGCACCTCTCCTGCGTGGACCCCAAGCGCATCGCCCAGACCGCCATCGCCCGCAAGCCCTATCGCGACATCCTGGTGAAGCGCGAGGAGGCCGGACTCTTCGGCTGGACCCTGTGCGTCTATCCCACCGAAGAATACGCCAAGTGCGCAGGGCTCTCCAAAAAGGAGTTCGCGGATCAGGTGATAAACGCCTGCCATCTGCGCGCCGCCGATCCCGTCAAGGAGTGGCAGCGCATCTTCGACGAGGCTGTCGGCATCAAGGCCTGGCTCAACGCCCTGAAAGTGGAATCCTTCCATGTAGAGTCCGCCAACGTGGACCTCGTGGTCACTCCCGGCCAGCACCGCCGCTTCAAGGGCATCTCCGGGCACAACATCCCAAGCTTCGAACTGTTTCTCTCGCCGGACTGGCGCGGCACCGAGGGCGTCTACTACGCTGACCAGCCGTCGTACCGCTGCGGCAATCTGGTGCGCGGCGTCCGCTTGGAATTCAAAAAGGGCGAGGTGGTCTCCGTGTCCGCCGACGAGGGCGAGGAGTTCGTGAAGAAGCAGGTGGCCATGGACAACGGCTCCAACAAGCTGGGCGAGTTCTCGCTCACCGACCGCCGCTTCTCCAAGATCAGCAAGTTCATGGCCAACACCCTCTTCGACGAGAACTACGGCGGCGAGTACGGCAACTGCCACGTGGCCCTGGGCAGTTCCTACTCCGACACCTTCGACGGCGACCCCTCCCAACTGACCGAGGCCAACAAGGCCGAGCTCGGCTTCAACGACTCTGCCCTGCACTGGGACCTGGTCAACACCGAGAACAAGCGCGTCACGGCCAAACTGGTGGGCGGCGGATCGCTGGTCATTTACGAGAACGGCCAGTTCGCCTGTTAGCTCGCGTCGGTTTTCAGCTGAAGCAGTACGTATCCAGAAACGCCCGGCACTGTCCGGGCGTTTCTTTTTGCCCTAGCCACTTTACAGCCTGCCTTGGCCGTTATATTTTCCTGAGCGTTGGATAATCCGTTTCCGGAGGGACCATGAATCGTTTCTTTCGCATATTGAGCCTGACCGCCTGTTTCGCCCTGTGTCTGACCGCCATGGCCTTCGCGGCCCAGGGCAAGCCGGACGTGACCGGCTGGGAGAAGGGCGGCGCTTACGACAAGTTTTACGACCCCAAGGAAGCCGACGCCTTCAAGGGACGCGTTGAGGACATCATCGACATCACCCCCATGCCCGGAATGGCCAAGGGCGTGGGAATAGTCGTGCGCGACAAGAAGGACAACAAGGTCGAAACCGTGCACCTCGGACCTAAGGAATTCGTCGATCTGGCCTCCATCGGCCTGAAAAAGGGCGACTCCGTCAAAGTGACCGGCGTGTGGGCCACCATCGGCGGCAAGGAGGTGGTCATCGCCTCCAAGATCAAGAAGGACGAAACCATGTCCCTCAAGGTGCGCCGCTCCCGCGACGGCATGCCCTGGTGGAGCATGCCCGAGGACGAACTGGCCAAGGAAAAGAAGGCGGCTGTGGATGACTAGCTCAAGCGCGGGAGGTTCCCGCAACCATCACCGGGTTTTCGGCCCGCATATGCGCCTTGCCCTCCAGGGGGTGCTGGCGATTCTGGCCCTGGCCCTTCTGGGAGCCTGTGCCAAGACCACTCCCCTGGCCTCGCTCCCCACGGCCCAGGCCCCCCAGTGGAAGCCCGGCGACTTCTGGGAGTTCTCCGGCAAGAGCCGCAGCGCGTACGCCCTGGCCAGCCGCATGGAGGTGAAGTCCGTGGGCGAGGAGGTCGTGCTCGTCGGCGACGGCGACCCCGCCAAGCTTCTCCGCCTGGACAAGGACCTCTCCGTGCGCGAGTCCAATGGAACCCTGCTGCAGTACAGCGTGGGCAGCGGCAAGGACGCCTACGTGTTCTTCCCACTTGCCGTGGGTGAAACCAGGACCTTCACTCAGTCAACAGGTACTAAAAAAGGGTCCCAGACCTACACCAACACCGTGAGCGTGGAGGCCGCCGAGGAGATCACCGTCCCCGCCGGAACCTTCAAGGCCTTCAGGATTCGCGTGAACAAGAAGAACGACACCGGCTGGAGCGGCGTGTACCAGATGTGGTACGCCCCTGAGGTCGGCTATTTCGTGCGCATTGTGGACACGCACAACAACGTGGTGGTGCTGGAGAAGTTCGGCAGCAGGAAGTGAACTGATGTCGTGCTTTTGGATCACATGAAATGTTTTTCAAACACAATTTCAAGAACGGGAAGAAGCGGCAGGAGCGAATGTGCCCCCGGCGGCCAAAGGGCTCATACGTGCTCAACACCTCATGCCTGACGCCCGTTTGAGATATACCCTGAACGGACAGGGGGAGTCTCCCGGCGACTGAGGATATGCAAGAGGCCCCGTCATGGGGCCTCGTTGATTCCCGCTCGCATTCTCCGGTGTGAGTGCGGTGCCCCCTACCTGGCTTCGTGCCTGCCAAGTCCTTCGGCCAGCAGTGCGACGGCCAGGGTGTTCATGCTTACGCCCTCTTGTCTGGCCGCCTTGTTGAGCATGGCGTGAAGCCGCTTGGGAGTGCGCAGGTTGAATTTCCCGGACACGCCCCCTCCGCTGGACGGGGCAGGAAGTTCGCGCCCGTCTTCCTTGTAGACGGCAATCACGGATTCAAGCGCCTCGCGCCCGTTGGCAAGCGCCTCTTCGGGCGTCTCCCCATCGGACATAACCGCACCAGGGAAATCGGGGAAAACGATGAGCCAACCCCCTCCGTCTTTTTCGGCCAGCGGGGTGAGTTCAAATGGGTAGCCGTGAAAATCCATTCTATTCCTCCTTGGCAAGGACCGCATCCAGTAGGGCCAGAAACTGCACTACGTATACAGGCTTGATCGGCCTGTGAGCCGGTACGGAAGCCTCGCCGAGCACGCCAGGGAAGGAGAAAACCACATGGCTTCCGTTCGGATTGCGGACGGTCAGGCCGTAGTGCTTCGCAACCGAGATCAGCGACTCAATGCGCCAGTCGCGAGAGTTGCGGCGCATCTTAGCGATCATTTGTCAGTCGTGCTCATGGAATACTATGGTACCACATGCGGGGCCAATGTCAAGGGATGGTCATTCTTTGGACGGAAGAAGGCGACTCCGCCTTAGCGTACGAAATTATCCGTTTCGAGAGCAGACCCCTTTCCCGGCCCTTTGCGTATCTATCCCAGAGACTCCGGCATCCACTCCAGCCCGACGTCCCCTTCGGCCAGCCGTCTGGCCAGGTCCAGCTGCTCTGTGCGGCAGCTGGCCTTGCCGTCCAGCAGCGCGGCCGTGACCGTCTTAAGAATTTCGCTGTAGCGCGGTCCTGGCGGCACGCCCAGGTGCTTCAGGTCCTCGCCGCCGATTTCTATATGCTGCATGCGCAGTGTGGTCAGATACACAGAGATGGAGCGCTGCACCGCTTCCTTGGGGTTCCTGGCCATGAGGTACAAAACCCCTTCCAGGGGCAGGTCCTTCAGGAGGAAGTACAGTTCGCTGTACAGGCCTTTCCGGTATTCCCATTCGTAGATGGATTGCGCGATGTCGCGGATGGAGTGGCGCAGCACCAGGAACTCCCCCTCGAGCTTGGAGGAGAAGCTCAAACGCTGCGTCACGCCCCGCACCTCTTCGTCCTCCATGCCCGCGCACAGCCCCAGAAAGAATATCCGCCAGATTGTCGGCTTGGGCTCCACGTAAAGCAGTCGATACCAGGTTATCACCCGGTCGGCCTCGGCCAGCACCGTGTCCTTGCGCTGGTCCAGTGCCAGGAGCGGCTGGATGGCGGACAGCAGCCCGAACTCGTCCATGCGCCGGATGCAGGCCAGGGGGTTGTCGTCTTCCATGATGTGGCGGATTTCGTGGAACACGCGCGGGCCTGAGAGCTTATGCACGAAGCGGTTGGTGATGGCGTTGCGGATAAGCCGTTCGGTCTGCGCGCCGATGCGGAAATGGAAGCGCTGCTCGAAGCGGATGGCCCGCAGGATGCGGGTGGGGTCCTCCACGAAGGACAGCGAGTGCAGCACCCGGATGACCTTTTCCTTGATGTCTCGCTGCGCGCCGAAGAAGTCCACCAGCTTGCCGAAACTGTCCGGCGAAATGTGCACGGCCAGGGCATTCACGGTGAAGTCGCGCCGGTACAGGTCCATCTTGATGGAAGAGAGCTCCACCGTGGGCAGCGCAGCCGGATACTCGTAGTATTCGAGGCGCGCGGTGGCCACGTCCACCCGTGTGTCGTCGGGAAGGATCACCACAGCGGTCTTGAATTTCTTGTGCGACTTCACCCGTCCGCCCATTTCGCGGGCCAGGGCTTCGGCGAAGGTGATCCCGTCGCCTTCCACCACCAGATCCATGTCGAGGTTTGGCCTGCCCAGCATGAGGTCGCGCACGAACCCGCCCACCACGTAGGCTTCGTAGCCCATGGCCTTGGCCAGTGAGCCCGCCCGCTTGAGCAGCACGTAGAGCTTGTCCGGCAGACGGTCGCGCAGATGCCCGGCCACGCTGCGCTCGGACTTGCGCTCCGCGCCCACGGACTCCGGGATGCGCGCCGGTTCGCGGATCAGGGTGTTGATGAGGTCCGTGCGCGTGATCACGCCCGTCACCTCGCCGTTCTCGACCACCGGCACCTGGCGCTGGCGTTGCCCCAGGACTATCTCCATGATGTGGTACAGGTCGGTCTTGGGGGTGATGGTCTGCGCGCCGTGCATCATGTAGTCGCTGGCGTCGGCGCTCGCCAGACCGTGCTTCATGGCCTTGTCCACGATGTCGTGCTCCAGGATGCCCAGGCAGGACCTGTCCTCGGAGCTTATCACCGGGATCGCCTTGAGGCCGAAGCGCGACATGAGCTCCTGCGCCTCCGACAGGGGCCTGTTGTCCTCGATGACCTGAGCCGGGCGGCTCATGAGGCTCTCGGCCAGAATCTGCGGGTTCACCTGGGAGGAGAGCAGGGCCAAGAGTTCGTCTTTAGCCTGTGGGAGCGTCTTGTCCTTGATGGAGGCCGAGGCCGCGTAGGTGTGGCCGCCGCCCCCGAGCGAGGCGCAGATGCGTCCCACGTCCACGTCCGTGGTGCGCGAACGCGCCACCAGATGCACCCGGTCCTTCATGAGGGCCAGGGCGAACAGCACCCGGATGTTCTCCATGTCCATGAGCTTGTGGGCCAGCAGGGCGAAATCACCCACGTAATTGTCCAACGTGGTTTGGGTGATCACCACCTCCACGCCGTTGAAATCGTAGGTGGCGGCGGATTCGATGAGCCCGCTCATGATGGTGATCTGCTCGGAGGAGAGTTCGCGCGTCAGAAGCTCGGACAGGGTGGGCAGGTCCATGCCCTGGCCTTTGAGCCAGGCCGCCGCCGTGAAGTCCTCCTCCACGGTGGAGGAGAAGGTGAAGGAGCCGGTGTCCTCGTAGATGCCAAGCCCCAGGAAAGTCGCCTCGTCCGGGGTCAGGGACAGGCCGCGTTCGCGGATCATGTGGGCCAGGATGGTGGTGGTGGAGCCCCAGGTCTTGACCACGCTCACCTGGGCCGGAACGTCCTCCTCGCTGTCAGGGTGGTGGTCGTAGAGGTGCACGGCCACGTTCGGGCGCTCCAGCAGCGGGGCTACGTGCGGAACGCGCGATTTCTGGCGTGTGTCCACCATGACCAGCGTCTCCACGGAGTCCGGGTCGATGTCCTTGAAGGTCTTGAAATTAAAAAGATAGGTTGCGCTTTGGATGAAGAAGTTGCGGATGTTCTTTTCCTGGCTGCCTGGGAAGATGAGCACGGCTCCCGGATAGAGCTTGCTGGCGGCGATCATGGCTGCCAGGGCGTCGAAATCCGCGTTCATGTGGGCGGTGATGACCGTGGGAGCGGACAAGCCCTTGTGAGGCTTGGAAATCATGAATCCTTCCTTGTTGATCTGGAGCGGGGGTGATGGCTGCGGTGGATGGCGGTCAGCCGATCCGCCTGGACGTGGGTGTATATTTCCGTGGCCGAGATGTCGGCGTGGCCCAGCAGCAGTTGTACGGTGCGAAGGTCCGCGCCGCCTTCCAGCAGATGCGTTGCGAAAGAATGGCGCAGGCTGTGCGGGGAGATGTCCTTCACGATGCCCGCGTCGAGGGCGTAGCGCTTGATGAGCTTCCACACGCCCTGGCGGGTGAGGCCCTTGCCGGAGCGGTTCAGGAACACCAGGTCCGTCACGGGTTTGAAGGCCGGGCGCACGGCCTGAATGTAGCGCGACAGCAGATCCTGGGCCAGAGAGTGGATGGGCACCAGCCGCTCCTTGTCGCCCTTGCCGAACACGCGCAGCACCCCGGACTGGGCGTCGAAATCGAGCGGCGTGAGGCTTATGAGTTCCGTGACGCGCAGGCCCGCCGCATAGAGAAGCTCCAGCATGGCCCGGTCGCGAAAGCCGAGACTGGTTTCCAGGTCCGGGCGCGCCAGCAGGGTGTCCATCTCCTCGCGGCTCAGCACGTCGGGCAGGGTGCGCGGCAGCTTGGGGGCCTCGATCAGCGCGGCCGGGCTCAGGTCGAGCCAGCCCTCGGCCACGGCATGGGCGAAGAAGCCGCGCATGCTGGAGAGATGTCGTGCCAGGGACCGGCTGGTCAGGCCCTTTTGGCGCAGGAACATGAGATAAAGAAATATGGTCTGGTCGGACACGTCCTCCACTGAGGAGGAGCGCTCCGAAAGAAAAAACTGGAAGTGCTGCATGTCCTGGGCGTAAGCCGCCAGGCTGTTCTCGGAGAGCCCTTTTATCACCAGAAGATGTTCCAGCCAGGCGTCCGCCCACGGGTGAAGGTGCGGCGGGGCCGTCGGTTGCTGTTCGGAGCGCGGCGTGCGTTCAGGTTTGGACGCCTTGGACGGCGTGCGCAACGGCTTGGTTTTTATTGACACTGCTTGGGCCTCTTTTTATGACCGGGGCTTCTTTATTCCATTTCTTGCGCCCGCGCGCAATCGCCCCAAGGAGCGTACCATGCCTCAGTTCAAGATGGCCGATCGTCTGGCCGCACTGCCCCCGTATCTTTTCGCCGAGATCGACCGCGTCAAAAACGAGGTGAAGGCTCGCGGCGTGGATATCATCAGCCTTGGCATCGGCGACCCCGACATGCCCACCCCCGACTTCATCGTGGACGCTCTGTACGCCTCCGCCAAGAAGCCCGAGAACCACCAGTACCCGTCCTACGTGGGCCTGCGCACGTTCCGCTCCGCCGTCTCCACCTGGTACAAGGGCCGCTTCGGCGTCGATCTGGACCCCGACAACGAGGTCGTGAGCCTGATCGGCTCCAAGGAAGGCATCGCGCACTTCCCTCTGGCCTACGTGAACCCTGGCGATCTGGTGCTGGTGTGCACCCCCAACTATCCCGTGTACAACGTGGCCACCGGATTTGCGGGCGGAACCACCAAGTTCCTGCCCATGACCGAAGCCAATGACTTCCTGCCCGACCTGGACAGCGTCACCGACGCCGAATGGGACAAGGCCAAGATGATCTTCACCAACTTCCCCAACAACCCTACCTCGGCCTGCGCCCCCAAGAGCTTCTATGAGAAGCTGGTGAAGAAGTGCCGCGAGACGGGCACCATCCTGGTGGCCGACGCCGCCTACACCGAGATGTACTACAACGAGGCCGTAAGGCCCATTTCCGTGTTCGAGATCCCCGGCGCCAAGGACGTGGCCATCGAGTTCCACTCCTTGTCCAAGACCTACAACATGACCGGCTGGCGCATCGGTATGGCCGTGGGCAATGCCGATCTGGTCAAGGGCCTGGGCAAGATCAAGGAAAACGTTGACTCCGGCATCTTCCAGGCCGTGCAGGAGGCGGGCATCGTGGCTCTTGAAAAGGGCGACGCTTATGCTGAACAGTTCCGCGCCGTCTACAAGGACCGCCGCGACACCCTGGCCGCAGGCTTGAAGAAGATCGGCATCGACTTCCGCCTGCCCGAGGCCACATTCTACTTCTGGTGCAAGGTCCCTCAGGGCCATGAGACCAAGGCTTTCGTGACCAAGGTGCTCCAGGAGACTGGCGTGGTGGTCACCCCCGGCAACGGTTTCGGCTCCCCCGAGGCGGGCGAAGGCTACTTCCGCATTGCCATGACTGTGGGCAAGGAAAAGATCGAAGAGGCCCTGTCACGTCTGGCCAAGATGTAGCGGCCTTTGTCGCCCTGGGGTCCAACCTGGGCGAACCTGCTGCGATTCTTACGCGGGCTGCCGGGCGCATGGACGGGATTCTTCCCGGCGTGCGGCTGGCGGCCCGCTCGCGCATCTACCACAGCGCGCCCCATGAGCTTGGCCGCCTGGAGTACCCCTGGCCGGAGGTTCTGCGCCCTGCGTCCTGGGCGGGGAATCTTCAGCGCCTTGAAGTGAGAGCCCAGGAGGATGTCGCGTGTGATGAACCAGAGCGTGCCTTGCCCCGGTCCGCAACGCCCTGGTACGCCAACATGGCCGTGCGCCTGGACTGCGCGCCCGGCATAACGCCCGAGGCCCTGTTCGAGGCTCTCATGCGCCTTGAGGCGCAGTTCGGGCGAAACCGGCTGATGGAGCCGCGCTGGGGGGCGCGCTTTGTGGACATCGACTTGCTCGCTTTCGGGCGGGAGCGCCGCAGCACTGAACGCCTGATCCTGCCGCATCCGCGCATCGCGCAGCGGGCCTTCGTGCTGCTGCCTCTCGCGGAGATCGCTCCGGATGAAGTCTCGCCGGAACTTTTCGAAGGTTTGTCTTTTTTAGCGTGCGATACTATGATATTCTGAACGTCAGTAAAAAAGGACCGAGCGCATCATGTGGAAATTCGTCATCTTCGCCGTCGCCGCGTTTATCCTCTGGAAGATGTTCTCCGGCGACATGAAACGTCGCAAGGAAGCAGCCCAAAAGGAACAAGAGACCCTCATAGCCAAGGGCGAGATGGTCAAGGATCCGGCCTGCGGCTCCTATGTTTCCCCGGACAACTCCGTGCGGCTTCGGGAAGGCGACAAGACGCTGCACTTCTGCAGCTACGAATGCCGCGACAAGTACCTGAAACAACTTGAGTCCTCGAAAACAAAAGAGGGGTAACGCATGAAATTCTTCCTCGACAGCGCCAGCCTGGATGAGATCAAGGCCGCCAAGGACATGGGCATGCTCGACGGCGTGACCACCAACCCGACCCTGTTCTCCAGGGAAAAGGGCGACTGGCACAAGATCGCCGAGGCCATCTGCAAAGAGGTCGACGGCCCGGTGAGCCTGGAAGTGGTGGGTACCACCGCCGAGGAAATGCTCAAGGAAGCCAAGGATCTGGTGAAGTTCGGCCCCAACGTGGTGGTCAAGATCCCCATGCTGCTGGAAGGCCTGAAGGCTGTACGCCAGCTAAAGGCACAGGCCATCGACGTGAACGTCACGCTTATTTTCCAGCCTCTCCAGGCCCTCATGGCCGCCAAAGCGGGCGCGACCTTCGTCAGCCCCTTCGTGGGCCGCATCGACGCCATCGGCGGTGACGGCATGGCCGTGGTGGAAGAGATGGTGACCATCTTCCAGAACTACAGCCTGGAAACCCAGGTGCTCGTCGCCAGCATCAGGAACCCCACGCACATCGTGCGCGCGGCCCTGATGGGCGCGGACGTATGCACCGTGCCGTTCTCCGTGATGAAGGAGCTCATCAAGCATCCCCTCACGGACCTCGGCCTCGATGCCTTCCTCAAGGATTGGGGCAAGGTGGAGAAGGGCTAGCTCCGCCCTGCATCGACCCCTCGGGATTCATTTCGTTTCGCACCGCGAGGCCCGTTAGGCCAGCGAAGCCCGCGAGGTCGGATTAGGCGACCAGCCTCTCCGGCCTCGCGGTTCGTGCGAGGCGGTTCTGGATGTCCTGGATGCTAAACTGAGGGTATGTTCGACTTCAGGGGCATGGTCATGAAATCAGTGAAAGCTCTCTTTGCACGCGCCGCATCGGCCTGCTTCCTCCTGGCCGCGTCTGGATTGTCCAGCCGGACAACGCCGCGCATTCCGGGACACTTCGGCAATGCCGGACATCCCGCGAACCTGTTCCTGCCGTGACGCTCCCCACTCCAACTCCCGCTCCCGCGCTCGACTGGCGCAGCGCCGACGCCGTGCCCTCCAGCTTGCCCATGCCGGAGCTCTTTGTTGGCGCGCTGTGTCCAGGGATGCGCGTTCTGGACGTCGGCTGCGGCGAGGCCTGGATCGGCTGCGAGGTGGAACGCTGCGGCGTGCGCTATGTGGGGGTGGACGTGAACCGGGCCAGTCTGGCCCGCGCCAGCAGCCGCCGTCTGGTTGCTGCCGGGGAGGGCGCTCGTCTGCCCTTTGGCGACGCGGCTTTCGACATGGTGATGCTGCGGGCCGTATTGACCGTGCTGGTGGATGAAGACGAGCTGGCGGACGTGTTGCGTGAGGCCTTCCGGGTGTGCCGGGGGGGGGTGGGAATTCAGGACTTCCTCCAGACCTGGGAGAATCCGCTCTACGCAGGCCGCTACGAAGAAGGGTTCAAGCTGACAGGGCGTCACGGCGTATTCCCGGTGCGCGAGGGTGACACGCTGCTCTATTGGGCCAGGCATTTCACCCTGGACGAGCTGTCCGGTTTGATTGCCCAGGCGGGCGGGGATGTTGCCGAAGTCGTGGAGGGGCCGTCGCCCACGCGTAGCGGCAATCTCATTCGTGGCGTGGCGCTTCTGGCGCGCACAAGCATCTAAATCTCACCAGGGCTCTGCCCTGGACCCGGTAGCAGGGGCGCTGCCCCTGCACCCCGGCGGGCTCCGCCCTGCACCCGCCAGGGGGATGATCCCCCTGGACCCTCAGTGGGCTTCGCGGGTTTTGGCGGGTATGCTGTAGATTCTTGCCGGGCTGATGGCTTCTCGTCGTTTACCGGAGGACCAGTGAATGACGCGAAGCGGAAAGGGTGTGCAGAGGGCGGAGCCCTTTGCCCGCCGGAGGCGTTCCTCTGCAGCGCAATGAGACACTTCAACCCATCCGCACCAGCACCTTGCGCGCTCCGGGGCGCGCGGCCAGCCTGAACGCTTCCTCGACTTCTTCGAAGGGCAGGACGGCTTCCACCAGTCCGGAGGGGTCCACCAAGCCATGCGCCAAGTGGTCCAGCGCCAGGGCCGTGTCCCCGCAGCGCGACCCCACCAGGGTGATCTCGCGAACCACGATGCGCGAGATATCCAGGCAGGACGCCGCCTCCGTGGTGGATTTCAGCACGATGGTCCCTTCGTCGCGCACAAGCGCCATGGCCGAGGTGATGCCCTCCGGCCTGCCCG
Organism: Desulfovibrionaceae bacterium; assembly: GCA_009773665.1. GTDB lineage: Bacteria > Desulfobacterota > Desulfovibrionia > Desulfovibrionales > Desulfovibrionaceae > Fundidesulfovibrio. The sequence continues at coordinate 34,354 of WSYE01000021.1, read as the reverse complement.
TTGCTTCCACAACTACATCGAACGGGCCGGAAATTTCCCCTGCCAAAGCCGTGTGCACGCCTTGGGCAGCGGCGATGCCCAGCTTGTCCGGGTGTTTGCCCACAAGAATGACGCCTGGGCACAGGTGCCGAAGCGCAAGCGCGATGAGCACTCCCAACTTGCCGTCGCCAAGCACCGCCACCCGGTCGCCCGCGCGGATGTGCACCTGCTGGCCCACCTCCAGGGCAGCGGCCAAAGGCTCGGCGAACACTGCCGTCTGGTCGTCCACGCTGTCCGGCACAAGATGGCAGTTCCAGACGGGCAGGGTGAGGTACTGGGCGAAAGCTCCGTCCTTGCCCAGAATGCCGAGCACGGTCCGGTCCGGGGCGTGGCGGTGGTCGCCGGGGCCGAAGCCGATGTTGATGTCTCCCACCACGCGTTTGCCCACAAGTTCCGGGCGCGATGGCGCGGATTCCACCCATCCCACGAACTCGTGTCCGGGGACACCGGAAAAGTTCATGTATCCCTTGAGCAGTTCCAGGTCGGTGTTGCAGATGCCCGCCATCAGCACACGGATCAGGGCCTCGTGTGGCCCTGGTATCGGCCTGTCCCGTTGTTCCAGGGTGATGGCTCCGGCCTTGATGACGACCGAAATCATATGTTCTCTCCATTGTATTGAACGTTGAGCAAGATTTTCCAATAATTCACGCCGAGGCTCCGATAAGAGTGGGCGCAACGTACAAACACGGAGGTTGCGACCATGAACGAAGCGAACATACTGCTCCAGAAAACGAGAATCATCTGTCCGGATCGCGAATTCAACGCTTGCTCGCAAGAGTGGAAGGCACATCCCACCTTTCCGGGCGTTTGGATGAAAAACCTGATAGTTGGCAAGGATACAGGAGGCAGTTTGAGTTGTCATCTGGTGCGGGTCGAAAAGAATTGCTCCATAGGCGCGCATGTGCATGCTGGTTCCGTGGAGCTTCATGAAGTTGTATCAGGGAGCGGGTTGTGTCTTATGGAAGATGCTGAAACCAAGTATATTCCGGGAGTTGTCTTGGTAATTCCGGCGGGTTCCCAGCATGAGGTACGGGCTGTTGAAAGCGACCTCTTTATGATGGCCCGCTTCGCTCCGGCGCTCATGTAGCGGTTATGCCGCCCGCCGAGGCGACATTGACCCCGGCGGGGTTTCGATGCGACAAGAGGTGATGAAGTCAACAGTAAGTGTTTTCCGCCCTGGCCCGGAGGGGTTTGAAATTTTGTGCGTCCAAGGCGCTGCCGGAGCTATCCCGCTCCATCTGCACGCTTCGTGGTGTTTTATTGCCGTTGAGTCCGGCGAGAGGCATTTGTCCTCGGCGGGTTGCAGCGTCGTCGTTCGACCCGGCGACGCTGTCGCCGTTCCATCAGGACTGGCCCATGCCTGTTCAAGCCCAGAGGGCGGCTGCGACTTCCTGGCCGTGAGCATCCCGGCTGACATGCTGCCCGACTGGATGCGGGACTTCAGGGGGACGCAGTTTTTCAGGCTTGCGTCTGACGGGTCTCTCACGGAACGCCTCGCGGCTATAATGGAGACGCGTGACGCTATAGAGGCCTCCTCCTTGCCCGAGCTGCTGTCTCAGGCGGTTTCGGCTATGGACCCGCTTGCCGTGAGTGCCCTGAACGCCCCGGCGTCAGGTGAGGCAATCGTAGAGAAAGCCCGCCTTATCCTGGACAACCCGGAGAGCTCCGGCCTTGATCTTCATGAAGTGTCCCGACGTGCAGGGGCCAGCCCGTTTCATCTGTCCCGTCAGTTCCGGCGCGTAACCGGTCTGCCTCCAGGTGAATACAGGACGCTCACGCAGCTTCGGCAGGCGCGTACTCTCCTGGTCCAGGGAGCGGCGCTCGCTGACGCAGCAGCAGCCAGCGGCTTTCATGATCAGAGCCATCTGACGCTTCGTTTCAAGAAGTACATGGGCATCACTCCCGGTCAGTTCGCGAGGGCGTGCAGATGAGCCTTGAGGCCCTGCGCGCGCAGGCTACCCCCGGCCGTCTCGACCAGTTCTGGGCAGAGACCCTTTCGCAGCAGTCGATCACCCGCGCCAAGATTCAGGAATGGATCAAAGCCGGACACGCCACGGTGGATTCCGTCGTGGATGCCCGAAGGGTGCGCCGCGCCCGAGGCGGAGGAGGGGGGCCTGGTCGTCCTGTACCTGGACGACGACCTGGCTATTCTGGACAAGCCCTTCGGCCTGACGGTCCATCCTGCGCCCAGTTGCCCCGAAGGCACGCTGGTCAACCGCCTGCTGCACCGCTTTCCGCAGCTCAAGCAGATCGACGGCGAGCGCCCCGGCATCGTGCACCGTATCGACAAGGACACCTCGGGCCTGCTGGCCGTGGCCCTGAACGAGCCGGTGCGCCTCAAACTTTCGGCGGCCTTTGCCGAGCGCGAGGTGAAGAAGACCTATCTGGCCCTCCTGCACGGACGTCCCGCCAAGGACGAGGCCGTCATCGACGCCCCCGTGGGGCGCGACTCCGGCCACAAGACCCGCATGGGCGTGGTACCGAGCGGGCGCGAGGCCGTGAGCAGCTACCGCATCGTCTGGACCTCGCCTGACAAGCGTGTGAGCATGGCTGAGGTGGACATCGCCACCGGGCGCACCCACCAGATACGCGTGCACATGGCCCATGTGGGGCATCCGCTCCTGGGCGACGCGCTCTATGGGCCGCACAAGGTGAACATGCTCAGGCGCGAGGACCCCATGCTCCTCAAGCTGGCCTCGCGCCAGATGTTGCACGCCTGGAAACTGAGCTTCACCCATCCCGTTTCCGGCGAGATGATGGACTTCACCTGCAAGCCGCCGCGCGATTTCTGGCGCATCCCCCTGCACCTGTGCCGCAAGCTCCAGCGCGTGGGCGTGCTTGGCCTGCCGGGCAGCGGCAAGAGCACGGTGCTGGACGCCCTGGCGGAGCGCAAATGGGCCACCTGGAGCGCGGACCGCTGCGTGGCCGAACTGTACAAGCCCGGCGCGGACTGCTGGCACATGCTGAGCTCGCGTTACGGGGAACGTTTTGTGCCCGATGCGGAATCGCCGGTGGACAAGGCGGCGCTGCTGGAAGCCATGCGCGCGTCCGAGAGCTTCCGCCGGGAGCTCATGGACGTCCTCTATCCCATGGTGCTTCACAAGCTGCGGGCCTTCTGGGAAGCGCAGGGCGAAGCGCGCGCGGCCTTCGCGGAAATCCCCATGCTCATGGAGGCCGGGTGGCTGGGCGCAGGCGTGGTGGATCTGGCCGTGGGAGTCTCCTGCCCAGGGGAGCTTCGCCATAAGCGCCTTGCTGAAAAACGCGGCTGGGACGATGCCACCATCGCTCTGTTCGACGCATGGCAGTGGCCCGAGGACAAGAAGCTCGGCGCGTGTCGCCACATTGTGGACAACTCCGGCTCCATCGACCAGACCCGCGCGGGCGTGGACGAACTGCTGACCAAACTGCGCCGCGAACGCGCGGATGAGATCGGGAAGCTTCTGGCCTGGATGCGCGCGCACGATTACGCGTAACGATGCCGGGCGCGGCACGAACCGCGCCCGGAAGCGATATCACGAGCAGTCATGATACCCCTTAAGGACAACATCCCCCGCATCCGGCGGCCCGTGGTGGTTATCACGCTCTTCGTCCTGAATCTGGCTGTGTTCCTCTTCGAGATGGCCATGCCGGAGAAGATGCTGAACATGTTCCTGAACTTCTACGGGGCCGTTCCCATGCGCATCATGGACCCGGAGTGGGCCGCCATGATGGGCTACCCTGCGGACGGGTGGATGAGCGCGGGCACGTACATGTTCCTGCACGGCGGCTGGCTGCATTTCCTTTTGAACATGTGGGTGCTCTGGGTGTTCGCGGACAACGTGGAGGATGCGCTGGGCCACTGGCGCTTCCTGGCCTTCTACCTGCTCTCGGGCGTGGCGGCGCTGGTGCTTCACATGCTGTTCAATGCCACCTCCACCATGCCGGTGGTGGGGGCGTCCGGGGCCATCGCCGGGGTGATGGGGGCCTATTTCCGCCTGTTCCCCCAGGCGCGCGTCATCGTGCTCATCCCCATTTTTTTCATTCCTTGGATTGTGGAAGTGCCTGCCGTGATTTTCCTGGGGCTGTGGTTTCTCATCCAGGTGACGTCGGGGCTCATGGCCGCCTCGCCGCTGATGGACGGGCAATCCGTGGCCTGGTGGGCGCACGCGGGCGGTTTCGCCTTCGGCATGCTGCTGGTGCGCTTCTTCGGCAAGCTTGATTGCCGCTACTGCTACCTGCCGGAGAGCAGGTCCTACGAACGCCAGTGAGCCGTCCGCGCTGGACAACGGCGGACATCTGACTTACCCATCCCTTTTTTCAGCGGTTTTTGCGTTTTGTCCCGACCCAAACACGAGGCTTCAATGCTCATCATAGAAAATCTGCACGTGACCATCGGCGAGAGGGAAGTGCTCAAGGGCATCAACCTGGAGATCAAGGAAAACGAAACCTTCATCCTGTTCGGCCCCAACGGCTCCGGCAAGACCACCCTGCTTATGACCCTGATGGGATTTGGCAACTACACCATCACCAAGGGCCGCATCCTGTTTCGCGGGCACGACATCACTCACGCCCCCATCTACGAGCGCGCGAAGCTGGGCATCGGCATGTCCTTCCAGCGTCCGCCCACCATCCACGGCCTGAAGCTCAGGCATCTGGTGAGCATGGCCGCCCAGGGCAAGCCCGTGGACGTGGACGCCATGGCCAAGCGCGTCAATATGACTGATTTTCTGGAGCGCGACGTGAACGCCGGTTTTTCCGGCGGTGAGATCAAGCGTTCGGAACTTTTGCAGCTCATGAGCCAGCAGCCGCACATGGTGCTCTTCGACGAGCCCGAATCCGGCGTGGACCTGGAGAACATGAAGCTCATCGGCCACACCGTGCGCGAGCTCTTGGGCGGCGAGTGCTCCATGGGCACGGAGCGCAGCCTGCGCATGGCCAAGTGCGGCCGCCACGTGGCCGGGCTCATCATCACCCACACCGGCTACATCCTGGAATACATCAACGCCGACCGAGGCCAGGTGATGTACGAAGGCAAGCTGTGCTGCGAATCCAACCCCCGCGACATCCTGGATCACATCACCCGCTTCGGGTACCAGGAATGCCTGCGTTGTCTGGCCTAAACGGAGTGCCCCAATGAAGCCCATCAATCTGAAAGAATTCGACTTCAATGCCCCGGCTCCCGGCCAGATCGCCGACCTGAACTCCCTGAGCGAGGCCGACAAGCATCAGCTGCTCATGGCCGGGGTGGACGTCACCGCCGACGCGGTCAGCGGCACCTACATGCACATGGACCACGGAGCGGTGCACTGCAAAACCCGCCGCGATGGCGTGGAGATCATGGACATCAAGGCGGCCATGGCCAAGTACGACGGCCTAACCGAATACATGTGGAAGCTCGTGGACAAGGACAAGGACGAGTTCACCCGCGCCGCCCACGACCATCTGCACGGCGGCTACTTCATCCGCACCGAGAAGGGCGCGAAGATCACCGAGCCGGTGCAGTCCTGCCTGTTCATCAAGGGCGACATGACCGGCCAGGCCGTGCACAACATCATCGTGGTGGAGGAAGACTCCGAGCTGCACATCCTCACCGGCTGCTCCGTGGCACACGACTCCAAGGGCGCGGCCCACATGGGCATCTCCGAGTTCTACGTGAAGAAGAACGCCAAGCTGACCTTCACCATGATCCACAACTGGGCCGAGAACACCGTGGTGCGGCCCCGTTCGGCGGGCGTGGTGGAAGAGGGCGGCGTGTTCCTCAACAACTACGTGCTCTTAAAGCCCGTGCGCGACCTCCAGATGTACCCCACGGTCACGCTTGCGGGCAAAGGCGCGGTTGCCCGATTCAACTCAGTCATGGTGGCCCCCGAGGGCTCCTACCTGGACACCGGCAGCCGCATCCTCCTGAACGCCCCGGACACCAAGGGCGAGATGATCGCGCGCACCATCACCACCGGCGGCCACATCATCGCCAGGGGCCATATCGCAGGAAACAGCGTTCCCGCGCGCGGCCACCTGGAGTGCAAAGGCCTGATCCTTGGCGGCGGCATCATCCACGCCATTCCGGAACTGGAAGCCACCGTGGACGGCGTTGAGCTCTCACACGAGGCGGCGGTGGGCAAGATAGCCCAGGAAGAGATCGAATACCTCATGGCCAGGGGACTGGACGAGGAGGAGGCCACCTCCACCATCGTGCGCGGCTTCCTGAATGTGGACATCATGGGCCTTCCGGCGAAGCTTCAGCAGGTGATCGACCAGACCATCAGCGAATGCGAAAAGGACATGTTCTAACGCAGGCTTGCGGCGTTCATGCTGAAATGCACGAGCCGGAACAGGGTCATGTGACCCTGTTCCGGCTTTTGACGTCTGAGAGGCGAGCGCGAGTCGGCCCGGCTGTCAAATCGGAGTCCGGCAAGGAGTTGCGCGGGCGATGCAGCCTCACGACCGCGAAGTGCTCCGTCGCGTCCAGAGCGGCTTGCCAGCCTGACCGGCCCGATGCTACTAAGACCCATGCCCGGATTCAAAGGACATATCACCGGATCGCTGGCCGCAACGGGGGCCGTTCTCGGCGGCGCGTGGTGGCTTGGATTGTACAGGCCGGAGCCCAAGGTCATAGCCATGCTTGCCGTGCTTGCCGTGCTGGGGGCGCTCTTTCCTGACGTGGACACCAATTCGAAGGGACGCCACCTCTATTACGGGGCGGCGGTCATCGCAGACGCGGTGCTCATCCTTAAGGGGGAGTACCGCTATGCGGCGCTGCTTGGGTTTTGCGCCATACTGCCCGCCGTGGGGTCGCATCGCGGCTGGACGCACACCTGGTGGGCGGCGCTGGTCATCCCGAGCCCCATCCTGATCGCGCCCATCATTCTCATGGGCATGACCTGGCAGCCGCTCATGCCTTTCTATCTGGCTGCGGTGCTGGGATATTTCTCCCATCTGTTTCTGGACGGAACGATCTGAGGCGCGCCGCGCCGCTATCTGTCCCGGTCCTTGCGGCCCGCCAGGAGATCCTTGACCAGTTCGGCCACGGCCAGGCTCACTTTCAGCCCGGAAACCACCCCACGCACCCTGGCCCGCGCGGTCAGGGTGTCCAGCTGAAGCACCAGGCGGTGCATGGCGCACCGCTTGGTCAGGGCATCCTTGGCGGTTTGGATGTTGCTGAGCTCCCGATCTAGAAACATGCTTTGTCCTTCTCCAGTTCGGCCAGGGTCTGGGCAAATGCCATGGGCCGCCGGGAAATGCGGCGGCTCAGGGAAAGGAATGCCCCCAGCCCGATCAGCAGGCTGAGCCCGGCCATGACCGCGAGCCCCTGAACCCTCCATTCCGGAGGCAGGGCAAGCGTCGCAGCCAGGATCAGCAGGCCCAGCCCCAAAAGGCACAAAGCCGTACCCACACAGGCCAGAATCAGAATCTGGAGGAAGTGTATCTTGGCTTCACGCAGTTCCAGAGCTGCAAGTTCCAGCCTGTCGCCGATCATGTCAGCGCCCGTGCCGCCCAGGCGCCCCGCGACCCCGAACAACTCGCTTACGAATGATGAAAAGCTGGACACGTTATTTCCTGGTCATGAACCAGCCAAGCAGCAATCCAGCCAGGAAGGTTCCCCCCATGGCCTGGTAGGGCTTGTCGCGCACCATCGCGTCCGCGACCTTGGCTTTTTCCTGGATGAGGCTTCCCAGTTCGCCGTACGTGTCCTTGGCCGAGTGCAGGCGTTCCTGGAGGTCGGCCCGGGCTTTGCGGATTTTTTCGTCCACTTCCCCGCCTGTTGCTTCCACCAGGGCCTGGGCATGGGCTACGATTTCCCGCATTTCAGCGGACAGGGTATCTGAGAAATGTTCCTTGTGCATGTGTGTTGCCTCCCGGCCCTGAAGGCGGACGGTGTCCGCAGTCCTGGGCTCACAGTTTTCAAGAATTGCCTCTTCCTAACCTGGGAGGATTGTCATGTCGAGAAATTCCGGGAGAAAACGGATAATCGGCTGATTTTCCGGAAGCCGCAATTGGGTGCATGCCGATGAGCCGACCGTGTCAGCGCGGTGTGAGTTCGAACCTGTCGTGCACGTCGATGCCGTGGAAGGTGAAGACTATGGGCGAACAGGTCCCGGCGGTAATGAGGTGCAGTTCTGTCTTGAACTGCGCGCCCGGTCGGACGCCGTACTTCTTCAGGAACGCGGGGCCAGGGGCTTCGCCTCCGGCGAGGGTCAGTTCGTAGGTCTTCGCAGGTTTGTAGAGGACGTGGTTCACGGCTCCCGTGGGAGTGAACGTGAAGACCACCCGGTGCGGCTGATAGGGCAGGCCGGGCGCACCAGCGCCCACACGTGGGACGGGCTCCACGGCCACAATAGCGATCTTTCCCGGAAAATCCGCATAGGAGCAGGGGCCGCCCACACGCTGCGCCTGTGCGGCCTGCGTCACTAGAAGCGTCACAAGAAGCGTTGTGAGCAGCATTCTGCAACTCATGGCTGCCCTACTTTTCGAAGAAGTCGCCATATCGCAGAGGACGCCCTGTTGATCTCCATGATGCGGATGATCTTCTGCACCCGAAGGATGTCAAGGCCGAACTCCTCATAAGGGATGGTGAAGGTCATTAGTTGCAGCAGAGTGCCCGAGTGGTCGCGACGCATGTTCCGTGTTATGCATGTGCGATGCTCTTAGGAGAGGGCCTTTATGCCGGAAGAAAGCGTCTTCTGGCCGCCTCCTTCGGACTGCATGTTCTCGATGAGGTTCTTCAGTATCAGGGCCTGATTGGCCAGATCGCCCACGGCCTGGGCGCTTTGGCGCATGGCGTCGGAGGTTTCGGATGAGATGCGGCTCACTTCCTCGATGCTGTGGTTGATCTCTTCGCTGGCCGAGGATTGCTGCTCCGAGGCCGTGGCGATGGATCGCACCTGGTCTGAGGTGGATTCCACCAGGGTGACGATCTCTCTCAGGGATTCTCCGGACTTGACGGCCAGGCCCGTGGCATCCTCAATGGTCTTGGCGGAGCGCTCCACGTTCTCGATGTTCTTTTTGGTGCCGTCCTGGATGCCCCGGATGGCGTCGCCCACTTCCTTGGTGGCGGTCATGGTCTTTTCGGCCAGCTTTCTCACCTCGTCAGCAACAACTGCAAACCCCCGGCCGGCCTCGCCCGCGCGGGCGGCCTCGATGGCGGCGTTCAAGGCCAAGAGGTTGGTCTGGTCCGCGATGTCGGAAATGACGTTCATTATCTGGCCGATGCCCTCGGCCTGCTTGCCCAGGGTACCCATGTCGGCCTTCATCTCCTGGGACTGCCGCTGCACGTCCTCGATGCCCCTGACCACCTGGCCCACCACCCTGGAACCGTCCTCGGCCTTAGCTTTGGCCTCGTCGGCGGTCTGGGCAGCGTTGGAGGCGCTCTTGGCCACTTCCAGCACCGTGGCGTTCATCTCTTCCATGGCCGTGGCGGTCTCGTCAACGCGGCGGGCCTGCTCCTCCGAGCCACGGCTCGACTGCTCGATCTGGGCAGACAGTTCTTCAGAGGCCGAGGTGACAATCTCCACCACGTTTTCAAGTTGGTTAGCCGCCTGGAGCATGCCCTCAGCCTTGGCTCGCTCGGCCTGCTCCTTGGCGGCCTGGGCTTGCTGTGTGGCGATCTTGGCGTTCTCTGATTCAATCTGCGCCTGCCTGCTCTTTTCGTTGGCCTCGGCGATCTTTTCCTTCAGGGCCTCCACCATATGGTTCAGACTGGTGGAGAGGATGCCGGTCTCGTCCTTGCTGTCTATGGTGAGGTACTCGTCGAGCTTTCCATCGGAGACGTGGCCTGCGAAGGTGACGCAGGCGTTCAGGGGCTTGGTGATGCTCCGGGTGAGCAGAAGCCCAAGGCAGATGGAAATCACGAATCCTGCGGCTATGGAGACGCTCATCCATATCTCTGAAGACTTCACGTGCGCTTTGGCATCGGCAGTCAATTGTGTGGACAATTTTTTCTGGTCATTGAGGATCTCGTCGATGGCGGCATCGGACTTCGATTGCACATCCCGTAGGATATTAAAGGCGATGTCGATCATTTTATCGTAGTTGTTCTCCTTTGCGGCCATGAAAAAGGCATCATTCGAGGCGCGACCAGCTTGCATGAGGCTCTTCAGATTTTTGAGCTTATCTGAATCCTTTTTATCCAAGGGCAGCTCGTCAATCACTTTGAATGCCTGCCTGTAGGCATCGCGCGCAGTCGCGAGTTGCGAGTCCAGGCCCTTCTTCACTTCTTCGGGAGCATCTTTAACGAGCATTGTCTTCTGATATTCGACAATTGTTTTCATCTGGGCCTTAACAATGCCGAGATTGACGGAATACGGGTAGACAAGGTCGTTCATCTGTTGGATGTCGTTCTCAAGAATATTTGAAGTGTAGATGCCGATGAGGCCAATCGCGAGCGACAGGAGCGATACAATAAGAAAGCCACTTACCAGCCGGACGCCAATCTTCAAATTCTTCATAAGAGTCTCCAACAGATGACAAAGTTCAAATCTGGAAAAGCTTCAGTAGTTGAAAATTTACCGGCTTTCAGAATTTAGCCGATGGTCAGGCGCAGGTACAGGTCGCCCTTCCAGGGGCCGAGCCTGCGGCCGAGCCCCTTGAGCCTTATGGACTGGCCCAGCGTGTAGTCGCGGGGCAGGGTGAATTCTACAGTTTTCTGTTCGCCGGAGAGCCCCTGCGAAACGCCGACCCGAAGCTTTGAGCCGGGCAGGATGCTGGTGGGCGGCACCTGCACGGTCTGCTCGTCGTCGAGCTGCTTGAGCAGCATCCCTTTGATGCCGCCGAGCACGCCCTCTGAGAGGTCCATGGACCATTTGGACTTGCCCACGCGCACGTCCAGGGTGCGGCTGGTGGAACTCCTTGGTGCGCCCTGGGGTTGGCCCGTCGACTGGCCCTGGGGACCCGGCTTGTGCAGTTCGTTGTAGATGTCCTCGAAGACCTGGCGGGCGAAGGCGTCTTTCAGCAGGTCCTGGAGCACGTCTTCGCGCCGGAAGTAGTAGTTGGTCTTCTGGGTATCCTGGGTGGATGCCTTGGTGTAGGCACTTTTGGCTTTTTTGCGCGTGGTGGCGTCGGGCTTGGGCTGCTCTTTTTCCGGGCGGCGCGCGCCTTTAGGCGGGCCTTCGGCCATGACCTGCTTGAGCAACAGATAGGCTTCGTTCAGATGCTGGAACTTGCGCTTGGCCAGAGCGTCGCCGGGGTGCAGGTCGGGGTGGTAGCGGAAGGCCAGCAGGCGATAGCTCTTTTTGAGCTCCTCCGGCCCGGCGTCGGGTGGCAGGCCCAGGATGCGATGGGCCTCGGTGACGTTCACGGCTTGCCTATCCCGTCCAGACGCAGGGCGCAGGGCGCGTCCGGGTCGCCGGTGACGCCGACGTCCTGCTTCTTGAGAGCTTCCAGGCCCTGGCGGACGAATTCCTGATGCGACAGGTTGGGGTTGATGCCTGCGCAGTACTCCAGGGACATCTCCCAGCTGGAGTCGTCCAGCAGGTTGCCCCGGAAATAGGGCCAGGCCCGGCAGATGTCGGGCCGGGCGGGGTGGATGGCGCAGCCGTCCTGGAAGAAGAGGCAGAAGCCGTCTTCCCGCACGCCCAGGTGCACCTTGTCGCCCTTGCTGGTGGTGTGTTCGGCCAGGAGCTCCGCCACGGCGATGCCCAGATGCGCGGCCAGGCGTTCCTGGTCCTTGACCGCGAGCACGATGCCGCCCTCGCCCTGACAACAGTGGCCGCAACGGCGGCACTCGAAAGCGCTCGGTTCCTGGCTCATATCAGTCGGCATGGAACAGCCGACGGTGCTCGACCATCAGGCAGAGGTCCTCGAACACCTTGATGGGCGATCCGACGAGGATGGAGCGGGCCTCGAAGCTGAAGATGCCCGACTGCATCCAGAATATCCTGGGCGGAGTGGAGAGCTTGAGAGTCTCGCGGGCGTGCTCGGGGCAGTTGTCTGCGGCCCGGAAAAGGTCCACGATGTCCACGGGATGCGGAATGTCTTCGAGGTTTGCGTAGGTGGTGAGCCCCCACACGTCCTTGCGCACGGGGTGCACCGGATAGACCGTGAAACCGCTTTCGATCAGATAGCGCCCCACCCGGTCCACGGGGCTGCCGGGCTTGTCCTTGGCCCCGACGATGGCCACGGAAGAGCACCCGGCAAGAGCCTGGCGCATGTCGGCGTCGCCTACGAGCATGTTCTGCCGCCTTTACGTCAAAATACTGTTTGCGTGAAACGCGGGCAGATACGGCCCGCTCCAGCCCTTCTAACCGCAAAGCGAGGACGTCCTCAAGGGGAATGTCCGCTCAGACGCGCACCGGCCAGAACCAGCGCGATTCCGAGCCATTGCCACCCGGCCACTGTCTCGCCAAGCAGCAGCCAGCCGAGCGCCAGGGTGAACGCCGGGATGAGGTTCACAGCCCCGGCCACCCGCGCGGCGGTGAGCTTGGAGAGGCAGTAGTTGTAGAACGAATAGGCTCCCACGCTCACCCCGAGCCCGAGATAGCCGATGGCGGCCAGGGCCTCCCAGCCAAGCGATCCGGGCCAGGGCGAGATGAGCAGGGCGGGCGTGAAGAACACCGCCCCGGTGACCACCTGGAAGGCCGTGAGAAAGAGCGGCGAGAAGTGGCGCACCAGATGCTTGACCATGAGCGTGTACACCGTGGCGCAGGCCATGGCCGCAAACTCCAGGAGGTTGCCGAGCATGGGGTCTGGCGAGTATGGGTCTTCGGGCGCGAAGACGCTTAGGACGACCGCTCCCGAGACGCCCAGGCACAGCCCGAGCCAGCCCAGGCGCGAGGTGCGCTCCCCCTGGAAGAGTCCGGCCGCGCAGACCACCATCACCGGCAAAAGCGACGTGATGACCCCCGCCTGGGACGCCTGGGTGAGGGTGAGGGCCTTGGCCTCGAACACGAAGTAGAGGCACGGTTCGCACAGGGCCATCACCAGCAGCTTGGGCAGGTGGCGGCGCACGTCGCCCATGGGCGGGATGCGCCTGAAGAAGAGGCTGAAGGCCGCAGTGGCCAGCAGCATGCGACCGAGCACGATCAGCCAGGGATCGAGAACCTGGATAGCGGCCTTCATGGCCACGAAGGAACCGCCGTAAAGAAGCATCGCCGTCACCAGGGCGGCGTATGCGTAAACGTTTACCGGAGTACCAGCTATGTTTGAAGCCATAGAAGTGATGCCCGCCGAGGAGGTTTCCCGGCGTCATGCAGTGTGCCGCCAGCTCATGGACTCGCAGCTTCCCGAGGCCGGGGGGCTGCTGGTGTTTTCCCGGCTGGCCATCTACTATCTTACCGGAACCTTTGGCAACGGCGTCTTCTGGTTGCCGCGCGAGGGTAGGCCTGTGCTCATGGTGCGCAAGGGCATGGAGCGCGCCCGCATTGAATCTCCTCTTACGACCATCGTGCCCTTCCGCTCCTACTCGGACATCCCCGGCCTGTGCGCCGAGGCCGGTTCGCCTCTTTCCCAGGTTGTCGGGGCGGAGATGAACGGCCTGTCCTGGAACCTGGCCAATCTCATCACCTCACGCCTGAGCGACGTCCGCTTCGTTTCGGGCGATATGGTCCTGACGCGCGCGCAGGCGCAGAAGAGCGAGTGGGAGCTCTCCAAAATCCGCCTGTGCGGCCAGCGCCACTCTAAGGCCATGGCCGAGCTGCTGCCCGGACGCCTGCGCGTTGGCATGAACGAACGCCAGGTGTCGCACGCGGTCTGGGAGGTCTTTTTCGAGCTTGGCCATCCTGGCATGATCCGCATGGGCGCCCACGGCGAAGAGATCTTCCTGGGGCACATCGCGGCGGGCGATTCCGGCAACTATCCAAGCGTGTTCAACGGCCCCCTGGGGCTTCGCGGCGAACACCCGGCCATCCCCTTCATGGGCTACGCCGGACAGCTGTGGCGCAAGGGCCAGCCCCTGAGCGTGGACTGCGGCTTCGCCCTGGAGGGCTATGTCACGGACAAGACCCAAATTTATTGGGCCGGTTCCAAGGAGTCCATCCCGGACGAGGTGGCCTCGGCCCACGGTTTCTGCATGGACGTGCAGGCCTACGTTGCCGAGCATCTGTTGCCGGGAAGCATCCCCGCCGAGATCTACGCGCATTGCCTGGAATGGGCCAAACGCGATGGCTTTGCGGAGGGGTTCATGGGGCTTGGGGGCAACAAGGTTCCCTTCCTGGGGCACGGCATCGGCCTGGTGGTGGATGCCTGGCCCGTGCTTGCCAAGGGCTTCGAGGAGCCTTTCCAGGCGGGCATGGTCATGGCCGTGGAGCCCAAGATGGGCGTCCCAGGGGTGGGCATGGTCGGCGTGGAGAACACCTTCGAGGTCACCCCGGCGGGGGGCGTGTGCCTGACGGGTGAGAACTATGCTATGATTTGTGTGGAATAGCCTGGACGAAACGACAAACGCACCCCCGGACGTAACCGGGCCGGGGGCGCGCCCCTCTTGTCACTCGTGGCCGGAGAACGGTTTTTCAGTCCTGGCCCTCGATGGCGTCCATGAGGCTTATGGTCAGACGCAGGAAATCGGCCTCGGTGATGATGCCCACGAGCTTTTTCCCGTCCACCACGGGCAGGCAGCCGTATTTGTGCTCCAGGAGCATGTGGGCTGCGTCGCGCAGGAGTGTTTCGGGGCTCACAATGGCCACGTCGGTGCGCATGATCTCGTGCAGGGGAGTGCCCGCATCCAGTTCGTCCTGGGTGGATGTGTCGATGTCGGACAGCTTGGATACGGCCAGAGCCAGCATGTCCCGGTGGGTTATCAGGCCGATGAAGGATTCGTTGGCGTCAACTATGGGCACGTGGCGCACCCTGGCCATCTCCATGATCTGCTTGGCGGTGTACAGGGAGTCGGACTCCAGGAGCGTGAAGACCTTGGTGGTCATGAGGTCGCCGACGGTGAGCATGGCCGTTCTCCTTTTTGGATTCCTATTCATTCCAACCCTGAAACGACTTTCTGTCAAGAGCTTGGGACGTTTCCATGAGAGGCCCGGCATCCGGGCGGAAGATTTCGACAAGACGTTGACTTGCGTGGGGAAATCTGATTTTTCTCGTCAGTTGGCCGATCAGGCCCGGAAAGCAAGATGGAAATCGATCCCAGACGCAGCAGAGAGCGCATGGTGCGCGAACAGATCATGGCCAGGGGCCTGTCCTCTCCGGTCGTGCTGGCGGCCATGCGCAAGGTCCCGCGCCACCATTTCGTGGAGCAGGCACTGAAGCCACAAGCCTATGAGGACCATCCCCTGCCCATCGGGCAGGGCCAGACCATCTCGCAGCCGTATGTGGTGGCCTGGATGACCGAGCTGCTGGACGTGAAGCCTGGCATGAAGGTCCTTGAGATAGGCACCGGTTCAGGCTACCAGACGGCGGTTCTGGCCGAGATGGGCGCTACCGTCTTCAGCGTGGAGCGCGTGCCGGAACTTCACCAGCTGGCCAGGACCCGCCTTTCGTCCATGGGCTACGGCAACGTGCAGTTGAAACTCGATGACGGAACCCTCGGCTGGCCCGAGATGTCGCCCTTTGAGCGCATCCTGGTCACGGCGGGCGGTCCCAAGGTTCCCGGCCCCTACATCGACCAGTTGGCCGACCCAGGGCAGATGGTCATCCCGGTGGGCGTGGAGCGACGCAGCCAGATGCTTATGGTCATTCGAAAACAGGAAGGGAAGATCGGGCGCAAAACGGTGGGACAGGTCATGTTCGTGGACCTTGTGGGCCGTCACGCCTGGTAGTCCGTCCGGAGGAATACTTTATGAAGATCAAGATGAAGGGAAAAGAGAACCCGTCGGCCTGCAAGACCTGCGCGCAGTCCAGCTCATGCAGCTCCAAACCCGCCTCGGGCGACTGCAAGGACGCAAAATCTGCCGCAAAGGACGTCAAGACGCAGCAGCAGGACGCCCGCATCTCTTCCACGTTGTCTCGGATCAAGTACAAGATCTTCGTCATGAGCGGCAAGGGCGGTGTGGGCAAGAGCTCCATCACCGTGAACCTGGCTGCGGCCCTGGCCCGCAAGGGCCACAAGGTGGGCATCCTGGACGTGGACCTGCACGGCCCGAGTGTGCCTCGCATGCTGGGACTCTCCGGCAACCTGGAAGGTAACGCCCAGGGCGAGGTGTCCCCCAAGGCCTGCGGCGAGAACCTGTACGTGGTCTCCATGGAGTCGCTCCTGAAGGACCCGGACCAGGCCGTCCTGTGGCGCGGCCCCATGAAGACCTCCGCCATCCGGCAGTTCATCGGCGAGATCCAGTGGGGCGAGCTCGACTACCTGGTGATCGACTCCCCTCCTGGAACCGGCGACGAACATATGACCGTGCTGCGCACCATCCCCGACGCCCTGTGTGTGGTGGTCACCACCCCACAGGAGGTGTCGCTGGCGGACGTGCGCAAGGCCATCAACTTCCTGCAGTACGCTCAGGCTAACATCCTGGGCATAGTGGAGAACATGAGCGGGCTTATCTGCCCGCACTGCTCCAAGGAAATCGCCCTGTTCAAGAAAGGCGGCGGCGAGGAGCTGGCCAAGAAGTACGGCATCGAATTCCTGGGCGCAGTGCCCCTGGACCCCATCACCGTGGTGGCCGGGGACGTGGGCAAGCCCGTGGTGCTCATGGACGAGCCGTCCCCCGTGAAGGACGCGCTCATGGCGCTGGCCGACACCATCGACAACGCAGCCCAGTCCAGCCTGGAGGCTCACGCCACCACGCGGCGCTAGGACCAAAGAATACGGTCGCATGTTCGCCCCATGCACAGTGTCGAGTTTTTGAAATGCATGAACATGTATTTCACGAATAAAATAAATGGTTCTCTTGGTTTACGACATCACATCGTGTGAGCGAATTTTGAGAACGTCACATGAGGGAGCCCGCGGTTGGCCTCGAACCTCGCGCGCATGAAGGCGGTCGACACCGCCCACACTATAAAGGATGCATATGATGAACCTTCCCAACCTTCTCAGCCTGGCCCGTATCGGGATCGTTCCCGTGCTGGTGCTCATGCTGTATTTCCCTGGGCAGGCCATGTGCGTCGCGGCCTTGCTGGTTTTCGTGTTGGCATCCGTGACGGATATCGTGGACGGCCTGCTGGCCCGGCGCATGGGGCTGGTCACCAACCTGGGCAAGTTCCTGGACCCGCTGGCGGACAAACTGCTCATTTGCTCGGTGCTCATCATGCTGGTGCGCCTGGACTGGGTGGAGGCTTGGGTGGCCGTACTGATCATCGGCCGGGAAATGGCCGTGACCGGGCTTCGGGCCGTGGCCTCGGATGCGGGCATCGTCATCGCCGCCGACCGCTTCGGGAAGCTCAAGACCATCATCCAGAGCGCCGCCCTGTGTCCGCTCATCCTGCACTATCCCGTGTGGGGCATTGATCCAGGCCCATTTGGGGACATGCTCCTGTATGTGGCCCTGGGGCTGACCATCGGGTCGGGGGCCAATTACATGTATACGTTCTTCAAGAACTGGTCGCCCGAGAAGACGTGACGCCTGCCAGGCAGCCGGAGCTGCCAGGAAGGGCGTCTGGAATCAGCCCCGGTCGCCGCTTTTATTTTCATTCTGGCGGATATGGCGTCGGGATTGCCTTCCCGGCTGAAGTGGCTTAAGGTTTTCTGGTCCCATCGGCGGGTCGTTCGCCGCCACAGATGGAACAGGACAGGGTCGTTATGAAAAACGTCAAATCTTCGGTTTTCGCCGCGCGCATCACGAACTGCCTCCAGACCATTCTGGAGTTGGAGCCGCTGCTTCGCACCATTGATTCCGGACACCTGTTGCTGTCGGAATTCAAGGTACTCCGGGCCTTTATGGATGACATGGACAGCGTCTCGCTTGACGAGGATGATGTGTCGCGTATAGAAACGGCTACTGAACGTTTCCTGCAAGAACTGAAAACGCCCGTAACGCTCACGCGTCAGGGCGCAACACGCAACATTACGTTCCAATAGGCCCATACATGCGGCGATTGCTCCTGGCGCTCATCCTGACATGCAATGCCGTCTTGCTGTATAATCTCCTCTGGAGTGATAAGGGCGTATTCGCCTACCTGGATCTGAAAAGCCATCAAAAGCAGTTGAAGCTCAGGCTGGAAAACCTGGGCGGGCGTTCCCTGGATCTCAGCCAGGAAATCCGCTGGCTCAAGTCCGACAGGGCCTTCACGGAGAAGATGACCCGTGCCCACGGCAACTATCTGCGCGACAACGAAATCATTTATCTCTTTCCCGGACACACCCCCGAAGGAAGCGTAGGCGATGACATCAAAAATTGAATTCTACCGCGAAGTCCTCTCCGACGATCCGAACTCACGGGTATTTTTCCCTCTGGCCAAGATGCTG
Organism: Desulfovibrionaceae bacterium; assembly: GCA_009773665.1. Lineage (GTDB taxonomy): Bacteria > Desulfobacterota > Desulfovibrionia > Desulfovibrionales > Desulfovibrionaceae > Fundidesulfovibrio. Next base: position 16,053 of record WSYE01000021.1, on the reverse strand, counting down.
GCCGGGCAGGGCGACGACGAAGGCGCGGTTTCCGTCCTGAAGCGTTCCATAGGCTTTCATTCCGGCCACCTGGAAGCCCGCTTCCTGCTGGTCGAGATGCTTTCCCGCCTGGGGCGCGAGGCCGAGGCATCCGAAGCCTTCGAGGGCCTGACCTCGCTTCTCTCCAATTATCCTTCCGTGTGGAGCCTGTGGGCTTCCAAGGCCACCGGCCTCTCGCGCGACTCCTCCCTGGCGCTTCGCTTCCTGGCGCTCTCGCTCCAGGGACAGGACGTCTCCTGGCTGGGGCTCATGGAACAGGGCCTCGCCGCTGTTTCGGGCCAGGCCAAGCCCGCCGAGCCTGTCGAAGAAGCTTCGACCGGTCCCCACGGCGAGTCCCCTGAGGGCTTCAGCCTGCGCGGCGCCGACGAGGTGCTGGCCCTCACGCAGCAGATCGAGGCCGATGACCGGCGCGCACCTGCTGACCAGTTGCCGCCCGAATGCGTGTCCGAATCCTCGGCCACGGTGAAGACCAGGACCATGGCCGACCTGCTCACGCGACACGGCGACTACGCCTCGGCGCTGGACATCTACGCGGAACTGCTGCGTCTGGCCGACACCGACGGCGACAAGGCGGCGCTCTCCGCCCGCATCGATGAGATCAAGTCCCTCATGTCCGCCGGGACCGCTCCCGCCAAGCCTGAACCGGCCCAGCAACCCAAATCCAAGGCCAAACTGGTCAGCATGCTGGAAACCCTGGCCACTCGGCTGGACGCGCGGGCAACAGCCTGAGCTGCTTGAATTCACCTACACCAGAGGGTAGGCAGCCCCGGTACGCCCGCAGTTGCCTCGTCACTCACCTGCCAACAAGGATCGGCGTCATGCTTAAGCGTGTTATCCTGGCCATACTGGCCTGTAGTGTTCTTGCGGCTTCGGGCTGCGACACGGTCAAGCCTTATGTGAAGAGCACCAAAAAGCTCTACAAAGACTACGTCAACGTTGACCCCACCATCGATCTGACCGATCCGGGCATCTCCGATCCTTCGATCAACAAACTGGCCGCGCTGTTCGCCCCCGTGGACGAGCGGGTGGAGTTCCGCCCAGGACCTGCCCCCCAGCCGCGAGTGGTGCCAGACCTTCATGGACTCCTTCCCCTGGCTTTCCGGCATGGCCGTCGTGACCGAATCGGGGGTGGTATCCTTCAAGCTGCCCATGTTCACCATCAAGCAGGTGGATTACGCACCCCTTCTTGAGCTTGAGAATCTCTACAAGGCCCGCAAGATGGGCGCGTACGTCGCCGCGTCGGAACTGGGCGCGGAGATCATGGTGGCCAAGCCCCTGTTCGTGGACAACGAATACAAGGGATTGCTCGTCGCTTCCTTCGATCCGGGCAGTCTGGCCAAGTTCTCGCCTGAGCCGGGCAACCTGCTTATGTTCATCCCCGGCACCACCCTCTGGAGCGGCGACGACTCCGGCGCGGCCCAGGCTCTGGCCCAGATGAACTGGAAGAACCTGCTCAAGAGCGACGTCGCGGGCGAACAGGCCGTGGGCGGCACGCGCTACCTGTGGCAGTCGCGCTATCTGGCCCAGGTGCGCCTCATCTATGCTGTTTCGGCTGTCACCGCTCCGGCCAAGGCTGCCAAGCCCGAACCGAAACCGGCCCCCGCAGCGGCCCCAGCCCCTTAACCGTCATGCAAGGAGCCGGCAGCATGAAACAGGTCACGGTCACCGAACACCTTCTGCTTCACCAGAAAGAATCGCCCATGGCCACCGGGCGCTTCACCAGCATGTTCAACGAGCTCATCCTTGCGGCCAAGATCATCTCCCGAGAGGTGAACAAGGCTGGACTGGTGGACGTCCTGGGCCTCACCGGCGAGGTGAACGTGCAGGGCGAAGCCGTTCGAAAGCTCGACGACTATGCCAACGCGGTGCTCATCCATCGCATGCAGCGCGCGGGCGTCCTGTGCGCCATCGGGTCTGAAGAGAACGCCGACCTTATCGAAATCCCTGACCACCTGCCCAAGGGCAACTACATCCTGATCTTCGACCCGCTCGACGGCTCCTCCAACATCGACGCCAACGTGAACGTGGGCACCATCTTCTCCATCCTGCGCCGTAAGGAGAAGAGCGAATGTGCCGCGCGCCTGTGCGAGGTGCTCCAAAAGGGCTACGAACAGGTGGCGGCGGGCTATTTCCTCTACGGCTCCTCCACAATGATGGTCTACACTACGGGCCGGGGCGTCAACGGCTTCACCTTGGACCCCTCCGTGGGCGAGTTCCTGCTGTCGCACCCTGACATCAAAACCCCGGAACGCGGCAAGATTTACTCGGTCAACGAAGGGTACTGGTCCTTCTGGGACGAGGCTACCCGCGAGGCGGTCAGCTATTTCAAGGGCTCGGATAACGAGCGCGGCAAGCCGTACTCCGCCCGCTACATCGGCTCCCTGGTGGCCGACTTCCACCGCAACCTGCTCTACGGCGGCATCTTCCTCTATCCCGCCGACATGCAGGACCCCAAAAAGCCCAAGGGCAAGCTGCGTCTGATGTGCGAGGCCAGCCCCCTGGCCTTCGTGATCGAGCAGGCCGGAGGAGCCGCCTCCGACGGCGAACGCCCCATCCTGGACATTGAGCCCACGGAGCTTCACGAGCGTGTTCCGCTGTTTATCGGCAGCAAGCGGGACGTGGAAAATGTGGTGGAGATCTACCGCAAGCATAAAAAATGATCTGCCTGGGCGTTGAAACATCCTGCGACGAGACCGCGCTGGCCCTCGTTCAGGACGGCAGGCTCGTTTGCGAGAAGATGGCCAGCCAGGAACGATTGCACGCCGTTTTCGGCGGCGTGGTTCCAGAACTGGCCTCCCGTGAGCATCTGCGCAAGGGAGCGCTGCTGTACCGCGCGCTCCTGCAAGAGTCTGGAGTAGCCCCCGGCGACATTGGCTGCGTGGCCGTGGCGCGCGGGCCGGGCCTTCTAGGCAGCCTGCTGGTGGGCATGAACCTGGCCAAGGGGCTCTCGCTCGGCCTGAACGCCCGGCTCGTGGGCGTGAACCATCTGCACGCCCACCTCATGGCCGCCTCGCTGGAGCGCGAGATACCTTTTCCCGCGCTCGGGCTGCTCATTTCCGGCGGGCATACCCACCTCTATCTCATCCGCTCACACATCGAATTCGAACTCCTGGGGCGCACCTTGGACGACGCCGCAGGGGAAGCCCTGGACAAGGCCGCCAAGATGGTGAACCTGCCGTATCCCGGCGGCAAATTCGTGGACCAGTTGGGCAGGCTCGGCGTGGCGGACGAGTCCCTGTTTCCCCGCCCCCTGACCGGAGTGCCAGGGCTTGATTTCAGCTTCAGCGGTCTGAAGACCTCTGTGGCGCGTTACGTGTCGCAGCATCCCGGGCTGCGCCTGGAGACGCTTCCCGGCGAAGACGTGTCGCAGCTTGCGGCCATGCCCGGCCTTGCCGATTTCTGCGCTTCCATCAACTGGACCGTGGCGGATACGCTTCGCATCAAGGCCCAGCGCGCGCTGACCGCTCACGGCCAGGTCCGTTCGCTCATCGTGGCGGGCGGGGTGGCCGCAAACTCCGTGATCCGTCGGGTGATGCTCGAATTGTGTGGAAAATTCGGCGTGGAGCCAGTGTTCCCGTCGATGCCGTTCTGCACGGACAACGCCGCCATGATCGCGAACCTGGGCTGGATGCTTGCCCAGGATGGCTATTGTCATGGGCAGGACCTTGAGGCTATTCCACGGGGGCGCGTAGTGCCCTTCGATTATCACGCATGATGACATAGGTGTGATGCCACATGGAGTCATCGCTGAGTTGCCATTTGCACGATGATGACGGAGTCATCAGCCTGGGTGGCCTGACCGGGCAGATGATCAGGATCGGTCTGGCCCTAACCAGCACCCGCGACCTGGACGAACTCCTGGAACTCGTGCTGCTGGAGGCCAGGAAGCTGACCGGAGCGGACGCCGGCTCCGTGTATCTTGTCGATGGTGAAAGCCTGCGTTTTGAAACGAGTCAGAATCAGTCCCTTTTTGACCGATTGGGCGAGGAAACCGTCCGGGCCATGTTCAAGAGGTCCATGTTGCCGCTGGACAGCCGTTCCATCGCCGGCCATGTTGCGCTTAGTCGACAAATTCTAAATATCTATGATGTTTACGATATCCCTTCTGCCGCTCCCTACAAATTCAATCCCGATTGGGACTTTGCCAACGCCTACCGTACCCAATCCATGCTGGCGATCCCCATGCTGGACCAGTCCGGCGTCGTTGTCGGCGTGGTTCAACTCATAAACGCCCAAGCCAGAGGGGAGACCGTTCCCTTCGACTACCGTTTCAAGCATGTGGTCAGCGCCTTTGCCTCGCAGGCTGCCGTGGCCATCGTCAACGCCAGACTCACGCAGGACCTGCACGCGGCGTGGCTGGACAGCCTTTTTCGGCTTGGCCTCGCCGCCGAGTACCGTGACAAGGAAACATCCAATCATATCAAGCGTGTAAGCGAGTATTCCGTTCTACTCGCGAGGTGTGCGGGCGTCTGTGGTGAAGAACTGGAACACCTGCGGTGGGCCGCTGCCATGCACGACTGCGGAAAACTCGGCATTTCCGACGCAATTTTGCACAAGCCCGGTGCACTCACCCCTGATGAGCGCTCCACAATGGAGTATCACACGCTTGTGGGCGCGCAGATCCTCCAGGGAGGCGGCAATCCCCTGATGAAGGCGTCGCAGTCCGTCGCCCTGTCTCATCACGAGAAGTGGGATGGTTCGGGGTACCCCCGACAACTTTCTGGGGAGGACATTCCGCTTTTCGGGCGCATCGTTGCCTTGGCGGACGCTTTCGACGCCATGTGCTCCAGGCGCGTGTACAAGCCCGCCCACCCCATGGGTGAGGTCATCAAAAGAATCGAATCCGACCGTGGGAAGCATTTCGACCCCGTACTGGTGGACATTCTTCTGGAGCACCTGGACGAAGTCGATCGAATCCGGATGGCCTATCTGGACAACGATGCCGATTTCGAAAAATTCAGGAATTATTCACTTCTCAAAATCAACGCGGTTCTGTAAGAACGAACAGGTCGGAGCGCCCTCGTCCCGGCTCGTTTGAGTGCGTGCGAAGCTTGGCCTTCGCTGCCGTTGTCATGACACTGCATAAGGAGAATACGAATGGCCATTCAAGTCACCGACGCTACTTTCGAGGAAGAGATTCTCAAGTGCCAGCTCCCCGTTCTGGTCGATTTCTGGGCTCCCTGGTGCGGACCCTGCCGCGCTATGGGACCGGTGATCGACGAGCTGGCCAACGAGTATACCGGCCAAGTCAAAGTGGCCAAAATGAACGTGGACGAGAACCCCTCCACGCCTAGCAAGTACGGCATCCGTGCCATCCCCACCCTGATCCTGTTCAAGGGCGGCGAAGTGGTCGAACAGATCACCGGCGCTGTCTCCAAGTCCTCCATCAAGGAAATGATCAGCCAGAAGGCTCTGTAATCCATGAAGAGTTACGACGCCGTGGTCGTTGGGGGAGGGCCGTCCGGCTTGACGGCCGCCCTCTATCTGGCCAGATCCGGGTTGAGCGTGGCCCTCATTGAGAAGGTGGCTGCGGGCGGTCAGGTGCTCATGACGCATTTCATCGAGAACTATCCCGGCTTTCCCGAAGGGATCGAGGGATGGAAGCTTGCCGACATTTTTTCCAAGCATCTCGATGTCTATCCCGCCATCGACAGGATAAGCGGCGACGTCAAAGCCATCGAGCCCAAGGAAGGAGCGCACCGCGTCCTGATTGAATCCGAGTGGATCGAGGCCAAGGCCGTGATCATCGCCTCTGGTGCCCGCTACAAGCGGGTGGGCATCCCCGGAGAAAAGGAACTGCTCGGCAAGGGCGTGTCCTACTGCGCCCTGTGCGACGGCAACTTTTTCAAGGGACAGGACGTCGTGGTCATCGGTGGCGGTAACTCCGCCATGGAAGAATCGCTCTACCTTGCAAGACTGGTCAAAAAGCTCTACCTGATTCACCGGCGCGAGGACTTCCGTGCACAACGCTGTTATCAGGATCGATGCGGGATAAACCCCGTCATACAGATCATGCGCAGCTCGGTTGTCGAAGCCATCGAAGGCGAGAACCAGGTAGAAGGCGTGACAGTCCGTAATCTGAAAACCGGAGAGGTCACGCGCCTTGATGTGGAAGGCGTTTTCGTCTTCGTGGGCTACGAACCCCAGGGCGGCTTTTTCCCGCCGGATATCGAACTGGACGCGTCTGGTTTCATAGTGACGGACCAGAACTTCCGCACGGCGATTCCGGGCGTGTATGCAGCCGGGGACGTCCGTTCCAAGCACGTGCGCCAGGTGGCCACTGCTGTTGGCGACGGAGCAGGGGCGGCCAGCACCGTCATAAGCTATCTGGAGACTTTGGACAGCCATTAACCTCACGGCCTTCTGGACCCTGGGGGCCCAGGCCACCATTAACACAGGCTCAACGCACACACATGACCAGAAAAAATTTCCTGCGCGCCCTGTCCTCGGCGCTCCTTCTCTTCGGCCTTTCAGGCTGTGGGTTCATCGATTCGTACTTCCTGCCCCCGGCTGAAGACACCGCCCAGGAGCTCTGGGAGGCCGGTCGCGACGCCATGAAGGAAAAGCGGTACGCCGATGCCGAGGAATTCTTCCTCAAACTCAAAGATCGCTACCCCTTCAGTCCCTACACTCCTGACGGACTGATCGGCCTTGGCGACGCCTACTTCATGGACGAGAAGTACTTGCAGGCCGCCGACGCCTATAAGGAATTCGAGGCCCTGCACCCGCGCCACGAGCAGATTCCCTACGTGCTCTATCAGATCGGCGTGTCCACTTTCCGCAGGCTTGAGTCCATCGACCTGCCGCAGGACGGCTTGCAGGAGTCCATCCAGTATTTCACGCTCCTGAAAGACGCCTACCCCACCTCCCAATGGGGGCAGGACGCGCCCAACTGGATCGTGCAGTGCCGTACCAGAATGGCCACCCACGAAATATTCATCGCTGATTTCTACTGGAATTCCGGCCGTTACGGAGCCGCCTGGCGCCGTTACATGTACGTGGCCGAGAACTTCAAGGATCTTGAAGAGATCTTCAAGTACGCCAAGGACCGGGCGCAGCTGTCTTACCTGGAATACCAGAAGACGCTCTCTGAAGCCGAACGCCGCGAGGTGGAAGGCAGTTGGCGCAAGTACCTGAAATGGCTCTAAAACGAGGCGGCCTCCGGGCCGCCTTTTTCTTCGCATGCCGAAAGACTCCGACATGAGCACACTCGCCCGTGACGCCCTTTTTGAATCGCTCGATCATTGGCGCGTGAGCGACTCCAGGTTCGCCAAAGCCTACGGTCTGACCGGAGACGGCGGTCGAGCGTTGCTGAAAACCTGCATCGCCGCCTTGTATCAGGCCGGGCAGCAGGGTGCCTTGCCTATGGTCTCTTCTACCAGCGTGTTTCACGATGGTACTTCACGCACGGAAAACCGGGCCAGCCGTCCGTGGTTCGCGCTGGTGCTGGACCCCGCTGTGGCCGCCCCTGCCCAGGTGCTGGCCGCGCTCCTGCCTGCGGTCTGTCGTCGTATTCCCCTGGTGGCCGTCATCAGGCCGCGCTCCCGGACAGTCTGGCCCGCGCCGGTGCTTACGGCTCTGGAGCTGTGCGGGATCGAACAGGTGCTGGAGCCTTCCGGGCGCGATCTCGGCCAATGTCTGGCCATGCTTCGTTCCGTTCTCGGCCCCGGAGGCGTGGCCTGCCTTGGGTCCGCCGTGTTCTGGAGCGGCGCGCGCGCCGTCGGCGAGGATTCGGGCGCTGCCCATTGGCTCAAATCTCCTGACGCTGCGGGTCTTCTTGTTGGGGAAGACCTCATCTGGAACCGTGAAGCCCTCAAGGTGGCCCACGCGGGCGTTGAGATTCGCGAATACACCACGCCGCAGGCTCTGGACGCGGCAGGGCACGACGCTGTCTTTGCTCCTGCCGGTCTTGCTCCTGCAACGGCCTCCCTGGTGCTCGAACCGGGGCGGGAGGTCCTGTGGGACTGGCCGGACATGCCTGGTGAGCTTTTCTTTGCGCGCCGTCTCGTCTATAGCTAGTGGTCACATGTCTTCACATCATCCCCCCGCCGCCGCAGAGGGCGCACGTTCCGCGCGTGCCCAGAAAGGCCTGCACACCTTACGCAACATCGGCATCATCGCCCACATCGACGCGGGCAAGACCACGCTGTCCGAGCGCATCCTGTACTACGCGGGCAAGATCCACCGTATGGGCGAGGTCCACGAGGGCACGGCCACCATGGATTACCTGCCCGAGGAACAGGAGCGGGGCATCACCATCACCTCGGCCTGCACCACCTGCTCCTGGGCCGGACGCCAGATCAACATCATCGACACCCCCGGCCACGTGGACTTCACCATTGAAGTGGAGCGTTCCCTTCGTGTTCTGGACGGAGCCGTGGGCGTGTTCTGCGGCGTGTCGGGCGTGGAGCCGCAGTCCGAGACGGTGTGGCGCCAATCCGAGCACTACCGCGTCCCCAAGCTGGCCTTCGTCAACAAGATGGACCGCCCCGGAGCAGACTTCGATGCGGTGCTGGGTTCCATGCGCCAGCGCCTGGGTGCGAATCCCCTGGCCATACAGGTTCCCGTGGGCTCCGGTTCTGATTTTTCCGGCGTGATCGATCTTGTTCGTATGGAAATGATGACCTTTCCCGGAGACGACGTGCGGCGTGCCCCGCTTACGGACGAGCAGCGCGCCCTGGCCGAACCCTGGCGCGACAAGATGCTGGAAACTCTGGCAGAATTCGACGACGCCCTGATGGATTCCTATCTTTCCGGCGAAGACCTTCCTGCCGCAACTGTGATGCCCATCATCCGCAAAGCCTGCATCGGGCGCGGCCTCGTGCCTGTGCTGGTCGGGTCGGCCCTGCGCAACATGGGTGTGCAGCCGGTCATGGACGCAGTGTGCGACTATCTGCCCAGCCCTGCCGACATCGGCCCGGTCCATGGCCTGGACCCAGCCACGCACAAGCCCGTGGAGCTTGCGCCCGACCCGACGGCCCCGCTGTCGGCCCTGGTGTTCAAGGTCATCATGGAGGCTGGGCGCAGGCTGGCCCTGGTGCGGGTTTATTCCGGCACCTTGACCGAAGGGGCCGACGCCCTGAACGTCACCCAGGGCAAGGTGGAGCGCGTCGGGCGCATCTTCCACCTGCACGCCGACCAGAAAGAGCCCATGCAAAAGGCCGGGCCTGGCGAGATCGTCGCGCTTACCGGCATGAAGCTGCCGCGCACAGGGGACACCCTGGCGGATACGGCCCATCCCATCCTTCTGGAGAGCATCTCGCAGTACAAGCCTGTTCTCTCCATGGCCCTGGAACCGCGCAACGCCGAGGAGCTCGACAAGCTGGTGGAGGCGCTGGACCGCCTGCTCCTGGAAGACCCGACCCTGACCAGCACGCGCGACGAAGACTCCGGGCAGCTGATCCTTTCCGGCATGGGCGAGTTGCACCTGGAGGTCGTGTTGGAGCGCATCCGGCGCGAACACGGCCTTTCGCCACGGGCTGGCAAGCCCCAGGTGGTCTGCCAGGAGACCATCACCCGCGAAGCGCGCGGCGAGGCCGAGTTCCATCGCGAACTCGGCGGGCAGATGCACTACGGCAAGGTGGTCCTGAGCGTGGCTCCACGCCCCAGAGACCAGGGCAACGAGGTGCACGTGCCTCTCGATATGACCGCCTGGCCCAAGCCCTGGTTGGACGCCCTTGCGGAAGGCCTTGAGGATGGATTGCTTTCCGGCGCGTTGCAGGGTTTTCCCGTTCAGGACGTGTCGGTGCGCGTCGAGGAGCTCGGACGCCTTGATGGGCAGTCCTCGGCGGTGGGCTACCGCATGGCCGCGTCCCAGGCCCTGAAGAACGCCCTGCGCGACGCGCGTCCCGCCCTGCTTGAGCCCATCATGTACCTAGAGATCGGCGTACCCGACGACTTCGTGGGTGACGTGATCGGGCTCTTGGGCAGCAAGGGCTCGAAAATCGAGAATCTTTTCGACAGAGCCGGGCAGAAGGTCGTCCAGGCCCTTACCCCGCTGCGCAGGCTGTTCGGTTTCTCCACGGAGCTTCGTTCAGCCACGCAGGGCAGGGCGGGCGTGGTGATGAAGTTCGCCCGCTTTGACCTCATGGACTAGCCGATGCGTATTCTCGGCGGACGATTCAAGGGGCGAGATCTCCCTACGCTCACCGGCGACGGCTGCCGCCCGGCCATGGCCAAGGTGCGCGAGGCGCTCTTCAACATGCTGGCGGCCAGGGGCCTCCAGGTGGAAGGCGCGCGCGTGCTGGACGTGTTCGCGGGCACGGGCAGCCTCGGGTTCGAGTGCCTGAGCCGGGGCGCGCGTTTCGCGCATTTCGTTGAGTTCAACAAGTCCCTCGCCCGGCGCATAGCCGACAACGCCCGCATGCTTGGGCTTGCCCCCCGGGAATTTTCGGCTGTCGTATCGGACGCCCTGAAGCTTCTTTCCAGGCCGCCCGTGCAGCCCTTCGACCTCATTTTCGTGGACCCGCCCTACGGGCGCGATCTGCTGGCCCCTGTGCTGGATCTCATTTCGGCCAAACACTGGCTGGCCCCCGACGGGCTGCTGGTAGCCGAGGTGGAGAAGGCGCTCACCCCGCAAACCTGGCCCGCCTCCCTGGAACTGGAGACGGACCGACTCTACGGACAGACCAGGATACTCATATGGACCCCCGCAAGCCCTGCATCGCCGTCTACCCCGGAACCTTCGACCCCCTGACCATGGGACATCGCAGCCTTGTGCGCCGGGCGCTCAAGGTGTTCGACCGGGTCATCGTGGCTGTGGCGGAGCAGACCCCCAAGCAGCCCCTGTTTTCTCTGGACGAACGCGTCGGCATGATCCGCGAGGTCTTCGCCAACGAATCGCGCGTCAGCGCTGAACCCTTCGGCGGCCTCCTGGTGGACTACGTCCACTCCATGGGCGCGTGCGTCATCCTGCGCGGCATGCGCGCCGTGTCTGACTTCGACTACGAATTCCAGATGGCGCTCATGAACCGCCGCCTCGACAAGGATATCGAGAGCGTCTTCCTGATGACCGACTTCAAGTGGCTCTATATAAGCTCCACCATCATCAAGGAACTGGCCAAGGCCGGGGGCAACTACGAAGGTCTGGTGCCCGAACCGGTTATGCGCCGCCTGATCGGGCGTTTCGGACCGCCCAACGGCAAACGCAAATGATCCCAAGCCTGCTCTCAAGGCCGTACCGATGAGCGGACTCAAGGCCCTGTGCCTGCTTGGCCCCACCGGAACGGGCAAGACCGAGGCCGCGCTCACGCTGGCGGATGCCTTCAACGGCTCCGTGGTGAACTTCGATTCGCGCCAAGTGTACCAGGGTGTTGGAGTGAGCACCGCTCAGCCCTCACCGCAGGAGCAGGTCCGCTGCCCGCACCATCTCTACGGGTTCCTGCCGTGCGGGGAGGCGATCTCCGCAGGAATCTACGCGGAACTGGCCGCGCCGGTGATCCGCGAGGTGGCCGCGCAGGGACGCATGCCCATTCTGGTGGGCGGCACCGGGCTGTATCTCCGCGCGCTGCTGGAGGGAATCGCTCCCATCCCGGACATTCCCCAGCCCATTCGGGAGAAGATCCTGGCCGAGGTGGACCGCCTGGGGCCGCAGGTCCTGCACGAGCGCGTGCGGCAGATCGATCCGGCCTACGCAGACAAAATCCACCCCAACGACCGCCAGCGCGTGGCGCGCGCCCTGGAAGTCCACGCGGCCACCGGCAGGACCTTTACCGACTGGCACGGGGCCACCGCGAAGCTGGTAGACATCCGTTGCCTGAAGATGGGCATCCGCATGGGCAAGCCGGACCTGGACGCCAGGCTGGCCCGGCGTATCACCCTGATGCTCGGGCAGGGTGCGCTGGAGGAAGTCCGCGCTGCTCTGGACGCCTGCCGCCAACGCGGGTTGGACGAGAGCGCTCCGGGCCTCTCCGGCATCGGGTGCGCCGAACTTGCCGCGCATCTGCTCGGGAAGATCAGCCTGGAGGAGGCCCTGGCGCTGTGGCTGGCCAACACTAAGGCTTACGCAAAGCGGCAGATGACCTGGTTCAAGATGGACCCCGAGGTGCGCTGGTTCGGGCCGGAACAGGCCGGGGCCATGGTTGATTCGGTGCGAGGCTGGCTGGAAGCCCCGGCATTGTCGTCTGGAAAGGGCTGAGCGGACGCTCACTGTGGACGTTTCGCCGTCTCAACTGCTTGAGCAGTACGGGTATCTGGCGGTATTCGCCGGGAGCCTCCTGGAAGGCGAAACCATCCTGCTGCTGGCCGGATTCGCGGTGCACCAGGGATACCTGGCGGTTGGGCTTGTGGTTGCCTGCGGCGTCTGCGGCGGTACGCTGGGCGACATGATCTTCTTTCTGATCGGGCGGCGCTACGGCAGCGCGCTTCTCACGCGTTTTCCGCGTTTCGCGCCCCGCATCGAGCGCTTCAACTCGCTTCTACGCCGTTATCACGGCCCGGCCATCATCCTGGTGCGTTTCCTCTACGGCCTGCGCATCGCCGGACCCATGGCCATCGGGGCGGGCGGCATATCCGCTTGGCGCTTTCTCTTCTTCAACGTGCTGGGAGCGGCGCTGTGGGCAGGCTTGCTCACTGGCGTCGGGTATCTGTTCGGCCACACCCTGGACCTGATGATGGGCGATCTGAAGCGCTACGAGGAGGCCGCCTTTGGCGTTCTCGCTGCATGCGCTCTCTGCCTGGGTTTTTGGCGCTGGCGGCGCAACCGCCGCGCTGGCTGAATCAGGAAAGCCTTTGCCGAAAAGGCTTGCACTTGCGCGCGGAAGGATTACTCGAAGAGCATGAGCATACTAGGAAGAAGGGCGCTTGAGGTCTTCAACGCGGCGGTGGACCGGGGGATTGAGGGGTTGCCCCCCTTGAGTTCCTCCTGGGAACTGGCGGTGAGCTACCTGGAAAACAGGAGCTTTCCGAGCCCGGACCAGCGCGTGGACGCACTCATCCGCCGGGAAGCGCGCAAGAACGCCTTCTGCACAGCCGTCACCAACCTGGGCGGCGTCGTGACCCTGCCCTTGGCTATCCCTGCCAACGCCTATACATCCTTTGCCTATCAGGCACGGCTGGCAGCATCCGTGGCCCTGGTCTACGGACACGACATCCGCAGCCACAAGGTCCGGGTGCTGGTGGGGCTGTCCATGGCGGGGCGCAGGGCAGTGGATCTGCTGAAGACACTGGGCGTGCGCTTCACTACGATGCTTTTGGAGCGTAGCGCGGCGCAGCTTTCCGAAAAGGTACTGGCCGACATCGGAACGGGCGTTGGGGTGCGCATGCTGGCGCAGGGCGGCGAGCAGGCGGCAGGGATACTGCTCAAGGCCGTCCCCCTGGCCAGCGCCGTGGTGTGCGGGGCTATCGACTGGAACTATTGCCGTGCAGTGGGGCGAGTGTCGCAGGATATCTTTCGCAGGGAGTAGCCGTGTGAAGGAAATGAAAAAGGCCCGGCGTTAACCGGGCCTTTGAAGGAAACCAGGCACCCAAAAGCAACCGTTACCGTTGCTCCCTCTCGGGCCTGGCGGGGTTGGCGGCGCCTTCGCCGCCTGGCTTCCTTGAAATGTGGCGGAGAGGGAGGGATTCGAACCCTCGGTAACGGTTTTGCCGCTACACACGATTTCCAATCGTGCACCTTCGGCCAGCTCGGTCACCTCTCCGCGAGACGAAGGGAATTATCCCAACCTCCCTGCCTTGGCAAGTAAAAAGATTAAGTTCGTCAAATTTTAGGGACTTGCGAGTCGCCTCATGATTCGTGAACATGCGAAGAAGCGTCAAGAACACTTCTAAATGATTTAAAAAATTGCGATGGATGCTCATGCGGAGTCCCGGAAGGCTCCGTGAAAAATTTCAAAATTCCAAATTCCTCTAGATCCCCATGATGCTGAAGCCGCTGTCCACGTGGATGACCTCGCCGGTTACGCCGCTGGACAGGTTGGACCCCAGAAAAACCGCTGTTCCTGCCACGTCCTCCAGGGTGATGTTGCGCTTGAGCGGCGCGCGCTCCTCCACGATGGGCAGGAATCCCTTGAAGCCTGCGATACCCGACGCGGCCAGCGTCCTGACGGGGCCGGCGCTGATAGCGTTCACACGCACGCCTTTGGGGCCGAGGTCCGCCGCAAGATAGCGCACGCTCGCTTCCAGCGCGGCCTTGGCCACGCCCATCACGTTGTAGGAGGTGATGACGCGCTCGGCTCCCAGGTAGGACATGGTCATCACCGAGGCCTCGGGCGTCAGGAGCGGCTCAAAGCCCTTGCACAGTGCCACCAGCGAGAAGGCGGACACGTCCAGGGCCAGGGCGAACCCGGCGCGCGAGGTGTCCACGTAGCGGCCCTTGAGGTCCTCCTGCTGGGCGAAGGCCACGGAGTGCACCAGAATGTCCACCTGGCCCCATTTCTCGCGTACGGTTTCGTAGGCGGCCAGGATGTCTTCGTCACTGGTCACGTCGCAGGGGAAGGTGAAGTCCCCGCCCAGTTCCTCGCTGAGGGGCTCCACGCGTTTGCGGATGGCCTCGCCGGGATAGCCGAAGGCCAGGGATGCGCCGTGCTCCTTGAAGGCCTTGGCCACGCCGTAGGCGATGGAACGGTCGTTGGCCACGCCGAATATAAGGGCTTTCTTGTCCTTGAGAATCATGAGTGTCTCCTTGAATGAAAAATTCCGGCGTGTACTGCTCAAGCAGTAGCCTGGAATGGGGTGATCTGATGGTTTAGAGTGCGCCGAAAAGGGAAATGTGACTTGAATAGGACATGAGCGAGATTATGCAAGGGTTATTCGTGCTTGTTCGCAAAGTCCCAAAGTGCTCGGTACGTGCTGGGTGACTTGTTGAACGTTCCGAGCGGTTCGGGTGCTTCAGATTCTGGCTGTTCTCATTAGACTATCGCAACCGGTTTGTGTTGCGTCAATCTGGCTGGTTCGCGAGGAGCCGCAGGCGAAAAAAAGCCCCCCGGCATGTGCCAGGGGGCGTCGGATACTCGATTCAGACGAGGCTGTCTAGGGCATCATCTCCAGGACTTTGCGCATGACGTCGAAGGCGACGGCCACGTAGAGCACGTCCGCCTTGCCCTGGGCCCAGCCACAGTTGGCGTCCAGGTTGATTGCCCGACGCTCACCGATGAAGCGCCAGCCCACGGTGTGGGGCTCCTCGCCGTGGCAGCAGGTGGCAAGGCCCTTGGCGTGGCGCGGGGTGGAGCCGGTCTGGCCGACCTGATGCATGTGCGTCAGGAAGGACATCACCTGCTGGCCCTCGCCGGAGAGGTCCACCAGGGACTTTGACGTGCCGAGCGAGGCCTGCATCTTGCCCAGGAAGCCCAGGATGAGCTGTTCGGCCTCAGTCAGGTGAGGCACTCCGTCGGCCTGCTTTTTGGTCCAGCCAGCGCCAGCCACGAAGAGCAGGGCGGCGTCGGGGCGGATGGTCTGCTCCTCGGCGGAGGGGCAGATCATGGAGGTCACTTCAGTGCGCAGGCCTGTGGCGGGCAACTCGGGCGTTACGGCGGTGACGTCCGCGCTTCCGGCTGCGCCTTCGTAGGGGGCCACACAGCCGGAGGAGAGGCTCAGGCACCAGGGGCGCTCCTGGCGGGTCAGTTCGGCGAACATGCGCTGACGGTAATACCAGCGGGTGGCCATGAGCTTGCCGTCCTGCACGTTAAGCGCGGTGACGCCCGTGTCGGAGCGTCCGCCCAGGCGGGCGGCCACGCCGGGCAGCACGCGGCTCATGCGCGAGGTGGCCGCGCCGATGACGATGTTTGCCCCGGCGGCGGTGCACAGGGCGGCCAGAGCGGCGGCGTCGGTGGCGTAGCGGGCCGTGGCGTATTCGGCCCCGGAAACGCCGTAAAACGCGGCAGCGCCGCATCCGGCGACGGCGTCGGCGGCAGCCTTGACGTCAGCGCCCACCAGTCCCACGGCCAGCTCGGCGTTCAGCTGCCCGGCCAGGGTCTTGGCGGCGGCCAGCGCTTCCAGCGAAGCCTTGCCCAGCAAACCGTCGCATTCGGTCTGGGCGACGAAGAGAATCTTGTCCATAGAGTCCTCCGGCTCATCGGG
>WSYE01000020.1:82343-93977 GCA_009773665.1 Desulfovibrionaceae bacterium | reverse complement strand
GCACCAGCAGCGCCGCCCGCACCGCCAGCGCCGCCCGCACCGCCAGCGCCGCCAGCGCTGGCCTTCTTGGGGTACAGGTAGCCCTGCATGGTGCGCTCCAGCTCCTCCACGTCGGCGTAGTTCACCTGCACCTTCACCGTCACCACGGGCTCTACGGCCTTGATGCGTTCCACCTGGACCATCTTGTTGGCGATGGCCATCTTCATGTCGTTCTGGCCCTTCATGTCCTCAAGGGTCATGACGCGGATGATCTCGCCGTCCCAGTCGTGGCTCAGGCCGTTGGCGTTCAGAATGGACTCGAAGGCCTGGTCCCAGGGCGTTTCGTTGACGTTCAGGTTGACCTTGTACTTGCCCTGGTTCTCGGGGGCCTGGAGCGCCGCCGACAGGATGATGTTCTGGTTGGCGATGCGGGCCATGGAGCGCAGCACGGCCTGGAGGTCGGTGTTGTAGAAGTTGAGCGATACCCGCATGGTGGGCAGGTTGCGCTTGGGTTTCAGGTCGATGGGCTTATCCGGGGCCTTCACCTGCACCTCGGAGAAATCGACCTTGCGCGGCTGCGGGGTGTAGGTGGTGTCTTTTACGTCCTCGGCCTTTTTCTCCCACTTCTCCAGGAAGGGATCGGGCTCTGGCTTGGCGCAGGCGGCCAGCAGCACGGCAAGAGCCAGGGCCATGAGGAGCCCCGGCGTCCAGATCGCCGCGCGGCGCTTGTCGCTGTGATTGCGGGTCATCGAATTGCTCCTTGGCGCACGCGCGGGCGCGCCGTAACTACTGCCGCGTCTTTGAAAAACATATTCATGTTTTTCAAAGATAAAAATAATACGTTCATATTTTTATCATCCAAATAAATAGATATTTATTTGGATGACGCCACACTACCGGCCAATGAAGAAGCTCGGGTCCTGGTACGGGATGCGCACGGTGTTCTTACGCGCAACGCCGGACAGCACCACGGCTTCCGGTGAAATCTCAGCGACCTCGAAGCCACCGCTCTCCAGCTGTTCGCCCACCTGGTACTCGCGCCCGTTGATGACGGCCAGGCTGCGTTCGCCGATCCTGATGAAGCCGGTGTAGTGAAATTTGTCGCGGTCCACGGCGGCTTCGGGGTCGGGAGGTTTGGGGGCCAGGGGGTCGTTGGGCCAGGGCTGCTGGGAGTTGTTGACCGCGTGGAGCTCACGCGGGGAGAGCTGGACGCGCTCCAGGGCCTGCAACTGGGATTCGGCGGCTTTTCGGGAATCGGCCAGCCTCTGGGGCGTCATCTCCGGCGAGGCGGGCGGCGGGGACGGCCACAGCAGGTAGATGGCCGAGCCCAGGATGGCAGCGCCCATGCCGCCCAGAAGTATTTTTTCTCTCTTGGAAACGTCCATGCCTACTCCGAAGCCAGCCACACGGTGAGGGTGCAGTCTCTGGGACCGCTGCCGGGGCCGATCTGAACCTTTTCGATGTGCTCGAAGGTAGGCTGCATGGCCAGTTCGCCCAGGAACGCCCTGAACTTCTCAAGAGAACCCTTCACGTGGATGTTGACCGCCAGCGACTTGGAACCCCGCCCCAGCGAACCCGGGTCCGGCACCACGGACTGGGCCTCAAGCCCCGCCGTCACGATCAGCTGCGCCAGGCTGTCGGTGATCTCGGACACGGCCTTCTGCCCCAGGCTCTGTTTTTCCGGCAGCTTGGGGGCCTTGGCCCCGCCCGCCTGGGCGATGGTCAGCATGCGCAGGTAGATGGGATGCAGGGCGTTCTGCTCCTCGATGCGGAACTTGGCCTGCTCGATCTGGCGGTCGTGCTCGTGCAGGCTCTTCTGCATGGGGACGATGCCCAGCAGGACGAACAGCACCAGGACGCCGGACCCGATCAGCAGGTACAGGGCCGTTCTCGGTGGAAGCTTGCCCGGAGTGGTGCGCGGGTCGGCCATTAGCGCCTCACCTGGCAGGAAAGTGTGAACCGGAGCACGTCCTCTCCGGTGGCTGTCAGTTCCAGTGAGCGCTTGCTCACGGACGGCTCACCCAGCAAAGGAGATGTGCGAAGCCGCACCAGATACGCCGAAAGCAGCGATTCCAGTATCTGGCTGTCGCCTTTGACGTAGCCTTCCAGGGTCAGGGTGTCCAGGCCCACGCGTCCCTGCTTGTTGACGGGTACTGGCCCTTTGGGCGCTTCCGCCGCCCCCTTGAACACGGGCTGCTCCTCGGGGGTGCCCAGGTCCATGGATATGTTGAAAAGCTTGACGTTTTCCGGCGTGAGCGCGGTCACGTCGTGCAGAACGGCCCCGGCCAGATTGCGCGCCCCGAAGCGGCGCAGGTTGTCCACCACGCCGCGCACTTTGCTGCCGGTGCTGAGCAGCAGCGGCATGGTCACCTGGGGCTGGAATTCGCGCAGCTGGGTCTCCAGGCCCTGGATCACCTGGCGTTTCAGGTAGGCCTGGGTCTGCTGCCAGGTAAACAGGCCGCCCATGAGCACGGCCACGCCCAGCCACACCAGGGCCACGATGCGGTTCAGGTCCGAGACGCGGTCCTGCTCCTCCTTCTGCTTGTAGGTGAAGAGCAGGTTGCAGGCGGTAAGTTCGGAGTCGGTGAGGCCGAGCACAAGACTGTAGGGCTGGCGTTCGCCGGGGGAGAGCGACGGAGCCTTGACCGCCAGGCGGCCCAGGTTGTCCGGAGAGAGCGGGTCCAGGTGGCGGCAGGGCACACCGAGCTTCTCGCTCAAAAAATCCAGGAGTTTGGGGTCGCCGCCAAGCGGCCCGCCAAGGCTCAGACTGGAAACCTGCTCGTTGCCCAGGGTGACCGCGTGGTGGGAGAAGGTCATCTGCACCTGTCGCAGCAGCCGCTCCCAGGAGGGCTTGAGCATCTCCAGCACGTCGGTCGTGGACAAAAGCCGTCCCGGATGTCCTTCGGGCAGGGACTGGGGGCCGTCCGCGAGGTTATCCAGCAGGGAGCGGGCATCGTCCTGGGTGAGCCCGGCGGGCTTGGGCTCTTGCGGCGTCAGGGGCGGGAAGGCGCTGCCGAACTGGGGAAAGGTCGAGGGAGACGGCGTTTCCTGGACCAGATTCGCAAAGGACGGCTGGACCATGGGTTCGATCTCGATGGAGATGGGGGCGGAGAAGACCGGGGCTTCCGGCACGATCATGGCTGATACGTCGGTCTTGCCCGTAGGCGCTTCGGCTTCCTGGCTGTGCGTAGGCGCGGGAGTCGGTTCCGGTACGCTCTGGGCCGGAGATGCCTGCGGCCTGAAATCCTTGGAGGCCTCGGCCAGAGTCAGGGCCATGGCCGCCAAACCACCCTTGAGCACACGCACGAACTGGAGCTTGCCCTCGGAGAAGAGCTCCAGGCGTGAGAAATCCCCTCCCAGATGCAGGGTGGCCTGAGTCTGGGAGGCATCCTCCAGCCAGCCGCCGCGCAGGAGGTTTCGCATGGCGATCGAGGGCACGGTGATGCCCGTCAGGGGGTATCCGGCCTGCAAAAAAAGGTTGCGTAGCTTCTCGAACTCTTCGCGCTTCACGGTGTAGGCCAGCACGGAGAGTTTGGTCGCGCCCTTTTCCAGCACCTCACCCTGGAGCTCGTAGTCGAAGACCACCTCGGCGTCGTCGAAAGCGGCTTCTTTGCGCGCGGTCCAGTAGATGGCGTTGGAGAGCTGCTTCTTGCCGGTCTTGGGGACCTGGATGAAGCGCAGGTCCGCCGATTCCGCCGGGACCATGGCCCACACGTCGGCGTCGGCCTTGCCCATGAAGTCCTTCAGGGCCAGGCGCAATACCAGGGACAGCTCGGGGGCGTCCGGGCCTTGCTCGGGGATGGGGACGGTCTTGAATTCCAGCACGCGGGAGCGGCCCGAGCCCGTGGTGAGCTTGACCATGCGGATGGTCTGGCCGGAGAGCTTCACGCCCAGGCGTACGCCCTTGGCGCTGGAGCCGGGGGATTTGGCGGATTTCAGGGACAGGGAGGAATACCACCGTTTTTTTGACGGCAGCGGCTGCGGCGCAGGAGTTTCCCCCTCGCCGGATTTATTTCCCGAACCCCGGATCAGCTCCAAGAGCTTTTCGGTGGAGGATGCTTTGGGAGATGTATCCAATGCCGAATGCTCCACGGTGCGTTGGCTGTTGTTGAAGGACATGGATGGCGATTTGATGGGAAATGTCAAGAGTAATCGTCCTCTTGCAGTGTGATTTCACTCTATCGCCGCAGTAGACCGCCTCGCCGGGAAGACGGGTGCGGCCCTGCCGGATGCTTGAAAAAGGCTCTTTCCACTGCGATGCATGCACCGGGCCGCCTGTACAAACTGCGCGAATTCCATGCGGCCTCCATTGTGTGATGCATTTCCAAACCGCGAAGGTACTGACGTGGGAGGAACGCTCCTCCACATTTTGGAGTTGCACACATTGCGCGCAAGGCCGCCGCGTGGTGCGGTGATGCAATGGCGTGCAACGCACGCATGTCCCTCCGGAGCGCTGCCGAGGCAGGTTGACGCGGTCAGAGCCTGGCCGGGAGGACCGGGAGGGCAATCGGCATTGGACGTGCGCCGCCGATGGTGTATAGCCTGCACAAGAACCGTCCCAGGAGTACACATGGCCCAGATCGACGCCTTCTTTTCCATGATGCAGGAATTGGGAGCATCGGACCTGCATCTTTCCAGCGGTTCCCAGCCTATCATCCGCCTGCACGGCATCCTGCAACGGGTGAAGTTCAAGGTGCTCGAACACGAGGAGCTGAAACAGCTTCTCTACGAGATCACCCCCGAACCCAAAATCAAGGAATTCGAGGAAACCGGCGACGTGGACTTTGCCTACGCCGTGCCAGGCGTGTCGCGCTACCGCGTGAACTTCTTCCTGCAAAGCAGGGGCGTGGCGGCGGCCTTCCGCACCATCCCGGAGAAGGTGCTGTCGCTGGACGACCTGGGCATGCCTCCGGTGCTCAAAGATTTCTGCAAGCTGCCCAAGGGGCTGGTGCTGGTCACAGGCCCGACCGGCTCCGGCAAGTCCACCACGCTGGCCGCCATGGTGGACTACATCAACACCATGCGCCAGGAGCACATCCTCACCATTGAGGACCCCATCGAATTTCTCCACCAGCCCAAGAACTGCCTGATAAACCAGCGCGAGGTGGGGCGAGACACCAAGAGCTTCAACTCCGCCCTGCGCGGCGCCCTGCGCGAGGACCCGGACGTTATCCTGGTGGGCGAAATGCGCGACCTGGAGACCATCCGTCTGGCCCTGGAAGCCGCCGAAACCGGCCACCTGGTGTTCTCCACCCTGCACACCATCAGCGCCTCCAAGACCGTGGACCGCATCATCGAGGTGTTCCCCGGCGACCAGCAGGAGCAGATACGCTCGGCCTTGTCGGAGTCGCTGCGCGGCATCGTGGCCCAGACGCTGTTCACCCGCGTGGACAAGCCCGGTCGCGCCGCCGCCCTGGAGATACTGGTGGCCCTGCCCGCCGTCAGGAACCTTATCCGCGAGAAGCGCACCTTCCAGATCAACTCCGTCATAGAGACCGGCAAGAACCATGGCATGCAGACCCTGGACGACGCCATCATGGAGCTCTTCGACGCGCGCAAGATCAGCGCCGAGGACGCCTACAACAAGGCCATCCAGAAGACGCGCTTCAAGGACCTGCTGCCCCAGCCGCCAAGCGGCATAGACGACTAACACTCTTCACGGGATAGGCACGATGCTCAGGTCACATTTCGACCACCTGATGGGGCTGGCCCTGGCCCAGGCCCCGTCGCTCTCGGACACGCTGTTCACCGTGGGCAAGCGGGTGCAGGCCGAACTGCACGGCGAGCTGCGCGACCTGGACCTGCCGCTCGGGCCGCTGCTGGCCCGCCAGACCGAGGCCATGGCCCAGGTGCTCATGGGGCGAAGCCCGCGCCTGTACCGCGACCTGATGGAGCGAGGCTCCTGCGACCTGTCCTACGAGCACCCAAACAAAATACGCTTCCGCGTGAACATCTTCTGGCAGCGCGGCAACCTGGCCCTGGTGCTCCGGCAGCTCTCGGCCCAGGCTCCCAGCATGGCGCAGCTCGGGCTTCCGGCTCCGTTCGGGGTCATGGCCAAGGAAAAATTCGGCCTGATCCTGGTGACCGGCGCAACCGGCACCGGCAAGTCCACCTCGCTGGCAGCGCTGATCGACGAAATTAACGCCACCAAGGCCGTGCACATCGTCACTCTGGAAGACCCGGTGGAGTACGTCCACCCCCACAAGCGCGGCACCGTGAACCAGCGCGAGCTTGGCCAGGACTTCGATACTTTCGCCTCCGGGCTTCGCGCTGCGCTGCGCCAGGCCCCCAAGATCATCCTGGTTGGCGAAATGCGCGACCGCGAAACCGTGGAAATCGCCCTCCAGGCCGCCGAGACCGGCCACCTGGTGCTGGGCACCCTGCACACCTCGGATACCGGCCAGACCATCAACCGCGTCATCGGCATGTTCGAGGCCAGCGAAGAGCAGCTCATCCGCCAGCGCCTGGGCGCGAGCCTCAAGTACGTGGTGTCCCAGCGGCTCATGAGCCGGGTGGGCGGCGGGCGCGTGGCCGCGTTCGAAATCCTGCGCAACAACATGCAGATCCGCGAGATCATCCAGACCGGCGAATCCGGGGAGAAAACATACTACGGTGCGGTGGAGTCCGGCTCCACCTACGGCATGTTCACCTTCGACCAGTACCTGCTGGCCCTGTACGAGAAGAACCTCATCGAGCGCGACACCGCCCTGGCCAACGCCACGGACCGCGCCAAGCTGACCCTGAACATCGACCAGGTGCGCCTGTCGCGGGGCGAGAAGGTCTCGGATCTGGGGGCCTTGAAGCTGGACCTGGACTATAACGCCTCAGGCAAAAAGTCCGACGAGGAGGACGACGCATGAGCGGCCCGGAAAGCGCAATCGAACCGGACATGATCCCCTACGGCATGAAGGCCGCGCTTCTGTGCCTGGAGGACGGCCCCTGGCGCGCTGGCGCTGCCGCCTTCTTCAAGGACCTGGGCTATTACCTGATGGACGAGCCGGACCCGGCGCGCGCGGCCGCAAAGCTACGGCTGAACGCGGTGGACGCCGTGGTGCTGGGTGAGACCATGCGCGACCCCCTGGCGGAGATGCACGCCCGGCCTGGGCTTCGCAGGAGGGAAGCGGCGCTCTTCCTGGTGGGGGCAGCGCCCAGCCTGGACGCCTGGGCTGCCTTTGTGTCCGGCGCGGACTGGACCCTGGCTGAGGCCGACGCCCCCCGGTGCGCGGAGCTTCTGGCCGAGGCCCTCAAACGCCAGGACGGCATGCGCGAACCCTGGCGGCTTGCGGAGGCGGCGCGGGGCGCGTAACAGGGCGGGACGCGCAGTAAAATCCATTCCGGGTAGGTATCGTGCATCCGTCCCGCTCCATTCTCGTCTCCATCATAGTCCTCATCGCCCTGGCTGCGGGGATCGTCACCTTCGAGTACGGCAGGATCTCCCGCAGCCTGTACGGGCAGGCCGTGCTGACGGAGGGGCGCGCCGCGCGCGACCGCCTGCACATGCTGATCTCGCCGCCGCTCTCCAGTCTGAACCTTACCGCGCGGCTGCTCTCCCAGTCCGCCAGCCAGGACGAGGCCGCTCCGGGACTTCTGGTGCTCTCGGTGCTGGCGGAGGAGAAGAGCCTGTCTGCCGCCACGGTGTCGGACGCTTCTGGCGTGGTCGCCATGGGCTGCCGCGCGCCGGACGGCTTCCTGCTTTTTTCGCGTGCGGGCCAGGCCGGAGCCGCCGGAAAGTGGACCCGGCTGGACGCGAACATGGCCCCGCTTGGGGATGCGCAGGTCCCGGTCGATGCGCTCCAGGCCATGGGCCGGGTGCTCACGGACGCGGCAGCGAACCACGCGGGCGACTGGCCCGCCTGGACCAACGCCCATCCCGTGCCCGGCGTGGAGACGGTCTCCATCACCGCCCTGGTCGTGTCCGGAACGGACTGGGGCTCTCCGAAGACCCTGGCCTTCAGCTTCGGGCTGGAGGACATCTGGCGCGCGCTGACCCAGGATTCTCCCGAAGGGTCGCGCATACTCATCTGCACCCCGGACGGGCACGTGCTTGATCCGGCTGCGCCCGGAAAGCCGCAGCCTGCCCCGTCGGCTTCTGGGGCCGTAGCGGTCGCCAACGGGGCTGCAAGCGCGGTTGCAGCGAAACCAGCCCCCGCCATCGTCCCTTATTCCATGGATTCCGACCCGGCCCGCTCCGAGGCCGTCCGGGCCTGGCTCGCCGCAGGCAAGCCCGCCTCGGATGCTTTTCCCTTCCAGACCGCAGGGCAGTCCTGGTGGGCGTCCGTGCAGCCGCTGGCCGGGGAGGGCAGCCGCACGTTCGTGGGGCTGGCGCTCTCTCGCGAGGCCCTTTTCGGGCAGCTCTTCACCGGGGGGCGCAACCTGCTGCTGGCCGGGGCCGGACTGGCCGTGGCGGTGGGGCTTCTTTCCTGGCTGGCTGTGCGCTCCAGGATGCGGCGGCGCTCCGGTCCCACTCCGTTTTTCGAGACGGAACAGGAAATCCGTGAGCTGATCGACCGGGGAGAGAGTGAGCGCCTGGAGTTCAAGTCCACGCTGCGCTTCAATCTGGCGGCGGGTAAGCCCGGCAAGGAGATCGAGCTGGCGGTGCTCAAGACGCTGACGGCGTTCATGAACACCGACGGGGGCGTGCTGGTGGTGGGCGTGGATGACGAAGGGCGCGCGCTGGGCCTGGACACAGACGGGTTCGAGAACGACGATCACGTGTTGCGCCACTTCACCTCGATCTTCGCCCAGCATGTGGGCGTGGAGCACCTGTCCAGCATGGTCTTCGCCGTGCGGGCCCTCGATGAGCGGAAAATCCTGCTGGCGGAGTGCTTCCGTTCGAGCGAGCCGGTCATCCTGAAGGGCGGAAAGGACGAGGAGTTCTACGTGCGGGCCGGGCCGTCCAGCCGCCGCTTGAGCCTCTCGGAGTTCATGCGCCGGGTGACCGGCAAAGGCGGGACGGGCTAGTGTCGCGTTCGTGAAATACATGCACATGTATTTCACGAACAAAGTGAATGGTTCTCTTGGTTTAAGACCGAACAGTGTGTGAACCTATGTTAGGATGCCAAACTGGCCGAGGGGCTGGAGTCGAATACTCCGGTTGCTTCCGCCGCGTTCCGGTATTACAAAGTCACAAAAGTAATACCGGAGGCGGCCATGCCCACCTACACCAGCACCATGACCAGCAAAGGCCAGGTGACCATCCCCAAGGAACTGCGGGACGAGCTCGGGCTCAAACCCTCGGACCGGGTGGTTTTCACCTCATCCGGGAACGGGCTCATCACCATCATCCCCAAGACCCGCAAGGCCTCGGAGCTCTACGGTTTTCTCGCGGACAAACCCCGCACCCGCAAGGAACCCATGTCCATCGAGGAGATGGACGAAATCATCTCCAACGCCCGCCTGAAGCATGGCCTGAGAGGGCTTGAGGATTGATCTTCCTCGATACCAACATCCTGGTCAGGCTGGTGACCGGCGACACGCCCGAGCAGGCGACCATGGTCAGGAAGGCGCTTGAACTTGCGGAGGAACGTGGAGAAACCTTTTGCGTGGGTCTGCCCGTCATTCTGGAAACGGTCTGGGTCCTGACGAACGGCTACGGTTATTCACGGGGGGAGGTCTCAAGCCTTCTGTTTGCCATGGCGACCTCCGAAAGGCTGGACATCGAGCACTTGCCAACCCTTCTCAATGCCGTCTCGAAGTACTCCCGTGCGGGTGATTTCGCCGACATGCTGTTCGTGGCTCACGCCCGCCTGCATGAAGCGCGGGGATTCCTCAGCTTCGACAAAAAGCTCAAATCGCTCGAACCCGACCTCGTCCTCACCCCCGAGGAGTACTGCCGGGCTACATGAACGCTATCGTGGCCGCTTCCTCGATGGTTGTGTGTCCGGCCACCACTTTCGACAGGGCGTCCATCTTCAGCGTCGAGAACGTCCCGGCTTCGACGGCGGCCTGCTCGATCTCGCGGGCCGAGGCCTGTCTCAGGATCATGTCCTGCACCATGTCGTCCACGTAGAGCACCTCATACACGCCCACGCGTCCCGAATAGCCGAGCCCGCCGCAGTCCGGGCAGCCCTTGCCGCGCATGAACACCACGTCGCGCAGGTGCTGCATTTCAAAGAGCGACACCAGCTCCTTGGGCGGCGTATAGGCCTCCTTGCACTTGGGGCAGATGCGCCGCACAAGGCGCTGGCCTACCACCACGGCCAGGGTGGAGGCCACGAGGAACGGTTCGATGCCCATCTCCATGAGGCGCGTGAGGGCCTGGCAGGCTGAGTTGGTGTGCACGGTGGAGAGCACCTGGTGGCCGGTGAGCGCCGACTGCACCGCAATGCCTGCGGTCTCGCCGTCGCGGATTTCGCCCACCATGATGATATCCGGGTCCTGGCGCAGGATGGCCCGCAGGCCCGAGGCGAATGTCATGCCCGCGCGGGCGTTCAGCTGCACCTGCCGGATGGTTTCGATGCGGTATTCCACCGGGTCTTCCAGGGTGATGATGTTCACCCCGGGCTGGTCCAGCTGGCGGAGCACCGCGTACAGAAGGGTGGTCTTGCCCGAGCCTGTGGGGCCGGTGGCCAGGATCATGCCGAAGGGGCGGTCCATGCCTTTCTGGAGCTTTCGCCTGTCTTCCTCGCTCACGCCAAGCTCGTCCAGGCCGCTGCCGCGCGAGGAGCGCATGAGAAGGCGCAGCACCAGATTCTCGCCGTGGATGGTGGGCAGGGTGGAGGCGCGCACGTTCACCTCCTTGCCGTCCAGCACGAAGGAGAAGCGCCCATCCTGGGGGATGCGGGCCACGGTGATGTCCATGTTGGCCAGAAGCTTAAGCCGCGAGAGCACGGTCAGGAACACGGATTTGGGAGGCGTGGGAAACTCGCGCAGCTCCCCGTCGATGCGGTAGCGCATCTGGATGGTGTTGGTCATGGGGGAGAGGTGGATGTCGGAGGCGCGCTCGCGCACGGCCTGGGCCAGTATCTGGTTCACCAGCCGCACCACCGGGGCTTCCTGCACGGCGCTTTGCAGCGCACCGGCCAGTTCCGCGCCCTCCTCGGTGTCCTCGCCGGATTGCACCGTGAGCTCGTCGATGATGCCCAGCATGTCCCCAAGGTGGGATTGCACCCCGTACTGCCCGGCCATCAGCTCCTCAAGCTCGGCCTTGGTGCAGAAGATGGGCTCCACCTCCAGCATGGCCACGCGTTCCACCTGGTCCAGGCGGTTGATGGACTCGGGGTCGGCGGTGGCAACGAAAAGGACGTTGCGCTCGGTCTTCACCGGCACCAGGTCCAGCTTGCGGGCCAAGTCCTCGGGCAGGACTTCCTTGAGGGTCTTGTCCAGGGGGTATTTTTCGGCGGAGTACTTGTCGATCTTCAGTTCGCGGCTGATGAAGTCGATCAGCTCGTTCTCGTTCAAGCGCCCCTGGTGCATGAGGTACTCGACGATCTTCCAGCCGGACTTGCGCTGAATCTGGCGGACCTGGTCCACCTCGATCTTGGTGACCAGCCCGGAATCGACTAGTTTTTCGTGGAGAGCCTTCATCCTGGAAAAAACCCCGAAATGTTGGATATGGCAACATATACCGCGCCCCCTGCGGGCTGTCCACGTATTCCGCCCGTGGCGCTGGGAAAATGGACAGGGCGCTTCAGGTGGGGTAGGAGATGGAAAGAC
>WSYE01000020.1:0-82234 GCA_009773665.1 Desulfovibrionaceae bacterium | reverse complement strand
GGCTATGAGTTGCTCTACCGAAAGAGCCCGCTGGAGAAGTCCGCCAACTTTTCGGACAAGGACGTGGCCACCCTTTCGGTCATCTCCACGGCGCTGCTCACCTCGCCGGAGCCGGACCAGATCGGCAAGAAGATCTGTATCCACTTTTCGCGCGAATCGATCCTGTCCGACGTGCCCTCCACCTTGCCGCCGCGCACCACCGTGGTGGAACTTGAACCCCTGAAGGAACTCGAACCCGACTTCGAGGCCGCGCTCAGGCGGGTCAAGCAGCAGGGCTACACCCTGGCGCTCAATCACTTTCTGCCCGGCGAGTGCGACAGGAAGCTGGTGGAGCTGGCCGACATCGTGTTCGTGGACGTGCTGGAAAAGGATGAGGACCAGCTCAAGTCCATGCTGAACGAGCTTTCCGGCTGCAACTGCCTGCTGGCCGCCAAGCGCGTTGAGGACGATGCGCACTTTCAGCTGACCAAAAGGCTCGGCTTCCACCTGTTCCAGGGGTTCTTCTTCGAGAAACCGGTCATCGTCCCCGGCAGGAAGCTCCCCTCCAACAAAATCACGCGCCTGAACATCTACCGCACCCTGGAAAAGGGCGACATGGACCTGGAAGAGCTGACGCGAAACATCGAGTCGGACGTGTCCATCAGCTTTCGCCTGCTGACCTTCATCAACTCCCTGGCGTTTGGCCTGCGCTACAAGGTCAGCTCCATCCGTCACGCCATCCTGATGCTCGGCTGGCAGCAGATCAAGAGCTGGCTGTGGCTGGTGCTTCTTTCGGATGTGATGCCTTCGGACAAGACCTCTGAGCTGCCCTATCTCTCCTCCATCCGGGCCAAGTTCCTGGAGCGCGCCAGCGCCAACCACGACTCGCGCGACGTCGCCCCGGACACGCTGTTTCTCATGGGCCTTTTCTCGCTGCTCGAGCCCATGCTGGACACCCCCATGCGCGAGCTGGTGGAGTCGTTGCCCCTGGAGGAAGAGGTCATGGCCGCCCTGTGCGGGGAGCGCAACGTCTACAGCGACTGGCTGGAAGTGGCCAAATGCTTCGAGACCGGTGACTGGGCGCGTCTGGACGAACTGACCCGCACCCTGCACCTCGATCCCATCAAGGTGGCCAGCTCCTACTGCGAGGCCCTGGTGTGGGCCAAGTCCCTGTATGAGCAGCCCGGTGCGCCGCTATAGCAGGCTTGCGGAAGGCTTGCCCTGCAGTTGCGCGGGCAGCCAGGGAAAACCGGTGATTTTTCTCTTGAAAAACATGTCCATGGTTTTCAGGAACGCGACACCCGGCATGCGTACCCGATTCGACACGACACCCAATCCGGAGGATTTCATGCGGAAGACATTGGCCCTGTTCATCCTGATTATGGCCGTGGCCTGCCAGGCTCTGGCCGCCGAAAAACGCATCCTGTTTATCAACTCCGCCGACCAGGAGATCAAGCAGATCCGCCTGGCCCCGGCCGGAACCAAGACCTGGGGTCCGAACCTCCTGACCAAGTACAAGCTCCATCCCGGCAAGAAGATCGACATCGCCGTGCCGCACGACCAGGGCAACTGCATGTGGGATCTGCGCTATGTGGTGGTGGACAAGCTGGGGTACACCATCAAGGACGTGGACATCTGCAAGGCCGTGGAGATCGAGCTCTTCCTGAAGAACGGCGAGGCCTGGGCCAACATCAAGTAAGGACGCCGCATGGGGCCGGGGCTCTCGCGCCCCGGCCCATTCGCCATGACCCAACCAAATCAGGCCGATCTGGCGCTCACCGTCTCCTTCGCGCCCTCCATGGGCCACCTGGACCGGCAGGAATGGAACCGCCTGGCGGCGGGCGCTCCGCCATTCATGCGCTGGGAGTGGCTCAACCTGCTGGAATCCTGCGGGGCGGTCAGCACCGAGGCAGGGTGGATGCCCGCCCACTGCGTGCTGCGCGTCTGCGACAAGCTGGTGGCGGCTGCTCCCCTGTACGTGAAGGGGCACGGCCAGGGCGAGTTCGTCTACGACCAGCTCTGGGCGGACGTGGCCCAGCGCCTGGACCTGCCGTATTACCCCAAGCTGGTGGCCGTGAGTCCGTTCACCCCGGTGGCCGGATACCGGTTCCTCACCGCGCCGGGGTTCTCGCAGCGCGGCATGGCCGGGGCGGTGCTGGAAGGTATGGATCACCTGGTGGAGGCCAACGAATTCTCCGGGCTGCATGTCCTTTTCGCGCAGGACGAATTCGCGGACGACCTGGAGTCGTACGGCCTCACGGCCTGGGAGCACCAGGGCTTCATCTGGGAGAATCAGGGCTACCGGTTCTTCGAGGATTTCCTGGAGGTGTTCAGGACCGGTCAACGCAAGAACATCCGGCGCGAGCGCCGCGCGCTGCGCGAATCCGGGGTGCGCGTGGAGATCGTTGACGGGGAGGATGCGCCTGACTTCTGGTTCGAGCTCATGCACCACTATTACGCTGACACCTGCTCCAAGTTCGGGGAGTGGGGCTGCAAGTACCTGCCGCTCTCGTTCTTCCAGGGGCTGGCGGACGTGTTCCGGGAACATGTGGCCTTTGCGGCGGGCTTCCTGGAGGGGCGCGAGGAGCCCGTGGGGCTATCCCTGCTGATCCACGGCGAGGGGGAACTGTACGGGCGCTATTCCGGGGCCGCGCTGGAGATTCCATTTTTGCATTTCGAGCTATGCTATTACGCGCCCATCGCCTGGGCCATCGAGCGCGGGATTTTGAGCTTCGACCCCGGAATGGGCGGCGAACACAAGCCGCGCCGGGGGTTCAACTCCCGCGTCACCCGCAGCCTGCACCGCTTCGCACATCCCCTTATGGCCCACGTGTTCGAACGCCACATTCCCGAGATCAACGCGCTCACCCGTGAGCACGTCCAGGAGCTTCAGGACCTGTGCGCGTTCAGGAGAGGGGGGCGTCCATGATGCGCCGTATGGGCTTTTGCGTTTTCCTGGCGGCTTTTCTGGCCTGGGCCGCGCCAGCCGCGCCAACCGCGCCAACCGCTCTGGCCCAGGAGGGCGTCACGGACCACCTGTTCACCGCGCAGGAATGGCAGGCCAAGGGCAACCTGGAGGCCGCGCGCCGGTCCCTGCAGGACGCCTTGCGTCTCCAGCCGGACGACGCCTTTGCGCTCATCCGTTTGGCACAGGTGGATGCAGCCTCTGGGGACCTGAAGGCTGCCGATGCCGGGCTTGAGCGGGTGCTGGCCCGCGAACCGAAGAATCTGTTGGCCTTGAACTGGCTGGGCCACGTGCAGCTGGCGCAGGGACTACCCGCATCCGCCGAGAACGCCTACCGGCGGACCCTTGGCGTGGACCCTGAAAATGCCTGGGCGCAGCTTGGGCTGGCGGCCTGCCGGCTGGCCCAGGGAGACGACGCCGGCGCGAGGCCGCTTCTGGCCAAGGCCCAGGCCGCAGCGTCGCAGGACGCGGAGCTGCACCTGGCCCTGGGGGACACGTTCATGCGGCTTAATCTGCTGGTGAACGCCCGCATGGAACTGGAGCGCTCACTGGAGATAAACCCGCGCGGTGTTCGGAACCTGGTGCTGGCCGGAGAGGTGTACGAGCGCCTGGGATTTGAGAGCCTGGCCCTGAATGCCTGGAGGCAGGCCCTGGAGCTGGACCCGTCCGAGGCCCAAGCCCGGTTCGCTCTGGTGGCCGTGCTGGGACGCCAAGGTGACCGCGCCCTGGCCGAGGGGAGAAAGGACGAGGCCTTGCGCGTGTGGCGAGCCGCCCTGAGCTACGAGCCCGGCAACGCCGGGATTTTGGAGAGGCTGCGCGCATTGCCGAAATAACTCCCGCTGTTCCCGCGTGACCGGCCTGAATCCACGCTCCTTGGGGGCACCTATGAGCCGCCTCCGGGTTGGAGTCGAGGTCTGAGCGAGTCCACCCGGCATCGGTCCGGGTGAAGTCTGATTTTGCCGTAGGCAAATGGGCTCAGGGTGACAGGTTTCTTTCGATCCTGTCTTGCCATTCCCCGCAAAGACTGAACATGAGCCAAATGAAAACGCCGACCCGGCATGCCGGGTCGGCGTTTGTTTTCATTCAGCGAACGAAGCTTCAGCCGGGAGTGCTACTCCTTGGCGGCCTTGGCTTTCTTCTCCTTGGGCTCCTTGGGCTTGCCCTTGTAGAAGATCACGTCCTTTTCGCCTGCGGGCGGCTTGGTGACCGGAGTCATGAACATGCACTGCACGGGGCAGGCCTCAACGCAGTTGGAGCAGTACACGCAGGCGAAGGAATCGCAGGTCCAGGTGCGGCCCTTGATGTCCACCTCGATGCACTGGCTGGGGCACTTCTTGGCGCAGGTGCCGCAGAAGATGCACTCGTCCACGTTGATGTCCAGCGTCCCCCGGAAGCGCTCGAAGCTCTCGCGCTTGGTGAAGGGATAGAGCCTGGTGGAGCTTTTGCCCATCAGGTTTTGCAAGACGTTTTTGGTCATCTCGAACATGTGGCGGCTCCTCTTAACGCTCCGTGCAGGAGATGCACGGGTCGATGGACAGCACGATGACGGGGACGTCCGCCAGCTCACAGCCGGGCAACATGGCCAGCAGGGGCGGGATGTTGGCGAATGTTGGAGTGCGGATGCGCACGCGGTCCAGGTTTTTGGACCCGTTGCCCTTCAGGTAGTAATACAGTTCGCCGCGCGGCTGTTCCACGCGACGCCAGACTTCGCCCTCGGGCTTGCCCTTGACCTTGGTGCTGATCTCGCCCTCGGGCATCTTGGCCAGGGCCTGGCGCACCAGGTCGCAGGAGGCGTAGACTTCACGGAAGCGCACCTTGCAGCGCGCGTAGGAGTCGCCGTCGTATTCCACCACCGGCTCGAAATCGAGCTGGCCGTAGGCGGCGTAGCCGGTCTGGCGGGCATCCTGCGCCCAGCCGGAGCCGCGCAGCATGGGGCCGACCGCGCCCAGCATGTGGGCCTGTTCCTTGGTGAGCACGCCCTTGCCGCAGCAGCGCTGCTTCACGGTGTAGTCTTCCAGGATGGTCTTTTCCAGGGCGCGGACCTCGGTCTCGGTCTTGTCGATCTCGGCCAGGATCCAGGTCTTCATGTCGGGGGTGATGTCCTTGCGGACGCCGCCCACGATGTTGGTTGAGATGACCACGCGGTTGCCGGCAGTGGCTTCCATCAGGTCCATGGCGCGCTCGCGGATGCGCCAGAACTGCATGAACAGGGACTCAAAACCGAAGCCGTCGGCGAAGAGGCCCAGCCACAGCAAGTGGGAGTGGACGCGGTGGATCTCGCCCCACATCACGCGCAGGAAGTGCGCGCGCTGGGGGACCTCGATCTTCAGCATCTCTTCCATGGCTTCGCAGTAGTTCAGGGAGTGGATGCAGGAGCAGATGCCGCACACGCGCTCAACGATGTTCACCATCTGGTTGTAGTCGCGGATGTCGGTCAGCTTCTCCAGGCCACGGTGCACGTAACCCAGGTTGGGGAGAGCCTCGACGACCTTTTCGTCTTCAACCACCAGTTTCAGGTGGATGGGCTCAGGCAGCACAGGGTGCTGGGGGCCGAAAGGAAGAATGGTACGCATGTCTAGGCCTCCTCTTTGCCTTTTTCTTTCTTGGCAAAGGTGAAGGTGCAGAACGGGCTCTTCACCACTTCCGGCTCAAGGTACAGGGTGCAGCCGAAGTCGATCAGGATGTTCTGGAAGTTCACGCCGAACTGGTCCTTGATCTCGTTCTCGTACAGGAGCGCCGGGAAGTACACGCCCGAAACCGAGGGCACAGGGGCCGTGGTGGGCACATTCAGGCGAAGGTGCGAGAGTTCGAGATCCTTGTCGAAGTGGTAGAGCACGTCGAAGGTGTCGTCCTTCTTGATCTCCACTGCGGTGACGCCCACCAGGCGCAGGCCCTGGTCGTAGCGTTTCTGGCACTCCGGGATCAGGGAGTCCACCGTGACGGCCTGCTCATTGTCAAACATATGGGATACCTCGCTGAGGTTTCTGTTAACCGGCGGCTTCGAGCGCGGCCTTGACCTTGCCCAGAGCCATCACGACGCCATCGATCATGGCCTCGGGCTTGGGCGGGCATCCGCGCACGTAGACGTCCACGGGGATGACCTTGTCCACGCCGCCCACCACGTTGTAGGCCTCGCGGAACACGCCGCCGGACAGGCCGCAGGCACCCATGGCGATGACCGCCTTGGGCGAGGGCATCTGGTCGTAGATGTTTTTCAGCACGTGCTTGTTGCGGTGGTTCACCGTTCCGGTGACCAGCAGCACGTCGGCGTGCTTGGGGTCGCCGATGTTTATTATGCCGAAGCGTTCAACGTCGTAGACGGGGGTCAGGCAGGCCAGAACCTCAATGTCGCAGCCGTTGCAGGACCCGCAGTCGAAGTGGACTATCCAAGGGGACTTGAGCCTTCCCTTGTTGATCCAGTCTTTGAGCATGCCCATTTTCTATCTCCAGTGAGGAAGGATTAGGCGTACAGCCAGAGCAGGTTCAGGACCGACAGGGCAAGGCCCCACGCCCAGACGCTCTTCAGCATCCATTTGAAGTTCATGCGGGCGGTGACGTTGTCGATGAGGATCTCGACGAAGTAGGTCAGCACCAGCAGAACGAGCATGCCCCAGAAGCTGGTGGCCCAGAAGAGGCCGACCAGACCCAGCACGAAGACCACTTCGTACCAGTGGGCGATCTCGATCATGGCCAGCTGCGGGCCGGAGTACTCGGTGAGCACGCCGCGAACGACTTCCTGGTGGGCGTGGTGGCAGGTGGAGATGTCGAAGGGCGACTTGCGCAGCTTGATGGTCAGCGCGTAGCCCAGCACGATGAACATGAGGGGCAGCTGGGGCAGCAGAGGCTTGCCGTAGGCGAAGACCTCGGAGACCTTGAAGCTGCCGGTAACCATGGCGATGGCCACGAACACCAGTATGATCAGGGGCTCGTAGGTGAGCATCGTCACCAGCTCTCGTTGCGCGCCGAGCTGGGCGTAAGGCGACTGGGTGACCAGCGCGCCCATGACGAAGAACACCGCGCCGATGGTCAGCACGAAGAAGATGAGCAGAAGGTCGGAGCCCATGAAGAACAGGAACACCGTGAGCACGGCGCTCATCAGGTACACCCACACGGAGAGGACCTGCCAGGGGCTCATGATCATGGGCGACTTGCCCATGAGCTTGAACACGTCATAGAAGGGCTGGAGGATCGGAGGACCGACCCGGGACTGGAGCCATGCAGTGGTCTTGCGGTCCAGGCCGGCGATGAGGCCGCCGATGACCGGGGCCAGGAACACGGCGATGGTGGCGAGCAGGAGCTTACCCATTAGATCACCCCTCCCAGCAGAAGTCCCAGCATGACCGCGAGAAGAACCCCGGCCACCATGTTGATGGAGCTGGTGAGGCGTTCTTCGCCGAAGATCCAGGACAGATAGAAGTTACCGGCCTGATAGGTCACGTTGGCGCGGCCCGTGCTCACGAAGGCGGTGTTGTCGTCCTTGGCCTGCGCGCCGCACAGGTAGGGGCCAACGCAGGTGGCGGGGTCGATCTTCTTAGCGGCCTTCCAGGCCAGGTAGAAGCCCACGCCAAGAACCAGGAACAGAGGATAGATGTAGAAGATGCCTTGCGCGTTCACGAAGTTCCACCCGGAGAGAATGTACCCGGCGGCCTTGTGCGAACTCTTCACCGCAGGCTCGATCAGCCCGCCGTAGACGAAGGGCACCAGCAGCGAGAGCAGCAGCGCGCCGTAAGCCAGAATGACCAGGGGGCCGCGCACGGTGGAGGGCTGCACTTCAGGGGTGACGCCCTTGGGATACGGGGTGCAGAGCAGGATGCCCGCCCAACGTGCCCAGAACATCACGGTGAGGCCGGAGCCCAGCGCCAGCATGATGGTGACGGGCATGTACTTCAGGGCGGCGGCGCTTTCGATGGCCATCCACTTGCCCAGCAGCACGCCGAAGGGAGGCAGCAGCATGGTGAACACGCCGATCAGGGCCACGATGGTGGTCTTGGGCATGGTCAGGTACAGGCCGCGCATGTCTTCCAGGTCGCGGGAATGGATCTTCTGCTCGATGGTGCCCACGCACAGGAACATGAGGGCCTTGGACACCGCGTGGAAGATGATTATCACGATGGCGGCGGTGATGGCTGCGGGGGTGTTGATGCCCGCGCAGGCGATGATCAGGCCGAGGTTCGCGATGGTGGAGTAGGCCAGCACCTTCTTGGCGTTGGACTGTCCCACGGCCAGGGCCGAGGCGGTCAGGAAGGTGAACGCGCCAAACATGGCCAGCATGCCTGAGAGCATGGTGCCCGCGTAGGCGGGGGAGAGGCGCAGCACCAGGTACACGCCTGCCTTGACCATGGTGGAGGAGTGCAGCAGCGCGGAGACCGGCGTGGGCGCGACCATGGCGCCGGTGAGCCAGCTCTGGAACGGCACCTGGGCGCTCTTGGTGATGCCCGCGTAGCACAGCATGAACAGGGGGATCAGCGCGGCGGCTCCGGCGGCGGAGAAACCGGGCTTCAGAAGCTCGGACAGGTACAGGCCCGTGCCGGACTTCTGCATGAAGATCAGCGCGAACACGAAGGCCACGCCGCCGGTCATGTTCATCCACAAGGCGCGAGTGGCGTTCTTCACGGAGGTCTCGTCGCCGTCGTGGGAGATGAGCATGAAGGAACAGAACGTGGTGATTTCCCAGAAGAAATACAGCCAGAGCAGGCTGTTGGCCAGCACCAGGCCGTTCATTGCGCCAAGGAACGCCACCAGGAAGAAGAAGAACTTGGGCTGCTTGGACTTGGGCAGGCGCAGGTGTTCCTCGTGGGTGGGCATGTAGCCCAGGGCGTACACGCAGATGAGCGAGCCGACGATGGAGATTACAAGGACCATGATCATGGACAGCTGGTCCGCAAACATGGCCGGCGCGGCCACGGCCGGGCCGTGCGGCATGAAGAATTCAAGGTAGATGAGACCGATGATCTGAGCCGCTGTCAGCGCGGCCACCAGGGTGCTCTTGAGCTTCGTCAAGGCCATGAACAGGATGACGAACAGCAGGCCGAAATCGAGCAGCATGATCAGCCCGTCCAGGCCGATCCCCAAAAGGCTTTTGGGCGCGTACTCGAAGGAGCCCTGCCCGACCAGGGCCAGAGAAGCCGCGGCCAGGACCACCGCAGTTCCGACCACGATCAGGCTTCTGGACCCCTTGTCCCGAAGCAGCAACAGGGCAATTGCCGCCAGGAACGGGAGCACCACGGTCGCGAAAACCAAGATGTCCATATTCACCTCACGTTAGGTTGTGTCGAGTCAATTTCCTCGCCTCGATGCGCATAAACTGTATGGTGGAGGCCACCTCCCGCGTCTGGCTGTTGATAATTCTCCGACCCCCCGGTCGGCAGGTAACATTCGAAAAACTGGAATGAGAGCTTGAAAACGTTCCATAAGGAATTGAAATTCTTCGGTCAAGGCACTCGGAAAATTCCCTCGGTACTGTCTTGACGCCGCCTCTGGGGGTGCCGCCCGCGAGGCCGCTCATAAGCGGTGATTTTCTCTCGGTGAACGGTATTATATTGGCGGTGAACGGCGGCATTATTTTCGCGTCAGGCCCACGCCGGAGTCTGCATAGTCCTTGGCAACCGGCGCGGGAGGATATACCCGGCTTTGACTGCCCCGGAAAAATCGCTACAAGGTGGGCCATCGTGCGGGGGAAAACCCGCCTGTCGGTCTGCATATCTGGAGGATTGATGCGTCAGTTGATATGCCTTTCGCTTCTCGCCATGGCCGCGCTGTGGGCCGGGGCCGCCGCCGCCGAGGATGTCGTCTTTGTCGGCAAGACCTTCAGCCCCAACCACATGGAGGTCTTGAGCCCCCACGCCAGCCCCGAGGAGATGAAGATATTCGACTCCATGGCCAAAGAGGTGAAGCTCAAGCGCGGCGAGGACGCCGAGCCCCCCATCAAGCCGTTCACCGGGCGCATGAAGGTCACGAAGATGCTGGCCGACATCGGCCAGAAGGTAGACCTGGACCAGCGCCTGCTGGAATACGCTTTCCCGCCTGAGGACCTCCTGTCCGAGCGCCGCAAGCTCTCCCAGGGCGAGGTCCGAGCCCAGGAGGCCAACCTGGAGAGGGTGCGCTCGGAGATCTTGCTGCTGCGCAAGAATCTGGACGAGACCCGCATGCGTCTGGGACGCGGCATGGCCTCCACCCAGGAGGTGAGCGATCAGGCCAAGGAGCTGGAACTGGCCAGGTTCAAGGAGCGCATTATTGAGGAGAGCCTGCGCATGGAGCGCGAGATGGCTGCCGGAGAGCTGGAGCTGGCCAAGGCCAAGTTTGGTCAGAAGGCCAGTGAGAAGAACCTGCCGGGCGTGTCCTGGGTCACCACGCCGGTGGCCGGGCACGTGCTCTGGGTCAACCCGGAGGTGAAGCCGGGCGTCATCTTGTCCAAGAAGACCAAGCTCTTCGTGGTGGGCTCCATGGATCCCATCCTGGTGCGGGCCTTGGTGCACGAGATATACATCTCCAGGCTGCGCGTGGGCGACAAGGCCGCCATCGCCTTCGACACCCTGCCCGGAAAGACCTTCGAGGCCACAGTGGTGCGCATTCAGATGACGGCGGCCTGGGCGGACGTGCAACTGCCCGCGCACTTTGAGGTGGAGCTCTCGCTGCCCAACCCGGACATGGCCCTCAAGGAAGGCATGCGCGGGAAGGTCACGGTGCAGGTTCCGGACGGCCCCCGTTCATAAAGGGCGTTGAGAGAATAGGCAGCCAGGATTGTCGGCGGCACAACCTGTTGTTTTCTCGCGTAATGTCTTTTAGGAGTCAGGAAAGGGCCGCGCGGGCGCAGCGCCAGGAGGCACGATGGACGATGATTACCGCAGCACGTTCAGGGTGGAGACCGACGAGAACATCGTGCTCGAACTGGCGCTCTGGCTCAGGCGCGCCTCGGAGATGAAGCGGGTCCACCTGAAGGCGCTGGGCGATCCCAAGATGATCCAGGGCAAGCCTCCCTACCCGCGCATTGAGGACCTCTCTTCCGCCGGGATGAGCCTGTCCTTCAAGGCTTCGCAGCTCATGCCCGTGGAAAAGTTCGCGGGCGTGGCTCTGCTGGCCTATTTCAAGCTGGTGGACCCCACCGACACCACGGGAGAGCCCCTGAGCTTTCTGGCGGGTTACGAGGTGAAGCATTCCCAGTTCCACTCGGACAGGAACTACCTGGGGCTCAAGCTGCGCTGGGACGGAGTGCCCGATCAGAACGACAAGGCGGTGTTCTTTGCGGACGCCGCCAAGTACGGCATCGCGGACCTGACCAAGTGGTGCGACGACATGAACCGGAAGGTCTGCGGCATCGAGAATCTGCCGCCCCAGGGTCTGCGCCTGGACAGACTGTTGCGGGAACTGGACATCCTCAGAAGCGGCGCATCCGCCGTGGAGCATTCGCCGCCGAGGGGCTAGCGGCGCGAGCCTGGATCGCTCAAGAAACGTTCCGGTGGTGTATGAATCTCATCCAAAAGAACCATGTGTTTTTGTTATTGAAAACATGTTCATATTTTCAATAACGCGCCACTAGCTGCTCTTCATCCCTTCTTCCAACTCTTCCATGGTAGGCTGCACATTGCTGGGGATGGCCCGCCGGGCGTATTCCACCGCCAGGATCGGGGCCAGTCCGATGGAGTAGCCCATCAGCGCCGACTTCACCACCTTGAGACGGGCCTGCTTGGAAGCAGCCTGATGGTCAAGCATCGTGGCCATGGGACCGACGAATCCGTAGCAGAGCAGAACGCCCAGGAAGGTTCCCACCAGCGCCGCTGCGATGTGTTTGCCCAGGACCTCGGGGGGCTGGTTGATGTCGCCCATGGTAATGACGATGCCGAGCACCGCCGCCACGATGCCCAGGCCCGGCAGGGCGTCGGCGGTCTTGCTGACCGTGCCGCCCGCGAGCGAATCGTGGTGCTTGCGGGTGCTGATGTCGGTGTCCATGATGGCTTCGTAGTGGTGCTGCTCGATGTTGCCTGCGATGACGATCTTCAGGTTGTCGCAGATGAAGTTCAATACGGTCTTGTTCTTGGTCACCGCGCCGAAGCGGCGGAAGATGTCGGAGTCGGCGGGGCGGTTCACGTGGGCGTCCAGGGCCACGGCGCCGGAGCGGCGGGCCAGCTGGAACAGCTCGTACATCAGGGTGAGGATCTCCATGTAGAAGGCCTTGGAGTCCTCCTTGGCGGTGAAAATCTGGGGAAGGTGCTTGAAGACGTCCTTCACCACGCTCATGGGCGAGGAGATGAACAGCGCGCCCAGGGCCGCGCCGCCGATGGTAAGCAGTTCATATGGCTGGACAAGGACTCCAAGCTGGCCATGGGAGAGCACGTAGCCTCCGATGACGCTGCCCAGAACCATGATGACGCCGATAATCGCGGTCATATATTCCCGCCCCTCCCGGGGAGTTTGCTGCCGAGCGTTGAGAATCTAGAGAGATGTGAGGAGCCTTTCGAGGCGTACCGCACGTCAGTGCAGCCGCAAGACAGGCAAAACCACGTGGATTAGTTCTCCGGAATATGTCTGAAAGTCAAGTCGATCATAGGGCTCTGGTTTCCCCCGGGGCAGGGCAGGCCGCACGCACCGGGCGGTGGAGCGGGGATTGCATACGTCCGTTTCACTGTTTTGCCGGGCGCGTCCTGCACTCTCTCCCTGTTCGGTGTGGCTTGATGGCTTCGCGTCTGCGTGCCGGTGGAGCCGGTTCCGGGTAATGTCCCCGTTGAAAAATCAAGAAAATAAGAGATATTTCTTGAATCAATGAAAAATTACGAGATTATTCAGGTATGTTTGCCGCTGGCGTCCGGCGGCTTCATTAAATTTTAACTTTTCTTGTTGGCTTTTTCTGATATGTGCCTTATCTAGCTGCACGTCGTTAGCACTCACCCTTGGCGAGTGCTAACACGATGAAAAAAAGCAAATACCACCTGGAGGATTACCCCCAATGAAGCTCAAGCCTTTGAACGACCGCGTTCTGGTGAAGCGTCTGGAAGAAGAACTGGTGACCAAGGGCGGCATCATCATCCCCGATTCCGCCAAGGAAAAGCCCATGAAAGGCGAAGTGATCGCCGTGGGCCCCGGCAAGGTCGGCGATGACGGCAAGCGCACCAAGCCCGCCGTGGAGAAGGGCGACAACGTCCTCTTCAACAAGTACGCCGGCACCGAGATCAAGATCGACGGCGACGAGTACCTGATGATGCGTGAGGACGATATCCTCGCCGTTATCGAGTAGTTTTTCGACGATCATTTCAACTTTCATCCTGTTCATTCAAGGAGATACATATGGCCGCTAAAGAAATTCTCTATGATGCCAAGGCCCGCGAGAAGCTGAAAAGGGGCGTTGACAAGCTTGCCAACGCCGTGAAGGTCACCCTGGGACCCAAGGGCCGCAACGTGGTCATCGAGAAGAGCTTCGGCTCCCCGGTCATCACCAAGGACGGCGTCACCGTCGCCAAGGAAATCGAGCTTGAAGACAAGTTCGAGAACATGGGCGCCCAGATGGTGAAGGAAGTCGCCTCCAAGACCTCCGACGTCGCCGGCGACGGCACCACCACCGCCACCATTCTGGCCCAGGCCATCTTCAAGGAAGGCGTGAAGCTTGTGGCCGCCGGCCGCAACCCCATGGCCATCAAGCGCGGCATCGACAAGGCTGTTGAAGCCATCGTCGCCGAGCTGGCCGTGCTGGCCAAGCCCACCCGCGACCAGAAAGAGATCGCCCAGGTTGGCACCATCTCCGCCAACTCCGACGCCACCATCGGCAACATCATTGCCGAGGCCATGAACAAGGTCGGCAAGGAAGGCGTCATCACCGTCGAGGAAGCCAAGGGCCTGGAAACCACCCTGGACGTCGTCGAGGGCATGCAGTTCGACCGTGGCTACCTCTCCCCCTACTTCGTGACCGATCCCGAGAAGATGGTCTGCGAAATGGACGATCCCTTCATCCTGATCAACGAGAAGAAGGTCTCCTCCATGAAGGACCTTCTGCCCGTGCTGGAGCAGGTCGCCAAGATGGCCAAGCCCCTCCTGATCGTGGCTGAAGACGTCGAGGGCGAAGCCCTGGCCACCCTGGTGGTCAACAAGCTGCGCGGCACCCTCCAGGTCTGCGCCGTCAAGGCCCCTGGCTTCGGCGACCGCCGCAAGGCCATGCTGCAGGACATCGCCATCCTCACCGGCGGCCAGGCCGTCTCCGAGGACCTGGGCATCAAGCTGGAAAGCCTGACCCTGGCCGATCTGGGCCGCGCCAAGCGCGTGGTGATCGACAAGGAAAACACCACCATCATCGACGGTGGCGGCAAGGTCGAGGACATCAAGGCCCGTGTGAAGCAGATCCGCACCCAGGCCGACGAGACCACCTCCTCCTACGACAAGGAGAAGCTCCAGGAGCGCCTTGCCAAGCTGGTGGGCGGCGTGGCCGTCATCAACGTCGGTGCCTCCACCGAGACCGAGATGAAGGAAAAGAAGGCCCGCGTCGAGGACGCCCTGAACGCCACCCGCGCTGCCGTTGAAGAAGGCATCGTCCCCGGCGGCGGCGTCGCCCTGGTGCGCTGCCTGAAGGCCCTCGAGAAGGTCAAGCCCGTCGACGACGACGAGACCGCCGGCATCGAGATCATCCGCCGCGCCTGCGAAGCCCCCCTGCGCCAGATCTCCGGCAACGCCGGATTCGAAGGCTCCATCGTGGTTGCCAAGGTCGCCGAGGGCAAGGAAGGCTACGGCTTCAACGCCGCCACCGGCGAGTACGAAGACCTGATCAAGGCCGGTGTCATCGACCCCAAGAAGGTCACCCGCATCGCCCTGCAGAACTCCGCCTCCGTTTCCGGCCTGCTGCTCACCACCGAGTGCGCCATCGCCGAGAAGCCCGAAGCCAAGAAGGACATGCCTGCCATGCCCGGCGGCGGCATGGGCGGAATGGGCGGCATGTACTAGGCCCTAAGCCTGGCAACACGCTGACCAATTGATACGATAAGGCCCCGGAGCGACAGCTTCGGGGCCTTTTTCGTAGGCGCGGCTTGACGCAGGAGCGCACCGACGGCACAACGGGGTTTCAATTTCGGGCCGGATGACCGACATAGCCCGAACAGCCCATCAAGAAGGAACACCCATGAACGCACGTTTCGGCTTTCTCGCATCGTTCGCAGTCGCTGCCTGTCTACTGCTCTCTGGCTTTACAGCCGACGCCCAGGCCGCCAACCCCCTGGTGAAGCTCACCACCAGCAAGGGCGACATCGTCCTGGAGCTGGACCCGGCCAAGGCCCCGGCCTCCGTTGAGAACTTTCTGAAGTACGTAAACGACGGCTTCTACAACGGCCTGGTCTTCCACCGCGTCATAAACGGCTTCATGATCCAGGGCGGCGGCATGGACAAGGACATGCAGCAGAAGCAGACCCGCTCCCCCATCAAGAACGAGGCTGACAACGGCCTCACCAACGAAAACTACACCATCGCCATGGCCCGCACCGGTGATCCCCACTCTGCCACCGCCCAGTTCTTCATCAACGTGAAGAACAACGCCAACCTGAACCACACCGCCAAGAGTCAGAGCGGATGGGGCTACGCCGTGTTCGGCAAGGTGGTGGAAGGCAAGGAAGTGGTGGACGCCATCAAGGCCGTGCCCACCATGACAAAGGGGCCGTTCTCCGACGTGCCGCGCGAGCCCGTGACCATCATCAAGGCCGAGGTCATCAAGAAGTAGGGCGCGTTGCTGCGCGCCCAGGCGGCGTGAAGCGTGTGCCGGGAGTGTGACGCAAGAGAGCCTCCGGCGGCCAAAGGGATCCGCCCTTGTGGAATCCCTTATGGGGCTGCGGTTTCCGGCGGTTTTGTACTTGATGGGGACAACCCAGAAATCAAAGAGCCCCGGCCAGCGCGATGCGCAGGCCGGGGCTCTCTATATGTGCGAGTGGGGGCAGGGCTACTCGCCCGGAACCGCCACTCCCCGGCTGGTGAACGATATCCCCTGCTGGGCGCTGGTGCCGATCATCACCGCCTCCACCAGCAGCGGGCTTGCCGGTGTCTCGGAGGACCAGCGCACCAGGAAGTTGGCCCCGGACCCGCCCGACTCGTCGGTCTGGGCCACGATGTACTCCACGGTCATCATGGGCTCCAGGCGCAACGGCTTTTCCAGATAGCGTTTCACCAGCGCGCCCGTGGTGCCGTAATACTCCACGGAAGAAACGGTCACGGCCCGCTTGGGGTCGGTGTTGCGTACGGACAGCGTGATGGTCAGGTCGATTCCGCGCGTCTTGATGCCGTGGTAGATGTGCGAATAGCAGGGCACGTACACGGTCTGGCCTTTGGAGGTCTCCGCCGCGTGCGACGCAGCAGGCAGAGCCACCAGGACGGCCAGGGCGAAGAGCAGGGGCAAGACGGCGAGGCGATGGACGCGGTTCATGACTTCCTCCGGCTGATTCACCCCAATCTAGCGGACAAGTCCGCCCGGCGTAAAGCGTTACCCG
Organism: Desulfovibrionaceae bacterium; assembly: GCA_009773665.1. Lineage (GTDB taxonomy): Bacteria > Desulfobacterota > Desulfovibrionia > Desulfovibrionales > Desulfovibrionaceae > Fundidesulfovibrio. The sequence continues at coordinate 65,845 of WSYE01000020.1, read as the reverse complement.
TGTTTGCGGGCAACCATGGCAACGGCATGTCTCAGCGTTACGTTGGCTGACGGTTCACCTTATTCATTTCTCAGGGGGGAGTGCTCCGGGAGGAGAAGGAGCACTCCCTGTTCCACGCTTCAGGAAGTCCGGGCGCCAGCGAGTCAGACCCCAGGCAAGCCTGACTGACCCCCCCGTTACTTCAGCGACTTGTTGAAGAAGTCCGAGAGCTTGTTCCAGGGAATCAGGTTGACCCTGTCGTACAGGTCCACATGTCCTGCACCAGGGATTATGACGAGCTCCTTCGGTTCGGCGGCCAGCTTGTAAGCCTCTTCGCTGAACTCAATGGAATGTGCGTTTTCACCCGCAATGAACAGCATGGGACGGGGAGAGATGGTCTCGATGTCGTTGAATGGGTAGAAGTTCATGAACTTCACGTTGCTGGTCAGGGTCGGGTGCGTCGTAAGCTTCGGCGACGAGCCTTCGGGAGTGAATTCTCCTCTCGGTGTACGGTAGAATTCATAGAATTCAATCTCAATCGGGTGCGATTTTTCAGTAATCTCGTGCACGGTCCCGCTGGTGTACTTGGTCTCGCCGCCGGTGAACTCCACATAGCGCTGCTGAGCCGCATCCTTCAGGATCTTCTTCCTCTGCTCCAGGGTCAAGGAGTGCTTCAAAGCGTTACGGTTGGCGGCTCCCATGTCGTACATGCTGACGGTGGCAATTGCTTTCAGGCGCGGGTCGATCTTGGCAGCGCTGACGGCGAAACTTCCGCTGCCGCAAATACCGATGACGCCTATCCGTTCCCTGTCAACGAACGTCCTCGTGCCCAGGAAGTCCGCAGCAGCGCTGAAGTCCTCGGCATAGATGTCCGGCGAAACAGCATTGCGGGGCTGCCCGTCACTCTCTCCCCAGAATGACAGGTCCAGTGACAGGGTGACGAATCCTTGTTCGGCCATTTTCGTGGAGTAGAGATTCGCGCTTTGCTCCTTCACCGCGCCCATGGGGTGCCCGACGATGATTGCAGGATATTTCTTGTTCGCATCAAGATTTTTGGGCGTGAAGAGATTCCCCACAACTTTCATCTTGTATTGGTTGTCGAACGTCACCTTTTGCACATCAACCCTCTTGCTTGTGTAGAAGTTATCCACTCCCTTAGGCTTGCTTTGAGCCAGGGCTGGGTTGCCGATGAGGGACGTCATACATACAGCAAACGCCACAATGAAAGACTGTATGAACGTATTCATTTGAATTTCTCCTTTTCGTAAACTTGATTCAGTTGTCTCAATGCGATTTAACTACCGCGTGCTCCCTTCTAATGCGCAGCCGACTCGTCTTGAACACCTGTTTCTCTCAAAAGGATGCCTAATTCTCTCTACGCTCTTCATTTCAGTTGAATTTTCGCCGGGAATGATGTCCAAGATAATGCTGTGCCGGTGGAGGTTTTGCATATGCATAATATTGTCGAATTGCTGAATAATTTCCAGATATCGGATGGCGGGGCCACTGAGTCGATGCTTCAGGGGGTTCGTTTTTTCAAGGACACGTTGCCTGTCCCCCGCAAGCCGATGTTGTACAATCCTGGAATCTGCATCGTCGCTCAGGGGCATAAGATTGGCTACTTGGGGGACCACGCGTTTCGCTATGATGCCGACAATTATCTGGTGACTTCGGTCGCAATGCCATTCGAATGCGAAGCGTCTGCAAGCCCAGCCAACCCGTTACTTGGCCTCTATATCGATATTGATATGCCCCAGTTGCATGATTTGATCGGTCAAATGGGCCTTCATGAAAAAATCGGCAGATTGGGAGATAACGGCTTCCCACTTGGGATCGGACCGTCTGTCATGGATGAGGATATGATGGATGCAACAATCAAGTTGCTCAAAGCGCTCCGCTCTGAAACGGAGGCGAAAATCCTGGCGCCAGGTCTGGTTCGGGAAATATACTATCGTGCTCTTTGCGGCACTCAGGCGTCGGTGCTCTATTCCCTTGCGGTGGGCAGCAGTTCATTCTCGCAAGTGGCGCGTGTCATTAGAATGATGCAAGGCGACTATTCAAAGAAACTCGATGTGGAGCAATTAGCCAGTACGGCCAATATGAGCGTTTCATCATTTCATAAAGCGTTTAAGGAAATAACGTGTGATTCACCCATACAGTATCTAAAGAAAATCAGGCTGGCACGAGCCAGGGATTTGATCATGCAAAAACACATTAAGGCCTACATAGCTGCTGACGCGGTGGGGTATGAGAGCTCCACTCAATTCAGTAGAGAATTCAAGCGATATTTCGGGAAGAGCCCGGCAGATATAATGAGAGAAGTGCGTTGATCGGGCGCACCACTATTTCCGTTTACACCCAGGTAAAGGGACGGCTTGGCCAACCAGCAGGAATTCCAGCTCATTTATTCCCCTCAGCAGTCGCGCCGCGCCACCGTCAGCGTATGGCCTTCAGATCGAAAGCGGCGATGGCGTAGAGCACCGGCACCATGAGCAGCGTCACGAAGGTGGCAACGGCCAGTCCGCCGATCTGGGCGTAGCAAAGCGGCTCCCACAACGGACCGCCGTTCTTGGCCAGCGGGAACAGCGCCGTGATGGTGGCCCCCACGGTGATGAGCACCGGGCGCAGTCGCAGGAGCCCCGCATCCAGGATCGCCTGTCGCAAGGGCTCACCCGCGTGCAGCTTTTCTTCAATGAAGTCGAACAGCACGATCACGTGGCTGACGATCACCCCGATGAGGCTTGCGATGCCCAAAAAGGCCATGAACCCGAAAGGCTGGCCCATGAGCGCCAGCGACGCGAACGCCCCGGCCACGCCGTAGGGGATGGCCCCGAACACCAGCAGAGGCTTCACCGCGTTCTTGAATTGGAACAGGAGCGCCAGATAGATCATGGCCACGGAGATGCCCATCACCATGCCCATTTCCGCGAAGCCTTTCACCTGCTCTTCGTACTCGCCTCCGATCACCAGCGTATAGCCCGGCGGCAGGTCCGCCTCCAGGGCCTTGATGGCGGGCATGGCCGCGCCGATCACCTCGGAGGGCAGCACGCCGGGGACCGGGAAGCAGGACACGGTGATGGTCCGGAAGTGGTTGCGCCGGGCGATGCGCTCCCCGTCCATGCCCCAGGTGATGTCCGCAACCTGGGTCAGGGGGACCTTGTGCTCGCCGCTCTGGGGGTAGACGTACAGGTTGGCGAGGTCCGAGAGTCTGGCGCGTTCCTCCCCGCGCAGGCGAAGCACCACCGGGGTGGAGAGCCTGCCCTCGCGCAGGCTGGTTACCGTGAGGCCGCTTACGGCCATGGCCGAGGAGCGGGCCACGTCCTGGTTGGTGATTCCGGCCAGGGTGGCCTTGTCCGGGTCGATGGTCACGCGGGCCGTGAAGCGGTGTGAGCCCCAGTTGTCGCTGACGCGTTCGGCCACGTCCAGGGCGCGCAGCACCCCCTTCATGCGCTCGGCCAGTTCGCGCAGCGTGGCCTCGTCCTCGCCAGCCAGCCGTATCTGCACCGGGATGCCCACGGGCGGGCCGCTCTCCAGGCGACGCACGTCCACGCGCGCGCCCGGAACCGTGCGCGAGAGTTCAGCCTGGAGCGGCGCACTGAACAGCTCGGTGACGTGCTTGTCCTGCACCTGGATGAGCACCTGGGCGTAGTTGGGTTTCTTGAGCTCAGGCGTCACCGAGAACCAGAAGCGCGGTCCGCCGCCGCCCACGAAGCTGGTGAGCGAGGTGAGAGGCTCGGGGTAGTCGGGATGGGTGCGCCCGAAATCGTCGACAGCGCGCAGTACGGCGCGCTCCACCGTGGCGGCGGTCTCGGCGGTGAGGTCGATGGCCGAGTCCTCGGGCAGGGTCACGTCCACGTAGGAGAGATACGAGCGGTCGATGGGGAAGAACATGGGCTTCAGAAGACTCTTGGCCCAGAACCCGGCTCCTACCAGCACCAGCGACACGGCTAGGGCCTTCCAGCGGTTGTCGATCAGCCAGCCGCCCAGCCGGTAATAAAGGCGCGCGAAGCCCTTGTCCGGGCTTGCTTCGGCCTTGCCGGGCCGCAGCAGGTAATAGCCCAGGAAAGGGATGAAGCTCATGGACACCAGCCGCGAGGCCACCAGCGAACAGGTGACCACCACAGGCAGGCTGTACAGGAAGCGTCCCTTGTCGCCCGAGAGCAGCAGGAAAGGCAGGTAGGCCACGATGTTGGTGATGGTGGCGTACAGGATGGCCTTAGCCAGCTTGGTCGGCCCGAGCCAGGCGGCCACGGAGCGGTCCGTGCCTGCGCTCAGCTCGCGTTTGATGGCGTCGCCCGCTACCACAGGGTCGTCCACCAAGAGGCCCAAGGCGATGATCAGCGAGGCGATGGAGATCTGTTGCAGGTCGATGCCAAGCGTGTGCATGAAGCCGAAGGTCATGGCCAGGGTGATGGGGATGGACAAAGCCATGAGCAGCGCCGAGCGCCACTCCCGGAAGCCCACGGCCGCCACCAGCACCACCAGGATTACGGCCTCGTACAGGCTGTTCATGAAGAGCGAGACGCTCTCGCTTACCTGTTTGGGCTGGTCCGAGGTGCGCGCCATGACCAGATCTTCGGGCAGACGCTGGCGCAGACCGTCCAGGGCGGCGTCCACGGCCTTGGAGAACGCGCCGATCTGCTCGCCGGAGCGCATGGTCACGGCCAGGGACACGGCCTTGCCGGAGCGCCACTGGCCCGAGGCATCTCGATAGGTATAGCGGTTTATGGTGTCGGCCGGGGTCTCGTAGCCGCGCTCCATCTCCACCAGATCGCGCAGATAGAGGCCCTGCGACACCAGTGTGGCCCCCAGTTCGCGCTCCGAGGAGAACTCGCCGGTGGGGTCCAGGGCCACGTTTCGCCCGCCGAATTCGCCCACGCCGCCGCTGGGGGCGATGTTGCGTCCGGTGAAGGCTCCCTGGATGCGCCAGGGCTGCACGGAATGGGAGGCCAGCCGCTCCTGGGAGTAATCCAGGAACACGGCCTCGGGCCGCACGCCCCAGCGCGTGACCTTGGCCACCTGGGGCACGGCGCGCAGGGTGCGCGAGATAGTTTCGGTGAAGTCCTCAAGATCTTTGAAGCTGTAGGCGTCTCCGGCGGATGCCTCGAAGGCCTGGAGTGTGCTGGCAGGGTCGGCCACGATGATGGGCTGCCATAGGTCCGGGTGCAACTCGGAGTGCTTCATGCCGGTGCGGGCGAAGGTCATCACCAGTTCGCGGAAAACTTCGGGGGGCATGGACGCGGCCACGTCAGCCACCACCATGCCCGGCTCCGTGCCGGTGCGCACGTCTGATACGCCCGGCGCGGTCTTGAGATAGGCGGCAAAGAGCGTAAGTTTGCGCTCCACCTGTTGCTGGGGCACGTTGGCGGGAACCACCAGGGCCATGGACAGCCGGGGTCCGGGCGCGTTTTGGCGCAGCTTCCCGATGACCCGCACGGCGTGCGCGGCGCGCACGGCGACCTCGGCCTGGGAGGCCCTGGGCGAGGCCACGGTGAGCATGAGGGTGGCCGTGTCGCCGAAATCCTTCAGAAAGGTGATCGGCCCGGCCCCGTCGGGCAACCCCTTGATGGAGTTAAGCTTCAGGTTGATGTCGTCCAGCACTTCGCCGGTCTGGGCGATTTCGTCGCGCAGCTTCAGGGTGATGACGGACATGCCGGTGCGGGTGACGGATTCCACCCGGTCCACCTTGTCGTTTTCGGCCACGCGGGCTTCGATGACGCGGGTGACCAGCTCTTCCACCTTTTCGGCGCGCACGCCCGGCCAGGGGCAGAGCACGGCGGCCACGCGTACAGGGATTTCCGGGTCCTTGCGCTGGGGCATCTTGGCGTAGCCGAAGGCGCCCCAGGCCAGCACCGCGATAAGGAGCACCCAGGAGACGTGGCGGTGCTCCACGAAGAAACGGGCCATATTGCGTTTGTCGTTCACGAAGAGACTCCCCTCAAAGAAGCGGACCCAGGGTCCGCTTCCGAAACTCAATTATATCCCGCACTCTCAGGTTGCTCTTGATGCCTCGTCCCGTCTCCGGTTTCGTGCGCACGCCGGACCCATACGGGTTTCCAAGGGCCGGACGCATCGTCCGACCCGAGAATTCAAAGAATCCGGAATGTTCCGGTGTCGCGTCCCGTTTTCAGACGATCCCGGAACGCCGAACCCATAACGGTTTCCAAAGGGGCTTGCCCCTTTGGCCGCCGGAGGCTGTCTTCCACGCAACAAGCAGCCCCTCTATTTGATCACGCGCACTTCCTGCCCGTCGGTGGCCAGCGTGGACCCGCGCGTGATCACCTGCTCGCCGGGGGTCAACCCGGACAGAATCGTCACCATGTCGCCAGCCACTCCGGCCACGCTCACGGTGCGCAACTGGGCCACGGTCTTGCCGTTCTTTTCGGCCAGAACGTGCACAACGAAGTCGTTTCCACTGGCAGGGCGGGCCAGTGCGTGCAGCGGAATGGCCGCCAGAGAGGCGCGCTGCCCGGTGGAGGCACGGCGTACCGTGGCGATCATACCGTCTTTCAGGGAAAGATCGGGGTTGGCGATGGTCACTTCCACTTCGAAGGTACGGCTCTTGGGGTCGGCTGTGGGGGAGATTGCCGTTACGATCCCCGTGAACTCGCGCCCGGCCAGGGCGTCGCAGACGATGCCCAGGGTGTTGCCCAGGCTTACGCGGGCGATGTCCTGGTCGGGCAGGCCGAACACGGCCTTCACCGAGGTCAGATCCACCAGCACAAAGGCCACGGTGCCCTGGTTCACCAGGGTTCCGTGTTCCACGTCGCGGCGCATCACCATGGCGTCCATGGGGGAGGCGAGGGTGGCGTCGCGCAGGTTGATCTCTGCCTGCTCAAGCGCCGCCTGGGCCTGCGCGGCCTTGGCCTGGGCGACCTCCAGGCGTTCCTGGGTGCGGTCGAACTCGCTGCGCGAGATCACCTGCCCGTTTATGAGCTTGGAGTTGCGCTCCTGATCGCGTTTGGCCAGGGCCAGGGTGGCGCGCGCCTCGTCCAGGGTGGACTTGGCCTGGGCCAGCTTGGCCTTGTAGTCGGCGTCACGCAGGCGTGCCAGCACCTGGCCCTTGGTCACGCGTGAGCCCTTGTCGCGGGCTGACGGCGTGACGGTTTCCACGTAGCCGGGCACCTTGAAGGCCAGGCTGACCTGCTCACGCGGGGCCAGCACGGCGCTGTAGCGGGTGGCCAGGGCGGTCTGCTCGCCGGAGGTGGCGGCCACGGAGGCCACGGGCTGCACGGACACGGGCAGGGGCGGTTTTTCAAAGGCGCGATCGCGCGCGCAGGCGGTGCACAGGGCCAGGGCAATGGTCAGGACCAGCGGGGCGATGAGTCTGTTCATGCGATACCTCGTGGTTATCAGACGAAAGGGCGGCTTGCGCCGTTACGAAAGCCCGCCGGAGCTTTCGCGCAGGGTACGCAGTCCTGCCAGGGAGAACTGGAACACGTGTTCGCCGAGGCGCGCCACGTCGTGGGGCAGATAGGTCTTGTCCGGGTAGAGTTGGGTGATGATCTGCCGGTTCTGGGTGTGGAACAGGATCTGGCCCACGATGGACCCGGCGCACAGGCGCACGGTTTCGGGATCGGCCTCGCCCACGATGCTCCGGATGATACCCTCAAGCTGCTCCTTGATGGGGCGCATGAAGCGCTCCACCATGGGTTGCAGGGCGGGGCTGGGGTTGGCCAGCTCCATCCAGAAGAGGTCGCTGCGCCGGGCCATGGCCGGGTCGTCCGGGTAGTTCAGGCGCAAAATGTTGGAGATGAACCGGGCCAGGGCATCTTCCGGCGGCTGCCCAGGGTAGAAGCCTTCTTCCATGGGGAACTGGTCGTGGCATTCGGACATGATGCGCTCCAGCGCCGCTGCATGCAGGGCGTCCTTGGAGCCGAAGTGGTAGTTCACGGCGGCCACGTTGGCCCCGGCGCGGGTGCAGATGTCGCGCACCGTGGCCAGGACGAAGCCTTTTTCGAGGAATACCTCGATGGCGGCCTCGAGGATGCGGGTGTGGGTGTCGCTGTGGTCCATGTTCAAGCACCGTTTCAATCTGTGATTTAAACGGTGTTTAAATTCTGGGCTGATTTCCGTCAACAGATTTATTCAGCTCGTGCGGGGGGGAGCGCTACGCCCCCGTTGGCATCCCCCGCCCATCGGGCTATGATGCCCGCCTCATGACCATCGAAACTATCTGGCACACGACCGCCTGGCCTATTCTGAAGCTGCTGGGGGCGCTCTCCTTGAGCCTCCTGGCGGCCAACCTCGTGGAAACCCTCAACTGGACCCGCTTCCTGGCCCGCTTCGCCCGCCCGCTGATTCGCGCGGGTCACATGCAGGATATCGTGGGGGCAAGCTTCTCCATGGCCTTCTTCTCCGGCATGGCCGCCAACACCATGCTCTCCGAGGCGCACCAGCAGGGCAGGCTCTCCGACCGGGAGCTCATCCTGGCCAACATGTTCAACTCGCTGCCCACGTATTTTCTGCACCTGCCCACGATGATCTTCGTCACGGTGCCCTTTCTGGGGCGCGCGGCGGCGGTGTACGTGGGCATGACCCTTGGCGCGGCCATCCTGCGCACGCTGGGCATCGTGGTGGCCGGGCGGGTGCTGCTTCCTCTGCTGCCCGAGGGCTGCGTGGAGTGCCAACTGCCCGAGCACGGCCCCACCTGGCGCGAGGCCCTGCTGAAAAGCTGGAAGCGCTTCAAGAAGCGCATTGTCAAAATTTGCCTGATAACCGTGCCCATCTACGCGGCCATGGTGGCGCTCAATTCCTGGGGGGCGTTCGCGGCTGCGGAGCGCTTCATCGCCGACAACCTGAGCTTCATGTCCTGGCTCTCGCCCAAGGCCGCGTCCATCGTGGTGTTCGGCATGGCTGCGGAGTTCACGGCCGGGCTGGCCGCTGCGGGCGCGCTGCTGAACGCCGGGGACCTGCCGCAGAAGGAAGTTGTGCTGGCGCTCCTGCTCGGAAACCTGCTCTCCACGCCCATGCGGGCCTTCCGCCACCAGTTCCCGTACTACGCGGGCATCTTCAAGCCCGCCCTGGCCATGAAGCTGATCGTGCACAACCAGAGCTTCCGCGCGGCCAGCCTGCTGGTGGTGGGCGTGGGGTATTACTACCTGGGGTAGCTGTGAACGAACACGAGATACTGGACAAGCTGCGCGAACTCGGCAGCGAGCACAACCGGAAGGGCATGGCCCGCTTCGGCATCAACACGGCGCGGGCCTTGGGCGTCGGCATGGCGGCCATGCGGCCCCTGGCCCGTGAGCTGAAGCGCGAGCATGAACTTGCCCAGGCACTGTGGGATACGCAGGTGCACGAGGCGCGCATCCTGGCCTGCCTGATCGACGACCCCAAGCAGGCGACGCGCGCGCAGCTGGAGCGCTGGGTGGTTGATCTGGATTCCTGGGACCTGACCGATCAGTTCTGCAACAAGCTGGTGGTGAAGAGGCCCTTCGCCTGGGAACTGGCCGTGAACTGGGCTGCCCGGGAGGAGGAGTTCGTGCGCCGGGCCGGATTCTCGTTGATGGCCCAGCTGGCCGTGCACCATAAGGCCGCACCGGACGAGGATTTCTTGCCGCTGCTGGAGCTGGTGGAGGGCGCGTCGGAAGACGAGCGCAATTTCGTGAAAAAGGCGGTGAACTGGGCCTTGCGGCAGATCGGCAAGCGCAGCCCGGCCTTGAGAGTCGCCGCCGTGGACACGGCCCGCAGGCTGGTTGTCAGGCCGTCCAAGTCCGCGCGCTGGATCGCGCGGGACGCATTGCGAGAGCTGGACCCGGCCTGATCGGTTTACGGCCTCACGCCCGGAGCATGCAGCCTTTGTCCCTGGTGCAGTTCACCAGAAGCCCCATCAGCTCCTCCGGCTTGTCGATGAACAGTTTCCCCCCGGCCTCTTCCAGGGTGTCGCGCCCCCGGAACCCCCACGTCACGCCAACCGGCGTCATGCCCGCGTCCAGCCCGCATTTCACGTCCATGGGCGAATCTCCCACGAACAGGAACTCTTCAGGCATCATGCCCAGGCGCTTGGCAATGGCCAGGGCTCCCTCCGGGTCGGGCTTTCTGCGTATCGCCGCAGACTCCCCCACGATGGCCGCCCAGCGCACTCCTCCGAAGAACTGCGTCATGTTGGTTTTGCAGAACTGCTCCGGCTTGTTGGACAGCACGCACAGGGCGATGCCTCGCCCGGACAGCGCCTTCAGGAGCTGCGGGATGCCGGGATAGGGTTTGGTCTTGCGGTCCAGATGCTTGGCGTATTCCTCGCGCATGCGCTCCAGCACCCTGGGATAGGCGTCCATGTGCTCCGGGGGCATGGCCCGCTTTACCAGCATGGCCACGCCGTCGCCCACGAACTGCTTGTAGCTCTCCACGGGATGCACCGGGTAGCCGAAAGCCTTGAGCGTGGCGTTGCCCGCGTCGGCCAGGTCTTCCAGGGTGTTCAAGAGGGTCCCGTCCAGATCGAAGATGACGGCGCGCACGGACATCAGCGGCTCCTTGAGATGTTTGCGGCCCGCGTGGGGCCGGATGTCGGCTGGAGGGCGCAGGCCCGGCTGAGCGAAATCAGGGGCATCAGTCCTTCCAGGTGAAGCGGAAACAGCAGCGGGGCGCGCCCGCGCCGATGGTTTCTGGGCGTTCCATGGCGATGTTGGGCGAATAGGCCGTGGCGAAGGGCTCGTCGCGGCAACAGGACACAAGCCCTGCCAGCTTGTCCGGCAGGCCCATCTCCCGGTAGGTCTCCACGTAGGCGCAGCGCGTCACCTCGAAGCTCAGCTCGTCCGGGCCGCTGCGCACGTTCTCGATGGAGAGCGCTCCGGAGCCGCGCCACAGATCCACCACGGTCTGGAAATGGGCAAAGCTCGCTCCGCCCGGAGCGCCGAAGGCGAAAGCCCGCCCGGCCTGGGCGGCCAGGTCGCAGACGGCGCGGCGCACCGCTTCCAGGGCCGCGTCCTCCCCATGGCTTGCCGCCAGGGTCTGGTACATGGCCCGGAAGATGTTGGCCTCTATGGCCCGCTGTTCCAGAAGCGTGATGCCCACGCGCTACTCCGTCGAAAGCTGGTCCGGATACCTTCCGCGCCTCGCTCTGCACGCGTCCGGGAAGGGCCGCACAATTTCGCCCTATTTGAAATACAGTTTGATCTGGTTGGTGAAACGCTCGGTCTGTCCGGGCGTGGGCTGTCCGGCGGTGATCACCACGGATTCGCCCGCGTCGAATTCGGGCGACTGCGCCACGAAGTGCTCGGCGCGCTTCATGTGGCTCTCGTCCGTGACCGGGATCAGACGCGGGGTGACGCCCCAGACGAAGTTCATGTGGTGGATGACGCGCTCGTCCGGGGTCAGGGCGTAGATGGGCAGGTTCGGGCGGCGCGAGGACAACAGGCGCGCCGTTGCTCCGGAAAGCGAGTGGCTCACCAAAGCCCTGGACTCGGCGTTGTCCGCCAGGATGCAGGCGGAGTAGGCCAGGTACTTGGCCGGGTTCTTTTCCTTTTTGGGGGCGTAGGGCCCGTCGAGGCGCTCCAGGTAATAGCTCACGGCGTTGGAGGAGATTTCGCGCATGTAGGACACGGCCTCCACCGGGAAATCTCCCACGGCGGTCTCCTCGGAGAGCATCACGCAGTCGGCCCCGTCCATGATGGCGTTGGCCACGTCGGTGGATTCGGCCCTGGTGGGGATGGGGTTCTTCACCATGGACAAAAGCATCTGGGTGGCCACGATGGCCGGTTTCTGCGCGTGGCGGCAGGCCCGGATGATCTTCTTCTGGATGATGGGCAGCATGGCGATGGGGCATTCGGTGCCCAGGTCGCCGCGCGCCACCATGACCACGTCGGTCAGGGCCAGTATCTCGTCCAGGTGGTCCACGGCGTTCTGGCGCTCCAGCTTGGCCACAACCGGAATCCACACGTCGTGTTTCTTGATCTCGCCCTTGATGTGGCGGATGTCATCGGCGTTCTGCACGAAGGAGATGGCCACGGCGTTCAGCCCTATGTCCAGACCCTCGTGCAGGTCCTTGATGTCCTTTTCGGTGAGGGCGGGCAGGGCGTGGTGCTTGCCGGGAAAGGCGATACCCTTGCGCGAGGACAGCATGCCTGCGTTGTGGGCCTGCATCTCGAAGAGCCGGTCGGACTTCACGGTGCGGGTCACGGTGAATTGCAACATGCCGTCGGAGAGGTTCACGGGCATGCCCGGAGCCAGCCCGGACAGCAGGCCCGGCACGTCCAGGGGCACGAAGGCCTGGTCGCCGCTTGCCGGGGCTTCGTCTGGCAGGCCCAGGAGCAGTATCTCGTCTTTGTCCACCTGCCTGGGGGCGTTGGCGATCTCGCCGATGCGGGTCTTGGGGCCGCACAGGTCGCCAAGCGCCGTGAGCGGACGCCCGATCTCGGACTCCACGTCGCGGATGATTTTTATGATGGGCTCGAAGTCTGCGGCCACTGAGTGGGAGAAGTTGAGCCTGAAAATGGATGCTCCCGCCAGGGCGAGGGCCTTTATGGACTCGCGCGACATGGAGGCGGGGCCTAGCGTGGCGATGATCTTGGTGGTCATGGGGTTCTCCGGGAGAGGGTTCGCCGTCATGTATACCGGATCGGGTTGTGGTTGTGTATCAAAAAAACGCATTTCAGGATGCAGCACAAAGCGGATGCGCTCCGCCGGGCTTTTGTGTAAAACCCGGCCAGCGAGGACCAGTCAATGCTGAACAAAATGAGGCTTCTCACCCCCGGCCCCACGCCGCTGCCCGAAGAGGTGCGCCTGGCCATGGCCCGGGACATGATCCATCACCGTAAGGCGGAATTCCTGCCCGTGATGCAGGACGTCCGGGCCGGGCTGAAATATCTCTTCCAGACCTCCCAGGAGGTCATGCCCCTGTCGTGCTCCGGCACCGGGGCCATGGCCGCCGCCGTCACCAACCTGTTCTCCCCCGGCGAGAAGATCCTGTGCATCGAGGGCGGCAAGTTTGGCGAACGCTGGGGCGAAATCTGCGACATGCACGGCCAGATCCCCGTGCGTATGTCCGTTGAATGGGGCCAGGCCGTGGATCCCCAGGCCGTGAAGGCCGCCCTGGACGCCGACCCCTCCATCACGGGCGTGTGCGTGCAGGCCTCCGAGACCTCCACGGGAGTTTTGCACCCCGTGAAGGAGCTGGCACAAATCACCAAGGGACGAGACGTGCTCCTGGTGGTGGACGGCATATCCGCTGTGGGCATCTCGCCCTGCCCCATGGACGCCTGGGGGCTGGATTGCCTGCTCACCGGTTCGCAGAAGGGGCTCATGCTGCCGCCGGGCCTGGCCTTCATCGCCTGCTCGGACAAGGCCTGGGCCAAATGCGCCACGGTGAAGCCTGCCAACTTCTATTTCCAGCTCACGGGTGAGCGCGAGAAGATTGCCAAGAACCAGACCATGTTCACCTCCTCGGTGGGGCTTCTGGTGGGGCTTCGCGAGAGCATGAAGCTCTTTACGGACTTCGGCCTGGAAAACCTGTTCCGCAAGCAGTGGGCGCTGACCATGATGGCCCGCGAAGGCGCGGCGGCCATGGGGCTTACGCTTCTGGCCCCGGACAGCTTCACCTGGGGGCTGACAGCCATCAAAATGCCGCTTGGTGTTGACGGTTCGGCGGTGGTCAAGGCCGCTTCCAATGATTATGGGGTGGTATTGGCAGCAGGCCAGGGCCACATGAAGGATCAGGTGGTGCGCCTGGGCCACATGGGCCACGTGGACTTTGGGGACGTGCTGGCCGGGCTGGCCGCCTTCCGCGAGGCCTTCGTCGCCTCCGGCGGCTATGTGAGCTGTCCCGACTGCCTGGAGCGGGCCATGAACGCCTACGTCCAGGCCATGAAATCCGGCCCCCCGGCCCATTTGTGCGCCTAAAGCAGCCACCTGAAGGAGTTTCCATGGATCAGAAGAACGAGTGCGACACCTGCCCCGACGGACAGGTCGACTACGCCGGGATGTGCCTGCCCGAGGTCGATTTCATCACCTTCGTGTATTCCCTGGCCTCGGCGGCCATGGTGCACCTGGGGGAGATGCCGGAGCCGGAATCCGGCCAGACTGCGGTCAGCCTGCCGCTGGCCAAGCACACCATCGACACCCTGGCCATGCTCGAAGGCAAGACCAGGGGCAACCTCGCCGACGACGAGGCCAAGCACCTGGGCGACCTTCTGGCACACCTGCGCATGATCTACGTCCGCGCCAACGGTTGAGGGCTCACGGGCGCGGACAGCGCGCCCAAGCGGCAGCGCCCGGTGCTGCATGATGATTACCGGCCTCGCAGGCCGTCATGATCTGGCCGCGTAAGCGGAACAGGAGGTTTCGATGTCTCGGATTCCCGTTGGGTTGGTGGGCGTCACCGGCTATACCGGCATGGAACTGGCGCGGCTTCTGGCCGTGCACCCCTCCCTGGAGCTTGTCCGGGCCACCTCGCGCACGGACGCGGGCAAGACCCTGGCCGAGATATATCCCTTCGTGCAGGGCACGCGCCTTGAACACCTGACCCTCACCCAGCCCGACGCCAAGGACCTTGCGGCCTCATGCCAGCTGGTCTTCCTGGCCGTGCCCCACGGCGCGGCCATGGACACCGCCGCCGAGCTTCTGGAGGCAGGGCTCAGGGTCGTTGACCTCTCGGCCGATTTTCGTCTGCGCGACCCCGACATCTACGCCCAGTGGTACAATCTGGAGCACCGCCACCCCGGCCTTATCGGCGAAGCCGTGTACGGCCTGCCCGAGCGCTACGCCGACACGATCGCCCAGGCCCGGCTGATCGCCAACCCCGGCTGCTACCCCACCTCGGTGATCCTGGGCCTGTGGCCTGCGCTGGAGAACGGGCTGATCGAGACGGGCGACATCGTCTGCGACTGCAAATCCGGCACGTCCGGGGCCGGGCGCAAGGCGGCCGTGGGCACCCTGTTCTGCGAGATGCACGACAACTTCCGGGCCTATGGCCTGGGCACGCACCGCCACACTCCGGAGATCGAGCAGGAGCTGGGCAACCTCGCCGGGCACGCCATGACCGTGTCCTTCAATCCGCACATCCTGCCCATCGACCGGGGCATCCTGTCCACCCTGTACGGCAGGCTCAAAGGCGGCGCGACCCTGGACACCGTGTATTCTCTTTACACGGACCACTACGCCCACCACCCCTGGGTGCGCGTGCTGCCCAAGGGCAAATTGCCCGAGACGCGCCACGTGCGCGGCACAATGTTCTGCGACCTTGGGCTGGTGGTGGACCCGCGCACCAACCGCCTGATCGTGGTTTCGGCCATCGACAATCTCTGCCGGGGCGCGTCCGGCCAGGCCCTGGCCTGTGCCAACCTGATGCTGGGGCTCGACGTGACGGAAGGGCTGGCCCTCTCGCCGTTCATGCCGTAATATGGCGTAAGCTGGCGGGAGCTGCCGGAGGATCGCGCGGCGGCATATCCGAGCAGGCCGTCATGGGTGGGGCATGAAAGAAACAGCCGAGCAGCAGACGACGGACGACGACATCCTGGAGCAGGTGTTCGTGGCGCGCCAGCCCATCTTCGACACGAAGATGAAGGTCTGGGGCTACGAGCTGCTCTACCGTCACGCCGCCGGGGCCTCCGAGGCCCTCATCGCCGACGGGGACATGGCCACTTCCAATGTCATCGCCGACGGCGTGACCCTGGGGCGCACCGGCCTGTCCCAGGGCGAGAAGACCCTGGTCAACTTCCCCATGCAACTCCTGCTGGACGGCTTTGGCTTCGCCCTGCCGCCGGACAACTGCATCATCGAGATCCTGGAGACGGTGGAGCCCACCCCGGAGATCCTCACCGCACTGAAGAAGCTCAAGCACGCGGGTTACACGCTGGCCCTGGATGACTTCGTGGGCCAGCCGGAGCACGAGCCGTTCCTGGAACTAGCCGACATCATCAAGGTGGACGTTCTGGCCACGCCTCCGGGCGAGTTGCCTGGGATGGCCGCTCGGCTGGGGGGCGGCAAGCGGCTGCTGCTGGCCGAAAAGGTCGAGGACGCGGCCATGCACCAGAAGGCCCTGGACCTGGGTTTCTCGCTGTTCCAGGGGTACTTTTTCCAGAAGCCGGAGCTGGTGAAGGGCCGCAAGATGTCCAGCTCCGAGATGTCCAAGGTCAAGCTTCTCAAGGAACTTGCCGATGAGGATTTCGACCCCGGCAAGGTCTCCAGGATCATCGAGACCGACCTTTCCCTCTCCTACCGCCTGCTGCGCTACATCAACTCCGCCTCCTTCGGGCGTGAGGATGCCATCGACTCCATCCGCCAGGCCATCATGGTGCTTGGGCAGCGCAACCTCTCCAAGTGGCTCCAGGCCGTGCTCATGAGCGACCTGAACCNNCTGTGCGGCGCGCCAAATTCCTGGAACTTTTGGGGAAACTGCTTAGGCAGCCGCCCGCCAGGCCGGATTCGCTGTTCGTGCTGGGGCTCTTCTCCATGCTGGATGCGGTTATGGGAATCCCTATG
Organism: Desulfovibrionaceae bacterium; assembly: GCA_009773665.1. Taxonomy (GTDB): domain Bacteria; phylum Desulfobacterota; class Desulfovibrionia; order Desulfovibrionales; family Desulfovibrionaceae; genus Fundidesulfovibrio. Next base: position 49,450 of record WSYE01000020.1, on the reverse strand, counting down.
GACGAGGTGCTGAAGGACCTCCCCCTGACCCCGGCCCTGGCAGAGGCCCTGAGCGGCGAGCGCAACAAGGCTCACGAGCTTCTGAGTCTGGCCCAGGACCTGGAGCGGGCCGACTGGAAGGCCGTAGGGAGCGTTCTGCAGGGCCTGCAACTGCCCGCCAACACAGCGTCCAGACTGCACGCCGACGCCCTGCGCTTCACCGGGGAACTGATGCGGGATGTGTGTGTGCTGCCGCAGCCAGCGGGGAAAATGCACTGAGCCGTGCCGTTTATTTTCAGTATTTGCCCACATAGCCCTATGTGGGTTGCGGATAATCCGATTCCGTAGACACTTAGCCTCCATGTTCCTGGCACAACCAGCATGGAGGTTTTTGTATGTATCAGTTCCCGGAAATTCGTAAGGGAGCGTTCACCTTGCCGAAAGTGCGTCCGGCGTATGCGGATGTGCTTTCCGGTTTGATTGGTGGTGCTTGAATGCTAGGCGTGAAGTGAATTTGACAACGTCAATGGGATGCTGGCAAACCAGCAGGAAAATATCGTCCAGGCGAAATCTGGAGAAGGGCACTCCGATGCCCAGAGTGGAGAGGGCTCACCGCAACCGTCTCAAGCGGCTGGCAACCAGCAGACGCCGCCGGGTTTGCCAGGCAGGTTGTCCGAGGAGCGCCGAGCCAAGCTGGCCGCGCTCCTGGCGGGCACCAGCGGGTTCGACCCGAAAATGTCTTCCTTCAGCGCCATGCCCAAGGGCGCGACCGGTTACGAAGGCAAGAAGGAAGAACCCCTGATCGGCCCGGACGGCGGGATGATCGGTCGTGGCATCAAGTCCGCCGGGGATGCGTACCAGGAGTACATTGATGGCCAGCGGCCTGGACTAATGGAAACCATGAAGGAGAAGATGACGCCGCCCGACTGGGCTGTGGATGCTCTGGCAACCGGAGCGCACAGCGCAACAACCATGTTGACGGGCTTTGACACCGGATACGAACCTAAATATCCAGGCAACAAGGTGTTCCAGGTGGGCGCGTTGTTCCCGAAGGCCATTGATGGGGTGTTGCCGCGTGGATTCGGGGCAACCCGAAGTCTCATGGTGCCTCTGCCTGCCTTGGTCCAGGGGGCAAGTTGGCTGGGCGGGAACCAGGTGAAGCCCAGCGAGGCGGTCAGGGCTGCGGCGTCCCTTGTGCAGACAGGGGTTGGCGCGCGCTACGGATTCGGTTCCTCGGAAGCACTGAAGGGACAGGAATCCGTGGAGAAAGCTACAGAGTCGTTGATTGAAACGCATAAGTTGCTTCCCGGGCAACGCTGAGTGCTTCAGTAAATGGCGACCGTCCGTTTGTCATGCGGACGGTCGTCTCCAGTAAGGGGGAGGGATGGGCCGGATACAGGTGTGCTTGTCAGTTTCTGTTGTTTTTATGCTCCTATATTCCTGCACATGTTCTTTTGCGGGCGTGCAAACCATTGACGCCGTTCAGCTTGATTCGTCGTTGAGAGTTGCCTTTGGAAAGGACACTGAACGGTTCAGGAAGCATTATTTTCAGTCCCTCAACGAGATAACAGAAATTGGCAAGTCTGGTTATGGTGAGAATGTCTGTCAATCGTACGTCGCTTACTCTCTGGTGTTTCTCATGTCTGAGGTCGTGAATATGGCAGATGTCAACGCATCATTGTTTCTTGTTGCGAGTACGAAAGCGTGGAAAGAAAATAGCATGATGCAAGGTGTGGGAAATGTTGTCAAGCCAATGCTTATGGTTGAGCGCGAGGTGTTTGATTATGTAGATGATGTAAGTGAGAAGTACGTAAAAGATGAAACACTACTGGATATTGTGAAAAATACAAGACGAGAGGCGAAAGAGTTGGTTGACGCCTGGCCTTTCAAAGACAGGCCGCAGTCAAGAAGGGATGGGCCTCCTCTTGCGAATAAGCAGAACGAGTATGGTGAACTCGGCAAGGTGTCCATTGAGACAATGCGATTGTTTCGGTCGATAGCCGACACTTTTGACCCATCAAAATCCGGCCTCTCTATTAACAGCGAACTCTGCGGAGAAAGCCTGCATGTCTTCTCCGAAACCAAGGGATTGTCAGTCCGGGTGGTCAGCGTGATGAGCATGGTGATGTTGTGGGGTGTTTCTCAATATTATTCGGAGTTTCCTGAAATCAAGGGTCACGAAAAGTATGCCAAAGTATGGTTGGAGATGCTCCTCCCAGCGTTTGAAGGTTGGAATCAGAAATTCCAGGAGATAGGCGAACGCACTTCGGACCCGGTGATCCGCAAGGCTGCTGCCGAATACGGGGAACAATACCGGAAATGGCGCAAGGCTCTTGAGGTCGCGCTGGCAACGGACGGGCTATCGTTGCCTGCGGTTGCGCAACAGTAAACCAGACTGTCATGAATTCCCAGCCATTCATCCGCATCCGCAGTCGCATGACCTGCCCGGCTCATTTCGGACCAGCTGATACTTTAGAAGGTGGCTTCCTTGACGCCTCTCCGCCGATTGCGTAACGAATTGCACTCAACTCCTTTCAGCAGAGGTTTTTTTGAGAACCAACACAATGGATCTTGTTGCACTGGTTGCCGGCGAAAGCCACGGCCAGTAGGCGCTCCCAAAGCATGAGCCTCCTTCCCTGAAGGAGGCGTCTTCCTTTGCGGATCGATCTGTTCCGCCCGTACTGATACTGCCCGACATCCTCGGGCCGGTCTCCTTTCGCTTTTGTCTGGCAACCAATTCCTTGACGCTTTTCACGGCAATCACAGGACATCTGCGTCGCATGGGCCGGGCCCAGCGCTCGTCTGATCCAATGCCAGCCATGTGACACCACTGCTCAAGGGGTGCCGCAATGCTAATGAGAGCGTTTGGCTCCTGCTTGGGCTCGTTGGCGTCCTGCGGCGCAGGCACTCGGTGGACACTACACCCGCAAATATCGGGGCTCCTGCTTCGGCAGGATGCCTCAGCGAGCACTACTATGAAATTATGCGATTTAGGTTTTGACCAATGGTTTGAATCACATGCCCCTGAGTTAAGCATGGATGGTTGCGGCTTTGCCCGCGTAACCGCTGTTGACCGCTGCGCATACCTCATAAGAGGCGAATCGATGGAGGTCCCGGCGGAAGTGTCAGGCAGGCTTGCCTATCTGGCCGACAGGCCCGTCGACCTGCCATGTGTCGGAGATTGGGTGACGGCGCGCTATTATAACAATGACGCCGCAGCCGTCATTCAGCAGGTGTTTGCGCGAAAAACGTTCCTACGGCGCAAGACAGCAGGCGATAACATTGATTACCAGATGATTGCGGCCAACGTGGATACGGCGTTCCTGGTTCAATCATGCCATTTTGACTTTAATCCGAGTCGGCTGGAGCGATATCTGGTAATGGCAACCGACGGGAATGTTGAACCGATTGTCCTTCTTACGAAAACGGATCTGGTCACCCAAGACGAGTTGGATCAGAAGATCGCGATCATCAACGCGGTAACTAACGCCAGGGTGATTGCACTCAGCACTGTCACAGGAGGACGCTTTTGAAACAAAGGCGGTCAGCGGCACAGGTGAAGGAACCCATACGACAACACGCCGACAGATCATCATTCTAGGCCAAGGCGCACTGTTGGTGGATACGCCTGGCATGCGTGAATTGGGCCTTGTTGGCGCCAGTGATGGCGTAAATATGAGTTTCGAGGCATTGGCCGTGCTTTCAGGAAAGTGTCGATATGCACATTGCAGTCACGTGCATGAGCCAGGCTGTGCCGTCAGAGCTGCCGTTGAAAGCGGTGAATTGCATGAAGGTCGATATTCAAACTATCTCAAGCTTAAGAAGGAGTCTGAATACAATGAGATGTCATATCTGGATAAAAGGAAAAAGGACAAAGCCTTCGGTCGATTTATGAAGTCGGCAAAAAAACAGATGAGGGGCTGAAATCCTCAAACATAAAGCCAAGCATCACCGGTCGGATTATTCCGTCGGTGATGCTTGGCGTCAGGCGAAGCATGTCCATTTTCCAGGTCCCACCGCCTATTGCTCCCCCGCCTCCCGGTCGTCCACCACGCGCTTGGTCTTGCCGAAGCTCCTGGGCAGCTCGCCCTGTCCCATCACCTCCACCCAGGCCCGCACCATCACCTGCTTGCGCAGCTCCTCGCTCACGGCCTCGGAGAGGTTCTGGTCGTAGGTGGGGTCGGCCTCGGGGCGGCGCTCCACCTGCAAGAGCATCTGATCCTTGCCGCCCTTGCGGAACAGGTGGATGCGGAACTCGCTGCCGAGCTCCTTGAAGAGTTCGATCACGGCGGCCACCTGGCCGGGGTAGATGTTCACGCCCCGGAAGATGATCATGTCGTCGGAGCGGCCTAGGATCTTGTCGTGGCGCGGCAGGCGCACTCCGCAGGAGCACTCGCCGGGCAAAAGGCGCGTCAGGTCGCGCGTGCGGTAGCGGATCAGCGGCGCGGCCTCCTTGCGAAGCGTGGTCACCACCATCTCGCCCACCTCGCCGGGGGCAACGGGCCTAAGCGTCTGCGGGTCAAGAATCTCCAAAATATACAGGTCCGCCCAGTAGTGGATGCCTGCGTGGGCGCAGCACTCCAGGCCCGTGCCCGGCCCGTAGAGTTCAGTCATGCCCACGATGTCGAAGCTCTCCTCGATCCCCAAAAGCTCGTGGATGCGCCTGCGCATCTTGTCGGAGTGCGGTTCAGCCCCGAAGATGGCCTTTTTCAGGGCGATTTTGCCCTTCAGGTGGCGCTTCTGCACTTCCTCGGCCATGAGCAGCGCCATGGAGGCCGTGGAGCACAGCGTGGTGGTCTGCATGTCTTCCAGCAGCTGCAAGTGGATCTCCATGTTGCCCGGCCCGACTGGCACGGCCATGGCCCCGAAGTGCTCACAGCCGATCTGGAAGCCCGCACCCGCCGTCCACAGGCCGTAGCCCACCGCGATCTGCACCCGGTCCAGCACGGAGAGCCCGGCCAGCTCGTAGCAACGGGCGAACATGTGCTTCCAGGTGTCGATGTCGGCCTGGGTGTAGGCCAGCACCTTGCGCTTGCCCGTGGTGCCGGACGAGGCGTGCACGCGCACCACGTCCTCCTGGGGCACGGACAGCAGCGGCAGGGGGTAGCCCTCGCGCAGGTCGTCCGTGGTGGTGAAGGGCAGGGAGGTGATGTCCTCCAGGGACAGGGTCATGCCCGGCTCGTACCCGGCGGCGCTGAGCTTCTGCCTGTAGGCCGGATTGCCCGCGAAGGCGTGCGCCAGGGTCCAGTTGAGCCCGGAGGTCTGGATCGCGGAAATTTCGTCGGCGGAAAGATCGGGAATGAAGCGATGGGATGTGGGCATGGGTCCGGAGTCCGTGGTTTCAGGTGGTTGCGGCATGCTGCATCGCGCCGCGCGTGTCCCAGGCTACCCCAAAAGCGCGATGAGAAAAACCCCCAGCACCATGAGGGCGGCCCCGGCCAGACGCTCGCGCACCTTGCCTTCGCGCAGCACCAGCCAGCCAAGCAGCACCGCGAACACCGCGCTCATGCGCTTCACGCCGATCACGTAGGGCACGATGGCCACCGTGAGCGCGTACATCTGGCAGGCGCAGGTAACGGCCTCCAGAAAGCCCGTGGCGGCAAGCTCGAACGGCTTGTCCAGCACCTGCCGGAAGCCGCGCCGGGAATATTTCCACACCACCGGGGTCTGGCAGATGGTCGTAAAGCCGAAGGCGCAGGCGATCCAGAACATGGGCGACGAATTTCGCAGGCCGATCTTGTCGATGTTGGCGGAAATCGACCATAAAAAGGCCACGATCAGCATGTAGCGCACGCCCTTGTCGCTGACCAAAGCCTTGAACGGCCCAAGCCACCCCTTGCGCGAACCGTTCAGGTTCAAAACGTAGGACCCGGCCACGATGCACACGATGCCCACGATGCCCGCCGGGTCCGGCACCTCGCCAAGCATCAGCGGCGAGGTGATCAGCAGAAACAGCGGCGTGGCCGTGAGCATGGGCGCGGCCAGCGACAAATCCGCCGCCTCCAGCGACTTGACGTAGAACATGAACGTGACCACGGCCATGGGGCCGATGGTCAGAAGCGCCCACCAGAAGCCGGGCGTCAGCTCCGGGACGCCTTCACGAAATGCGGCCACGGACAGAAACAGCGTGGTGGACAGGCAATAGGCCCATACCACCACCGGCGCTTCCACGCCGGTGACGCTGCGCTTCAGGCAAAGGTCCTTCACGGCCTGACTCAAGGCCGCAACAAGCATAAGGCCGACCCACAGCATTTATCTGGCCGCTATCCCCCGGAGCGTGCGTCCGTCGTAGCCGAAACCCTTGCAGGAAGGCGAATCGATAAGGATTATTTCCGACGGCGTCACGGCCTTGAACTTGACCAAAACCTCCAGGTCCACCCGCATCTGGTCGCCCTGGACGGCCATTGTGCCGCCGAAGTCCAGTTGTCCCGAGACGACGTAGATGAACACCCGGCGCGCGTCGTCGCAGTGGAATGTCTGCTCGGTACCCTGGTCCATCACGCACCTGTAGATGGTGGCGTCGGTCTGGAAACTGACCACGTCCGGGACGCCCTGGCCCGAAGCCACCGGGCGCAGGTGGTTGCGCCAGGATGCGGGCTTATAGGCGCGCTGGTCGTAAGAGGGCTTGAGGCCCGGCACGTCCGGGAAGAACCAGATCTGGAAAAAATGTACCGGCTCGTGCCCCAGGTTGTACTCGGAGTGGGTCAGCCCCGTGCCCGCGCTCATGCGCTGCACCTCGCCCGGCTTTATCACCGCGCGGTTGCCCATGGAGTCCGCGTGGGTGATCTCGCCGGAGAGCACGATAGTCACGATCTCCATCTCCTTGTGGGGATGGGTCGGAAACCCAGAGCCGGGGGCCACTACGTCGTCGTTGAACACGCGAAGCGCCCCGAACTGGATGTTGTCCGGATCGTAATAATCCGAGAACGAGAACAGCCAGTAGGTCCTCAGCCAGTCGTAGTCCGAGTAGTGGCGGGCAGCCGCCGGAACGCGACGGATCATGGCGCACCTCCGAGGGATTTCTTAACCCTATTTGCCCGCAGGACGCCAGTCCTCCATGAAACTCCCGGCCCCCTTGCCTTCGCGGATGTGCTTGATGAGCGCCGAACCGATCACCACCGCGTCTATGCGGTCGCCGAACGGGGACACCTGCTCGGGGCGCGCGATGCCGAACCCCAGGGCGAGGGGCACGTTGAAGAGCGGGCGCACCTCGTCCAGCTTGGCCAGCACCTCTTCCGGCAGGCTCTCGCGCACGCCCGTGGTGCCCAGCACCGACACGAAGTACACGAATCCGCGCGCCTTTTCGGCGTACAGCTTGAGGCGCTCCACAGGCGTGTTCAGGCCCACCAGGCAGATGACGTCCACGCCCGTGCCGGTAAGCGCCGCCGTTGCGGGCTGGGCTTCCTCCAGGGGCAGGTCCGGGATGATCAGCCCCGACACGCCAGCCGCCGCGCAGTCGCGCCCCAGGCGTTCCAGGCCATATTGCAGGAAGGGGTTGTAATAGCCCATGAGCACCAGCCCGGCCTTGAAGTCGCCCTTGCGGCGGGCCAGCTCGGTAAGAATCCAGGAGAGGCACGCGCCTTTCTCCAGGCATTCGAGGCTGGCCTGCTCCACCACGGGGCCGTCGGCCACCGGGTCCGAGAAGGGGACGCCTATCTCGATGATGTCCGCGCCTGCCGCGTCCAGGGCGGTCAGTTCGTCCCAGAAGCGTTCCCGGTCCGGGAATCCAGCGGGCAGGTAGGGGATCACAGCCTTGCGGCCTGCGGCGTTGGCGGCGCGTATGCGGTCGGTGAGGATAGACATTTTTTAAGAGCCTCCGGCGGCCAAGAGGAGAACTTTTTGGAAAAAAGTTCTCCTCCTGGACCTCCTCTCAAAAACTTTTAGTGGGCTTCGCGACCAGCGCGGGGGCCAGTCGGGAAGGCGAATACCTATTGCCGGGGTCCGGGGGGAGGCTCTCCCCCCGGCGGGTCCAGGGCAGAGCCTTGGCCGGGTCTGGGGCGGCGCCCCAGCTAGATCTTTTTGTTCTTCTCGTATTCTTCGATGATGCCCAGGTCCTTGTCGCCGCGCCCGGACAGGCACACCAGCACCTGGCTGCCCTTGGGGATGCTGGCGGCGTTCTCCAGCACCCAGGCCACGGCGTGGGAGCTCTCCAGGGCCGGGATGATGCCTTCGGAGCGGCACAGCGTATGGAACGCGTTGTAGGCCTGGGTGTCGTTTATGGTGCCGTAGTGGGCGCGTCCGCAGTCCTGGAGCCCGGCGTGTTCCGGCCCGACGCCGGGGTAGTCCAGGCCCGGCGCGATGGAGTGCGAGGGCTCGATCTGCCCCTCAGGCGTCTGGAGCAGCATGCTCATGGCCCCGTGCAGCACGCCCGCCGTGCCGAGATTCAGCGGCGCGGAGTGGTGGCAGCCCGGTTCGCCCGTGCCTGCGGCCTCCACGCCGATCAATTTGACTTCCTCGTGCGGGATGAACTCGTTGAACGCGCCGATAGCGTTGGAGCCGCCGCCCACGCAGGCCACCACGTAGTCAGGCAGGCGTCCGGCCTTTTTGAGCATCTGGGCCTTGGCCTCGCGGCTGATGACGGACTGGAACTCGCGTACCAGCGTGGGGAAGGGGTGCGGCCCGGCTGCCGTACCAAAGCAGTAGTGTGTGGTGCGCTGGTCGGCGATCCAGCGGCGAAGAGCCGCGTTGATGGCGTCCTTCAGGGTCTGCGTGCCGGAGTCGATGGGCACCACCGTCGCGCCCAGAAGATTCATGCGGCGCACGTTGTGCGACTGGCGCACCACGTCGGTTGCGCCCATGTAGACCACGCACTCCAGGTTCAGCATGGCGGCGGCGGTGGCCGTGGCCACGCCGTGCATGCCCGCGCCCGTCTCGGCCAGCAGCACGGACTTGCCCATGTGCCTGCACAAGAGGCCCTGGCCGATGGCGTTGTTTATCTTGTGCGCGCCCGTGTGATTTAAGTCTTCGCGCTTCAGCCACAGGTCGAAGCCGAGCTTTTTGGAGAGGTTGGGGCAGCGGTACAGGGCCGAGGGCCTGCCCACGTAGTCCTCCAGGATGGAGTGGAACTCGGCCTGGAAGGCCTCGCTCGGCACGATGGTGTTCATGGCCTCCTCGATCTCGAGGAGCGGCGGCATGAGCAGCTCAGGGACGAACATGCCTCCGAATTTTCCGAAATAGCCTTTCTGCATTGGGATGTGCCTCCGGCGGCCAGGGCTGGAACTTTTTGAAAAAGTTCCCCTCTGGAGCCCCCTCAATACCTTTTGATGTTGCGAATCACTCGTTCGACAGTCTCTATGTTTTTTACTCCGGGCGCGGATTCCACCCCGGAGTTCACGTCTAATCCGTCAGGCCGTGCCTGCTCTACGGCCAGGGCCGCGTTGTCCGGGGACAGCCCCCCGGCCAGAAGCCACGGGCGCGGCGCTTTCAGGCGCGCCAGCGCGGCGAAATCGAGGCTTGTGCCGTGCCCGCCGCCGGACGTGCCGGAATCGAGCAGCATGGTGGCGCACAGGTCAGCGTAGCGGGCCATTTCCTGCTCCAGCGCTTCCATCGAATCGTGGCGCTGCGGCCAGAACACCCGAATGACGCGCTTGGGGCCGACGGCGCGGCAGAACGCTTCGTCCTGCCCGGCGTGAATCTGGGCGTAATCAAGCCCCGCCACGTCCATGATCCGGTTAACCTCGTCCGCGTCCTGTTCCACGAACACGCCGACCCGCTTGGCGTTTCCCCGCGCGATGCCCGCAACATGTTCGGGCGTCACATAACGCGGACTTTTCTTCGCAAAAATGAACCCCAATAGGTCCACGCCCATCGCATCAATGGCTTCAACCTGTTCCGGCAGGGTTATGCCGCAGACTTTGAGCAGCAGGCTCATCTGCCTTTTCCCCGCACAGGCGCGTGCCGGACACTGCACAGGCCCGCTCTCTCAACTGCGCGAACGCCCCCCGAACCAACCCCTATAAGGGTTTCCAAAGGGCGGAGCCCTTTGGCCGCCGGAGGCATATTCTCTTCTGCCTTCCTGCCTTCAGACCGCCGGAGGCTTCCCCCACGACACACTCCCCGCATCCCCGTCACCTCACCCAGCCTGCGCCGTCAGCTTCTTCAGCGCCGCGCCGGGGTCGGCCTCACGCATGAGCGACGTGCCGACCAACACGGCGTCGTAGCCTGCGTCCACCATGCGCGCGACATCGGCTGGAGTCTCGATGCCGCTGGCGGCGATCCAGATCTGCCCGTCCTCTTTGTGCTTGGCCAAGCGTTCGGCCACGGCCAGATCAGTGGTCAGCGTGTCCAGATCGCGGTTGTTGACCTGGATGATCTCCGGGTCCAGCGGCAGAACCTTTTCCAGGTCCGCCTCGTCGAACACTTCGACAACGGCGGCCAGCTCGAAGGCCATGGCCAGGCCGAGCATCTCGCGCAGCTCCTCCTGGGTGCTCATGCGTGCGATGAGCAGGAAGGCCGAGGCCGGGGTGGCCGCTGTCTCGATCACCTGCACGGGGTGCAGGATGAAGTCCTTGCGCAGCATGGGCAGGCCCGCGCTGCGCATGCGCTCCAGATAGCCGAGGCTGCCTTTGAAGTGGGCCTCCTCGGTGAGCACGGAGAGGGCGGCGGCTCCGGCGTCCTTGTAGGCCTGCGCGACGGCTTCCGGCGTGAGGTTCACGTTGATCTCGCCGCGCGAGGGGGAGGCCCGCTTGTACTCGGCGATCACCGCGCCGGGACCAGCCTCCCACAGGGCGCGGATGAAGTCCGGGCGCTCACCCTCGAAGGGCGGGGGCATCAGTCCCTGGTCTTCCTGCTCGATCAGGCGGGCGATGTCGGAGGCTTTGGCCTCGCGGAATTTTTCAAGCATGGATCTGTCCGCTCCAGAATTTTGCGGCAGCGCCGGAGGAGACGGCGTCGCGGGCCTTGTCGATGCCCTGTTGCAGGGAGAGGCCGTCTTCCAGAAGGTGCAGGCACGCGCCCAGGTTCAGGGCCAGCATGTCTTTCATGGCCTCGGGGCCGTGCCCTTCCAGGAGCTCCAGCAGCACGGCTATGGCTTCGTCCTTGCTGGCCACGGCCACCTCGGAGAGCTTGTGCAGCGGGATGCCGTAATCCTGCGGGTCCAGACGCTCGCGGCGCATCCAGCCGTCGCGAACCCAGCAGACCTCGGCGGGGCCGAACGGCGAGAGCTCGTCGAAGCCGCCCGCGCCGTGCACCACGATGGCCCGGCGAACGCCGGTGAGGGACAACGCCTCGGCGATGAGCGGCACGAAGCTGGCGGTGGGCACGCCCAAAAGCTGATGCGTGGGGCGGGCCGGGTTCAACAGCGGCCCCATGAGGTTGAACAGGGTGCGCGCGCCGAGCTCCTTGCGGATGGGCATGATGCGCTTGAAGGCCGGGTGGAAGTTGGGGGCGAAGAGGAACACGAAGTTGCGCCGGGCCAGTTCGGCTGCGACGGTCTCCGGCTCCACGGTGAGGCCCAGGCCCAGGGACTCGATGATGTCCGCCGAGCCGCAGGTGGAGGACACGGAGCGGTTGCCGTGTTTGACCACCTTGTGGCCGAGCGCCGCGAGGTACAGGGCCACGGCGGTGGAGCAGTTGAAGGAGCAGGTGTTGTCGCCGCCGGTGCCGCAGGTGTCGATGCGGTCGCCTTCCAGGCCGGGGACCAGTCGGGCTTCTTCGAGCGCGGCCTTAACGCCGCAGGCGATCTCCAGGCCGGTCTCGCCCTTGGTCTTAAGGCCCATGAGGAACGCGCCGACGCAGGACGCGGGCATCTCGCCGGTGTACATGGCGCGAAACGACTTGAGGGCCTGTTCTTCGGTAAGGTTCTTGCCGATGGCCAGATGTTCCAGGACTTCCATGGAGACTCCTTGTTCCCGGCGGCAGGGACGCGCCCGCCGCCGTCAGGTCTTTTTATATACCGGGCGTTACCGCTTGTTTCCGGGAAAATTGAACAATGTGGAGCGGATCAGCCGCTCTCCCAATCCCTGCTTGTCGATGATGGCCTGGGTCAGCTCGAACTGCCAGGGCTCGGACAGGGGCGACACGTAGATCTTGTCCACGATGTCCGCCGGTTCCACGGGGATGTGCAGCCCGAAGCTGTCCAGGAGCCTGGGGTTGTCGTCCCCGCCGTCGTTTATGAAGATCAGCCGGAACTCGCGCTCGTGCTCGAAGGGTTTGCGCTTGATGAGCGCAAAGTCGAAGATGTCCGAGATGACGCAGTCGTCCTTTATCATGTCCTTGTAGAGAACTTTCCCTGCTGTAAGATCGTGCGGGGCCATCTCGCTCATGATGCGCCCGAAGGTGGTGCGGATGGCTATTGAGTGGCCAGCGCCGCCGAACAGCTTCCACATGGCCTCGGACTCGTACTCGTTGATGTGCCAGGAGTTCAGGAACACCTTGGAGCGGGCGGAGTTGATGTATTGCTCGTGCGCGGCGACCAGATCCCTCTCGGCTTGGGGCATGGCGTTACGCTTCCCGTCCAGGCACATGTCCGGGGGCATGATGCACTCGAACGGGTCGGTGAGCTTGTCCGAGCGGCGGAAATACAGACGCTTCATCAGGAGAAAGTCCAGGAACTTCTCGAAGGTCAGGTACTTCCACAGCGTGGTTTCGCTTCCGGCCACGTCGCTTGGCGAAAGGTTTCGTATGGAGAGGGGCATGGGTCGCCTCGCGCCTTAGGCGATCTTTTCCGGGAAGTTGGACAGCATCTTCATGCCTTCGGGCGTCAGCACGCTCTCGGGGTGAAACTGCACGCCAACCCAGGGTCGGTCCTTGTACTTGAGTCCCATGACCTCGTTCTCGTCGGTCCAGGCGGTGATCTCCAGCTTTTCCGGAGCCTTGTGAGCCAGAACCAGGAGCGAATGATACCGGCAGACCTCCATGGGGTTGGACACGCCCGTGAACAGTCCGGACTCGCGGTGCGTCACCAGACTGGTCTTGCCGTGCATGATCCTGTCCGCCACCACCACGGGCGCGCCCGCGAAGTGCCCCAGAATCTGGTGGCCTAAACACACGCCAAGCACCGGCGTCTTCTTGGGCAGGCGCTCCAGGAACTTCAGGCACAGCCCGGCGTTCTCCGGCCTGCTAGGGCCAGGGGAGATGCAGCACATCTCAAGCTTGCCGGACTCGGCCAGCTCCAGCACTTCCGGGTCGTCGTTCTTCTTCACAACGGGCTCCAGGCCCAGCTGCTGGAAGTACTGCACCAGATTGAAGGTGAAGGAGTCGAAATTATCTATGAGCAAAAACATCGCCTTCCTCCTGTCCAGCCAGTACTTCAGCCAGAACGCGGGCCTTGTTGTGCACTTCCTGCCATTCCTTGTCCGGGTCGGAGTCGAACACGATTCCGGCCCCCGTCTGCCACTGCACCATGCCGTCGCGGAACCACATGGAGCGGATGAGGATGCCCGTGTCCAGGTCCACGCGGCCCTTGTCCAGGCCCAGCCACCCGATGGCCCCGGCGTAGGGACCGCGACCGATGGTCTCGGTGTCCGCAATGATCTCCATGGCGCGCACCTTTGGCGCGCCGCTGACCGTGCCAGCCGGGAATACCGAGCCGATCACGTCCAGGGCGTCCAGGCCGTCTTTGAGCGTCGCGGTGACGTAGGAGGTCAGGTGCAAAACGTGCGAGAACTTCTCCACCTGCATGAACTTTTCCACGCGCACGCTGCCGGGCTTGGCGATGCGCCCCAGGTCGTTTCGGCCAAGGTCAACGAGCATCACGTGCTCGGCGCGCTCCTTGGGATCGGCCAGCAGGTCCTGGGCGTAGAAGTCGTCCTGCGCTTCGTCCTTGCCGCGCGGACGGGTTCCGGCGATGGGCGCGGTGGTCAGGGTGCCGTTCACGCAGCGCACCAGAAACTCCGGCGAGGAGCCCACCATGGTGATGCGCGGCAGGCGCACGAAGAACATGTAGGGCGAGGGGTTCACCTGGCGCAGGCGGCGGTACACGGCGAAGGGGTCGCCGTTGAAGGGGGCCTGGAAGCGGTTGGAGAGCACCACCTGGATGCACTCGCCCTGATGGATCAGGTCCTTGGCTTTGCGCACGCCTTCCAGGAAGGCTTTCTCGCCGGGATGGTGCAGCACGCCGCCCATCTCGGGCTTTTCCGTAGGCCGCAGCACTGCCGTGGCGTCCAGCTTGGGGCGCATGCCCCCGCCAAGCGAGAGCAGGCAGCAGCGGTGGCGCAGGTGGTCGAACAGCACCACGTGGCCGGGCAGGCACAGGGTACACTCCACATCCTTCTCGGGGATGACCTTGGCGATCTTGGGCTCAAACAGCGCGGCAGCGCCGTAGCCGAAGTAGCCGTACAGGCCTCGCGTGATGCCGGGCAGGTCCGCAAACCCTTCAGGCGGCGTGACCGTGATGGTGGCCATCAGCTCGCGCACTCCCTCCAGGAAGGGGCGGCCGTTGAGGTCTTCAAGCGGCTTGAGGCGCTCGTCGCGCGTGGTGAGCGACAGCTTGCCGTCCAGGCAGTTGGCGGTCAGGCGGAAATCCCAGGCCAGGATCGAGTAGCGCCCAAGGCGTCCGTCCACCTCGGCGGACTCGAAGAGTATGCCCGGCCTGTCGCCCACCAGTCCCAGGTACAGGCTGATGGGCGTCTGCACATCGGCGGGCAGCCACTTTGCTTCCTGCAAGAGTTCGATCATGGCGCGTCCCTTTTCGTCTCGTATGCGTTCTGTTTCGCGGGATGCCGGGTGCGTCCTGGAAGAGGCCTCCGGCGGACATAGCGTCCCGAGCTGTTACATGACGGCGTTTCGTGATGACCGGGGAGGGGAGCCTGCCGGGCCATGCGGTTATGGTCGTTGCCGGGGTGGCGCTGGAGGGGGGAAAGCCTCCGGCGGCCAAAGGGACAAGTCCCTTTGGAATCCCGTCCTATTTGCTTTTGTCGTTTGGGCGCGACGGCGGGCAATGCTTGCGCGCCTCGTCCTTCCACCAGCCCTTGGCCCGCTCCACCAGGAGCTCCAGGTCGCCGCCCGCCGCCACGTTCAGGTAGCTGCGGTAGGACCGCACGGCCTCCAGGCTGTAGGGGTTGGCCTCGTAGATCAGCCGGAACAGGTCCGCGTCCTCGAGGATCAGCTTCTTTGCCGCGTCCAGACGCCGGGTGAAGGAGGGCGTCAGGAAGCGCGAAAACTCGTCGTGGTTGGCCTGGGCCGCCAGGTAGGCCACCGTGGACACGAAATTGAGCCCCTGCACGTAGGCCATGGCCCGGTCGTGCTCGTGCGCCGTGGCCCGGAAGGGCGCGAACCCCAGGCGCGTGAGCAGCTCTTCGGTCTCGCGGCAGGACTCGTCCCCGCGTCCGAGGCAGACCGCCACCCGCAGGTCCTCGCCCTCCGGTGGCTTGGGGCCGAACAGCGGATGCGTTCCGACCACAGGGCCGGGATGCAGGGCCATCATCTCTTCCAGCGGGCGCACCTTCACCGAGCAGATGTCCGCCACGATGCACCCCCTGGGGATGCGCGGGCCAAGCTGGGCCAGTACCTCGCTCACCACCTGGGCCGGTACGCACAGGAGCACCAGGTCGGAGCGGGGCAGGGCGCGCTCCAGGGCGTCGGGCGTAAGCGGCGCGTCCAGCTCGTGGCAGGCCAGCCCCTCCCGGCGGCAGCGCGACACGAACAGCCTGCCCATTTTGCCGGAAGCGCCCACCACCGAGATGGTGCGTATGCCTTGGGCCTGGCTCAACGGGTAAGCCCCCACTGGTCCCAGAAGCCGGGGAAGCTCTTGGCCACGCAGCCGGGTTTGTCCAGGCGCACGTCCACTCCCTCAAGCTCCAGGAGCGACAGGCTCATGGCCATGCGGTGGTCGCCGTAGGTGCAGAACTCCACCGGGGCCGAGGTCGCAATGGGGGCCGAAGTCAGGGACAGCCCGTCCTCGAAGGTTTCGACCTTCGCGCCGATCTTGCGCAGCTCGTCGGCGCAGGCCTGGAGCCGGTCGGACTCCTTGATGCGCAGGTGCGCCACGTTGCGGATGGTGGTTGTCCCCTCGGCCTGGGCGGCCACGGCACACACCGTGGGCACCAGATCCGGGCAGGAGCCCATGTCCAGCTCCACGCCGTGCAGCTTCTCGCCAGAGCGCGAGACCGTCACGCCCGCGTCGCTCCAGGTGATGCGCGCGCCCATGCGCTCCAGGATGGTAAGGATGGCCTTGTCGCCCTGGAGCGAGTCGCGGCGCAGTCCTCGCACCAGCACGGGCCGCTGTCCCACGGCCCCGGCGGCCAGGAAGTAGGACGCGTTGGACCAGTCGCCCTCCACGGTGTAGGCGCGCGGGCGGTACGTGGCGGGCTCCACGGCGAAGCGCAGCTTGCCGGGGGCCACGTCGGTCACCTCGGTGAAGGCTTTGTTCACCCAGAAGCCGTTTTCCAGGGCTTCCACCAGCACCTCCACGCCAAAATCGGCCATGGCCATAAGCGTCAGCGACACGTAGGGCCAGGACACCACCTTGTCTCCGCCGATGCCGATCACCATGGGGCGCTTGGCCAGGGGTGCGGCCAGCAGCATGCCGGACAGGTACTGGCTGGACTCCTCCAGGCTGATGGCGGCGTCGCCGCCGGAGAGGCCTTCGGTGCGGATGACGAAGGGCGGGTAGCCGGGTTTTTCGTCCCACTCAAAGACCGGGCCTAGCGGCTCCAGGGCCTGCGTCAGCTGGCCGATTGGGCGATCGTGCATGCGGCCCTCACCGTGGATGCGGAAAAGCCCCTTGCCAGCGGCCAGCACGGCGGTGAGCAGGCGGCAGGTGGTGCCGGACTCGCCCACGTCGCAATCCGCCGGGGTCAGCGCGCCGCCCTTGGGCTGGCCGCCGATTCCGGTGATCTCCCAGCCGCGCTCGGCGTGGCGGAACACCGCGCCGCAGGCCGACAGGCAGCGGCGGGTGCGGATCAGGTCGTCCGAGTCCAGGGCGTCGATGACCAGGGACTCGCCCTGGGCCAGGGCCGCGCAGATGAAGGCGCGGTGCGACACGGACTTGGAAGCCGGGGCTTTTATATCGATGACGGATGACACTGGCGTTACCTCGTGGACCCGATGGGTCCGGTATGGTCCTGGCGCTTTTCGCGCGCCATGCTTCTGTCCGGTTGGGCGCGCACGCCTACCCCCGCTCCACCACGGCGGACCCGGACACGTCCAGGTGCGGCCCTGCCGGGTAGCTGCCGAGAATGCGCAGCGAGTGCAGTTCGGTCCGCAGGTCGGCGATCACGGTGGCGTACTCCTCGCTGCCCAGGTCGCACTGGAGGTCCGCGAAGAACACGTACTTCCATTTCTCGCCGCGAAGGGGCCTCGACTCCAGCTTGGTCAGGTTGATGCCCTCGCCCGCCAGCTTGGACAGCACGGCAGACAGCGCGCCGGGCTTGTCCGGCAGGGTGAACAGGATGGAGGTCTTGTCGCGGTTTCCGGCCTTGGTCTCTGCGGGTCCGATCACCAGAAAGCGCGTCCAGTTGTCGGGCAGGTCCTCGATGCGGCTGGCCAGCACGTTGAGCCCCAGCATCTCCGAGAGCTTCACGTGGCCTATAGCCGCCGACTTGGGGTTGTACAGCACGCGCTTGGCCGCCGCCGCCGTGGAGTCCGTGGGCACGATGCGGGCCATGGGCAGATGCGCCTTGAGCCATGCCCCGCATTGGGCCAGGGGCTGCGGGTGGGAGTAGACCTCCTCGATGCGCGTGAGGTCCGTGCCCTTGGAAAGGAGCGAATGGCTGATCTTGCAGTACAGCTCGGCCTGGATGAACACCTCGTGCCGCAGAAACAGGTCCAGGCTCTGGCCCACGGTGCCCTGGAGCGAGTTCTCCAGTGGTATGACCCCAAGCTCCACGTCGCGCAGGCTCACGGCCTCGAACACCTCGTCGATGGTGCGCCTGGGCTCGAAGTCTGCGCTCTTTCCCAGGTAGGAGACCGCCGCGAAGTAGGAGAAGGTCCCGTCCGGCCCAAGGTACGCAACCTTCTGGCTGCGCTGAAGCCTTCGTGAGCTGGACATGATCTCGCGGTACACGGCGCGCAGGTGCTCGTCGGGCAAGGGGCCGGGGTTCAGGCCCGAGAGCTTCTCCAGCACTTCCTTTTCGCGGAAGGGCTTGAACACCGGCTCGTCGCTTCCGGCTTTCAGCTTGCCGACCTCAAGCGACAGGGCCGCCCGGCGGTTCAGGAGCGAGAGCAGGTCGCGGTCCACCTGGTCGATGGCGTCGCGCACGTTGTCCAGGGGCGCGTCGTGCGCCGCGTCGTCTATTTTGGGCATATCATCGGGCATGGGCTAGCCTTCCTTGATCTCTTCGCAGATGCGCATGCCGAAGTGGCGTCCGGCCTGATCCACCTTGCACAGCACCTCGTCGCCCACCTTCAGGCTGACCACGCTGACCGGCTCGCCAGTGGCGCGCGTCAGGCGGATGGTCTCGGCGTTCTGCAAAAACACCGCGCCCTCCACGCCGCAGACCGTGGCCGTGACCAGCAGCATGGGCCTGATCTCCACCTTGGTGCGACCGATGGTGGCCAGCGAGGTGGAGCCGTCGGCGGACACGACGAGCACCTCGTCGCCCGAGGACAATTCTTCCAGGTAGCTGGTGCGGTCGCCGGGCATCACGGCGTAGGCGTGCACGGCTCCGGCGTTCACGCGAAACGGGCGCGCGGCCACGTAGGGGTTGGACTCGGTCTCGGCGTGCACCAGGAAGGTGAAGGCGCTCGAATTACCGACCAGCATGCCCTGGCCCTTTTTGAGCATGCTCATGGTGTCCACGCACACCCGGTGACCAAGGCCAGCGGCCTTGATGGAGGTGATCACGGCCTTCTCCAGGGAGAGTGTCCCCTGGGAGAGCTTCACGTCCGCCACGATTTTCTTCAATTCAGCGGCGGCCTGGGGCAGCGCTACGATAACGTCCACGCCGCGCTCCAGGATCCCGGCGGCCAGGCGCGCCTGATCCAGGTCCGCGACTTCAACCCCCAGCCCCACGGACTGGGCCAGGATGTTCTCCACGGGGATGATCTCCCAGCCGAGTCCCAACACCGTCTTCTTTCCTGCGGCAAGCGCGGCCACGGCGATGTCCTCGTCGGCCTTGGAGGCAAGCTCCACCCGGACCACATCTTCAGGGGTGAACACGTCCACCCGGCCCAGGGCGCGCACGTCCTCCGCGTGTTTTTCATCAGTTATGATGGCGTCCACGCCGGACTCCAGGGCCAGGGTGACCAGGGTCTTGTCGAAAGGCATTGCGGAAAACCAGACCTGTTTCACTGTCTCCACCTAGTCCTTCAGGAGTTCCATGGCCTGTTCGACCTCCCAGTTGAGATGCACCACGCCGTGCAGCGCCTGCACAAGGCGCGAGGGCTGGGCGTACTGGAAGATGTTGCGCCCGATGGACAGGCCGGAGCCGCCAGCCTGCACGGAGTCATGGGCCATGCACACCAGATCGCGCACGTTGGAGAGCTTGGGGCCGCCCGCTATGACCACGGGGATGCAGCAGGCGTCGCAGACCTTGGCGAAGGTTTCGATGTCGCCAGTGTAGGGCACCTTCACCACGTCCGCGCCCAGTTCCAGGCCCACGCGGGCGCAATGGGCCACCACGTCGGGGTCGTATTCGTTCTTCACCTTGGGGCCGCGCGCGTAGACCATGGCCAGCACGGGCACGCCCCAGTCGGAAGCGGAGGAGGAGATGTGGCCGAAGTCTTCCAGCATGTGGCGCTCGGTTTCGTCGCCCAGGTTGATGTGCAGGGACACGCCATCCGCGCCGAGCTTCAGGGCGTCTTCCACGGTGCCCACGAGGGTCTTAGCGTTGGGGAAGGGCGAGATGGTGGTGGAGGCGGAAAGATGAATGATCAGGCCCACGTCGCGGCCGCGTTTGCGGTGGGAGCAGCGCACCAGGCCCTTGTGCATGAGAACCGCGTTGGCGCCGCCTTCGGCCACCTGGTTTATGGTCTCGCGCATGTCGATCAGCCCGTCGATGGGGCCGACGGTCACGCCGTGGTCCATGGGCACGATTATCGTGCGGTTGGTGTTGCGGTTGAAGATGCGTTCGAGGCGGACGGCTTTTCCGATAAGCATGAGTCAATTCCTCCGGGTTTGCACCGGGGTCCGCTGGAGCCTGCGGACCTGGGATGAAAAAAGAAGGGCCGCCGGCTTTTCGCCAGCGGCCCTCGGTGTGGTGTGGTTGTCGTCTCCGATCTTACCGTGCACCTCTCCCGATACCGCTGGCGCGGCTAAACCAATAAAAGGACCAAAAAAAGCCAGCGGTGAAGTTCAGGGAGTGCATGGACGGAAGGAGTACCCGCCCTGCAGCGAGCCTGTCAAGAGGGACGGCGCGAAATTTGCGTGAAATGGCAAATTCGGGGTTTTGGGTGGTAGGCGTGGGCCTTGGGGTCATGAGGCTCACTGGAACTATTTTTCAAGACTTTCCCACATAGGGCTATGTGGGGAGACACGAAAGTGATTCTGGGTATCCTTGGCGTTCAACGGCGGCCGTAGCCGCCGAAACACACCCAAGGAGGTCTCAATCGATGAGGACCGACGAAGAGATCAAGGCGAACTAGGCAAAGTACGAGCGGATGCTGGACGAGGCGTTCGGGCTTGTACCCAAACAACCCCAACAACCCATGACTCATGAGTACGAGCCGATGCCGGACATCATGCCCTTCGACAAGGTTTACGGCGCGCTGTGCTGCGACCCCGAAGCCGTATCGGCAATGTCGGACGGTTGGAGCGACACGCTTAGCCCCGTCAGCATCGGCCCGATGCCCCGCGACGCCGCAGGGCAGTTGCGCTGGTACATCATGCGCGACCTGAGCCGCCATCATCACGAGCGCCACAAGGCGGATTTCGAGGACGCCAAACGGTTCCGAACCCAGCAGCGGATTGGAGTCGTGTTCCAGAAACTGGCCAAGCACGACCCTCTCTACAACCTGACCAAGGACGTGATGGAGCATTACCTGGAGCGGCTCCCTCATTCGGCGCAACGCGCCGTGCAGAGGATGTTCGCCCGCTGCCCGCATGAGGCGCTGGACTTCTACAAGGAGGTCCGGGAGGCGGCGGCGGAGGTCACCCGCATCCGCCACAAGCGCCGTTCACGACGGGCCGGTTAGGGGGGGGCTGGCGGGTCGGCTCTGGGGCTTCGATGGCGAAGAAGAGTCAACGATGCGGGAAGGCCATCCTTTCCGCATGCGACAAGGAGAATAATCGTGGAGAAGTTTATCGCAAATCTTGCGAACAATTACGTGAGCGCAAAAGACGAGGGAATAGAAGCGGCGCTGGTCGCAGCGAACGACACGGGCGTCGGGCAAGCCACGCCGGTTGCCGGAACTCCGGGGACGGAGCCGTCGCTGAACGAAGGAACCCAGGCGGCATATGACCGGATCACCGGGAAGCTGCCGAAGATTACTGTTCCGTCTGAAGCTGCAAAAATAGTAACTGAAGCTGAAAGGCGTAAACCCGAAGCTCCCAATTCTCTCGCTGGCGACTTGACAAAGCAATTTGCCAAAGACACGTTCAAAGGTGTTGTGGACGGGCTCGCTGCGTCTGAAGTGTCCAAACGATATGGAGCGAGTCCAAGGGGAGCTGGCTGGTGGGGCATGGCGGCTGCTGCAGGACCGGTGTTGATCGATCATTGGAAAGACATCGCCAACATAAAGTCTGTCCCAGCTGAATGTGATGGCTTGTATTGTGATCGGATGGATTAAACGCCATCCTGGTGTAGAGTACGACACAGACAACTAACACCCATGGCTGGCGGAATGACGGTGCATTCCGTCAGCCATGGTAGAGTCCGTGTGAATAGTGATACGGCATGAGGCTCTTGTGCGCTCGAAGAGAAGTATGGATGATTGCAGCTTGCAGAAATTGTTATTTAAAGCATGTATTTATGCATAGGGAAAAATTTTGCTCGAAAAATGCGTAATACATAAATATATTGAAGGTGGTTAGCATATATAGCCTTCGTCTGTCGTTTTCAGGAAGCATTGTCTACCTCAGGTAACATAAGAAACACATGTCCAGTTTGTCCACGATATGGCCAAGCAAATAGATTGTTAGCATGTATCCGCAGCCAATAAATACGGTAACCTTGTCAGTTTTGCTGCCGTCCATGTTCATCTCCAAACTGAAAATATTGTGTTGAGGAAGAATATTATGACTGCGGAGCATACGATGCTTGCGACCACAATGCCAGTGTCGTAGGCAATTCGGTGCAGCAAGGACCAGTCAGTTCTGTCCATCTCCTTTCTCTGCATTTCAAACCTCTCGTTCACTTCAACATGCTGCAAAGCACAAGGTTCGGTTCTATGAAGTTAAAGTAAGATGAGACAAAAGTGAAAATGTATACACAAATTTTTATATAATCAAATGAATCCATGTAGCCACCTGTGTGCGACAGATAAGACGCACTCGTCCAGATGATATACCCACTTTGCGAATCCATAAAAGCCAAACGAAACAACCAAGTACACTGTAGCTTCGACAATATCTACTCTTTCCATGAGCTTTGTTTTAGCCATGCCGCCCTACCTTGACGAGATAGATGATGGCACACGACACAACAAGGCTGAACGCAACAAGGCCAAGCTCGAAAACCAACCGATACAGTATTGGTTTCCCGAGTCGGACATGCTTTTTGTCCCACCACGAGACGGAAGCTTCTTTCGTAGACATACTCACTCCGCACTCCAAGAAGTAATCGAGATTCTCACTCCTGCCTGCAAAGGCAAATTCGTCCGGCCAAACGCCTAGATTCACCTGGCCAGCTCCAATCGCCGCTCAACTTGCGCGGCAACGAAGCCGCGCGGGCAAGCTATGGTCAGCCATCGTGACGGTCTGTGAATAAATATATAGACTGCTGGAATGGCATGTCAACGGGAATGGTGTGCGGGCGTGTCTGTCCTGCTGCGATCAGCCCCTCGCACGCTCCGGCAGGTCGAACCCCTTGCGGGCGAACACCGCGCACAGGATGAATGCCGCAAGGCTGGCCAAGGCCCCGGCGGCCAGAAAGCCCGCGTCGCCCAGGAGTTGCGTGGCCCAGACGCCTATGATGGGGCCGATAAAGTTCCCCAACTGCTGGAACATGCTCAAGAGGTTGGTGTTCACGGCCTGGAAGCGCTTGTGCGAGATGGAAAACATGAGCGAGTTGAGCACCGGGGACCCCACGCCCATGCCCGCGCCCAGCACCAGCGCGGCGGCGTAGGCCTGCACGGGGCCGCCCGCCGTGGCGGTGAGCACGCAGCCCCCCCCGGCCAGGGCGAAGGCCAGCATGATCAGGCGTGTTTTGCGCACCTTGTCGAACAGGTTCATGGCCAGAAGCCGTATGACCATGATGCAGCCCATCTGGATGCTGAAGAACGTGCCCACGTTGGCGATGGACCGGGCCTGGAAGAAGGCTTTGGTCAAAAAGAACACCGTGCTGAACATCACCAGGTACAGGGTGGTCATGCACAGCATCATGGCCACCGGGGGCAGGGCGGCGTTTTGCAGCATGCCCCGGAAGGTGACGATTCCCTCCCGGCGATCATCCGTCTGGACAGCTCCAGGAGAGCCCGTCGTCTCCTGGGCGTCCCGGTTTGCGGCGGCTTCGCGCGCCGCGACTTTCCCGGCGATGCGCCGCCCCACCGTGAGCATCAGCACCAGCGCGGGCAGAAGCGACAGCGACATGAGCATATAGCCGTGGGCCATCTGGTCCAGGCTGCGGGTGAAGGGGTCGAAGGCCGCCGGGACCACACAGAAGGGCAGGAGTCCGGCCAGGGAATACAGACCGAAGGCCCGCCCGGACAGCCCCGGAGGGATGATGCGCACAAACAGCGTGGTGGCCGAGGTGAGCATGAGCGAAAACCCCAGGCCGTTGCCCAGGCGAAGCGCCAGAATCTCCATGGGGGAGGCGGCGTGCAGGTAGCAGTAGCCGCAGATCATGAGCACAACCGCCCCGGCGCTGGCGTAGGACGGGGCGCGGTGCACGGTCATGAGGGGGCTCAGCACCAGGAAGAAGGCGATGGTGGACAGCGAGGACGCGCCGATGAGGAATCCGCGCCACTCCTGCGCAATGCCCAGCATCCCCAGGTACACGTCCAGGCTGTAGAACACCGTGGTGTTGCAGTAGATGAAGAACACCAGCAGGCACAGGGTCACGAACTCGAAGGAAAAGAGGCGGGGGCCGCCTGACGGATGGCTCATATGTCGACGGGCTCCTGGCCGGTGACGCCGTGCAGGGCGAATTGCGAGACGATGCGGGCGATCTGCGCCGCGTTGTCCGGGGTGTAGGTTTCAAGGCCGGTCCACTGTAGGAAGGCCGTGCGGCTCCTGGACAGGGCACTGACCATGGCGAAGAGGCCAAAGGCCAGGGTGCGGGCCTCCAGGCTGTGCTCCTCGCGGCCCGTGGCCAGGCCGATAACGCGGGCATAGGCCTCCACCACGGGGAGGATGGCCTGGGCGTAGATGCGCTCGAAGGCCTCGCTGGGGGCGACCATCTCCCGCTGGATGAGCAGGCTCATCCACAGGGAGCGCTTGACCGTGAGGACCTTGGCCACCAGCCGGGTGAGCATGGCCCCTGTTGCCTGGGCGGCCTGCTCGCGGGTGGCTTCTGGCGAAATCTCGTTGGCCGGGGACAGGGTGTCCGCGTAGATGGCGGCCAGGCTCTCGGCCACGTGGTCGATGACGGCGGCATACAGGCCCGCCTTGCCGCCGAAGTGGAAGCTGACGGCGGCGGAGTTGGCCTCGCAGGCCGTGGCCAGCTCACGTATGGAGACGCCCTCGAAACCTTTCTGGGCGAAAAGGCGCAGGCCTTCCTCGATGAGGCGTTCGCGTGTGCGCTGGCCGCGCAGGGTGCGCTGGTCGGGTCGGACGGTCATGGCGTCTCCTTGACGATGGGAGACGCTCAGGTATGCCCGGCCAGAAACTTAGTCAATCGTTTGTTTTAAATGTTTGGGAGGCGCGGGAAGCAGGCGCGACAAACAAAGAAAGCCCCCGGAGGCCATTGGCTGGCGTCCGGGGGCTGGATGGGCTGGAGTCATTGCGCGCTACGGGATGGCTCCGCCGGGCGATAGCCGGAGAAATCTGGCTTTCTTGCCCGCAGCGGCTACCGGATGTCATCCAGCTGTGCCAGCAGGGCAGGTTTGGAGCTCAGCCTATTTGGCGGGAGCGGCCACCGGGAAGTCGAAGTAGGTGTCCGGGAAGGGCTCCTTCTTCAGAGTGAAGTGCCACCACTCGGCTTCGTAGGGCGCGAAACCGTGCTTCTCCATGATGGTGCGCAGCAGCAGCCTGTTGTGCCGCGCCACCAGAGGCACGTCGTTCGACAAGGGCGCTGATTTGGGGTCCATGCAGTCGAACCCGGTGCCCATGTCCAGGTCGCCGTCGTTGAAGCGCACGTCGTAGGGGGCGGTGCAGGGCTTGAGCTCCTGCCCCGGCGTGTAGGACTCGCCTGAGCGCGGCGGCAAGGGAATTATGGTCAGGTCCACGGTGGAGCCGCGCGAGTGGCCGGATTTCAGGGCCACGTAGCCCTTGTCGAAGAACTCTCTCTTGTCCTCGGCGGGATAGAACTCGCCCTTGGCGATCTGGTCGCTTATGGCCTTGCTCCAGGCCGCGAAGTCGGCCACGGCGCGCTTGGGGCGGTAGCCGTCGTAGACCTTCAGCCCGAAGCCCGAGGCGTTCAGCTCCTCCTGCACGGCCTTGAGGGCCTTGGCAGCGTCCAGGGTGAGGATGCACTCGGGGGCGTCATAGCCCTTGACCGGGCGGCCCAGGAAGTTGTGCCATCCGGCGTAGCGGATGTCCTGGACGATGTCCGGGGCCACGTCTCGCAGGTACACGAAGTGCGCAGGCAGGCCCTGGGCGGCGCTGGCGGGCACGGACGAGAATGACAGGACGATCAGAATGGCGAGAAGGATGGTGCGCATGACGCCCTCCACTGGGGGACGAAACAGGATGATGGTGCTTATCAGGCGATAAGGCCGAACTTGCGCAACTCGTCCACCAGGACGTCCGGGGTGACCGGCTTGGTGAGAAAACTCATGGCCCCACCCTGGAAAAAGGCCCGGTTCACGTTTCGCGCGTCGCTGAGAGCCGACACCATGACCACTGCGGCCTCGGCATCCCCCCGGACTCCGGCCTCGCGCTCCAGGTTGCGCAGCTTCTGGAGGGTCTGATGGCCGTCCATGCCGGGCATGCAGATGTCCACCAGCACGGCGTCGAAGGGTTTCTTCTCCTCGATGGCCTGGGCGAACGCGCACAGGCCCTCGGCACCGCTGGCGGCCGAGATGGTGCTGGCGTGCGGGGCGAGGACTTCCTCGAGGTAGATGCGTGTGAACGGATCGTCGTCTATGATGAGCGCGTGCATGGTTACTCCAACCCGCGCGCACATACATGTTCGCCCGGACGGTGTCAAAACGGGACCGGAAATATTCCGATCAGGACGCGCTAGCCGAAGGGATTGCCGGAATCTTTCGGCGGGGCCGCGTTCAGGAACCCCCCTGTGCGCGACAGGCGCGCGGCGCTTACCGGGGCGCTGGCCAGTCCGCAGAAGCCGGGGGCGTTCTCGCCGTCCTCCTCGCCCATCCAGCGCCACATCATGCACTGCCCACCCTGGCAGAAGCGCAGCTTGCCGATCACCATGAGGGTCACGTCGTCCTCGGCGGGGAGGTCCCCGCGAAAGTCGTTCCAGGCGGCAAGCAGCGTATCCAGGATAGCGTGCGCGGTGTTTGATGCGTGTTCGCGCAGCACGTCGCGCACGCGCTCCTTGCCAAACATGGAGCCGTCCGGCCCGCGCGCCTCCCACAGGCCGTCGGACCCGATGAGCAGCACGTCGCCGCGTTCCGGCATGGCCTGTGAGTTTTCCTGGAAGGTCCGGTCGTCCAGAACGCCCAGCGGGATTCCCGGCCCGCCCAGCTCCTGGAAGTCGTCCGTGGCGGCGCGGTAGAGAATGGCCGGGTCGTGCCCGGCGCGCACCCAGCGCATGACGTTTGAGCGCGGGTTGGCCTCCAGGTAAAAGAGCGTCATGAACCGGCCCGTGTCGCCCGTGTCCAGGGACAGGAAGCGGTTCACGTCGGTGACCACCAGGGCGGGGCTGCCGGGCTGGCGCACGCGCATGCGCAGGTAGGCCCGCGCCGTGGCCATCAGGAGCGCCGCGTCCAGGCCGTGGCCGGTGACGTCCCCCACCAGCAGGGCGGTGCGGTCGGGGTTGTCGTGGGCGGCGGGGATCACGTCGAAGGAGTCGCCCCCGGTCTCCTGACACGGGATGCTTACTGCTGCCAGATCGAGCCCGGCCAAGGCGGGCATCTCGCCGGGTATGAGCCGCTGGTGTACCTCGCGGGCCAGGACCATGGCCTGCTTCAGCCGCGTGCTCTCCTCAAGCTCAGGGACCATCTCGTTGAAGACCTTGCCCAGTTCCATGAACTCGCGCCCGCCCGATGGCGTGACGCGCACCGAAAAGTCGCCCTCGCCCAGGCGGTCGGCCATGCGGGCCAGATCCGAGAGGGGCCGGGTGAACGAGCGCGACACGACAAGCGCGGCCACGCCCACCACCGCCAGCGCCGCCAGAAATACGACCAGCGTCTGGCCCATCTGGGTCTGGACGCGTTCCTTGATGTCGTCGGCGGCCCGCATGGCTTCGGCGGCCACGTCGGTCTTGGGCGCGGACAGCACCAGGGCCAGGCCCTTCACGCCCACGGGCGAGTAGGCCCAGATGAAATCCTTGGTGTTGATTTCCGCCTGACGGACCTCGCTCATGCCTTTGTCCAGGTCGTTCAGGATGTTGCGCAGTTCCTGCGGATCGTCCGGCGTCAGCCACGTCGGTTCGGCCAGACCCATCATACCCATGCGCCGCCCCTTGCCGTGCCCGCCCTCGGACGCCTCGTCGCCGTCTTGGGGATCAGTGCGCCCGATGACCCGCAATCCCTTCGCTGCGGCGTCCGGGTGGTCGTAGGCCACCAGATAGGTCCGCAGACGCTCCGAGAGGCTGGAGGTGTGCACCGTGCTCATGCCGCCGATGGCCAGGGGGGCCATCACCGCCGTGACGCCTACGGCCCGCCCCGAGGCGTCGCGCACCGGGACCGACAGCGTGACCCCGATGCGCCGCGTGGCCGGATCGATCACCGGCGCGGTCCACACGGGTCCGTTCTCGCGCATGGCCAACTGGTACCAGGCGGCCTCACGCCCGTCGAAGCGCTTGGGGAGCTTCACTTCGGCGGAAGCTTCCAGGCGTCCGTCCGCGAACACGGTGAGCTGGCCGGGCGTTTCCCGCACGGGAATGCGCATCGAATTGCGGTAGGCCTCGGCCAGTCGGGCGGAAAGATCCGGCGGAGACTGCGCGGCCAGGGCCTTCTCCACCTCGGACGCCTGCAAGCGCAGGGTCTGCTCCAGCAGCAGGCTCTGGCGACGCCAGAGCTCGGCGTGGTCTTCCACCATGGTGAGCATCTGGGATTTGGCCTTGGCCACCAGCGTGCGCTGACTGCTGGTCATGAGGTCCTGAGTAAGCTGCTTGACCGCGAAGTGGCCGTTTACGCGCAGGAAAAGAATAGGCAGGACGGAGAGGGCCAGAAGCAGCAGGAACAGCTTGGCCCGGACGCTCACGGCGCTTCTCCCGGCTGCGGCGCCCTGCCGGTGAGGGGCAGTTGAGACGGTGCAGGCTGTTGGTTCATGGCTCCATCTCCAGGTATTCGCTCAGAATGACCTTCATGCCGAACCCCGGAAAGTTCACCCGGCACTTGCCGTCGTCCAGGCGGGCCACCACCTTGCCGCGTCCGAAGATGCGGTGCTGGCAGAAGCCCAGGGGGCCGTCGCCCAATGCCGAGGGCGAGGAGGCCAGGGCCGAGCGGGCTTCTGGCTCTGAGATGGGCGCGTGTATCGAAGTTGTCCGCCTTGGCGTTTCGAAGCGTGACGTGGAGACGGACCCGCAGTTGCCGCTGGACGATCCGACAGACGTCCCAAATGACGAACCCAAGGACGCCGACGCGGCGGTCAGGCTGCCTGAGAAGGTCTCGCGCAGCTCCGAATACAGGGCGCGCGGCAGTTCGCGCACGAAGAGGCTGGGCATGGCGGGCTGGGAGCCGCCCCCGGCGCGGTTGTAGATGGTGCCGGGCACGAAGAGCGTCAGTTCGTCCTTGGCGCGGGTGCAGGCCACGTACAGCAGGCGGCGCTCCTCCTCCAGGTCTTCTGGCCGGGCCAGGGCGTGGCGCGAGGGGAAGCGGTCGTCCACCAGGTCGAGCAGCAGCACGGCGGGCCACTCCAACCCCTTGGCCGAGTGCACGGTGGAGAGCACCACTGCGTCCTCCCGGACGCCTTTCTGCTCCTCGGCCGGGTTTTCCAGGGCCAGGTCGGCCAGGAACTGCTCCATGTGGGCGTAGGTGGCGGCGATCTGGCCAAGCTGCTCAAGGCCAGCCAGGCGGCGCGGGAAGTCCTCGGGGTGCAGGTGGGTGAGGGTGGGCGTGTAGAAGGTCACGGCACGGTCCAACAGGGACGCCGGTCCGCCCGGATCGGCGCGCAGGTCTTCCAGGAACGCGAACAGGGCCTCCAGGCCGGGGTTCTTCTTGCGCTGAGCGGTCAGGAGGGCCTGATCGTTGTCGCGCACGGCGGCGGCGATCTTCATGGCGGTCTTCTCGCCGATCTTGTCCACCAGGGTCAGCACGCGCTTCCAGGCCACGGCGTCGCGCGGGTTGTGCAGCACGCGCAGGTAGGCCACGGCGTCCTTCACGTGGGCGGCCTCGGAGAAGCGCAGGCCACCGTACTTCTGGAAGGCGATACCCTCTTTATTGAGGGCCAGCTCCAGCGCGTAGGACTGGTACCCGGCGCGGAACAGCACCGCGATCTCGCAGGCCATGTAGCGTTTGCGCAGCTCGCGGATGCGGTCGGCGGCCAGCTTGGCCTGGGTCTGGTCGGAGTAGGCCTTGACGATCTCCGGCAGCGGACCTTCGGTGCGCTCGGTGAACAGGTTCTTCTCGAAGCGGTCCTTGGCCTGGCTTAAAATCGAGTTGGTGAGGTCCAGGATGGGCTGGGTGGAGCGGTAGTTCTGCTCCAGGCGCACCACGCGCGTGCCCTCGTAGATGCGGGGGAAGGACAAAATGTTCTCCACGTTGGCCCCACGGAAGGCGTAGATGGACTGGGCGTCGTCGCCCACAGCCATCACGTTGCCCGCGTCCCCGGCCAGAAGCTTCACGAGGCGCGCCTGCACCATGTTGGTGTCCTGGTATTCGTCCACCATGATGTAGCGATGGCGGGCGCGAAGCGCCTCCAGAAGCTCCGGGTTCTCCACCAGCACGCGCTCCAGGGTGAAGAGCATGTCGTCGTAGTCCAGCAGGCCGTGGTTGCGCTTGTAGTCCTCGTAGCCCTCGGCCAGCTGCTCCAGGGCCGAGGCGTGGGGCAGAAGCTGGTAGGACTCGCGCGAGAGCACCTCGTGGATGGACAGCTCTTTATTGCGCGACTTGCCGATGAGTTCCAGCACGAAGCCCTTCTTGGGAAAGCTCTTGTCGCCCTTGCCCATGCCCTTCTCGCCCATCACCAGCCCCATGACGTCTTCGGCGTCGCCCCGGTCCATAATGGTCAGCGATCCCGGATAGCCCACGGCCTGGGGATAACGCCTCAGCGTCGCGAAGGAGAAGGCGTGAAACGTGCCGCCCTGCACGCCGCCCAGAGCCATGCCCAGGAGCTTCTCGGCGCGGTGCAGCATCTCGGTTGCGGCCTTGCGGGTGAAGGTGAGCAGCAGGATGGAGGAGGGCTCCACGCCAAGGCTCACCAGGCGCGCCAGACGGTGCACCAGGGTGCGCGTCTTGCCGGAGCCCGCGCCCGCCACCACCAGCACCGGGCCGTCGGTGGTCATCACGGCCTCAAGCTGGGCAGGGTTCAACTGGCTTTTGAAGTCTATGGGCATGGCGCGCCTACGCCTCCAGCCCGAAATACGTGAACATCTCACGTCCGGCTTCGCTAACGGTGGCCGGTGCCGCCCCCTGCGAGTCGTAATAGAAGGCGTCGCCCGCCGTGTGCACCCCAAAGCGTCCGTGCAGGCCGCACAGCTGGAGCCGGTCGAACTTGCCGGTCAGGGCGTAGCCGGGGCGCGCCTCGCAGATCAGGTCCGGGGCCTTGAAAGTGAAGGGGCCGGAGTAGATGTCGCGTGGGTCGTGCACGGCGGCCATGATGGGCTTGCCCTCGTGGCTGAGTTCCATGAGCGAGGCCTTCAGCTCGTCTTTCAACTTGTCGGCGATGTACTGGTGGAAGACGCCACGTGCGAAGCGCTCCTTCACGTTTATGAAGATGCGGCCTGGGTCCAGGGCGAAGGCTGCGGACTCGTGCGGGGCGATGGCCTGGCTGTCGTACTCGTTGGTGCCGCGATCCCTGAGCGTCAGGATGCCCTGGGACATCAGCCACACGTTCAGGTCCACCTCGGTTATGCACTCGGTGAAGCCGTGATCGGCCAGCACGATGAGGCGCTTGGGGCCTTTGAGCGCATCAAACCGCTCCAGCACCACGCCTATCAGGCGGTCCCACTCCGCTAGAAATTCCAGGAAGGCCCCGTGCAGGGCGTGCTGGGGGTTGGCCACGGCGGGATAGAAAAAGTGGAACAGGCGGTCCGTCTCGGTGAGCACCAGCATGAACAGGTCCCAGGAGAGGTCCGGCCAGAAAAGTTCCAGGGCTCTTGCGCGCGAACGCAGCGTGGCCCGCACCTGGGAGAGCAGGTAGTCCGGGTCTTTCGCGCCGCGCGTGGTGTCGGCCTCCAGCACGTAGTCCTCGCCCGCCAGTATGGAGGCCAGAAAGGGCGGATGCACGGCCTTTTGCAGGTCGTGCGCCACGAACCCGGCCACCATCATGCCGGGGATGGGCTTGGCCGGGTAGGCACCGGGCAGGTTCAGCACTTTGGAGGTCAGGCCCTTCTCGCCCATGCGCTCGAAAATCGTGGAGGCCTTGATGGCC
The DNA here is from genome assembly GCA_009773665.1 of Desulfovibrionaceae bacterium. Lineage (GTDB taxonomy): Bacteria > Desulfobacterota > Desulfovibrionia > Desulfovibrionales > Desulfovibrionaceae > Fundidesulfovibrio. The sequence goes on along the minus strand of WSYE01000020.1, from coordinate 17,673 downwards.
GAGGAGTCTACCAGCGACTGCGCGTAGCTGGCGGGGTCGATCTGCGAGAACCCGAACACGCCGTGCCCGCCGGGGTTCTTGCCGGTGATGAACGAGGCCCAGTTGACCGGGGACAGCTCGGGCAGCTCGGCGCGGATGGCGCGGGCGTTAGGGGAGAGCGCAAGTGTGGCCAGATTGGGCAATGAGCCGTCCCGACAGAGCGATTGCGCGAGAGAGAAGGGCAGTCCGTCCAGGCCAAGAACCACAAGGCGTGTGCGCCCATTGAGTTGATCGTGCATGGGGCATCCCATATCAGCCGGAGGGCAAAGGGCCAAGAGGTGAGAGCGCCAGGTGGGCGGGAAGAAGGCAGTCGGATGCGCAGGAGAGCGGACACCCCACGAGTTTCGGCTGCTCCGTCTCACCAGAAGCCCGGGGGCGAATGCGGCGCGAGTCGTTCACATCCGGACGCACCCCGGCATAACGACCCCTCGATTGACGAGCCCGCCGGGCAAGGCTAGAAGTACCGTCTTCCCACGCGCCCGAGTGGTGGAATTGGTAGACACCAGGGACTTAAAATCCCTTGATCCGAAAGGGTCGTGCCGGTTCGAGTCCGGCCTCGGGCACCATGATTTCAACAGGTTAGGCTAATTTCTCGCAATGAGAAATTGGCCTATTTGACTTTTTGCTCCAATTTTGCTCCACTTGCTCCAGAGCAAGTGGAGCAAAATTGGAGCATGATATGGCGACATTCCGCAAGCGCGGCCCCTACCAGTGGGAGGCCAGAATCCGCAAAAGGGGCTACCCCACCACCTGTAAAACCTTCGACACCAAGGTAGAGGCGGAAGCCTGGGCCAAGGATGTCGAGACGAACATGAACAAGAGCCTCTTTGTGTCTGCCAAGGAGGCCGAACAATACACGCTGAGCGAGTGCCTTGACCGCTACATCGAGGAGTATATTCCTCGCCTGAAGCACCCCAGGCGTGAGACCGACCGGGCCAGATTTCTCCAGAAGAGGACCCTCGCCCACCGGATCATGGCCACCATTCGCGCCAAGGACATTGCCGACCTGCGGCGGGAGCGGGAAGCCGAAGGCGCGAGCGGCAACACTATCCGCCTGGATTTCGCTCTGCTCTCCAAGCTGTTCAACTACGCCCGCTCGGATTGGGGCATGGAAAGCCTGCAAAACCCCGTGGCCCTGGCAGCGAAGCCCAGGCCAGCCAAGGGCCGCGACCGACGCCTTGAAGACGGTGAGGAAGAGCGGTTGTTGGCTGTTGCATCACCACAGTTCAAGCCGGTCATCCTGTTCGCACTGGAAACCGCCATGCGCCGGAAGGAGATCGCGGACCTGCGCTGGAAATGCGTCAACCTGGGGAACCGGAATGTGTATTTGGCGGAAACGAAGAACAGAGAAGCCCGCACGGTTCCTCTCAGCCCGAGGGCGTTAGCCATCCTGCGTGAGTTGCCGCGCAGTAATGATCAGAAATCGGTGTTTAACTTCTCGGAAGATCAGATCACGACCGCCATGAAGCTTGCGCGCAAGAAAGCAAAGCTTGATGACCTTCGCTTCCATGACCTTCGCCATGAGGCCACTAGCCGGTTCTTCGAGCTTACGGACCTGGATGTCATGGAGATCAAGGCTGTGACCGGACATAAGACGCTGCAAATGCTGGCGCGGTACACGCATCTGCGCACGGCGCGTTTGGCTGACAGGCTGGCTGGGATGAGACGGGGGGAGGTTGGACGGTAATCCTTGCAACAGTTCCGTGATGACAAGTACTCAATAACCTTGTTCACTTTGTTTGCTGTTGACAATGTGAACTGTTTTGATTCAATCAGTTTTTGAATTACAACTGGATAAAAATGTTCTCGTAGAACTACATTGTTTTAGTGGTTTGTTTGTACTCTTCATGCCAAATGCGGAGTTGCGCTACATCCACAAAAGGGCGTGTAAGGGATGCCCCTATGATCGACCTGCAAGGCACGTCAGGTTCGCCAAGGCTGTCAAGCACGGCCAACGCGCCCTGGTATTGTTCTTTCGCGGTGTATTCTGTCGGGGTGACGATACATGGTATTTGAGCCGCCGATGCCGCCAGGAGGCCATTGCGCGAATCTTCAATGGCTAAACATTGGGACGGTTCCAAACCCAGTTGCTTGAGTACGGCCAAGTAAACATCGGGTTCGGGCTTTTTGCGAGGCACCGCATCGCCAGCCACAATGACGTCCCAAACCAGTATTTTCTTGTCCAGGTTGGCGGTCAGGAGGGCTTCCACATTGCAGAGCGTGGTGGTCGTGGCAATGGCCAATTTCAGTCCGGCCTGTGCAGACTCGGTGAGTAGCCTGGCCACTCCTTCGCGGAGTCTGACACGTCCAGTATTGACCATGGTTTCGTAGATGGCGGTCTTTCGGGCATGCAGGTCTTGGATGAGCGGACGTGCAAACGCCGCCTCCCGAACGGACAGCCTTTGAAGAAAGTAGGCTATTCTCTCCTTCCCTCCGCTGACAGCTAACAACTCGGAATAGGTCTCCCGTCCCCATCTCCAATTCAGATTCCGCTCTGCGAAAGCCTGATTAAAGGCAGTCCTGTGAGCCTCTTCTGTGTCAGCAAGAGTGCCGTCGACATCCCAAACAAGTGCCTGAAGACTCATAGCGTGCCCTCACGGTCTGGCGGAAGAGGCAGGCCCGGCGGAGTGTTAATGGCCGCCGGGCCTGGAGGTAATTGTTTCGAGGCCTAGGAGACTTTCAACCGTTTACGCCACTCCGGGTAGAGCCTGTCTGCATCACTGGGGAAGGATTCGAAGGCTCTGGCTAATTCCTGATGTGTGGTGGCGTACTCCAACAGGTCCACGCCTTGCTCCCAGGCTGCATGGGACTGCCTGAGTGAAAGTGCGCCTGCCGTGGGACCATCCAGGTGGCCGAATGCACCGCCGCCAGAGGTCTGACAAAAGTTTGCATGGCCCAAGTTGTCGAAGAATCCCGGCAGCCGCAGGGCGTTCATGCCCCCTGATATCATGGGGGTGGTCGGCTTCATACCATACCACCGCTGCCGGAAGAATGGGCCTTGTGCCTCTTCCTGCTCCAGCATATAGGCCATGATCTTATCAGCAGGATCTCCTTCCATTTTGCCAAAGCCCATGGTGCCGGTATGAATGCCCGAAGCACCTTGCAGACGAGCCATTTTAGATAAGACAAATGCAGTGTAGCCACGCTTGGACTGGGGCGAAGTGATGGCGCCGTGTCCGGCACGGTGATAATGAAGGAACTGGTTTGCGAAATGGCGGCGCACTGTGGTCACGGCGCTGGGACCTCCCACATAGCCATCCACCAGGAAGGCCACACGATCCGCGTTTTCACCAAAGGCTTTGAGCACCAGCTCGCCCCTGGCGATGATTTCATGCGGATCATCCGCTGTGATGTTGGCCGAGAAAATCTTGGCCTGACCGGTCTTCTCTTGAGCCCGGCGCATTGCGTCAGCGACGGCAGGGATTGTTTCCCGCATGGGCGCGAATACTTGGTTTCCCTGCGGTTCATCGTTCTTGATAAAATCGCCGCCAAGCCAGAATTGATAGCAGGCTTCGGCAAAAGGTTTGGGGCGAAGGCCCAGTTTGGGCTTGATGATGGTTCCCACGATCATCCCGCCGTTCTCGATAGGCCTGTCGAGAATTCGCCAGAAATCGACGATATTCATGGCCGGTCCGTCAAACAGTCGCAGATAGGCCGGAGGAACGTAGAAGTCGAGCAACTTGGCGTATTCAACGTCCCCCATGCCCTGGTTGTTGCCGATGCACAGGGTCAGGAAGGACACCATCATGGCCCGCCCGTCGATGATGTTCCGGTCGAACAGGCCCAGAGGATAGGCGATCTTCATAACGTGCGTGCCGTTGGCGTCGGCTGGGCCTACTTCGTAGACCAGGGCGTCCATACCACGGGTGAAGTCGTCGGTCGTGCACACTTCCACATTGGTGCCGGTGGAGGATTCAGCTGCGAAGTGCGCTGCCACCTCAATAGAATCAAATCCTGCTTGAGGCTTCATGGAGTAGGCGCAAAGCACATGCCCCCCCTGGCTCACAAGTTCCTCTTCAGCAAGACTCAAGTCTACATATCGTTTCGCTTGGTTCATAAGCGCCGTCTCCTTTTACTCTCGTCTGTTGCTGCTGCCCGCCTACCCAACCATCGATTTGGCGCTCAACAGATGGTAGCAGGTCAACAGTTGGGTGATGGCCAGGGGGTAGCTGTTTTTGGCTTCAGTACCCTCGGTGTAGTGCCCCACACCGTCTGTGGGCAACGGCTCCACGCCCTGCAAATGGTCCATGATGATGTCCATGAGGGTCTCCGCAGTCACCGGCTGGATGTTTCCGGTGATGTGCAGAATGTCCACGGGCGAGCCCTCGTCTCTTCCCAGCGAGATGGTAAGGCACTGTTTTTTCCGGTCGGGTCGCTGGTCGATGAACTCGCTGAAATCCGGATGCTTGATCGTCGGGCGCAAGATGAGCTTGGTATTCAGGTACGTGCCTGTTTCTTCTTTGAGTCCTTCCGGCCTGTAGAAGTTCACTACGATGTCCGAGAATTTGCGTTGCGGTCGGATGCATTTGGCCGACACATCCTCACGGCGCTTGAGGGAAGCCATCACCTCCTCGACTGAATAGCCCCGTTTGGTGGAATCGCGTTTGACCTTCCAGTCCACGCGCAAATCTTCCTGCGGGTCCAGGTATATCTTGACGTCGAAGGCGTCACGCATGCGCTTGCTGGCAAAGCCCAGGAGACCTTCAATGATGACAAATTCCTTGGGATAGACGTAGACCGGCGGATCAAAATCTCCGGTCGAGTGGTTGTACACAGGCTTTAAGATGGGTTCACCACGACGCAGCTGTTCGAAATGCCCCTCCATGATGTCGATGTAGTTGCAGTCCGGGTCCAGTGCGCAGATGTTTTTTTCCTTGCGCTGGCAACGGTTGTACTTGTGATAGTCGTCGGAACAGATGTTGGTCACCCTGTCTGGACCGAGGATTTGCTCGATGCCGGAGGACATTGTAGTCTTGCCGGTGGCGCTATCGCCCACGATGCCGAGGAGGATGGGTCGTTTCGCGGTCATTTTGGTTTCTCCTGGTGGACTCAATCGTTTTCAGGCTGCGGCCTTGTCGTAGTCGACGACGCTGAAGCGACGCAGTTTTTCCAGCGAATGGCTGGAACGGATGTGGCGGATGGTTCCTGTCTTGCCGCGCATGACCAGGGAAGTGGTCACAGCGCCTCCATGACCGGGAAACTCCACGCCCGGCAGGAAGGTGCCGCCTGAAACTCCCGTGGCGGCAAAAAAGATGTCATCACTTTTTACCAACTCATGCGTGTACAGAATGCGCGACGGGTCAATGCCTGCCGCATCCAGAGCGGCACGTTCCGCAGGTGACTGCGGATCGAGCATCCCTTGGATTTCCGCACCCAGAATGCGCATGGCTGCGGCGGCCAGGACGCCTTCGGGTGTGCCGCCTGTACCCATGAGAACGTCCACCTCGCTGTCCGGCGAGGCAGCCATGATGGCCCCAGCCACATCTCCATCTGTGTGCAGCTGAATACGCGCACCGGCCTGGCGGATGGCCTTGATAAGCTGGGCATGGCGAGCCTTTTCCAACACAAAGACCACAACGTCCTTCACCTTCTTGCCCAAAGCGTGGGCCACGATGGCAAGGGTGTCACCAACCGGGGCGGAGATATCAACCAGGCCTCGCGCTTGAGCAGGCACCACCAGCTTTTTCATGTAAAAGCCCGGTTTGGGGTCGAAAAAGGCCCCCTTGGGGGCCAGCGCCACTACGGCGATGGCGTTGGGTCGGCCCATGGCCAAGAGGTTCGTTCCTTCCAGGGGGTCTACGGCTACGTCCATGGCCGGGCCTTTGCCAGAACCCACGCGCTCACCGTTGAACAACATGGGGGCTTCGTCCTTTTCTCCTTCCCCAATGACCACTTGACCATCGATATCCAGGGCAGAGAACGTGGCGCGCATGGCTGCTACTGCGGCTGCGTCGCCATCCTCCTTCTGGCCAAGGCCGAGCCAGCGGGCCGAGGCGATGGCGGCGGCTTCGGTAACCCGGACAAGGTCCAGGGCGAGATTGCGGTCGGGTTCTTCTTTGCCTTGAGTTGTGTCCATGTTGTGCCTGCCTTGTGCGCTGCCGGTTGTGTGATGCCGCCTGGGTGAAGCGTCTCGTATTCTTGCGGCCATTTGGTTGCCTGAAGAGAGAGTTCCAAGAAGCGTGCCCCGGGCCACAGCTCAATCAGGCATAGATTTATCTCGTGATTATAGCGTGTTGTGAATCTGTGGGGAGCCGCCCGCGTCGCACCGCGCTGCCATCCGTGGCACAGCAGAGATGCTCCCTGGCACACCGTGCCAGGGATGGCACACCGTTCAAAGAGCTTACAGCCCGTACTTGCGCATCTTGCGGTAGAAGGTCCGGCGGGGAATGCCGGAGAGGCGGCAGGCTTCACTGACGTTGCCCTGGGCATTTTTTAAGTAGTGCAGCAGTTCCTTTCGCTCGAAATTGGCCATGATGCGATCCTTTGAGGATGCGAAACCGTGTTCGCAGGCATCGTCTGCAGTCGGACACGGGGTTGAATGCATCTGCGGCAGGGGGGAGCCGGGCGCGTAGACCTGCTGGGGCAGATCCACAGGCTCAATGGTTTCTCCCTGGCTCAAGATAACCGCCCGCTCCATGACGTTGGAAAGCTCTCGCACGTTTCCAGGCCAATGGTAGCGGGTCAGGCAGGCCATGGCATCGTCGCTTATGCCCTGCATTTTCTTGTTGAGTTTGGCCTCTGCCTTGGTGAGAAAATGGTAGGCCAGATAGGGAATATCCATGCACCTCTCCCGCAGAGGGTTAAGGCGGATGGTGAAGGTGTTGAAACGGTAGTAGAGGTCGCGTCGGAAGCTGTTTTCGGCAGTGGCTTGCTCCATGTCCCGATTGGTGGCGGCGATGACCCGGACGCTCACCACTTTATTCTGTGTCGAACCCACCCGGCGCACTTCGCCAGTTTGCAGGAATCGCAACAATTTTGACTGTAACTCCAGGGGCATATCCCCGATTTCGTCCAAAAACAGCGAGCCGCCATCTGCTTCCTCCAGCAAACCCTTGCGGTCTTCGTCCGCGCCAGTAAAGGCCCCCTTTTTATAGCCAAACAGTTCGCTCTCCATGAGCGTCCCGGTGAGCGCAGTGCAGTTGACCGCAATGAAGGGCTTATTCTTGAGGGCACTATGGTGGTGGATGGCTCGCGCCACTAAATCCTTACCGGTGCCGGTCTCGCCAAGCAGCAGCACGGGTGTCGGGGTGGGGGCCACCTTGCGCACCAGTCCCTTGACTTCCTGAATGTGTTCAGACTTTCCAACCAAGTCCTCTGCAGTGTGAAGCCATTGGCCGTAGGTCTGCTTCACGGTCTGGAACTTGTCGCGGAAGACGATGGATTTTTTCAATGCCCCGGCCAACCGCCTGACCAGTTTGAGACTTGCGCCCCGGAGCACTGCAACCCCTTCAGGCAAGGCCTTCATGTCCACCATTGATAAAGATTGGGCGTTGAAGATGACCATGGCCCGCAGTGAAGCCAGCTCCTTGCAATCGCTCTGGCGTGCATAGATAGGAAGCTTCAGGCGTCTAGCCATGGCGAGGCCCTGCGGATCGGAACTGGAGTCCAGAATGCCCGCCACCTCCACGCCGGGGATGTCCTCCATGCTCTTCAGGAACAAACCAAGCCTGGGGGTAGGGCCCACAACCAACATGCGGATTGTGCTAGCTTTGCTCATGGCCCCTTCTTACAATACAATGGCTATAGGCAGTGAAGATTTTGCATGAACGGCGGCAAGTTATGGGTCAATGGCGCAACAGCCGCAAGAAGGTTATCCCTGCCGATGGCCCCCGAAATGGGACCGTTGGCCGACCGCTCACTCCTGGCGACCGCTTGCCTTCCGAACCCCGCTTTTTACCGATCAGTTCCGTGCGCAGGCGCTCTGAAATGCAGCGTGGCGCTCTTCATAGGGCGGATTGCTGAAGAAGGCAGACCCGGAAACCAGGGCTGTCGCCCCGGCCTCCAGCAGCTCGCGGGAGTTCTCCAGGGTGACGCCGCCGTCCACTTGGATGATGGCTTTGGAGTTGAGGGCATCGATCATCCGCCGCAAGGCCCGGATTTTTCCCAAGCTGAAAGGGATGAAGCGTTGACCACCAAAGCCGGGATTGACACTCATGATGAGCACCATGAACAACTGCGGGAGCAGGTATTCAACCACGGCCAAGGGGGTGTGGGGGTTTAGGGCCACGGCTGGCTTGGCCCCCAGCCGTGCGATCTCACTAACGGTCCTCTCTAGATGGGTGCAGGCTTCGGCGTGTACGCATACGAGGTCGGCCCCGGCATCAACGAATTCCTTGATGTAGGTGTCAGGATTCGAAATCATCAGGTGCACGTCGAAGAACAACCCGCTGTTTTTACGGCACTTGGCGATGACTCCTGGACCGAAGGTGATGTTTGGGACAAAATGACCATCCATGACGTCCCAATGAACCCAGGAGAGGCCAGCGCTTTCCAGGGCTGCTAACTCTTCGCCCAGGCGGCTGAAGTCGCAGGAAAGAAGTGACGGGGACAGGATGAGGCCGGTTGCGTCAGGTTGCATGTAGAACCTCTCGTATTCTCTTGGGCTTACAGGGGGCTAATTGAAGTCAGCTGCCATCAGCTTGGCCAGCCGCACAAGCTGGTTGGTAAATCCCGCCTCGTTGTCGTACCAGACGATGACTTTGGCCAGGGTGTTGTCCATGACTGTGGTGCATAAACTGTCCACCACCCCCCCGTGGGTTGAACCCAGATAGTCGATTGAAACCAGGGGGGCGTCCGAGTAACCCATGGAGTCGTTGGCGCACTCCTTGAAAACGGCGTTGATCTCGTTGGACGTGGCATGTCTGTCCAGTTCGCAGGTGAAGTCCACCAGAGAGACGTTGGGCGTGGGCACTCGCACGGCCATGCCGTCGAGCTTGCCCGCCAGTTCCGGGATGACCAGGGCCACGGCCCTGGCTGCACCGGTCGTCGTCGGGATCATGGACGCGGCAGCGGCTCTGGCACGGCGCGGGTCCTTGTGGGAGCCGTCCAGGATGCGCTGGCTCATGGTGTAGGAATGGATGGTGGTCATCAGGCCGCGATTGAGGCCAAAGCTGTCGTTTAACACCTTGGCCACCGGAGCCAGGCAGTTGGTGGTGCAGGAGGCTGCGGAAACCACATGGTGATTGCCAGGGTCGTAGATGTCCTGATTCACGCCCATGACAATAGTGGCGTCGGCTTGTTTCCCTGGCGCGCTGATGAGCACCTTCTTGGCCCCGCAGGCCAAGTGCCTGGCGGCCTGGCTTCGTTCTGTGAATCTTCCGGTGGACTCGATGACGATATCCACGCCCATCTCGCCCCAGCGCCATGTGTCGGGTTCTTCTCTGGTGATGGCGATGTGCCTGCCGTTGACAATGAGTCCTGCCTGGTCGGAATCCACATCACCCGCAAAGGTGCGGTGGATCGAGTCATACTTGAGCAACCGGGCCAGGTCCTGGTTTTCTGCACGGGCGTTGATGGCGGTCACGATTATATTCGGGTCGTTAGCCAGGATCCTGGTCATGTACCTGCCGATTCTGCCGAAGCCATTGATTCCGATCTTGACAGCCACGATACCCTCCGTCTGTTTTGGTGCGCCGGACTTCTCAAATTAGACAGTCGCATAGCGGCCAGCGGCATAGCGGCTGGCCATGGTTTCGAGCGTTTCAGGCTTTATGGCCGAGGCCCAGCCAGCTGTGCCGAATGAAAGAAAACGATTCCGGCAGACGTCCTTCATGGCTTTGGTGGCTGCGGCAAGAAACTTGCGGGGATCAAAATCCGAGGGATTTCGTGTGAGATGCTCGCGCACGGCTCCTGTCGCAGCCAAGCGCAGGTCGGTGTCTATGTTCACCTTGCGTACACCGAAGCGAATCCCCTCCTGGATTTCATGGATAGGAACCCCGTAGGTTTCAGACAGTTGGCCGCCGTTTTCGTTGATGGCCTTGAGCCATTCCTGGGGAACTGAAGACGAACCGTGCATGACCAAGTGGGTGTTGGGCAGGCGGGCATGGATGGTCTTGATGCGGTCCACATCCAGCACCGCGCCGGTGGGGGGGCTTGAAAACTTATATGCTCCGTGGCTTGTCCCAATGGCTATGGCCAGGGCGTCCACCCCAGTGCGAGCAACGAAATCAGCGGCCTGCTCCGGGTCGGTGAGCAGTTGCTCGCGGGTAAGCTGTCCTTCGGCTCCGACGCCATCCTCCTTGCCTGCAATGCCGGTTTCCAAAGAACCGAGAACACCAAGTTCTCCCTCCACCGAAACGCCGCAGGCGTGGGACATTTCTACAACTTGAGAGGTGACACGGACGTTGTACTCATAGTCTGAAGGGGTCTTTGCATCGGCCAGCAGGGAGCCGTCCATCATCACCGAGCTGAAGCCTGCCTGGATGGAAGAGACACACACGCCAGGGGTGGCTCCATGATCCTGGTGCAAGCACAGAGGAATGGAAGGCCATTCTTCCAAGGCTGCGGCAATAAGATGGCGCAGGAAATTCTGTCCGGCGTACCTCCGGGCCCCGGCCGAGCTTTGCAGGATTACCGGACTGCCTGTTTCGTGAGCGGCTTCCATAATGGCCCGTATCTGTTCCATGTTGTTGACGTTGAAGGCGGGCACTCCATAGCCATTCTCAGCAGCGTGATCCAACAGCTGGCGCAGGGAGATTAAGGACATACACAACTCCTGGCGGTCTTTGCGGCCAGACCGGCGTTTAGGTGAGTATTGCTCCGACAGGACAGATGGCCGCACAGGCTGGGGGCAGCCCTTCTGCTCTGCGATGGGCGCAAAGGTCGCATTTGGTGACCGGGAGGTCCGCCTCGGCGCAAAACAGCCCCCCGTGGCGGCAAGCCAGCAGGCACGGTTTTTCCCGGCAATACCCGCAGGCAAGACTGTTCAAGCGCACCCTGCCGTCGCTCTCTTTGGTAATCGCCCCTTGGGGGCAGACTCTGATGCAGGCAGGCCGATCACAATGACGGCAATAATAGGGAATCATCCGGCCATCTGGCTGTCGGGCCAGTCGAACTCTCGGGGTGTTGTAGAGAAAACGGCACACCGCCTGACAACACTCGCAGCCGATGCAGAGTTCCTCGTTGATGAGCAGGCTGCCATTCCCCAGGCGCGTCATGCTTGGCCTCCTGACGGTTGAGCGGCTTGTGCGTATGTTCTGGAGGTAAGCCAACGGTCCAAAATCCGGGCCACACAGAGGCCACTGTACACCGCACGGCCTATCTTGGTGGGGCCTGTGAGTGCGTCCCCTGCCACGAACACGCCCTCCAGCGCTGTCATTGTCGAGGCCAGGGCTGGCTTTCCGTCATGCTCCCGGCGAAGTCCAGTCACGTTTAAAGTCTGCTCAAAGGGCACATTGGGCTTGTCGCCAATGGCCACAACAAGAACATCAACAGGGAGCAGCAAGGAAGCCTTGCCCCTTTCGGCAAATTCCACCTGTTCGACTCTGTCACAGCCCAGAATGCGCAGGGGATGTAGGTGTTCGAGTACCACCACTCCGTTGCGAACCAAGTCTTCGATGGCTGCCATGCCGCAAGGCGCTTCTTTGAGGCCACGTCGGTAGGTCATGGTGACGTTGGAGGCCCCCATGCGTTGAGCAGTGTTTGCTGCGTCCACCGCCGAGTGGCCTGCTCCCACGACGACGACCCTTCTCCCGGAAATGGTCAAGTCCAGGGATTCCTCCACGGATTGTGAGCACAGCCTCCGGGCGAGGAGCAAACTCAAGGCGGGAACCACACCCGGAAGATCGTCGCCCTGGATGTTCAGGCGATTTGCCCTCCACGCGCCTGTACACAACATTACGGCGTCGTGTTCGGCAATGCGCCCACCCAAGCTCTTCAGGGTCATCGCCTGGTCGTCTCCTGCATCCTGGCACAATGCCTCGTCACCGCAGACTTTGGTGGCCATTCGAAAGCGGACACCATATCGGTCTCGCAAGAGTGCCACTGCATTATCGATGCGCCCCGCTGGGAGGCGTTCTTCAGGTATGCCAAAAACCATGAGTCCGCCGGCCTTGGGCAGTTTGTCGAATACCTCCACCCTATAGCCCAGGCAGGCCAAGTATCCTGCGGCCGCAAGACCTGTCGGACCTGCTCCGATGATGGCGACCGACCGACCGTTTGCCCTGCCAGGGCCATTTTTGAGGAAGGCAAAGTTCATGGGTTCCATGGCGTGTGGCGCTCTCAAACCGTTGTTTGCCTGTCCCTTAAAACCACCGAGTGCGCCTCGTTGACGACCATATTCAAGAGCTGTTTGCGGCGTTTTTCGCGCTTGGCTAGAGCTCTCAAGACCTGGGCGGCCAGGGCGGAAGGTGTGAAGCCGAAGTGCTCCCACAAGACATCGCCTGGTGCGGATTCCCCGAACCCGGTCATGCCGCACACCAACCCGTCGCGGCCGACCAGACGCCACCAGTTGTCCTGAATTCCTGCTTCCACGGCCACAAGCAAGCTCTCTTCAGGCAGCACATTGCTGCGGTAGATTGGGCTTTGCGCTTCAAAGACGTCCATACAGGGCATGGACACCACCCGTACGGCATGACGTGCTCGTTCGAGGAGTTCCGCAGTTTCCATGGCCAGTTGCACCTCGGAACCGCTGCCGATGAGTACCACCGCTGGGATACCTGAACAGTCGCGCAGGATGTAGCCGCCTCGAGCGATATCCTTGACCTGGCGGCGGGTGCGGACTTGGGCCTTCAATGGCTGGCGAGAGAGGATGAGGCTGGTGGGGCCATTCCTACGGGTAACGGCTGTTTTCCAAGCCGTTGCGGTTTCCGTTGCGTCGCAGGGTCGCCACACAGACATGCCTGGAATGAGACGGAGGCTGGCGGTGTGTTCCACCGGCTGATGGGTAGGGCCGTCTTCACCAACGCCGATGGAGTCATGGGTCAGCACGTGGATGACTTGTAACTCCATGAGGGCGGCCATGCGCATGGCGTTGCGTGCATAATCCGAAAACACCAGGAAGGTGCCTCCAAAGGGTATGAAGCCGCCGTGCAGGGCCATCCCGTTCATGATGGCAGCCATGCCGAATTCTCGTACGCCGTACGAGAGATAGTTACCGTCCAAGGATTCATTCGTAAGGCGCACGCAGCCTTTCCAGTTCGTCAGATTGGAGCTGGTCAGATCAGCAGAACCGCCAAACATCCCTGGTAGTTGCGGAGCAAAGGCGTCCAAGGCGTTTTGAGATGCCTTGCGGGTTGCCAGATTTTTCCCCTCGTGCTGTTGGGTGAGAATATATTTGCTGGCATTAGCTTCGAAGGATTTGGGCAGGGTTCCCTCCATCCGGGCTTTGAACTCTGCCGCCAGGGTGGGATGTTCGATGGCGAAGGCGGCGAAGGTCTCCTTCCAAGTCTGTTGAGCTGTGTTCCCCTTTTTACAAGCGTCCCAAGCTTGGCGGACGCCTTCGGGAACCTCGAAGGTGCCATGGGGCCAATCCAGCGCGGCTCTGGCGGCTTCGATTTCCTGTCTTCCCAAAGGCGCTCCGTGGCAGTCGTGGCTGCCGCAGACTGTAGGTGCGCCGAAGCCAATGACTGTCTTGCAGCACAGAAGGCTTGGTCTGTCGCTTTCGGATTGAGCTTCACGCAGGGCATTGGCCACAGACTGGGCGTCATGGCCGTCCACTGCGCGCACTACGTGCCAGCCATAGGCCTCGAAGCGAGTGGGAACATCTTCGCTAAACCACCCGGCCACATGGCCATCGATGGAAATGCCGTTGTCGTCCCAGAGCACCGTGAGTTTCCCCAGACCCAGGGTTCCGGCCAGTGAACAGGCCTCATGGCTTATGCCTTCCATCAGGCAGCCATCGCCGCACAAGGCGTAGGTGCGATGGTCCACGATGTCATATCCCGGCTGGTTGTAACGTGCGGCCATCGTGCGTTCCGCCAGGGCCATGCCAACGGCATTGGCCAGCCCCTGTCCCAAGGGACCCGTGGTCGTCTCCACCCCGGGGGTGCGGCCCCGTTCCGGATGGCCAGGCGTTTTGGCGTGCATCTGACGAAAGTTCCGCAAGTCCTCCAGGTTGAGGTCATAGCCTGAAAGATACAGGCAGGAGTACAATAGCATTGAGGCATGTCCGTTAGAGAGCACGAAGCGGTCGCGGTCCCACCAGTCGGGATCGGAAGGATTGTGCTTCAGGAAATCGTTCCAAAGCACTTCGGCTATGTCTGCCATGCCCATGGGAGCCCCAGGGTGGCCTGAATTGGCTTGCTGCACGGCATCCATACTCAAAGCGCGGATGGCGTTGGCCAAATTTCTATGATCCGTCATGGTGTTACCTCCAATTCTGCTGCTGAGTGATAGAGCGGAAAACGCCGACGCCTGATATTGGGTGTCCAACTGTTGTTCCCGCTTGATTCTGGTTCTGCATCGTGTGGTTACTCGAGTGCATACCGAGATCGGTAGTATTCATCATGATGGCCATGATCCCTGAAGACCAGAGCATGTGGCTTTTTTCAGTTGGACTTGCGTAGAACATGGTGCATCTCCTTTCTAGAGGAACAGGCAATAGAATTTTTCGTAATAGAAGCAAATCCGTCTGGCACGTTTTGAACGCAGGCCTGCTTGACGTAAACGACAATAAACATGCAGGGGATTAAAGTGGTGGCGCATACGTTCTCTCATGACAGACCTCCTTGTGCGTGTTTCAATCAGCATAGAACAAGAAGCGTACCAGCAGGACCAAGGAGGGCATGCCCCGCGAAAGTCTGTGAAATCAATATGATGAATAGTCGACGCGGAGGGGGTGTGCGTGAGCTTGTGTCAGGTGTGGCCCAATGGGCGTGGCACACGACCCCAGTTGGGCCGTCTGTGGCACAGGAAGCGAGTCGGGGAGATGTTATCTGCGGAAGAAGTCCAGGTAGCCGAGGAAGGAGGAGAGTTCGTCCGAGGGCAGAGCGGATCCGATAAGGATGCCCGAAATCCAGCCAGCGTTGTGCGGACGGCGTTTTGCGCTGCGGATTAGACTGTCGATGGCTTTGGGAGAGCGCAGTTCAAGAAGCCGGTCAGAGAGTCGCAGAGTGGGTCCCAATTCTCTCCATAGGCGTTCAGGGTACGTTTTCATGAGCGTCTCATCCGGCGAGGTACGATCCTGGCATGCCTTCGCCAAGGTTTCTGCGGCCAAGCGTCCTGAAAGCAAAGCCCCGAAGATGCCCTCGGAACTGCAAGGGTTGACCACGCCCGCAGCGTCTCCCACCAAGGCCACGCCAGGTCCATGGATTCTGCGCATGGTGTTTCCCACAGGCAGCATCGCAACGTCGATGCGCCCCATGCGTTTGGACAACTCGAAGCGGTCGCTCAACAGAGGCAACCGGAGGGCTTGGTTTAAGGCCTCACGCGGACATAGCTTTTTGCGTTTGACTCCCTCCAGGGGAATGCTCAAACCGACGTTGGTCATGCCGCTTTCCGTTGGGTAGAGCCACAGATAGCCGGGCAATATCTCATTCAGGAAGTAAATCTCCAAACTGCCCACGGTGCCTGTTACCAAGCGATAATAGGCCCTGGCCGCAACTGACCTGTATTGTGGGTATTTTGGAAATCCCGTCTGCCGGGCCACTTGGGACATGGCCCCATCCGCCCCGACCACCGCCTTGGCTGTAAAGCTGAATTCCCGCTTCCCGCCCATTTCAGCGTTGACTCCGCAAGCTCGCCCGTCTTCAGTCAGCACTTGGCGCATGGCGCACCAATCCATCACCTCAACTCGTTCTCTGGCGGCATCCAGGAGCATGGAATCAAAAACCACCCGGCGGCAGACCATGCCGGTAGTAGGAAGGGAGGGATCGATTTTGGGTAGTGGTACGGTAACGGATTGTCCATTGGAACAGGTGTAGGTGATCTTGTTTACCTTGACGGAAGGGTTCTCCATCAGGCTTTGCATAAGGCCCAGACCTTCTATCTCACGGAGGCTTGCTGATGAAAGAGCATCGCCACAGGTCTTGTCGCGAGGGAATTTCTGTTTGTCGAGCAGCAGGACCTTCATCCCAAGCCGTTCTGCATGCAAGGCACAGCTCGAACCAGCAGGTCCGGCCCCAACAACAATGATATCGAAATCAGTTGACATCGCATCCCCTGGCAAAATCGAGTGTGGCGTATCAAGCTAGGCACGTGTACCCAGCAGTGAACATATACGGTTCTTGATGTGGAGTCTTTCCGGTTTTATATCAAAATTCGTGCCTGACTGCTTTTGCGCGGTTGCTACGAGATGCTTCACGAAACCTGTGCCAAAGATGTCGTGTGCCAGACGGTAGGGGGTATCTTGAAGCACTCGGTTGGCGTAGGTGCCGTATTGCGTGTGAATAGTTACAGTATATCAGTGTATTACGCCATGGCTTTGCAAGAGTGCCATGGTCGGCAGAATCTCTGTCTGCTCTGCCCAGGCCTTGCGGATCATGCCGATCCGTTTGGCTCCAATGCCTGGGACTTCCATACGGCTTTCAACTCTGCCCTCGATGACATCAAGCGTATGCTCTCCTAAAAGCTACACGATACGCTTGGCCAGGACGGAGCCAATCCCTTTTATCAGCCCTGACTCAAGCTCCTTCTCGACCCTTTGCACTGAAGCGAGGGGCGTGGTCGTATTGTTGTTGAATTCAAACTGCTCACCGCACTTGGGGTGGGGTGCCCATTCCTTGCTCATCTTTAGGGTATTGACTGCTATGGTCCTTTTGGAAAGCCTCTCTATGGGCCGAAGCCAAAAGAGAGCAAAGATTTTACCCTTTCAACCTGCCGTCCAAGATGCCGCTCAATCGCTCCAAGAATGGCTTCAAATTCTCGTGTATAGCGCTCAAGCGTTGCAAGTGATGCGCTGATTCCTGTTGTTGAGCGCTCAGGCGGGCGACCTGGTGTTGAAGCTGGTGCAAGGTATTCGCGTGGGTTGTTAGAATACGCTGTTGCTCGGTCAGGATCGTTCCCTGCCTTTCCTGCGTCTGGCGTAATTCCTGTTCCAGCGCGGCAAGGGTGTCCGTGAGGAGACGTTCGATTTCGGTCATGGCTTACTCCAACTTCACAGCTTGCTGTTTGCCCACGGTCCAGCCTGTCTTGGGCGTTGTCTTCGGCGGCAGGACAATGAACCGCCCATCCTGATTCTCCAGGAGCTTCAAGCCCCAAGTACGTTCGCTCAATTGCGTGACTGTTGTCTCCAGGGCTGCTTTGTCTTCCCGCAAGTCCTGAATCTCGTTCTGCAAGGCGACGGCCTTGCTCTGGAGCATGTTCAGCAGGCCCCACCCGCCCGAGGCGATCGCCCAAGCGCGTCCTGGATAGCGGCTTCGGTTGTACTGAGCGCGGCGGTCGATGATTGCCGCAAGCTCTCGCTCAAGACGTCGAACTGTTGCCGGGTCAGGGCCTCGATCGTCTCCCGGTCCTGTGTGGCTTTCGTCCGCATGCGCTCTGTCAGGGACGCCAGCGAGTTGCCATCGTTCGGCATAAATCCCTCCCTTGAGGCGGAGCTTTTCGCCGCTCGCAGGGTCTTTGACGGTGATGTAGTCCTTGCCTGCCCTGCTGACCTCCAGGTCGGCGTCTTTCAGGGCCGCCAGCACGTCCGCGCGGTTCGTGATCTGGCCCTCCTCGATTTTCATGACCAGATAGGCGTGGACGGCGTCCTTCGCC
>WSYE01000019.1 GCA_009773665.1 Desulfovibrionaceae bacterium | reverse complement strand
GTGCCATCTGTGCCCAAGTGTTCGCCGCCAGGGCGATGTTCCTGGCATACGCTCTTTTCAGCCCCCGAGGTGTCACAGCAGGGCGCTACTCCAGAGCTACTTCTTGGGTTTTAAAATGATGGTTTCTCGCGTCACCATGGCGGAACGGGGCGGGTTTTCACCCTCTAACATGACTGCTCTGACCGCATTGCGCTTATACCCGGGGACCACCCGGTTTCGTCGCACGCAGCCGCCATGTCCCTCACGCGTCACGACCCTTGCCTTTCGGTTTAGGTATCGTCCCGCTACCCTGGTTCCCAGGGCTTTCGGCATTTGATTTATCCAGGCGCACCCCCTCAGGGGAAGCATGGACTCAACGACACTTCACACCCTCTGCTAACGCAGAGGTAGCTTATGGCGCTGGTCCCCAAACCGTGCAGGCGAGTTTCCTTCGCACACGGCTCTCCAGTGCGAGCAAGCGAAAATACACCACCGCTGGCTAGGCGATGGATACCGGCTGGCTATCCGGGCTTGCTCTCGGTCAAAACGGCAGGGTTACGATTCCGAATGGGCATGGATGAAGACGAGCGCCTAGGTTCTGGGGCGCACGTCTCCTGATCTGTTTCCTCCTTCTGTACAGGGTTTCAGCGCCCCTTCTCGCTGCCGAAACAAATTACGACTCGGCTGGCCGTGCTGGCTTGGTGACCAGCGGGGGGGGGGAGCGGGTGTACTTGGAGCATACCACGGCGCCCCAGTTCCTCCGCAAGAGGCAAAGGCGCAAAAGGCTCGAAGACAGTCCACCTCAATGATGAAGACATTTACTCGTTATATTTCAGTATATTACATGTCATCGAATGCGCTAGACGCGGCACGCCGACCGCGATTGTGAATAAAGTAATTTCGGTCAACCCCGAATTTCACATTGACGGATTTCCCTCGAGCAGTCAGCCGTGATTTCATGGCCCCCCTCTCCGCAACCTTTAACCGCCTCACGCAAAGGAGTTCAAGATGAGTCTTACGAAGAAATGTTCGAAGCTCGAGCGGCAGATCAATGTGAAGGTCAGCGACGAGACTTACAAGCGCTATCAGTCGTTGCGGGATGATGCGCCGAAGAAGAGTTGCGAGTTTTCGCTGCAGCCCGAGTTCTCGGAGTGGTTGAACGGCTATCTGGCCACTTGTGAGAAGGAGCTTGCCAAGGTCGACAAGGCACAGGCGAAGCAGGCAACCGAGGCTGGCGCCAGCGAGTAGTCGTGGGCATCGTCCGGAAATTACATCGGCCTGGGCAGGGAGACGTTGCGCTCGTGCGTCGGGCGCAGCGCTCCCTCGCCCTGGCCGGGCGACATACGAACCTGCTGCGGTATCTGGAACGCGACAGCCTCCAAAACGTCGCAGGGTCGCTTGTCGAGCGCTACATGCCGCGTTCAAGTCAGAAGCAGCTCGAGATAGCGGACGTGTTCAGAGAGCTCTACGCCGCGTGGCTCGTTCTTGCGCCTCTCTCGAACCATGCGCAGGGCTATTGGCGCTCCTGGTGGTGCCCCGGCGTCGTAACTAGTTGGCTCCGTATCGAAGTCAATCGCTTTCACCGGTGCTGGCTTGGGCACATCGGCTACGGCTGGGCTACCGCGCAAGTGGCCTCTGGTGCGGCGGCGGCGCACATCATCGACGAGGCGTTCATCGCCCACGCACAGGGACTGCTCGACCACACGGTCGGGGATACGCTCCGGGCAGGCTTCGCACGGTATGTGCTCGGAAGTGTCGTGTGGTGCCAAGCGGCCGAGGCCACATTGCAGGTAGCCCGTGAGTGCCGCGCCGGCATGATGTGGTCCGAAGATGGCTGTTGGCTCATGTCGGCGAAGCCGTTCGCCGGGGTCGGCGTGGAGTGGAGCGACCTGCGCGAGCAGCCGGCGGAGGTTCTCGCCTGGCGAGCACTTGTAGCCGATGGCTTGCTGAACATTAGAATGAATGATGCGTCAGTGCAGAGATTGAAGGAGAGTGTTCGCACGGCGTTGGCCACAGACGCCTCCCCGGAGCACAAGCTGCGCACCATAAACGCCGCCACGCGTAGCTTCCACCACTTTGCGCGCTACGCGTTCGACGCCCGGCAGCAAGCCCAGGAGCTGGAGGCTTGGGTATGGCGGCGCGTCAATCGCCACCTCGTACGGAATACGCCGTCGCTTGCCGACAGGTACTTCAATCTTCGGCAGGCACCGTGGGATACACGGCTGCACTTCGAGCGGAAGTCGTATCTGTTGGATAAAGACGTCACGGAAGAGGCTTGGCTGAACCTTTGGAACCCCCGTCGATAGCTGGAGGGAAGAAAGTGAGTTTGAACTATAACATGAACGGCTTCAAGCTGGCAGTTAGCACTGGCGTAGCAGATGAGACGAAGGGCAAACGCCGTTGGACGCGGGTGGCGGCCAGCTTAATAGGGTATTCATGCTCTGATCTGGAGAGCCTGGCCGCGCTCAAGGCATGCCTCGATTGCTTCCGGCGTGGGCAGCTTCTGAAAGACGAGCCGCAGCCACTGCTCGGCACGGAAACGGAGGGCGTATTGTTCGCCTCGAGGCAGAAGGACAAGGTGCTGTACCTGCTCCTTCAGCGGGTGACCGCTGGCCGGATGGTCGAGGAGGCGTACTACACGCACCTTGATGTGGCGAGGCTTGAAATCGCCGTCGGCAAGGCGCTGCAGTCGCTGGCCCCCGTAACGGTGTGGGGACCAGAGCCGTAGAGGTAGAATATCGAAAAGGGCGCTCGCAAAGGGGTCGAATATCAACCTGTAACCTTGTTCGGCGGCTACGGCCCGGCTACCGAACGGCACGTTCAACGAATTTCGAGGGAGAATATGCAGAAGAAACAGACGATCGACGCGAACGAAAATGCCACGGTCTACAAGCAGGACAGGTATCTGCTGCTCCCAGCCGCCGCCGAGAAGATCGGCCTGCCCCTGCGTACGCTCCGTGCCTGGCGCGAGAAGTGGCAGCGCGACCCCAACATGGCGGGGCTGTTCGCGAAGAGCGGAAAGTTCGTGTTTTTCGATTTGGACGCATGGGCCCGCTATCTGGAGCGTATCCAGATGGCGGCTGTCGAGGATGCGCGGGCGTGGCAAAACCGCTTCCGCCTCGTCCTCTTCTTTCCTGCCGCAGGCATTGGCATGGCCATCGTCATCGCCATGATCCATGGCGGCGGCAGGTTCTAGCTGGAGTTTCCCCTCCGTTCCCATCGCGGCCCTACGGGGCCGCTTCCTTTTCCATCACGACCCATTCCTCTTGGTGGCAGTACTTGTTGCGTTGTGCCAAAGCTAGGCCGCGCTGTAATGCGCTTTCCGAAAGCAATACCTCTCCAAAGCTATCTTTTGATACGGAAAAGATATTCTAATCAGTGGCTTGACAAGGTCAACAGAGAGATCGTTTGCTTCAATTGCAAGGCCCAGCACACGAAAAGGAGGAAAGCACATGATTCGACGCTTGCTCGCAACTGCGACCCACTTCGAGGCGCAGCTTGCAAAACGATTGTTCGCGCGAAGACTCGTGTTTCGGCGCGAAATGACTCCTCTCCAGATCGGTCTGGCATACGTCAGGATCGACGACGGAAGGAGATGCCGCGACCGGTGACCACCGGCAGCGCGGCACAACGTATGTGATCCCCTCGGGCTCACCTGTAGGCCATATGGCCCTTGTCCGCCACGCCGACGACATCAGCCCCTACAGCTGAACGTGCGGCAAAACGTGGCGCAACTGCAATTCCCACCCAATTCAAAAGGCGGCCCGCAAGGGCCGCCTTTCCAACGACCAAAGCAAGAAGCATGTACCACGCGGTACCCAGGGGCATCCGGGGTGGACCGATATGCGTGCGAGCAATTCCACCAGGCAACGTGTCGAGCGTGGGCGATGTATTTCATCCATGCGGAGGATGTGTCCGGTCATTATATGGGTAAAGTGCTGCGCCAAAAGAAAAACTTGACATCCTGTCGGCGCAAGCGTACAGATTTTTATGAGGCGTGCATTTCCTTCGCTCCGAATGGGGCGGCTGAAAAGAAGATGGGCACAAAAGGACAGATGATTCAGCATCGGCCCGAGCCCGCAAGTCTCACTCCCGCCCCAACGGGCGGCTGAAACACAAAAGGACAGATGATTCAGCATCGGCCCGAGCCCGCAAGTCTCACTCCCGCCCCAACGGGCGGCTGAAAAAGAAGATGGGCACAAAAGGACGGATGATTCAGCATCGGCCCGAGCCCGCGAGTCTCACTTTCCCGCCCTAACGGGCGGCTGACAAAGGCCCCTTCGGGGGCCTTTTCATTTTGCACCAGCTGCCCCTTGCTGCCGCAGGTCATTTCACAAGATACGGCTTGTTAACGATGCTGGCGATGTCCGGCCCCCTTGTAGTGAGGACGAATCCAAATCATCCAGCGCTGTGCGGCTCCCGGCCCATGGGGCTGATGCCTCCAATGCCCCCGAACCATGAACCTGACTTGCGGCTTGCTCCCAGCGGATGCGGACGGCAGGCAGCCCTGCCCGGCTGCAACGACTCCTGGACCAGCTGAGCCTTCTCGGCCACTGCTTCCCCGTTTGCACTATGTCTGGACATAGGGCTTGACCTATCTCCTATGATTAGCGGGGTGTCCGGTCGAAACGGGAGCACTCCACGAGGCAAGCCGCTGGCGGCATGCGTGTCCTCCTCCAGAAGAGATTAAAACAGCCCGCAAGCTAAACCACATTGCAGTACAAGTCTGGAGAGTTGACCGCGCACAAATAAAAAAATACCTATTTGGGCAGACTGTCGAATTTGTATCGGAGGAGCGATGTACCTTAAGACTCTAACACTGGATAATTTCCGCTCATTTGAGAATGTGGCCATTCACCTGCGCGATGACCTCACAATTTTGGTGGGCGAAAACAATAGCGGCAAGAGCAATTCTATCGACGCCCTTCGGCTGCTTACCTCACCGCTCAACGGTCGGCGTGAAATCTATTGCGAGACGACGGACATCCGTTTCGGTAGCGCGACTCCCCGGTTTGAGCTGGTTGGGCGGTTCGAAGACCTCAGCCCGGCGCAACAGGGACGTCTTCTCTCGGCTGCTGACGACCCAGCCATCTCGAGCTGCACTTTTGGGTTGCGCTATGACGAAAGCAGCGGACGCTATCCGGTGCGCCCAGTCCTGTGGGCTGGCCAGCAGCAGGGCACCCCGGAAGCTGGCTGTCATGAAATGGTTCGACATATATACTTACCGCCCCTTCGAGATGCCAAACGAGCACTTGCCTCGGGCAACCCGACGCGTATCTATGCCCTCCTGAAACACTTCCTGGACGGGGACGATTCGGAGGAGTTGGCGAAAGCACTCGGGCGTGACACTGAAGCGGAGATTCTGGGGAAGGTCGGGGAAGCCGTCGAGGTTGGCTTGAGCGCGCTCACCTCTGGCGTGCGCATGCAGACCACATCACTCGGCTTCGCCAACAATGAAAAACTCATCGATATCGCGCGCGACTTACGTTTCAAGCTCGCAGACCACGGCATTGAGCCCGAGGATCTGCGATACTCGGGGCATGGCTATGCCAACTTGCTCTACATGGCAACGATCGCGGTCGAGTTGGAAAAGGTCAATGACGCCGATCTGACCTTGTTTTTGGTCGAAGAACCCGAAGCGCACCTCCATCCCCAACTCCAGGCTGCGGTGCTCAGCTTTCTTGAGGAGCAGGCGTGTAAATCGCGGACGCCGAAACCCGGTTACGAGGGACCGGCTGGCCAGTTGCAGATCATCGTTGCGACGCATTCGCCGAACCTTTCCGCGTGGGTTGAAAGCAAAAAACTGGTGTTTTTCCGGTCTGTTTTTCCCAAGGCGACGGCACCCGCGGGGGCCCCAGGAGTCGATGAGACCGAAACGGCCGAACCCAAGCCTCAGCCCCGCCGGGTGACACGTTGCATCCCGCTTGCTTCGCTGAATCTTGATCCTATCGACCGCCGAAAAATCGACCGCTATCTTGATGTGACCAAATCTGCTTTCCTATTTGGCGGGCGTATTCTTCTGGTTGAAGGTATCGCCGAGGCATTGCTGTTGCCCATCATCGCCAAAAACATCGTGCTCAAGAATGACCTGGAGAAGTTGCGAAGTTTTCGTTCTGCGGTCTTCGTACCGATTGATGGTGTAGACTTCGAACCTTACGCGAAGCTCTTGCTGACCCCGTTCGACGAAGTCCGTATTGCTGACCGTCTGATTGTGCTGACAGACGGAGATGGTGGCAGCCGTGAAGAGGGGCAGCCACTCCCGGGTACTGTTCGCAAATCGAACTTGGAGGCCATTGCCGCTAGGCTTGGTGCCAGCTCTCTTCTAGAAGTTGTCATCAACGACTATTCGCTCGAAACAGAACTGGTTCGTGCTGGCAACGGTCCACTGCTGAAAACAGTCTATCTGGAACTTCACCCACGTTCTGCCAGCAAGTGGGATACCGCAGTCTCACACACTGGAGATGCTCAAGCACGTGCGATTCAGGGCCTTTTCGAGACAACGCGCAAGGGTGACTTCGCGCAACTGCTTGCTGAAGCGATTAATTCTGGCAAGTCGTTTACCGTTCCTGACTATCTCCGGCGCGCCATAAATGCGCTGGTCGAATGAGCGCCATGCGCTTTGTCCCGACCGAAGAGCAAGCGCGCATCATCGCCCATGAGGGGGCCGCGTTTGTCGCCGCCTGTCCAGGCTCTGGCAAGACTCGCGTGTTGGTCGAGCGGGCGCGAAAGCTGTTGGCGGATCACTCATCAGGGCAGGGGATTGTCTTTTTGTCTTTTACAACCGCCGCCGTATCAGAACTCGAGAAACGGCTTCGCCGCGAAGGATTGCTGAAGGTACCAGCCTTTCCTCATTTCATCGGGACGTTCGACGCCTTTCTTTGGCAATTTCTCATTGCGCCGTTTGGCGTGCCTGGCTGTACGGAGCGGCCCCGACTGATCCCTGACAAGGACCAGTGCGTCATCCGCCCCTATCCGAAAGCGCAAGAGCTTCCACTTGAGTGCTTTGACCGGGCACGTGGCTGTGCGATTCCGGACGCACTCAAGAGGCACGGCTTCGCAAGAGACGCCAAGCCATATGAAACCGCCGCTCGTAGTGCGCGTGCTCGCTTCCTAGAGAGGGGAGAGTTGGACTTCGCCGACGCACGCGAACTCGCTCTCACTCGACTGCGTGACCCGGCGTCTTCCCCCGCTCTTTCTCGAGCACTGGCTGCGCGTTTTCAAGAATTGATCGTGGATGAGGCACAGGACTGTAACCCGACCGACCTAGAAATTATCGACTGGTTCCGTAGCGCCAGGATTCCAGTGAAAATAATATGTGATCCGCATCAATCGATCTACGGATTTCGCGGTGGCGTTACTGATGAACTCCTTGCCTACGGCCAGAGTTACGCGCCCAGTGAGCGATTGCCGATAACTGGCAATTTTCGGTCAAGCCGCCACATCGCGAAAACCATAGTGGCATTGCGTGCCCCTAGTGAGCGCTCCTCTGTAGACGATGCTCTTGGTGAGCATCGCGACGAGCTAACCCCCGTTTACCTCCTGTCTTACCCGGGCAGAGGCGTTCCCGCGAGCGTTGGGCTAAAATTCCATGAGCTGACGGAAACGGTTGGCCTTGATGCCAGTACTTGTCCTGTCATAGCTGCGACCCGGCTCAGTTGTGCTAACGCCCTCGGACACCCAATTGCTAACGATGCCAGAGAGGACATGAGCTACCGATTAGCTGCAGCAGTCAGCAACTACCATTTTTCACTCGAGCTAGGAGGCAGGAAAGAGGCGCTTGAAGCTGTCCACAAAATCGTGCTTGAGCTCGAAGGCAATATCACTGGCAAGACATATCACCAGTATCTTCGAGAAGCAGAGATCGAGCCAAGGGCTTGGCGCCCGAGAATAATGCAGCTGGTTGATGCGCTTCGATTCGATTCAGCACGTTTTCTCAGCGCTGACGCTTGGCATGATCATGCGCGGAGCATGCTTGCACCACTACTCCCGCCTGGTGGCAAGTCAATCAATCAACGACTGCAACGCAACCCGGACCTGGCCAAGGCACTGGCCATCGCCCCGACATGTGGGCACTGCGCTTGTACCATCCACAGTGTCAAAGGGATGGAGTTCCCAGCGGTGTGCGTTGTGATGTCACCGCAGACCGCCAAGAGGATTCTCGACTTCTTGAGCGGTGACAGCCCCTCTGCCCACGCCGAAGACGCCAGAAAAATCTATGTTGGAGCATCTCGAGCGCAGCGATTGCTGGCTATCGCCGTGCCACAGTCGCAGACATCCCGTCTGATGAACCTTCTACAAACAACAGGCGCAGCCATTTCCGTAGTGGCCTTGTCGCCACAGTGATGGCGGCTGACACAACTATCGATCACTGACTGGAAACTCGTCCGGTTTTGTTGACAGCTCGGGGCAGTCAACAAAACCGGACAGCAGCGGTGGCTTCGCGAGCTGATCAGGGCACGATGAGTGCGCTCGTCAGTGTGCGCAGCCCGGAGCGCTCCCCCGCGCTTGGCGCGCCGTGGAACCATCGCGTGCGACGGCGAGAGGGAGCGTCGACTTTCGCTCGAGCTCAATGGTGCGGCATCTCAACAGCCCGCCCGTCCATGCTGCCAACGGCTGCGCGCCAACGCCCTTGACTATAAAGAAAATTTAGCTGACACAAGAAGGCATTCAAGGAGGGCGACATGCCACGCGGACGACCCAAAAAGCAGAATGACAACGAGCCCTCGACCCAAAACACCGCCGCCAATGTCGGCTACGAGGCTCAGCTCTGGCAGATGGCCGACGCCCTGCGAGGCAGCATGGACGCCGCCGAGTATAAGCACGTCGTCCTGGGCCTCATTTTTCTCAAGTACATTTCCGACGCCTTCGAGGAAAAACACGCAGTTCTTGAGGCCGAACGAGCGCAAGGCGCCGACCCCGAGGACCCGGATGAATACCGCGCGGAGAACATCTTTTGGGTGCCGCCCGAGGCCCGCTGGCAGCACCTTAAAGCCCAGGCCAGGCAAAGCACCATAGGCCAGCTTGTGGACGACGCCATGACCGGAATCGAGCGTGATAACCCGGCCCTCAAGAGTGTGTTGCCCAAAGACTACGCCCGGCAGGCGCTGGACAAGACGCGCCTCGGGCAGCTCATCGACACGATCAGCAACATAAAGGTAGGCGACGAGGCCAGCCGTGCCAAGGACGTGCTCGGCCGCATCTATGAATACTTCCTGTCCCAGTTCGCCAGCGCCGAGGGCAAGAAGGGCGGCGAGTTCTACACGCCGCGCTGCGTGGTCAAGCTCCTCGTTGAGATGATCGAGCCCTTTCGCGGTCGCGTGTACGACCCCTGCTGCGGCTCATCCGGTATGTTCGTGCAGTCGATGGAGTTCATCCACGCCCATTCCAACGGCAATGGCAACGGCGGCAAGGCCAAGACCGACCTCTCGATTTACGGACAGGAGTCGAACTACACCACTTGGCGTCTGGCCAAGATGAACCTCGCCTTGCGCGGCATCGACGGCCAGATTGCCCACGGCGACACTTTCCACAATGACCGCCACCCGGACCTCAAGGCCGACTTCATTCTTGCCAACCCGCCCTTCAACATCTCCGACTGGGGGGGCGAACGGCTGAAGGACGACAAGCGCTGGCAGTTCGGCACCCCGCCCGCAGGCAACGCCAACTTCGCCTGGGTGCAGCACATCGTGCATCACCTGGCCCCCACCGGCGTTGCCGGCTTCGTACTCTCAAACGGCTCCATGTCGTCTAACCAGTCGGGCGAGGGCGAAATCCGTAAGGCGCTCGTTGAGGCGGGCCTTGTGGATTGCATGGTTGCCATGCCCGGACAGCTCTTCTATGCGACACAGATTCCCGTCTGCCTGTGGTTCCTGGCCCGCGACCGCAGGAACCATAAATTTCGCGATCGGCGGGGCGAAGTGCTGTTCATCGACGCCAGCAAGCTTGGTCGCATGATAGACCGCACCCATCGCGAACTGACCAACGAGGAGGTCGCACGCATCGCCGGGATGTATCACCTTTGGCGCGGCGAAAAAGAGGTGCCGCCGGAGGCGGTCGGCGGACTGACCGTCTATGAAAACATCCCCGGCTTTTGCAAGGCGGCAGAGATTGACGGCATCCGTAAGCAGGGCCACGTACTCACTCCCGGCCGCTATGTCGGCGCAGAGGAGCAGGAGGACGACGGCGAGCCCTTCGCCCAGAAGATGATGCGGTTGGTGGCTGAATTGCGAGCACAACAGGCGGATGCCGCCAAGCTTGATGCTGCCATTGCTGCCAACCTGCAGGAGTTCGGGTATGGCGGGTGAGTGGGTCGATTGTAAGCTTTCAGATGTGTGCTGTTCGATTGATTACGGGCTTACCGCCTCTGCGGCCGATCACGAGAATGGGCCGAAGTTCCTCCGAATCACCGACATCGTCCCCGGGCATATCGACTGGGATACAGTCCCGCATGTGGTGGCCGACGGCAAAACAACTGCGAAGTACAAACTTCACGACGGCGATATCGTCCTAGCAAGAACCGGTGCATCAACAGGCACCAGTTCCTACGTGAAGGACCCTCCACCGTCGGTATTCGCTTCATACTTGGTGCGCTTGAAAACGGCGCCCGAGTTCGACCCACGTTTTGTTGCCTACTACCTAAAGTCTGACAAATTCTGGGCGTTCATTCGCGGTGTTCTTGGTGATAAATCAGCGCAGCCGAACGCAAGCGCCACGACGATGACTGCGGCTCCGTTTCGAGCCCCGCGTGAGAAGGCCGAACAGCGGGCCATCAGTCACATCCTCGGCACGCTGGATGACAAGATTGAGGTGAACCGAAAGATGGCGGCGACGCTGGAGGCGATGGCTCGGGCGCTGTTCAAGTCCTGGTTCGTAGACTTCGAGCCCGTCCGGGCCAAAGCCGAAGGCCGCGACCCCGGCCTGCCGCCCGACCTCGCAGCCCTCTTCCCCGATCGCCTCGTCGAGAGTGAGCACGGGGAGATTCCGGAGGGGTGGGACGTTGGAATACTTATGAATGCCCTTGCTGAAATTGAAGTTGGCAGCAGGCCCAAGGGGGGAGTCGCAGCATACGCAGACGGCGTACCAAGTATCGGAGCTGAGAGTATCGTAGGACTTGGGATATTTGACTACTCAAAGACGAAATATGTACCGCAGGAATACTTTGACCGGATGACCAAGGGCCGCATCAAGAGCCGAGATGTGCTGCTCTACAAGGACGGTGGGCGTCCCGGAGAATTTGAACCACACGTCACTTTGTTCGGGGATGGATTCCCATTCCAAACGGCTGCCATCAACGAGCATGTGTACCGACTCCGTGCGAACCCGTCCCTCGGACAAGAGTTCCTCTACTTTTGGTTGTCTTCCGAACTCGTCAAGGAGGAGATGCGCATCAAAGGTACAGGCGTGGCCATCCCTGGCCTCAATTCAACGCAAGTGAAATCCCTCTCGACACTCTTTCCTCCAGCCTCAGTGGTTAAGGCGTTTGCACATTGCGCGGAACCATGCGTTGCACGTGTGCTAGCCGCGTGTAAAGAATCCCATGCCCTCGCCGTCCTGCGCGACGCGCTGCTGCCCAAGCTCATTTCAGGCGAGTTGCGTGTGGAGGACGCCGAACGTTTCCTCGCGGAGCGCGGACTATGACGGCGCCCGCGACTTCCGCCTTTGTCATGCACGGCGCCCGCGAGGCGATGACGGCGGGGCTCTCTCACATCGAAGAGCATGTGAAAGGGGTCGAACAGGCGGTGAGCGCGAACCCCGGCCTTGCCTTCGATCTTGCCAAAACCCTGATTGAAAGCACCTGCCGCGTGATTCTCCGCGAGCGTTCCGTGGCCTTCGCAGAAACCGACGACCTGCCAAAGCTGTTCAAGACCGCGACGCAGAACCTGCCACTCTTGCCTGCCACCGCCAGCGCCGCGACAGAAGTACGCAAGAGCCTCGCCCAGACGTTGTCGGGGCTGGGCACGGCGGTTCAGGGCATCTGCGAATTGCGCAACCAGTGCGGCTTCGCCTCGCATGGTTCGGGTGCCGCGCGCCCCGTGATGGAGAGCGTACAGGCGCTGTTGGCCGCCGAGACCGCAGACGCCATCGTAGGGTTTCTCCACCGCATGCACCGGCAGGACCGCACGCCGCCAGCCCCGCCAGCGCCGAGTTTCGAAGACAGCGACGATTTCAACCTCGCCCTGGACGAGGAAGTCGGCCCAATCCAAATCCGCGAAATCGAATTCCGCGCGAGCGAGGTGCTGTTCCAAATGGAGCCCGAAACTTATCGCATCTATCTCGCAGAGTTTGAAGACAACGGAGCCGATGCCACGGCCCCGGATGCAGAGGAGACCCAATCATGACAGACCGGGGCGTCACCGAATCCGTTATCGAACAGGCGGCGCTTGCCTGGCTGGAAAGCACAGGCTGGAATATCGCCAACGGCGTTGACATCGCGCCGGGCGAACCAGCCGCCGAGCGCGAGAGCTACACCCAGGTCATCCTGGAACGCAGGCTGCGCCAGGCGCTGGACCGGCTCAATCCGAAGCTGCCCCTGGACGCACTAGACGACGCGTGCCGCAAAATCTTGCATCCCGAAGGCGCGGACCTCATCCAGCAGAACCGCGCTATGCACCGGATGCTGGTGCACGGGGTGACGGTGGAATACCGCGACGGAGACGGCGTGATTCGTGGCGCACAGGCCCGCACCATCGACTTCGACCGACCGGATGAGAACGACTGGCTGGCCGTCAACCAGTTCAGCGTGACCGAAGCCAAGCAAACGCGCCGCCCCGATGTGGTGCTCTTCATCAACGGCCTGCCTCTGGCGGTTGTGGAGTTGAAAAACGCGGGCAACGAGAACGCCACCATCTGGCACGCCTTCCAGCAACTGCAAACCTACCAGGGCTTAGTGCCGTCGCTGTTTGCGGCCAATGCGCTGCTCGTTGCCTCCGATGGCGTGGAAGCCCGTGTCGGCGCCATCGGAGCGGGCCGCGAATGGTTCAAGCCCTGGCGCGTCATCGGGGGTGAAGCCCTGGCCGACACACACCTTCCCGAGTTGCAGGTCGTCATCGAGGGACTGGGCCATAAACAGCGTTTTCTGGACCTCGTGCGCGATTTCATCGTCTTTGAGGACGACGGCGGGCGGGTCATCAAGAAGATGGCAGGCTATCACCAGTTCCACGCCGCACAGCTGGCAGTGGCCGAAACACTCCGGGCGGCTGGCCTTGCGCAAGGAGACGAAAGCGGACGGCACGGCGGCAAGCCGGGCGACCGCAGGGTCGGCGTTGTCTGGCACACGCAGGGTTCCGGGAAGAGCCTGACCATGGCCTTCTACGCCGGGCGCATCATCCGTGAGCCCGCGATGGAGAACCCGACGGTGGTGGTCCTCACCGACCGGAACGACCTTGACGACCAGCTCTTCGGCACCTTCTCGCGTTGCGCCGAGCTTTTGCGCCAGCCGCCCGTGCAGGCGGAGTCGCGGGCGCATCTGCGCGAGCTGCTCTCTGTGCAGGCTGGCGGGGTCGTGTTTACCACCATCCACAAGTTCTTCCCCGAAGAGAAAGGCGACCGTCACCCGACGCTGTCGGAGCGGCAGAACATCGTCGTCATCGCCGACGAGGCGCACCGCAGCCAGTACGACTTCATCGACGGCTACGCGCGGCACATGCGCGACGCGCTGCCCCACGCCTCGTTCATCGGCTTCACCGGCACGCCCATTGAGTTGCAGGACGCCAACACGAGGTCGGTGTTCGGCGAATACATCAGCATTTACGACATCCAGCGCGCGGTCCAGGACGGCGCGACGGTGCCAATCTATTACGAGAGCCGCCTGGCGAAGCTGGCCCTCGACGAGACCGAGCGGCCGAGAATCGACCCGGAGTTCGAAGAGGCCACCGAAGGCGAGGAGATCGAGCGCAAGGAAAAGCTCAAGACCAAGTGGGCGCAGCTCGAAGCCGTGGTCGGATCGGGCAAGCGGATGGAGATGCTCGCTCGCGACATCGTGGAACATTTCGAGAGACGCCTCGAAGCCATGGACGGCAAAGGCATGATTGTTTGCATGAGCCGCCGCATCGCAGTGGAACTCTACAGGGAGATTGCGACGCTGCGCCCGGACTGGCATTCCGACGCGGACGACGCCGGTTCGATGAAGGTCGTGATGACCGGCTCAGCCTCCGACCCGCTCGACTGGCAGACGCATATCCGCAACAAACCGCGCCGGGAAGTCCTGGCCAATCGCTTCCGGGACCCCAAGGACCCATTCCGTCTCGTGATTGTGCGCGACATGTGGCTGACCGGCTTCGACGCGCCGAGCCTCCACACCATGTACATCGACAAGCCCATGCGCGGCCACGGGCTGATGCAGGCCATCGCGCGGGTGAACCGTGTGTTCAAGGACAAGCCGGGTGGGCTGGTAGTCGACTACCTGGGTCTTGCCCAGGAGCTCAAACAGGCGCTCGCCACCTACACCGAGAGCGGCGGCTCGGGCCGGACAGCGCTCGACCAGGAAGAAGCTGTGGCGGTAATGCTGGAGAAGTTCGAGGTCTGCTGCGGCCTGCTCCACGGCTTCGACTGGTCCAAATGGGTATCCGGCACGCCGCAAGAGCGCGTGGGGCTGCTTCCGTCCGCGCAGGAGCACATTCTGTCCCAAGAAAACGGCAAAGACCGCTTCGTACAGGCAGTGCGTGAGCTGTCCCAGGCCTTTGCCCTGGCGGTGCCCCACGATGAAGCCTTGCGCATTCGCGACGACATAGCCTTCTTCCAGGCTGTCCAGGCAGTGCTCGCAAAGCGCGCCGTCGGCGATGCGCGGCCAGAAGAGGAATTGGACCATGCCGTGCGCCAGATCATCTCGCGCGCGGTCAGTCCGGAAGGCGTCATCGACATCTTCGCAGCTGCGGGCCTCCAAAAGCCCGACATCTCGATCCTCTCGGATGAATTCCTGTCGGAGGTGCGTGGCATGCCACAGCGCAATCTCGCCGTGGAGCTTCTGCAAAAGTTGCTCAAGGGCGAGATTCGGACGCGCGGTCGCAAAAATGTCGTCCAGGCACGCTCATTCGCGGAAATGCTGGAACAGACGCTGCGCCGATACCAGAATCGCGCTATTGAGGCGGCTCAGGTCATAGAGGAACTCATCGTCCTGGCGCGGCAGATGCGCGACGCCTCACAGCGCGGCGAGGAGCTCGGCCTGAATGAAGACGAGGTGGCTTTCTATGACGCCTTGGAAACCAACGACAGCGCCGTATCAGTCCTCGGCGACGAGACTCTGCGCTCCATCGCGCGTGAGTTGGTGGACACCGTGCGCCGCAACGTCACCATCGATTGGACCTTGCGTGAGAACGTGCAGGCCCAGTTACGGGTGTTGGTGAAACGAATCCTGCGCAAATACGGCTACCCGCCCGACAAGCAGGAAAAGGCGACCAAGACCGTGCTCGACCAGGCGGCGCTGCTCTCTGGCGAGTGGGCGATGTGATCGTATGTTGTGCGTCCGCATAACTCTCTCGACCATCAGACCCCGATGACACACTCACGCCAAGCGGCTCAAGGTTGAGGCATCTTCTCTCGAACGCGCAGAAAAGCAAACGACAACGATAAAATGACAACAGGAAAATTATGAGACCCTACACACGCTCAATCATCGAACTGTTCGGCGAAAAAAGACGCTACCTCATCCCTTTGTATCAACGACAGTATGCCTGGAGCATTTCGCCACAGATTGAACTGCTATGGGAAGACATAGAACGTGCAGCTGCTCGTCTGACAGCCAACCCGAAGGAGGTAGCTCCACATTTTATGGGGGCTATCGTTATATCGCAGGTACAGACGTTTGGAAGACAGGTCACTGCTTATGAGGTTATAGACGGACAACAGCGGCTGACCGCCTTTCAATTGTTACTTGCCGGCCTGCGGGATGTGGCAAATGCGCATGGCTCCGCTTATGGTCAGGAGATCAATACGCTGCTGTTCAACGGTGGTGTAATGGAAACACCTGATGTGGAGCGCTTCAAACTGTGGCCAACCCTCACTGATCGGCGCGCCTATGTGCAAATGATTGATCCGAAAACGGACTTGGACACGATCAGTTCAGCTCCTGTGGACGAAGATGGCATCGTCCGACCTGCGGTTGCGACTCATGCTTGGTTTAAGGCCCATATTGAGCAGCACGTCATGGTCAATGGTGTCTTCGACCCATTCCGGCTTGAAAAGTTGTTCGAGGCGTTGCGCGTAGGATTGGCCGCCGTTTCCATTGAACTGGAAGGAGGGGACGATCCGCAAACGATCTTCGAGACGCTCAATAGTCGTGGCATGGATTTGTCGGCTGGCGACCTGATGCGCAACTTCATCTTCCAACGCTCCAAAGGGCTCGGCCAAGAGTATGGCTCCCTAAAGATCGACGATCTTTATCACAAATACTGGCTGCCTCTCGACAGTTGGTTTTGGCGTGAAAATGACACGCGGGGGCGCCAGACCAAACAACGGTTGGATTGGATGTTGGTCGATCATCTCTCAATGAAACAAGCCGAGGTCGTTTCGGTCGAGCAGCTCTTCGAAAGCTACCGGCGTTGGATTTTGAACGACGCGCCATTCTCTTCCATTGAACAGGAGTTGGTATCGATTTCAAACAGCGCCACAATCCATCGCCGGATCGCAGAGCAAAACGCCGATGACGTGCTCGGACGCTTTGGTCGATTCGCTCGTGCGTTCGACATGTCCACGGCGATGCCGCTGGTACTGTATCTAGCGACTGACGGTGGGATTGGCGACGATCTTGCGAGCGCCGTTGCAATGATCGAGGCATTCATCTTGCGGCGCGACATCTGCGGCTTGACGACGAAAAACTACAATCGACTATTCATTGACGCTCTGGCCAAGGTTCGGCGTTCAGCCCTGCCGCCGTTGCGCGCGCTGGAAGCGTGCCTTTCTTTGGGTGACAACGACACTAACCGCTGGCCTGATGACGAGAAATGGAAAACGGCGTGGTTGGGCAGCGGTCAGTATAAGAACAACCGCCAGCCGAGGCTGCGCTACTTATTCGAGGCGATCGAGAAGGCCAAGCGGTCAATGCTCAGCGAGGAGATTGAGATCAGGTCCGAACTGACCATTGAACATATCATGCCGCAGAACTGGCAGGAGCATTGGCCGGTACCGGAGTTCGGGCATGTACCAGAGGGTGAGTTTGATCTCGACCAACTCTTGCTCGAATCGAATAGGAACCAATCCATCAACACACTCGGCAATCTGACGCTATTGACTCATAAGTTGAATTCTAAAATTCTCAATGGACCATTCTCGGTAAAAATGCCGGCTGTGCGCGCCCATGCCAGTCTGGCGCTCAATAGAGAACTCAACGCCTTTGACCACTGGAACGAAGAGACGATTCTAACGCGCGGCCAAGCATTGTTTGAGGTCGCCCGAAAAATCTGGCGTGGGCCGCTCGAAAGAGACAAGGCCCTATCCGCTGAGACCTCAGTCATCGCAACTTAATAACCGCGCGGTTTGCCTGCTTCTCTTCTTTGGCCCTGCGGGCAATCGTCTTTGGCTCGTCGATGCACGAACAAGTTGTTCCGAATTTGCCAGGTAGTGCTATTATCCCCTTGACCGGCGAACGGGGGCGGACCCCTCACGTCAATCCGCCCTACGTCGAGAACCGTCTAGGCGATGGCAGTCAGGCCCAGGTCGCGGCTTTGGAACCTTTGCCAAGACATCTTGACTAAACGGGCGGCAGACTCTAAAAATTATTGATAGAAAATGAGCCTCAGGGCATGAATATTTAACCAACTAGAGGGATTCATATGCAAAAGAAATCCGATGCCCACCTGGAGAAGTTTGGGTTTGCCATCGTCTCCGACGAAGATGGCATGGACAGCGTTGCCTACACGGCTTCCTGCTCCGGGAGCCGTTCCGACTGTTGTACCAGAACCTGCTCCGCCGATGCGAATTTCGTGGAGAACACCGAGGCCTGGGAGCAGTATTTGGCTGTCAAAGGCGGTCAGGTCCAGTATTAGTCTGGCGTCAGCACAATGAAAAAGCTGTCGGAAGCCTCCGCCCCGGAACTGCGTGACGGGGTGGAGGTTTTTCTTTTCCCTCGGAACGGCGATTCCTGCCAAGTCCTCTTTCTTTTCTTGTCGAACAGACGGCGCCTGCGAATAGAGTGCAAGCCCGCTTTCGCCATGTTGCTCAAAGGGCTTTCCAAGACGCAACCACTGGCGGACACCCTCAAGGAATCCAGCCTCGTTTTGGATGACGAAACCAGTGCCTTCCTTTCGTTCTTGGAGGGTGAGGGAATCATAACCCTGGCGGATCCTCTTGCATCAGGCCAGCTGCCAACGGAGTACGTGGAGCAGTACAAGCGCCAGCTCTATTTTCTCCTGGATATTCTCCGCTCGCCGCAAAAGGTCCATGAGGTGCAAAAGAGGATATTCGACGCGCAGATAGCTGTTTTCGGCCTTGGAGCGGTTGGCTGCGGAATCCTGCAACAGCTCTGCATGATGGGCTTCAGGCGGTTTGTCCTCATCGATTATGCCGATGTCGAAGAAAATGATATCGCGAGAACGCCGTACCGGACAGCTTCACAGATCGGATTGCCCAAAACGCTGGCTGCCAAAGCGTTGGTGGAAGATCTCGCATTTGACCCGGTCGTGCGATTGCATAACACCACGCTCCAAACACGGACAGACCTTGACGAGTTGGTGCAGGGAACTACGCTCATGGTCAACACGGCTGATGAACCCTATGTCGGCTACACGAATATCAAGCTTTCGCGGTATGCACTGCAGCATGACATCCCGCTGATGGCCGCCGGCGGATTTGACGCGCACCTTGCCTCGCTCGGCGAGCTTCTGGTGCCGCATGTGACGCCGTGCGCAGATTGCTACGCGACGTATTTCCATGAAAGCCTGAAGGACTGGAAGCCCGTTCCGCACCCGGTGAAGGAACGGGAGGGCTGGTTCGGCGGGTTGGGCAGCCTCTCCGCTTTCAGCGCTTCCACGGCGGCTCTTGATATTCTGACCTATTTCATGAATCCAGAGGATAAGCGGGTAGTGGCAGGCGGGCGCGGCGAATTCCATTTCCACGACTACAGCCTCGACGCATTCACCGTCGAACGGGATGCCCACTGCCAATCCTGCGGAGAGGGGCGAGAATGAGCCAGTATAGCGAGGAGCATTTTCGGCTTCGCCCGTCGGTCTCTTTCGTGCCCCTGCCACAGAAGGGAACGTACCAGTTCTTTCTTTCCGATATCAGGCAGAGCTTCAACCTGGCCTTCGCTGACGGCACGTACATTGAGATCCTGTCCAAGCTGGATGGGAGCATGCAGTTCAGTGAAATGGGGGAGGCATACGGCCTGAGCGGGCAGCAGCTTGCGGGACTGGAAAGGCTGTTCGACGTCTTGGTTGAGCGTTGCGCGGTGGAAGATTTGCGAACTGTCGCTCCCCGCGCCTCCGACCCGTTCCGGCGGGTGAAGACGTTCATTGCCTCCTACGTCCCCTACCACGCTGTCGAGGCCGCTTGGGAACGGCTCTCGGACAGCCACGCTGTGGTGATCGGAGCCGGAGGCGTGGGTAGCTGGGTCGTTTCTATGCTGGCCCAGATGGGAATCAAAAATTTCACGTTGCTCGACGACGACGTGGTGAAACCCCACAACCTCAACCGTTCCTTGTTCACCAAGAGGGACATGGGCACACTGAAAGTCCAAGCCCTCGAGCGGATGCTTTCAGAGCGGCGCAAGGACTACTACTCGGTCACGCCAGTCATTGAAAAACTGGAAAGCTCCGAAAGACTGCTCTCGCTCATGAAGGACGGGCTGCACTCCAGGACAGTTCTGATCAACTGCGCCGATTTCCCTTCGGTCGCCCACACCTCGGCAATCATCAATGAAACGGCTTTCGCGCTGAATCTGCCGTACATCATCGCCGGCGGGTACAACATGCACCTCAGCCTAGTGGGGCCGACAATCATTCCCAGAGAAACTCCGTGTTTCCACTGCATCTCGTACGGCATGGACCAGCTCAAACTGGCCGAGATCGAAGGGGCGGAACGCATTGTCAAAGAACACCGGAACCTGGGCAACCTGGCCCCGCTCGCAGCGATCTCCGCTTCTTTCGTCGCCAACGAATATCTGAAGCTCCTGCTTGCCCTTCCCAACTTAAAGCCGACCATGATAGGCAAACGCGGGGAGTTCAATTTTTTCACGAAAAAGCTGGTGTTGGAAGAATACAAGATGTGGGACAAATGCCCGTATTGCGTTGGAGGTTTTAAGTGAAAGAGTATTTGAAATATTTTATTCAGATTCTTGGTGGATTTGTGCTTATCGCTGTGATCTTCTTGCTTACGCGATCAGTCGATGTTTTCTTTTTTAAATTTTTAAGCATCTCAACACCAAGCGTTATAATATCAGATTATGTCACCGGTTTTAACGGATACCGAGATTTCATAACGGTGACGACAGGGCTGTTGGCAATTATAATTGGGGCTACTGGCATTGGGGCATATCTTTCATATAAAAAAATCAAAGGAGAAGAATCTCGGTTAACAAAACTTCGTACAAAATTTGAGATCTTGCTTAAGATTGAAGAAGGACGGGTTGGTTCAGATTCTGAATCAGACCCTGAATCAGCTGTCAGGGCATATAGAGAAACTGGGATGGATTTCGACGACTACCACGTTCTGTATCTATTACGCGGAGAGGCTTTCTACAAAAGAGGTAAAGACGGCGATTACACTCTTGCCGAACGCGACTACAAAAAGGCGCTTGATATCGTGGGGACTTCCGCAAAAGCGTGGTTTGGCCTCGGTCAAGCAAAGTTCCGATCTGTATTAGGAAGGATGGAATATCGCGAACCGGTCGAGCTGGACGTTTCTGACGTTGCGCGATTCAAAATTTCTAATAATCATTTTTCTGCTCAAGGCAATGACATCGAGCGCGTCGAAGAAGCAATTCGCTATACTGAAAATGCAATCAGTTGTGGATATGATCGCCCAACTGCACTTTTTGAAGTCGGAAAAATGTATGAATCAATTGGCAAACCTGAAACGTCTCTCGCTCTGTACAAGGATGCATATTATCTCAACACAAATAATAGTGCAAATGGCTTTTACTATGCATTCACATGGATAAAAGTAAATGTAAACAATCTGTCACTCAACGTGATAAATGAAAACGGAATCGTTAGAGTGCTCAAACAAGTTGGGATGATGAACTTGTTCCACAGTAAAGCGGCCTATGCTCTGCTGTGGTTTTTATATTGCGTTGTCCCTGGGTTGGGAAGTGACGCAGACAAAAGGAATGCCCTCGCCGCGACAAACCAGTATGTTGTTAATGATATTTTTGAGCTATAACTATCTCTATTTAGTGCTCCGAGGTGGTCATTTGCACTACAAATCCGCACTACAAAAGTTCCGGAAAGGTCTTTTTTGTAGTGCGTACAAAGTTTTATAAATCATTTCAGGGTATGCGTGATGGTCTGCCTGGATAACATTCACTCGGCAGCACATTTACACCTACCAACAGAACCAGATCGTCTCCGAGAGTGCGGAAAGCACTTGCGGGCCACATCGTCGGTCGCATTCAGGCCGCCGCGAAGGGTGGCTCGTTGCGCCTGGCACCGACAGGCTTACAGGCTCTTTGTTTCCTCTTGGATGAGCGGCTAGAATACCTTCAGCTGGGTCTTTTGAGCAACGATGCCCATGCAGGGATTCTTCCATTTCATCCCAGTTTGAGGCTGTATAATTACGTCATGCGTGTCCCGCTGGTGTCCCGAAGAACGAGCTAGAGCCCCAAAGCACTTCAACGCAAGCTAGCAAAACAAAACAGAATGTTTTAGAAATAAGGGGATACTCACGGGGGGAATCATTCCCCCCGGCGGGTGCAGGGGCGGAGCCCCTGGATACGCTAAAAGTACCCGACGCCGGCCTTGAGGTCAGCCTCGCGGATGGTCAAGGTTTGGCTGTCGAGGGTGCGGGCCAGGGGCGAGGGGTTGCAGCCGCCCTTGACCTCCATGATCTTGTTGGAGTGGAAGCGCATGCCGCAGTTGTTGCACTTCATGAACTCGCCGTCCTGGGTGTAGCCCTTTTTTTCGCGGAAGCAGACGTCGCAGGCGTTGAGCGCGGTGCGCAGGGCGCCGTCCTTGCTCTTGAGGGCGAAGAACTGCACGTCCTTTCCGCCGGTTTTGAAGGTGTAGAAATGGGCCTTGCCGTCCGAGACGTCGGCCACAGGCAGTTTGACGAGGCCGTCTTGGGCCTTGACCTCTTTGGGTCCGCCAAAGAGTCCGAAGGCCTGGGCGTGCGGCAGGGCGGAGAAGAGCAGCAGGGCCAAGGCGACCAGGGCGGCCAGAATGACGAGGTGTCCGGGGGCGGTGTGGGGGGCGGGCGCGGCGATGGCGATGGCGCGGGGGCGGGGGCAGTGGCGGTGGTGCTGCATGGCGGGGCGACTCCTTGGTGTGTGGCCGGAGCGGTTGGGGCAAGGCCGGGGACGGAGGTGGAAGAGCAAACCCCCCGTCCCCGGCGGTGCAAACCCTCTCTGCACGGAACGGGAGAAGGCAATCTCCGTGCCAGGTTGAAAAGTGGTGCCAGGGCTGGTGTTTGTCAAGAGGCGCCGGGCCAGGGGCGAGGATTTTGCGCAAGTGTTTGCACAAGCGCGGGCAAGGAGTTGCACATGCGGCCCGAGGCTGCCAGGGCCCGAGGGGGCGCTGCGGGGAGGCCGCAGAGGCACCCGTTTTCTTGGCGAAACGGCTTGACGTTTCGGGGGGAGTCTGGAATAGAAGCCGTGGGGCATTGTTCGCATTTTCACAATAACGGCATGGGCGTTCGGTCGGCTGCCTCCCAGGGGAGGGGGTCGAGACGGGTGTCCTCTTTTCCGATTGAAAGCAGGGGTATGGCATGGGGCTTGAGCAACGGATCGCGGAACGCTCGGGGGAGCTGGCCGGAAAATGGGCCGACCTCATCCTGGGCACCTATCCGCCCCAGACCCAGGCGGTGTGGAAGCAGAACCTCGAACGCTTTTCCAACCCCGTGGGCCACGCCATCCTTACCGCCACGGCGGAGCTCATCCCGCTGCTGCTGGCCTGGAACGACGCCGACGCCGTGGCCAAGGCCCTGGACCAGCTGGTGAAAATCCGCGCGGTGCAGGACTTCACGCCCAGCCAGGCGCTGTCCTTCGTCTTTCTCTTCAAAAAACTGCTGCGCCAGGAATTCACCCGTGAGCTGTCCGACCAGGGCGCCTTGCAGGAGCTTCTGGCCTTTGAGACCCGGGTGGACAACCTGGCGGTCATCGCCTTTGACCTCTACGTGGCTGCGCGCGACCAGGTGCAGCGCATGCGGGTGGAGGAGGTCAAGCGCGCGCACGTGAACATCGTGCGCCGGGCCAACCTGATGCATTCGGACGTTGCGGCCCAAAAAGCCGAGTGATTTCTCATGGTGGGTGCGGAGCCGGTCCTGACAAGGG
Organism: Desulfovibrionaceae bacterium; assembly: GCA_009773665.1. Taxonomy (GTDB): domain Bacteria; phylum Desulfobacterota; class Desulfovibrionia; order Desulfovibrionales; family Desulfovibrionaceae; genus Fundidesulfovibrio. The sequence goes on along the minus strand of WSYE01000019.1, from coordinate 15,463 downwards.
GCCGGGTCGGCCAAACAACAAGCGAGGTGACGGCAGATGAAAGCGATCTATTCACTCATTCTGGTCCTGGCCTTGGTGGTGCTCGCCACGCTGGGCGCGGGCGCGGCAAAGATGCAGATCATCTTCGCGTACTGCGTTCCTGGCACGGCGTTCGTCATCTTCCTGGTCGGGTTCACGGCGAAGATCATCGGCTGGGCCAAGAGCCCGGTGCCCTTCCGCATCCCCACCACGGGCGGCCAGCAGCAGTCGCTGGACTGGATTGCCCAGAACAAGTGGGACAACCCTTCCACCGGCCCGCAGACGGCCATGCGCATGCTCCTTGAGGTGCTCACCTTCCGTTCGCTGTTCCGCAACACCAAGGTGATCCTCAGGCACGACGACGGCAAGAACCCCATCGTGGCCTACGTCTCGGCCAAGTGGCTGTGGCTCTTCGCCCTCCTCTTCCACTACTCTTTCCTGGTCATCGCCCTGCGCCACATGCGCCTGTTCCTCCAGCCCGTGCCCCAGTTCATTGTGGCCGTGGAGTTTGTGGACAGCGTGCTGCAGATCTACACGCCCATCGTGTACCAGACCGACCTGCTCATCCTGGCTGGCGCGGGCTTTCTGCTGGCGCGCCGCCTGTACGACGCCAAGCTGCGCTACATCTCGCTGGTGAACGACTACTTCCCGCTGCTCCTGATCCTGGCCATCGCCCTGTCCGGCATGTACATGCGCTACATCGCCAAGGTCGACGTCATGGCCATCAAGGACGTGGTCATGGGCCTGACCACCTTCAAGTTCAAGACCCCGCCGGCCACCATCGACGTCAGCTTCTACGTGCACGTCTTCCTGGTCAGCACGCTCTTGGCCTACTTCCCCTTCAGCAAGCTGATGCATTTCGGCGGCGTGTTCCTCTCGCCCACGCGCAACCTGCCCAATGACACCCGCATGCACCATCACGAGAACCCGTGGAACAACCCCGCCATCAAGCCCCACAGCTATGAGGCGTATGAGGATGACTTCCGCGAGCCCATGTTCGAGGCCGGACTGCCCCTGGAGAAGAACCCGGAGGAAGCCGCCTAAACAGGCGCGTGGCATCACGGGCGAATCAGCACGTAACTTTTTCCGCGAGGAGAAGACATGGCGAAGATACTCAAACCCGATGAAATGCTCAGAAGCATTAACTACACTCCGCCGGCAACGGACTGGATGGAGACGCCCAATGATCTGAGCCCTGGCCGCTTTGCCTATCCAGCCAAGCTGGACAAGGTCGAGTACCTGATGCACGAGGTCCCGGGCGTGTTTGGCAACCCGCGCACCTGGAACCCCTCCGACGCCGACTGGCAACTGCCCCCCAACTGGAAGGAGATCGTGGTCAACGGCTTCCGCGAGCGCCTGGACAAGTACCGCTCGCTCAAGCTGTTCATGGACATCTGCGTGCGCTGCGGCGCCTGCGCCGACAAGTGCCACTTCTTCATCGGCGGCGGCGACCCCAAGAACATGCCCGTGCTGCGCGCCGAGCTCATGCGCTCCATCTACCGGGGCGAGTTCACCCTGGCCGGCAAGATCCTGGGCAAGCTCACCGGCGCCCGGGTGATGGAAGAGGACGTGCTGAAAGAGTGGTTCCTCTACTTCTACCAGTGCACCGAATGCCGCCGCTGCTCGCTCTACTGCCCCTACGGCATCGACACCGCCGAAGTGACCATGATGGCGCGCGAACTGCTGCACCTGGTGGGCATCAACATCAACTGGATCCTGGAGCCGGTGGCCAACTGCACCCGCACCGGCAACCACTTAGGGATCCAGCCCCACGCCTTCAAGGACATCGTCGACTTCATGCTCGACGACATCGAGACCATCACCGGCAAGCGCGTGAAATGCCCGCTCAATGAAAAGGGCCACGAGATCCTGTTCATCACCCCCTCGGGCGACGCCTTCGCCGACCCCGGCATTTACACCTTCATGGGCTACCTGATCCTGTTCGACGCCATCGGGCTCGACTTCACCATGAGCACGTACGCCTCCGAGGGCGGCAACTTCGGCCTGTTCACCAACGCCGACATGATGAAGGCCATCAACGGCAAGATGTACGCCGAGGCCAACCGCCTGGGCGCCAAGTGGATCCTGGGCGGCGAGTGCGGGCACATGTGGCGCGTGGTGAACCAGTACATGGACACCATGAACGGCGCCATGCAGGGCCCGCAGATGCAGACCCCGGTGAACCCCATCACGGGCACGGTGTTCAAGAACGCCAAGCAGACCAAGATGGTGCACATCGCCGAGTTCACCGCCGACCTCATCAAGCACGGCAAGCTGAACTTCGACAAGAGCCGCAACTCGAACATCATCGCCACCTACCACGACTCCTGCAACCCGGCGCGCGGCATGGGCATGTTCGAGGAGCCCAGATACGTGCTGAACAGCGTGGTGGACCAGTTCCACGACATGCCGGAGAACACCATCCGCGAGCAGACCTTCTGCTGCGCGGGCGGGAGCGGCCTGAACACCGACGAGATCATGGACATCCGCATGCGCGGCGGCCTGCCCAGGGGCAACGCCCTGCGCCACGTGCAGGAGAAGCACGGGGTCAACACCATGGCCTGCGTCTGCGCCATCGACCGCGCCACCCTGATCCCCCTGGCCGACTACTGGGCTCCGGGCGTCAGCATCTGCGGACTGCACGAACTTGTGGGCAACGCCCTGATCCTCGACGGCGAGGGTGAGCGCACCACGGACCTTCGCCAGGAGCCCCTGCCCGGCATGGAGGAGGAATAAGATGAAACTCTACAACGGCGGTAAAATCATCACCGGACTGGTGATCTTCCTGGGCATCTTCCTGGCCCCGCTGGCCTACAACGTTGGCAAGGCGGCCTACACCCAGCCCAAGCTCAAGATGCCCGAGAACGAGAAGGAGTGCATCGAGAGCAAGGACTTCATGCGCACCAAGCACATGCAGCTCTTGAACGACTGGCGCGACTTTGCCCTGCGCGATGGCACCCGCTTCTACGTGAACAGCAAGGGCAAGCAGTTTGAGATGAGCCTTCAGAAGACCTGCATGAAGTGCCATACCAACAAGGCGGAGTTCTGCGACAAGTGTCACCTTGACGCGAGCGTGACCCCCTACTGTTGGGATTGCCACATCCAGCCGGAGGGGTTGAAGAAATGAACCACACCAGAAGAAACTTCCTGAAATTCGCCGGGCTCACTGCGGCGGGGCTCTGCGTGGCCTCCGCCGGCGGCGCCCTGGCCGTGTCTGGCGCCGGGTCGACCATCAAGGACGGCGAAAAGGCCCTCAAGGCCAAGCGCTGGGGCATGGTCATCGACTCCAAGAAGCTCGGCACCAAGGAAGCCATCGACGTGTTGGCCAAGGCCTGCCACTCTGTCCACAATGTGCCGAACATCCCAGGCAAGCAGAACGTCAAGTGGATCTGGGCGGACTCCTACGAGCACGGCTTTGACCAGCCCAACAACTACATGGAAGAGTCCGTGGAGAAGCGCCAGTTCGCGCTTTTGTGCAACCACTGCACCAACGCCCCCTGCGTGCGCGTGTGCCCCACCCAGGCCACCTACAAGCGCCCGGACGGCATCGTGGCCATGGACTACCACCGCTGCATCGGCTGCCGCTACTGCATGGCCGGCTGCCCCTTTGGCGCGCGCAGCTTCAACTTCATGGAGCCGCGTCTGCACCTGGACCTGGCCACCCTGAACAAGGAGTTCCCCACGCGCATGCGCGGCGTGGTCGAGAAGTGCAACTTCTGCGTGGAGCGCCTGGCCATGGGCAAGCAGCCCGCCTGCGCCGAGGCCTCAAACGGCGCGGTGGTCTTCGGCGATCTGTCCGACCCGGCCAGCGAAGTGCGCAAGCTCCTGCGCGAGCACTACACCATCCGGCGCAGGCCGGCGCTCGGCACCGAACCGGGCGTCTACTACATCATCTAGGGGGGCGGTCATGCTCGAAAAAGCACTCAAAGGAAGTCCCAAGTACTACATCTGGGTCGGGTTCCTGCTTCTGGTCATCCTGGGCGCCTCCGGCGTCTACCTGATGCAGCTGATGCAGGGCCTGACCATCACCGGCATGAGCCGCGACGTGTCCTGGGGCTTCTACATCGCCCAGTTCACCTACCTGGTCGGTCTGGCCGCCTCCGGCGTCATGATCGTCCTGCCGTACTACTTCCACAACTACAAGAAATTCAAGGATCTCGTGATCTTCGGCGAGTTCATGGCCATCGGCGCGGTGGTCATGTGCCTGGGCTTCATCGTGGTCGACATCGGCCAGCCCCAGCGCATGCTGAACGTGATGCTCTACCCCACGCCCAACTCCGTTCTGTTCTGGGACATGGTCGTGCTGAACGGCTACCTGATCCTGAACGTGCTGGTGGGCTGGACCTGCCTGGAGTGCGACCGCCAGAACCTGCCCCACCCCAAGTGGAGCAAGACCCTGGCCTATGTCTCCATCGTCTGGGCCTTCTCCATCCACACCGTGACGGCGTTTCTGTACCAGGGCCTGCCCGGCCGCCACTACTGGCTCACCGCCATCCTGGCCGCCCGCTTCCTGGCGAGCGCCTTCTGCTCCGGACCGGCCATCCTGCTGCTGGTCATCATGCTCACCCAGAAGGTGACCACCTTCAAGGCCAACGTCGAGGGCATCGCCACCCTGGCCAAGATCATCACCTACGCCATGATCGTCAACGTGTTCTTCTTCCTGCTGGAAGTGTTCACGGCCTTCTACTCGGGCATCCCCGGCCACACCCACTCCATCGTGTACCTGTTCAAGGGTCTGGAGGGCCACGCCGAGCTGGTGCCCTTCATGTGGACCGCAGCAGCGCTGGCCGTCGGCAGCCTCTGCCTTTTGATCCCGCCCCGCTTGCGCGACAACCTGAAGATCCTGCCCTGGTCCCTGGCCATCCTGGTCATCGCCACCTGGATCGACAAGGGCCTGGCCCTCTTGATCGGCGGCTTCAACCCGACCCCGTTCGACACCATCGCCACCTACTGGCCCACCGGCAAGGAGCTCATCATCTCGGCCATGATCTACGCCATCGGCGCCCTGGTCGTGACAGTGCTGTTCAAGGTGGCCACCGAGGTCAAGCAGGAAACCGGCGCCTCCCAGAAGGAAGCCGTTCCCGTCGAGAACTAGTCCACACAGCCTCACGCTCAAACGAAAGCGCCCCCGCAAGGGGGCGCTTTTTTTGTTGCAAACAGGGGCTCCGCCCCTGGCTCACTTCCCAGTTTTCCGGCGGGCCGTCACGCTCTCCCCGCCAATGCCCCAGTTGTCCGTGTCCACCTCGTCGATGACCACCACCGTGGTGGCCGGGTTCTTGCCCAGGGTGGCCTGTAGCAGTTCCGTCACGCCCCGGATGAGCCGGGCCTTCTGCTCGGCGCTGGCCCCCTCGCGGGTGATCCTGATGTTCACGTAGGGCATGGGTTCCTCCTGGTTTTTCGCGGCTCTGCGCAATTTTGACAATGCTGTTTCAGGAAGGTATATTCCCCGCCTTTCCGAACCTCAACCACCAAATGGAATCCATGAGCGCCATCCAGAAAATCAAGGGCTTCGCCGATCTGTTCCCCGAGGATTCCCGGAGCTTCACCCACATGGAGGCCCAGGCCCGCGCGACCTTCGGGCGCTATGGCTTCGGCGAGCTGCGCACCCCGCTTTTGGAGCGCACCGAGCTCTTTGCCAAGGGCATCGGCGAGGACACGGACGTGGTGGGCAAGGAGATGTACACCTTCACCGACCGTGGCGAGCGCTCCCTGACGCTCAGGCCCGAGGCCACGGCCGGGGTCCTGCGCGCGGCCATCGAGGCCGGGGGCATCGAGGCCGGCCGCGCCACGCGCCTGTACACCTTTGGCCCCATGTTCCGCTACGAGCGCCCGCAAAAGGGCCGCCTGCGCCAGTTCCACCAGGTCAACGCCGAGCTCATCGGCTCGCCCGAACCCCAGGCCGATGTGGAGGTCATCCTCATGCTGGAGGACTTCCTGTCCTCGCTCGGCATTGCGGACCTCGCCTTTGAGCTGAACTCCCTGGGCTGCCGCGAGTGCCGCCCGGACTACCGCAGCGCGCTCACCGCCTTTCTCACGGCGCTGGACCACGAGAAGCTCTGCGAGGACTGCCGCCGCCGCATGCACACCAACCCCCTGCGCGTGCTGGACTGCAAGGTGCCCGGTTGCCGCGCCCTGGTGGCGGGCGCGCCCGTCATCGGCGAGCACACCTGCACCGGCTGCCGCGGCCATTTCGCGGCGGTGCTGGCCCTGGTGGACCGCGCCGGGCTGAAATACACCCTGAACCCGCGCCTGGTGCGCGGGCTGGACTACTACCAGCGCACCACCTTTGAGGTCACCTCCGGGGCCATCGGCGCGCAGACCGCCGTGGCTGGCGGCGGCCGCTACGACGGCCTGGTGCAGCTCCTGGGCGGCCCGGACGCCCCTGGCGTGGGCTTCGCCTGCGGCATGGAGCGCCTGGCCATGCTCATGGAGAAGCCCGAGGCCCCGCAGCCGGACTTCTTCCTGGCCGTGACAGATACGCGCGAGGGTTCGGCCGCCGTGGACGCGGCCATCCTGCTGGCGCACAAGCTGCGGCAGCGCGGGCTCTCCGGCGAATGCGACTACACCCCGGGCAGCATGAAGAGCCGCCTGCGCCACGCCGGGCGTCTGAACGTCCGCAAGTGCTACATCCTGGGCGCGGAGGAGTTCGACACGGGCCAGGTGACCGTCAAGGACATGGAGGAGGGCGACCAGATCCGTCTGGGCATCGCCGCTTTTGACTAGAAGTTTCCGCCACAACCGGCGAACACGTTGCGAAAAGGAATCCCAATGACCGACCAGACCACCACCGCCCCTACCCAGACCGAAGAGCGCGACTACGACGAGTACCGGGTCATCGAGGACCTGGGCGGCTGGGTGCGCAGCCACACCTGCAGCCAGCTCACGGCAGCCAATCTGGGCGAGGAAGTGACCCTCATGGGCTGGGTGCAGTTCCGGCGCGACCACGGCGGGCTCATCTTCATCGACCTGCGCGACCGCGAGGGCCTGACCCAGACCGTGTTCAGCCCGGAAGGGACGCCGGAAGCGGTCATCGCCCACGAGCGCGCCCACGCCATCCGCATCGAGTACGTGGTGGCCCTGCGCGGGCTGGTCAGCCGCCGCCCCGAGGGCATGCAGAACCCGAACATGCACACCGGCGAGATTGAGGTCGTGGTGCGCGAGTGGAAGCTCCTGAACACCTCGGACACCCCGCCGTTTCCCATCGAGGACCGCGTGGACGCAGCCGAGATGCTGCGCCTCAAGTACCGCTACCTGGACCTCAGGCGTCCGCGCCTGGCCCGCAACCTGATCCTGCGCAACAAGGCCGCCCAGAGCGTGCGCCGCTACTTGGACGGCCTGGGCTTTTTGGAGATCGAGACCCCTGTGCTCACCAAGAGCACGCCCGAGGGCGCGCGCGACTTCCTGGTGCCCAGCCGCCTGACCCAGGGCGCGTTCTTCGCCCTGCCGCAGTCCCCGCAGATCTTCAAGCAGCTCTTGATGGTGGCCGGTCTGGACCGCTATTTCCAGATCGTCAAGTGCTTCCGCGACGAGGACCTGCGCGCCGACAGACAACCGGAGTTCACCCAGATCGACATCGAGATGAGCTTCCCGGACGAGAACCAGGTCATGGCCATGGCCGAAGGCCTCATCCGCACGCTGTTCAAGGAAACCATCAAGGCCGAGCTGCCCGCCGCCTTCCCGCGCATGACCTACACCCAGGCCATGGACGAGTACGGCGTGGACAAGCCGGACGTGCGCTTCGGGCTCACCCTCGTGGACGTGAAGGACATCTTCGCGGGCGGCGGGTTCAAGGTCTTTGCGGCCGCGCCCTGTCTGAAGGCCATGCGCGTGCCCGGCGGGCTCGACCTCTCGCGCAAGGAGATTGACGAATATACCGAGTTCGTGAAGATTTACGGCGCCCAGGGCCTGGCCTGGATCAAGGTCAAGGACGGCGAGTGGCAGTCGCCCATCGTCAAGTTCTTCTCCGACGACGAAAAGGCCAAGCTGGCCGAGCGCCTGGGCATGGTTCCCGGCGACATCGTGTTCTTCCAGGCCGCGCCTGCGGATGTCACCAACGCCTCCCTGGGCAACCTGAGGCTCAAGCTGGGCGAGCGCTTCGGCCTCATCGACGAGGAGGCCTTCGCGCCCCTGTGGGTCACGGACTTCCCGCTCTTGGAATACGACGCCGAGGACAAGCGCTGGGTGGCCAAGCACCACCCCTTCACCTCGCCCCAGCCGGGCCAGATGGACACCATCGCCACGGACCCGGGCGGGGCCCTGGCGCGCGCCTACGACCTGGTGCTGAACGGCTCCGAGATCGGCGGCGGCAGCATCCGCATCCACACGCCCACCGCGCAGAAGGCCATGTTCACGGCGCTGGGCATCACCGACGAGGAGGCTGAGGAGAAGTTCGGGTTCCTCATCGAGGCCCTGAAGTTTGGCGCGCCGCCCCACGGCGGCATTGCCTTTGGCCTGGACCGCATTATCATGCTGCTCACGGGCGCCAAGTCCATCCGCGACGTCATCGCCTTCCCCAAGACCCAGAAGGCCGCCTGCCTCATGACCGATGCGCCGAACGTGGTGGCCAAGAAGCAGCTGCGCGAGCTGGGGATACAGCTCAGGGAAACGGCCCAGGGCAATCAGACCGAAGACAAGAAGGTTGAGGCGTAAGACTCATATGGCGAAACTGCGCATCCTGACCTACCCGGACCCTGTGCTGGCCAAAAAGGCCGAACCCGTGGGCGAGATCACCCCGGAAATCGCCCAGCTCATCACCGACATGGTGCAGACCATGTACGAGAGCGAGGGCGTGGGCCTGGCCGCGCCCCAGGTGGGCCACAGCCTCCGGCTCATCACCGTGGACGAGACCGGGCCCAAGGAGCGCGCCCGGCCCATGGTCATCCTGAACCCGGTGTTCTCGGACTGCACGGGCGTCAAGGAGTCCGAGGAGTCCTGCCTCTCCCTCCCGACCTTCCTCTGCACGGTCAAGCGCTCCGAATTCGTCACCGTGCGCGGCACAAACGAGAAGGGCGAGGCCATCGAGATCAAGGCCGAGGGCCTGCTGGCCATCATCCTGCAACACGAGGTGGACCACCTGGACGGCAAGACCCTGGTGGACCACGCCAGCCGCCTGAAGCGCACCATGTACGCCAGCAAGGTCAAGAAATGGCTGAAGGACTAGCCAGCGAGGGACCGGAAACCAGGGATCTGAGTCCCGGCGAGACAAACGGCCCGCCGAAGCCGCCCCTGCGCGTGGTGTTCATGGGCACGCCGGACTTCGCGGCGCTGATCCTGCGCCGCCTGCTCGACTGGCCCGGCGCGGACGTTTCGTGCGTCTACACCCAGCCCGACCGGCCCAGCGGACGCAGCAAGACGCCCAAGCCCTCACCCGTGAAGCTGGCCGCCCTGGAGCATGGTCTTGAAGTCCGCCAGCCCCTCAATTTCAAAGACCCAGCCGAGGTGGCCGCCCTGCGCGAGCTTGAGGCCGACGTGCTGGTGGTGGCGGCCTACGGCCTCATTCTTCCACAAGCCGTGCTCGACACGGCCAGGCTCATGCCCATCAACGTCCACGCCTCGCTTTTGCCGCGCTGGCGCGGGGCCGCGCCCATCCAGCGCGCCCTCCAGGCCGGGGACCAGGCCACGGGCGTCACCATCATGCGCATGGTGCTGGGCCTGGACGCCGGGCCGATCCTCTTGCAGCGCGCCCTGCGCATCGCGGACAGCGACCACGCAGGCGCCCTGCACGACGAGCTGGCCGAGCTGGGCGCAGAGGCGCTCATCGAGGCCCTGACGCGCCTGCCGCACGGGCGGCTCTTGAACATGCCCCAGGACGAGGCGCGCGTGACCTACGCGCCCAAGCTGGCCAAGGACGAGGGCCGCCTCGACTGGAGCCGCGAGGCCGCCGACCTGCACAACCACATCCGGGCCATGCACCCCTGGCCGGGCGCGTCTTTCGACTGGACAACGCCAAACGGCAAGGTGCTCACCCTGAACATCGAGCCGGGCCAGGTGGGCGGGGATTTGCCCGCAGGAGCCACGCCTGGCGCGATCCTCGGCCTTGTGGCCACGGAGCAGGGGAACATGCTGGCCATCGCCGCCCAGGACAAGGCCTACCTGACCCCGCGCGTCACGCCCCAGGGCAAGAAGTCCCAGGACGCCACAGCCTTTGCCTGCGGCTATTTGAAGCCCGTCGGCCCAGGCTAGAGACACCGGAGCGCCTCATGGACTCCACCGTGCACGGCACCTCGCGCAAGCGCCTGTTCATCGGCCTCATCGCCGGAACCTGCACCCTGGTCTGCGTCCTCCTGGCGCTGCTCTGGATCATCCCCTACATCGGCCTGCGCAACATCCACCCCTATGCCCCGCTGGTGCTGGGCGTGGCCCTGGGCGCACTGCTCGTGCTGGTGCTGTGGGCCAGCCTGGGGCTGGTCCTGAGCGTCCTCTTGCCCCGGCCGCTGCCCCTGGCCCGGCGCGTGCGCGGGGTCACCATCAAGCTGCTGCTGCCGCTCATGAGCCTGCTCGGCCGCGCCCTGGGCCTGTCCAAGGAGGACATCCACACCTCCTTCATCAAGGTCAACAACGAGCTGGTGCTGCGCGAGCTGGGGCGCTTTCCGCCTGGGCGCATCCTGCTGCTCATGCCGCACTGCCTGCAGAACAGCCGCTGCGACATGCGCCTGACCTACGACATCGACAACTGCAAGCGCTGCGGCACATGCCCCATCACGGGCCTCTTGGAATTGCGCGACACGTACGGGGTGCACCTGGCCGTGGCCACGGGCGGCACCATCGCGCGGCGCATCGTGGTGGAGAAGCGGCCCAAGGTCATCATCGCCGTGGCCTGCTACCGCGACCTGTCCTCCGGCATCCAGGACGCCTACCCGCTGCCGGTCTTCGGCGTGCTGAACGAGCGGCCCTTTGGCCCCTGCCTGGACACCACGGTGCCCATCGGCAACCTGGAATCGGCCCTGGCCCGGTTTCTGAAGTCCTAGCCCCGCGTTTTCCCTTTCCCTCGCCTTTTCTGCGCCTTGCCCTTGCCCTTCTCTTCGGCCAAACGCCTGCCCATTTTTCGGGACAATTATGTTGACATTTTGTGGGACAGGAATAATCTAGACTTCGTCAAAGAGTGAATCAGTTCATTGTGTTGAATGGGACAAAACAAGGGACAAATTCTGGGACAGCTTGGGGGACACAATGACAGACAAAACTGAAGACGAAACCCTGGTCACCAAGGTCATGACCTTCAAGTCCGGCAAGGTCGCCTTCAGCCGGAGATATCAGCGCGAGGCGGTGGGGGAGGACCTCGTGCGCTTCAAGAGCCTGTTCCAGGCCCTGGCCGCGCTGCCCATCCTGCCCGGCTTGGCTGCGCAACTCGACACCGACCTCATCCGGCGCTCCATCTTCGGCACAGCGGCCATCGAGGGCAATCCACTCACCGAAGAACAGGTTGGCGAACTTCTGGCTGAGCCCGCAAGTATACACCTGCGTGAGCGCGCGAAGCAAGAAATCGTAAATCTGAGCAAGGCCTACGAACTGCTCGCCGCGCCCTCGGCTGGCAGAGCCCGGCAGCCCTTCCTCGTGACCGAGCCGTTCGTCCAGGAGATCAACCGGATGATCACTGCGGACATTGCCCACAAGCACCATTCACCCGGCCAATACCGCGACCACAAGGTCGAGGTGGGCAACGCGGATCATGGCGGAGCCTACGTGCCGCCCAAGATCCGTGCAGACATCCAGCCGCTCATGACCTCCTTCGTGGACTGGATCAACTCCGAAGAAGTGTTGCGTGAGGGTGTGTTGGTGCGCGCGGCCCTGGCCCACTATCACCTGGGGCTCATCCATCCCTTTGGCGATGGCAATGGCCGCACAGCGAGACTACTTGAAGCCGTGATCCTGGTTCAGGAGGGGTACAGATATGTCCCTGTCATCATATCAAATTATTATTACAAAAGCATTGACGACTACTTCATAGCCTTCAGAGAGGCAGAGAAAGGCTCAGAAGGCGACGTCACGCCATTCCTGGCTTTCTACGTGCGCATCCTCATGTCTTCGTTATTGGACGTGCAGAACAGCATCCACTTTTATATCCGGCTGTTCGCCTTGCGCGACTACTACCGGCACAGCCTGGAACTTCGCGAGGTGACAAGGCGGCAGTATGACCTTCTGCAAATCCTTCTGCCGAACCTGGGGAAGGAGTTCACACTCAAGGATCTGCATCTCGACCCGCAGTTTGCGCCACTGTACCGCGAAGTCTCCGAGAAGACCGCGCGCCGCGATCTGGAGCGCATGGAGAACCGGAAGTTCTTGCTCCGGGGCGAGAAGGGCTACCGCCTCAACCCCTTTGCCCTGGGCTAGCCAAAGTCCAAAAAACGAGAAAGGGGTGGAACCTTTCGGTTCCACCCCTTGGTGCGGGCTGGCGGAGCGGACGGGACTTGAACCCGTGGCCTCCGACGTGACAGGCCGGCGTTATAACCAGCTTAACTACCGCTCCGCATGAGAATCGTGGTAGGCGGAACAGGGCTCGAACCTGTGACCTCCGGCTTGTAAGGCCGATGCTCTTCCAGCTGAGCTATCCGCCCGGAGGGTTTCGAGCACCTCACCTGAAGCATTCTCCGGCTCTGGCCCGGATGCGCTCCAAGTGGCTGCCCACCACGGAGAAAACCCTTTGCCACGACCAGCCCCGGCTGTCAAAGGGTTTTTTGCGATTCTCGTTTCAAAGGGGGCTAGCCCTCGCCGCGCAGGGCCGCGATGGGGTCCAGCCCGGCCGCATGGCGCGCAGGCCGCAGGCCGAAGATGATGCCGATGGCCACGGCGCTGCTGAGGGACAGGAAGAAGACCTTCCACGAGAACAGGATCTGGAGCATGCCCAGCCGGGTCAAGAGCTGTCCCAGGCCCAGGCCCAGCCCCAGCCCCACCAGCCCGCCCAGCGCCGTCAACACCGCCGCCTCCATGAGGAACTGGAGCATGATGGCCCAGCTGGTGGCGCCCACAGCCTTCTTGAGCCCGATCTCGCGGCTGCGCTCGCTAACGCTGATGGAAAACAGGTTGGCCAGGACGAACCCGCCCACGGTCATGGCCGCAGCCGCCGTGACGCCCAGAAAGGCCATGAGCCCGCCCTTGAAGGCCGAGAGGAACTTCAGCACCTCGTCGGCGGTGATGATGCTGAAGTCGTCGTCCTGGCCGGGTTCGAGTTTGTGCGCCATGCGCAAATACGAGTTCAGGTTCTCCACGTGGTCGGCCATGCGCTCCGGCTCCAGGAACTTGATGCGCATGGCCCGGAAATAGCGGCGGTCCATGTTGAAGCGGGCGGTCAGGGTGGAGATGGGGATGATGACGCGGTCGTCGATGTCGCCGCCGCCACCGCCGCCGGCCCCCCGGTACTTGAGCAGCCCGATGACCTGGACCTGGAACTTGTCCAGCAGGAAGGTGCGGCCGATGGGCGAGGCCTCGCCGAACAGCTCGCGGGCGGGCTTGTCGCCCAGGATGGCCACGCGCGCGCCCAGGCGCACGTCCTCCTCGCTGATGTCGCGGCCCTCCACCAGCGGCCAGTTCCAGGCGCTGGCATAGCCCTCTGTGGCGCCCACCACCAGCGTGCCCGGCACGGAGGCGTCCTGGTGCTTGAGCGGCACATCCGGCTTGGCGCGCATGGGCACCACCATATACGCCCCCGGCAGCGACTGCCGGATGCCGCGCAGGTCGTCCTGGGTCAGGGTGTTGGTGCGCGCGCCCACGGCCTGCTTCTTGAAATTGCCGCCAAAGACCAGCGCCGCGTCCGGCCCGAACCACTCCACGATCTCCACGGCCTTGCGCTCGGCCCCGTCCACGGCCGTGACGATGAGGGTCAGCGAGGCCACGCCAAAGCCCACGCCCAGGATGACGAAGAACGAGCGCACCTTGTAAGCCCACACCGCCGCAAAGGCCATCTGGCGCAGGCGTTCGAGCTGGCGGGCCAGAAGGCCCAGGGCGGACTGGGGCATGGGCGTCTCCTTGGCCTGTCGGTCGGACTGTGCGCGCAGTCTAGGCCGCAGCTGGCGCGATATCAAGCCTCAGCGTCTTGCCGCCCCCGGTCTTGTCGAGACGGCGGGCTTGTCGAGGCGTTGGCCTTGTCACGGCGGCGGTCTTGACAACCGGCCCGCCGGAAGCCACTTTGCGGGCAGCCACCGCTTTTCAAGGAGCAAACGACCATGCTGACCGACGCTGACAAGATCCTGCGCGACATCGAGGCCATCCGCGCCCGCAACCCGGTGGTCCTGTCCATCACCAACTATGTGGTGACCAACACCACGGCCAACGCGCTGTTGGCCATCGGGGCCTCGCCCATCATGAGCCACGCCGTGGAGGAGATGGCCGAGCTGGTGGCCATCTCGGGCGCGCTGGTGGTCAACCTGGGCACCGTGGCCCCGGAGTACCTGGCGGCCATGGACCCGGCCTGGGCCGCCGCCGACGAGGCCGGCGTGCCGGTGGTGCTTGATCCCGTGGGCGCAGGGGCCAGCCTGCTGCGCACCGTGACCCCGCTGGCGCTTTTGGCCAAGCACAAAGCACCGCCAGGTCCGACGACGCGGCGGGCCAGGCGCGCACCCTGGCCGCCCGCCTGGACTGCGCGGTGGTGGTCAGCGGCGAGGCGGACATCGTCTGCCAGGGCCTGGCGAGCGCGCGGGTACTGGGCGGCAGCCCCCTCATGCCGCGCGTCACGGGCCTGGGCTGCACGGCCACGGCCCTGTGCGGGGCCTTTGCGGCGGTGAACAGGGACCCCTTCGAGGCGGCGCTACACGCCTGCGTGACCATGAAGGTGGCGGGCGAGATGGCGGCGGAAAAGGCCTCCGGCCCCGGCACCCTGCAACTCTACCTGTACGACGCGCTCTACGCCCTGGGCGCAGACGACCTGCGCAAGCGCATCCGGGTCGAACGCTAGCCATGGGCCAGGACATCCGCCCTGCTCTCCGCCCTGCCCTCCGTCGGACCTTCGACCCCTCGCTGTACCTGGTCACGAACCAGCGGCTGTGCGGGGAGCGCAGCCTGCTCGATGTGGTGGGTTTGGCCGTGCGCGGCGGGGCGCGGGTGGTGCAATTGCGCGAAAAGCGCCTGGACATGCGCTCCCTGGTGGACCTGGCGCGCGCCCTCATGGGCCTGCTTCAGCCCTTCGGGGTGCCGCTGCTCATCAACGACCGCGTGGACGCGGTGCTGGCCGTGGGCGCGCACGGCGTGCACCTGGGCCAGAGCGACATGCCCGTGGAGCTGGCCCGGCACCTGCTGGGGCCGGACGCGCTCATCGGGCTGTCCGTGGAGAGCCTGGCGCACATCAAGGAGGCCGAGCGGCAGGACCTGGACTACTACGGGGTAAGCCCGATCTTCCCCACGCCCACCAAGCCCGACCTGGAGTCGGCCTGGGGCCTGGCCGGGCTGGCGGCGGCGCGGCAGGCCACGGCGCGGCCCCTGGTGGCCATCGGCGGCATCGGCGCGGACAACGCCG
>WSYE01000018.1 GCA_009773665.1 Desulfovibrionaceae bacterium | reverse complement strand
TTTCCCAAACCAGCTCTCCGGGGGCATGCGAAAGCGCGCCGGTCTGGCCCGAGCCCTGGCACTGGACCCGCGCGTGCTGCTCTGCGATGAGCCCACTTCGGGACTGGACCCCATCACAGCCGCAGACCTGGACCAGCTCATTCTGGAGCTCAAGGAAGCCTTCGGCATGACTACCGTGGTGGTCTCGCACGACCTGCAAAGCGTTTTCACCATTGCCGATCATGTGGTAGTGCTCAATAAGGGCCATATGGTCTACCAGGGAGGCCCGGACGGCCTGCGCGACAGCCAGGACGCGTTCCTCCGGCAGTTCCTGAACCGTGAGCCGTCTCGCAGGAAGCACAACCTGGCAGAATCGATCTGACGAACCGTCCCGACAGGGGGCTACCCCGAACAAGGAAGAAGGCGTGTTTTCGAAAACAGCACACGTGAAGGACACCGTGAAAGCCAGCGCGGCCATCGTCTTGTGTCTGGCCATCCTGGGAGCGTTCGTGGTGATTCTGGGCGGATACCGCTTCTGGGAGAACCTGGAACTCTACAATATCCGGTTCAAGAGCGTGAAGGACCTCTCCAGCGGCAGGCCGGTGAAGTATGGCGGCCTGGACGTGGGGCGTATCCTGTCCATCGGCGTGGACCCGGAAGACCCCCGCATGATCCGCGTGGTGATCGGCCTGACCACGCGCGTGGAGATGCGCGAGGGCGTGGTGGCCAGAATCGCCCAGAAGGGGCTGGTGGGCGACTACTACGTGTTTCTGGACCCCCAGGGAAAGCTGGGGGAGCCCCTGCCTCCGGGCTCGTTCATACAATCCATGGAAACCGTGGACATGTCCCAGTTGGCGGGCATGGCAGGAGAGATTCTCATGGAGCTGCGCCCGCGCCTGGAGCGCATCGCTATGAGCCTGGAATCACTGCTTACCAGCGAGAACTCAGCGCAAATCGCGGAACTGCTCCAGAAGGCTCCGGCCCTGGTCGGCGACCTGCAAGCCACGGTGAATCAGGTGCGCGGAGATTTTGCAAAACTGGCTGGTAGCGGCCAGCAAGCCGCAGACAACGCCTCTCGCACGTTGAAAAGCATGGAGCAGGCCGTGGCCACCCTCAAGCACGAGTTGGAGAAGACCCTGGCCGACATCCGGGGCGAAGTGAAGCAGGTGGGCGCGCTCACGGACACCGTGCACAAGGCCGTGCGCCACGATCAGGCCCAATTGGAAGACATCCTGGGCAACGTGGAACGCTTGAGCACAGATCTGAAGCATCTGGCATCCCGGCTGCGTGAGAGGCCCTGGGAGGTCGTCAACAAACCCACGGAGCGCAAATGATCCACGCCCGATTGACTACGGCGGCCTCACTGATTCTGGCCGCAAGCGCCTTCCTGGGCGGATGCCTGGGCAAGCCCGGCCCGGTGGAAGAGTATTTGCGGGTAGGCGGCGGGGACGCTGCCTGCTCTCAAGACACGCAAACTGGCAAGGTGCGCCTGGCCGTGGCCCTGCGGCAGGTGAAGTCCGCCGACGCCCTGGACCGCCAAGCCGTGATGCTGGCGCGCGGGCGGGTCATGTCGCCGAGCCTGCGCTGGTACTGGGAGGCCTCCCCCTGCCGCCTGGCCGAGCAGGCCCTGGTGCGGGCCGTGAACTGCACGCCTGGGCTGGCTGCGATCTGGCCGGTACGCTCATCCACCGAGGCTCCCCTGAGCATGGCGGTCACTCTGACCGCCTTCGAGGTGCAGGAGCAGCCCACTGTGATGAACGCGGCCATGGACTGCCAGATCTGGGACGGATCAGGCACGAAGCTGCTGGCGGCGCGCACCTTCAGTGCGCAGGTTCCGGCTCAAGCCTTGGACGCACAGGCAATCGCCGAGGCGGGAAGCAAAGCGCTTTCCGGACTTTCCGGCGAGGCGGCCCAGTGGGTGGCCTCGCTGTCCATGCCTGGAGTTCTGGGAGCGCCAGGAAAATGATCGCGGCCATCGCCTACGTAGCCGAGGAGCGCATCCGCGCCGCAGTCGAGCAGGGTGAGTTCAGGAACCTGCCAGGAGCAGGCAAACCCCTGGACCTGGACGCCGACGCCAACATCCCGCCAGAGCTGCGCATGGCCTACACGCTCTTGAAGAACGGGGGCTACCTGGACGGCCCAGGCGAACAGGAAGCGGCAGACAAAGCCCTGGAGAAGCGTCTGGACAGCCTGGAAGCCATGCTTGGCCACAGCCCGGCGGAGCGCGTGAAGCTCAGACAGATGCTCAAGCTTCAGGTGATGGAATTTCGGGCCAAACGGACCACAGGCAAGGAACTCGCTCTGGAAGCTGGCGAACAGTACTACGGCAAGGTCGTGGAGCGCATATCCGTGAAGGCGGGAAAGGAGGGCCTATGAACTGTGATGATAATCCGGGCGTGAGCCGCTGCAATGACGAATTCCTCAGGGAGCAATTTCCCTATCTGAAACGCGGGGAGAATGGCGAGTTCATCATTCCTGCACAGAAGATTGATGATTTCGTCAGCAAGTACCAGTCGCTCTCAGACAACGATGATCATCTGGAGCGGCTGCGCCAGTACCGAGCAGGCGGCCAACGCGTGAAACCCTCTGAGTTCGATGACTAGGCGGGGATGTATTGCTGCGTGCCTGTTGGTGGCTTTGACCTGGAACGCCTGCGCCCTTGCCCAGAACTGCGACAAGCCGGGCGGTGTCCCGGAAATGACCGAGTGCGCCACGCTTCGCCTGCGGGCTGCGGAGCGCGAAATGGCAAACTATTACGGCATCCTGCTGGACTCCGAGGACAAGGACTTCGCAAAGGCCGTGCGTGAGGCCCAGGAAGCCTGGATGCGCTGGCGCGAGGCAGAAGCGAAACTCGTGGAGCGCACCGTGAACGATCCTGGACTGGTGCTGTACACCCGGCGGACCCAGGAAGCGCAGATGACCGAGGACCGGGTGAAAGACCTGCGCAGCCTGGCCGGGAATTGATTGATCTCTGCCTTCATTCCTGCCATTGCGCCGTTTGGGCACTCTCCTGAACAATCCCGCTGAGTTGCATTTCTTCAAGTATTGAGGCGGGGAAGCGCCGCAGAATCACAAACAACCCTCAAGTATCTCTCCAGGCACGTTCAAGTGCCACTTCAACCACCGGATAATCCAGGTAAAACAATGCAACGAGGGCCGCGCGGCGAAGATGAAGCTCTTCGGGTCCTCGCCCTAATGAATCACTTGAAAAAATCCGAATCGTAATACGATCCGATTACGATTTCTTCTTCCAGACCCCGCCATAGAAGAATTCCCGCAGCAGGCTCTGGTCGTCCCATCCGGCCAGGATCTCGCGCGTGAAGCCCAAAGATTCAATAATCTCGCCCTGGCGCTCGTTCTCGTCGCGGGTCATGGTGCAAGTCATGTACACCAGCAGGCCCCCTTCGGGCAGCTTGTCTGCGCAGCCGTGGATGATGGAGCGCTGGATATTGGCCAGATTGGTGATGTCGGTCTGGGTGCGCTTCCACTTGGCGTCCGGACGGCGAGACAACACGCCGAGCCCGGAACAGGGCGCATCAATTAGGATGGTGGCCGGGGCCTCGCGGAAGCAGGCTGTGGCGGCGTTGGTCAGGAAGGCCGGAATCTGTGGCAGGTGGAGCCGCTTCATCTCGTTCCTGCACCCACGCAGCCTGCGTGCGTTCACGTCAGAAGCCCATACGCGCTGGTGCCCCTGTTCCAGGAGCACGGCGGTCTTGCCGCCACGACCGGCGCAGGCGTCCCAGATGGGCTCCGGCCAGTTGACGCTGTCCAGGCGGCGCATGATGTCGCCAACAGCCACGCTTTGGCGGCTGAGCAGCCCCTCTTTTTCGCCGGAAACCAGATCAGGAAGCACAGCGGTGGCCTTGGCCGGGTCGTAGGCCAAAAACGGCGGATACTCGGCGTAGGCAACGCCCGGCTGCGACACCAGATAGTCGAAGGCGGGGTGGGCGCGCTCGTGCAAGGCGTTGACGCGCACTCCCGTCAGCGGAGGCAGCAGCTGCGCTTCAAGCAGCTCATGGGTGCGCCTGTCGCCATAGTCGCGCAGCCAGAGCCGTACCAGCCATTCCGGGCAGGAATACCAGATGGAGAGCGCCTGGGCGCGCGAGGTGCTGCCGTGCTCGTAAAAATTGCGGTTGAGCGCGTCCGGACCAAGATCCTGGATGCGGCGCAGCACTGCGTTGGCCACGTTGGCCGAGGCCTGCCCCATGCGGGACTTTACGGCGTCCACAGCCCAGGAGAGCGTGGCGTGGGGCGGAATGCCGCCCAGGTGCGTCAACTCGAAAGCGGCAAGGCCCAACACCCGCAGGATCAGGGGATGGGTGCGATCCGGCTTGGCGAGGTGGCGGCGCACCAGATGGTCCATGCGGCCCTTGAAGCGCAGGAAGCCGTAGGAAAGTTCGGTAGCCAGGCCCTTGTCACGGGGGTCGTGCAGCACACGCAGGGCGTTGTCCAGGGCGGGCTGGATGTCCTGGCCGGGTTTGCCGCTTATGGGCAGGGCCTGCTCCACAGCGGTGAGGGCGGCCACGCGCGCGGCAGGTATAGGCTGGGATTCAGAAGGGGACTGATCGGTCTGTGGGGTGTTCATGGAAACCTGGAGCCGCTTTCTGCCTCGTCGAAGTATGGGCATGGGGCGGAAGTTGAAGTTTAGGCGAATGGCCGCAGTGCCGCAGTTACGGCGAAATCTGGTGCGTACGAGATGCAGGGAAACGCAATCCTGGAGCGCAGGATAGCTAGCCCGTGGAGAATCAGTTGATGGACGCGCCAGGCTGGCCGTCGGTAACGCCCAGGTCGCGCATGCGGGGGATTCGCGGGACAATCACCACGGGCGCGGCCTCCATGCGCAGAAAATAGCGCAGAGCGATCTCCATCTGGTCGAGGGGCACCAGGGTGTCCAGGCAGGGTCCGTTCGGGCGTTCGTTCAGGATGCCGTACACCGGAAGGGGGTAGGTGTCCTGGATGCCGCTGGACAGGTCGCGCTCACAGGCCACGGCCAGGATCAGCTTGGGTCGCTTCTGCACCACGATGCGCCGGGCGATAGTTCCCCCTGTGGCGATGGCCATGTGCACGCCGTAGGCCTCGGACAGGGCCAGCAGGCCAGCCACTGGGCACTTGCCGCAGCGGGTGCAGTTGTTAATGTCGTAGGTCAGGCGCACGCCGCAGCGGCTCGATTGCAGGCAGTGGGGCAAGAGCAGAAGAATTTCATGGGGCTTGTAGTCGCGGCCCTGGCCCAAGACCAGCTCATTGTTCACCTTGATGAAGGAGTTGCGCACGCGCTCCTTGGAGATGCCGAACAGGCGCGCCAGGATGATCATGAGCGGCAAAAACAGCTTGATGGTCACCCCACGCAGACGGTTGGTGAAGGGCAGGATGCGCCCGGCGGCCACAGAAAGGGCCAGGCCCAGGCTTGCCCAGCCGACCACCACGATGATGCAGGCCACAACCACGCCCCAAACAGCCGAGGCCCAGGGGTGGATGGAATCGAGCCCGATGGTGGGCACGATCCATAAAAGCGCCAGCAAGCCGCACACTACCAGGGAGGATGCGGAGATAAGCCCGATGAACAGGCGTTTTCGCGAAGACTCGACAGCTTCCATAGATGTGGTCAACCTAATCGCTTTGCGTGGAAATGCAATATGGGCGGTAGAACCGGACCGTCAAAGAAGGAATGGCCCCAGGCCGGATCAGGCCAGCAGGTCTTCAGGAGCAGGGCAGACCAGAGGGATGCCGCAGTCGATTTTGCTCAGGTAGCCGCAGGCAAAGGCCGTGGCGTCCATGGATTTCTTCCCAGCTGGCTGAACCGATGGAATGTGATAGGTTCCATCGGCGCAGGCTATAACAAGCCGTCCTGAAACAAGCCCGCAAAGGCGTCCTGGGGGCATGTCCGCCATGTCGCCCTGCACGTGGCAGCCAGGATGCGCCAGGAGGCGAATATGGCGATTTTCACCTGGAATTGGCAGGTTGAAGTAGGCTCCCGGCCTTGGTGACATGGCCCGGATGTGGTTGTGCACTTCAAGCACGGGTCGGTCCCAGCGGATGAGCGTGTCGTCCTTGGTGATCTTGGCCGCGTAGGTGGCTTGGGCGTCATCCTGGGGCGTGGGCGATACAGGTCCTGCCGACAGAAGGTTGAGAGCCTCAACGGCCATGTCCGCGCCAAGGGCAGCCAGACGGTCATGCAACTCCCCGGCGGTTTCGTCCGGCCCGATGGGGATGGACCGCATGAGCAGCATGGGGCCAGTGTCCAGTCCGCGCTCCATGCGCATGATGGTGATGCCGGTCTCGGTGTCGCCGTTCTGGATGCAGCGCTGGATAGGAGCGGCCCCCCGGTAGCGCGGCAACAGAGACCCGTGGACGTTCCAGGGGCCGAACGCGGGGATGTCCAGCACGGACTGGGGCAGGATGAGTCCGTAGGCGGCCACCAGCAGAACGTCAGGCTTCAGCGCCGCAAGTTCGGCCACGTCGGCGACGTCCTTGAAGTTCAGCGGCTGCATCACTGGCAGGCCGTGCTCCAGGGCCAGGCTCTTCACGGGCGAGGGTGTGCACTTGTGCCCGCGACCGCAGGGGCGGTCGGGCTGGGTGTACACGCCGACCACCTCGAACGGGCCGCCAGGAGCCGTGTCGGAAGTGGCCAGGACCTTCGAAAGAGTCGCCGCCGCGAAGTCCGGCGTGCCCATGAAGACTATTCTCAAGATTCCTGCTTCCTGGCTTTCTGCCACTTCTTGATCTTGTTGTCGTACAGGGCGCGCTTCAGTCGGCTGATGTGGTCGATGAAGAGCACGCCGTCCAGGTGGTCGATCTCGTGTTGCAGGCACACGGCCAGGATGCCGTCCGCCGGAAGCTCCACATCCTTGCCGTCCAGGTCCTTGGCCTTGACCATCACTTTTTCGGAGCGCGTCACTTTGGCCCGGAACTGGGCCACGGACAGGCAGCCTTCTTCGTCCGTCACCTCTCCCTCACGAGAGACGATGACCGGGTTCACCAGAAACATAAGCTCCGTGCGCTCGTCAGGGCCGGAGATGTCCACGGCGATCAGGCGGCAGCATTCGCCCACCTGGGGCGCGGCCAGACCGATGCCGCGCTTGTCGTACATGGCCTCGGCCATGTCCTTGGCGAGCTCCTTGAGTTCGGGCGTGATCTCGGTGATCTCCTCCGCGCGCTTGCTCAGGATGGGATGAGGATATTTCAGAATGGGGCGGGACATGGTCTATTGGCTTTCCTTGGCCGCGCTTTCCCGCAGCTTGATGCCCAGTTCGCGCAGCTGCTTGGAGGCGACGGCGCTGGGGGCTTCGGTCATGAGGCAGGTGGCCTTCTGGGTTTTGGGGAACGCGATGACGTCGCGGATGGACTTGGCTCCGGCCATGAGCATGATGAGGCGGTCCAGGCCGAAGGCGATGCCGCCGTGCGGGGGCGCGCCGTACTGGAGGGCGTTCAGGAGGAAGCTGAACTTCTCCTCGGCTTCCTGGGCGTCAATGCCCAGGGCCTCGAACATGGCGGACTGCTTGTCCAGGGTGTGGTTGCGGATGGAGCCGCCACCGATCTCGCTGCCGTTCAGCACCAGGTCGTAGGCGCGCGCCAGGGCCGCGCCTGGATCGGACTTCAGGACTTCCAGGTGTCCGTCCTTGGGCGAAGTGAAGGGGTGGTGCTTGGCCACCCAGCGCTTGTCCTCGGGGGAGTATTCCAGCAGGGGAAAATCCGTCACCCACAGGGGCGCAAACACGCTCTCGTCGATGAGGCCCAGGCGCTCACCCAGCTGCACACGCAGATAGCCCAGGGCGTTGTTCACCATGTCGGAAGCTCCGGCCTGGAAGAACACGATGTCGCCCACCTTGAGCTCCAGGCGTTCAGCCAGGGCGGAGCGCTCGGCGTCGGAGAAGAACTTGGCGATGGGCGACTGCCACTCGTTCTCGCGGATTTTTATCCAGGCCAGACCCTGCGCGCCGTAGATCTTCACGAACTCGGTGAGCTCGTCGATCTCCTTGCGGGTCATGGTCTCGCCGCCGGGAACGCGAAGCCCCTTGACCAGCTCGGCCTTGGCGAACACGCGCAATTCACAGCCGCGTACGATGTCGGAGACGTCGGTCAGCTTCAGGTCGAAGCGTACGTCGGGCTTGTCCAGGCCGTAGTCGCGCATGGCGTCGTCGTAGGTCATACGGGGGAAGGGCGTGGGCAGTTCCTTGTTCAGGCACTCGCTGAACAGGGTGCGGATCATGGTCTCGGCCATGCCCATCACCTGCTCCTCGTCCACAAAGCTCATCTCGATATCGATCTGGGTGAACTCTGGCTGGCGGTCGGCGCGCAGGTCCTCGTCGCGGAAGCATTTGACGATCTGGTAGTAGCGCTCCATTCCGGCCACCATGAGCAGCTGCTTGAACAGCTGGGGCGACTGGGGCAGCGCGAAGAATTCGCCCTGGTTGACGCGGCTGGGCACCAGGAAGTCGCGCGCGCCTTCGGGCGTGGACTTGGTGAGCATGGGCGTCTCCACTTCCAGAAAGCCCAGGGAGTCCAGGTAGCGGCGCACGGACTGGGCAGCCTTGGAGCGCAGGATGAAGTTCTGGGCGAGCTTGGGGCGGCGAAGGTCCAGGTAGCGGTACTTCAGGCGCAGGGCCTCGCCCGCGTCGATGCGGTCCTCAATGGTGAAGGGCGGGGTCTTGGCGGTGTTCAGGAGCTTCCAGTCGTTGACCACGACTTCAATCTCGCCGGTGACCATATTGGGGTTGGCCATGCCTTCGGGGCGGGGGCGCACGGTGCCACGAATGGCCAGCACGTACTCGGAGCGCACCACGTGGGCGCGTGCATGCGCCGCCGGGGCGTGGTCCGGGCTGAAGACCACCTGGGTCAGACCCTCACGGTCACGCAGGTCCACGAAGATGAGGCCGCCGTGGTCGCGGCGGAACTGCACCCAGCCCATGATGCAGACTTCAGCGCCGATGTCGGCGGCGGTCAGCTTGGAGCAGGTGTGGGTGCGGCGCCAGTCTCCCAGGGGATCAGCGGCGCGGGGGGCCTCGTCAGCGGAAAGGATAGGGTCCATGAAACGTATGCTCCGGTGGTTACTTGCGAAGATGATCCAGGAGGGAGTCCTGGCTTACGGTGTCCTGGGTTCCGGCGGTCATGTCCTTGACCACGATGGTTCCGGCTTCGAGTTCCGAATCGCCCAGGATCAGGCAGAAGCGGGCGCCGGACTTTCCGGCCTGGCGCATCTGGGACTTGGCGGATTTGGCGGCCAGGGCGCATTCGCCGGTCATCCCGGCGGCGCGGAGCTTCTGGGTGAGCAGCAGCCCGGCGTGCAGCCCGGCCTCGCCAAGCACTGCCAGATAAAAGTCAGGGGCGTAAGCGGCACATTCGCCCATGAGCATGGCCAGACGCTCCATGCCGCATGCAAAGCCCACTCCCGGCAGGTCCGGCCCGCCAAGCGTCTTCACCAGACCGTCGTAGCGGCCTCCGCCAGCCACGGCCGACTGCGCGCCGATCTTGCCCGAGGTCACCTCGAAGGTGGTGCGCACATAGTAATCAAGGCCGCGCACAAGTCGAGGGTTCAGGGTGTAGTTCAGCCCTCCCGCGTCCAGAAGCGCGGTGACGGTGGAGAAGTGGTCGCGGCAGGACTGGCACTGGTAGTCCGAGATCTTCGGCGCGGAGCGGGTCAGTTCCTTACAGGCCGGGACCTTGCAGTCCAACACGCGCAGTGGGTTGGTCAGCTTGCGGCGCAGGCAGTCCTCGCAGAGCTGGCCGCCGTCGAAGCCCCGGAAGTATTCGTTCAGAGCGTCGTTGTAGGCGGGGCGGCAATCGGGGGCGCTGCACCCCAGCGAGTTCAGCTCGAAGGTCAGGTCTTCGAGGCCGAGTTCCGTCAGGAACTGAGCCAGCATGAAGAGCATTTCGGCGTCCAAGTAGGGCGAGGGCGATCCGAAAGCCTCCACGTCGATCTGGTGGAACTGGCGCATGCGGCCCTTCTGAGGGCGCTCGTAGCGGAACATCGGTCCTGCGCAATAGAGCTTGGAGAGTTCCTCCTGGGCGTGCAGGCCGTTCTCCACGTAGGCGCGTACAACGCCAGCCGTGGCTTCGGGGCGCATGGTCAATGAGCGGCCCTTGCGATCCGGGAAGGTGTACATCTCCTTCTGGACCACGTCCGTCTCCTCGCCGATGGAGCGCGAGAAGAGTTCCGTGCGCTCAAGGATGGGCAGGCGCACTTCCTTGTAACCGTATTGAGCGAAAACACGCTTGGCGGTCTGCTCCAGGCGGTCGTAAACTTGGGCGTCGCGAGGCAGTATGTCCGCGAAACCTTTGATTTTCTGGATTTTTTCCATAGATGTTCCTTCAGCGCCGGAGCGCCTCGCAAACACGGGCTGTTAGCCCCAACACCTCGACTTGTCAAAAACTCTTTGAGGGCTGGGCACCTGCAAAGGCAGCCAGGGGGGTAAGCGGAGGCTCTCGGGTAAGGTCCACGGACAAAGCGCAGTAGGCCCCTATGGGGACTGGCAGCACCATGCGGCCAAGGCCCCAGAGGGGGAACCCCTCGCGCCAGGTCCAGGCCGGGCCGGGCAGAACACAGCCCTCATGCACCGGGGCCGGTCCCACTGCCCGGCGAATCAGCCTGCGCATGGCCCAAGGGGTGAACCATCGTGCCTGGCTCAGGAGTTTGTGGCGCTTGGCTGAAAAACGGTACAGCGAGAAGCGGTTCACATACCCCACGATTACCCCGCGCCGGGCCACGCGCACGGCCTCGTCCAGTACCCGCAGCGGGTCCTGGGCGAACTCCAGCAGGGTCAGGATGGCAACGTAGTCGTAGCTGTCCGTGTCGTAGGGCAGGTGGGCAGCGTCGCCCAAGTTGAAGTCCGCCCGGTGGCCCAGGCGTTCTCGCGCGGCTTCGAGCATCACCGGGGACTTGTCAAAGCCGGTGACGTCAAAGCCTGCCCGGTGGAAGAAATCCAGAAACATGCCAGGGCCGCAGCCCACCTCCAGGAGCGTGCGGGATCGCCGGGGCCAGCCCGCAGTGACCCACTCCAACAGGCGGCACTCCTGCGCCAGGGCATAGGCCCCGCGAGGCGAAGCAAGCCAGCGCTCGTAGCGCTCGAGGTCGTGGCGGTCCCAGAGCATGATGGCCTTTCCTTCGGGTTATGCGTCTACAGGAAGAATACCACGGGCTGTGTTTCACGAAAAGGAAAATGGCGTAGGCGGAGTATGGCCGGGATGCCACCTCATCATGGGCCACTATGCGCTCAGCCCTTGTCCGGAGGGTAGAGAAGCAGTTCGAAGCGCCGAAAAGATTGTTTGCCTTTGTTTTCGAAGATGAACCCGCCATCGCGGACAAAACCAAGTTTCACGGTGATTGAGTCGATTGAAGCCGACGAAGGTTTGAGTGTCACATGGTACATGTTTTCGAGGTCTTTCCAGCGTTCCGGAAAGTTGGTGTTGGAGGTTGAAAAACTGGCTTCCTCATTGTTGGCGGAAAGTGACGCGGTAAATGCATTAGAGCGGTTGTCCCCATCCAGGAGATGGGGAAAAAAAACAAGTCCAACTTGTTCGATGGATGTTTTCATGCGAAGCTCAAGCGTTGCGGATGCGGTGGGTGCGTTCCTGAGGTCGCATGTCACATACTTGATGGAGCCGTCACCTTCGTTTTTGATAATGGTGTTGTCGCGTTTGAAATTCACGATCTCCACAAAATCTGTTGAAGAGAGGCGTGGATACCCTGATTCATCGAATGTGACCATTATCTTGTCAGGAACGACATGGTTGTAGGACGGTAAGTTTTTCGTAAAGACTGCAATCTTCCGTGGAGCCTCACCGATGGAGTCGATCCGCTTGGATATGCCGTCTGCAATGATAGAATTGCCGAGTACATTGCAGTGGTAGTCAAACGGTTTGCAAAACAACTCGACGCCATTGTCCCGTGTGAGAGATCTGAATTTTTCCGTGAGATCAAGGTACTTTATGTTGTTTTTGATGCAAAATGGGATGAGCGCTGCTGAAGGAGCATTGTCGAATGAGTTCATCTGCTCGTGGTGCGGAGTGATGACCAGGAGGAAGTCGATTCCGTCAGACTCAACGGATTGTTTGAGCTTCAGAAGAACATCAAGATATCGATTCCAAAGGGGCCAGAGTGCTTCCAGGTTCTCTTCGTTGAGAATTCGTTTATCCTCGGAGAGGAGGTCGTCGACAGTCCTGGATATGGTGTACTCGCGCTTTCCAAGAAATTGCATGGCAATATCCATGTTGCGGGAATCATCAGGTTGTGTCTGGTTCTCTAAAATCCATTTAGAAAGCGAAGAATAACCAGGATATTGTTCAAGTTGTTTTGTAAAAAGGAGGGATATGTCGCGCGCCAGGGAAATATCCTTGAAAATGTTGTACGAGTTGTCCTGCTGAATGAATTTGTACCGATATTGCTTGGAGAGGAGGCGTATATTGTGAATGTCGAATTGCAGGATAACCAAATTAGGTTTTATGTTTCGAGCTTTGTCAATGTAATAAAGGTAAATATCCTCGATGCCAGTATCAGGGGTTCCGGAGTTGATGATCCGATACGACGGTGCTGATGATTCTGATTTCAAGTTAAGCTGCTTTTCGAGCGCAGCGGGAAAGGTAGCGGTGTCAGGAACACTGACTCCAAATGTATACGAATCGCCAAGGCACAAGATAATCTTGTCTGGTGTTGTAATGTTTGTGCTGCTATTTGAGCGAAAACCATTCCTGTCCGTTGAGTAGAGATATGGGATGCGTGGATGCGAGAACGCCGATGCGCTGAGGTATGGTTTCAGATTCCCGAGCTTGTTGCTGAAAAAATGTGGAACAGGTTGAATGTTTAAAATAGACTTGTTGAGTCTGGCAACAAATTCCATACAAAAAAATGAAAAAATCACACACAAAAATATAGATATGGAGAGTATGGTCGTAGGCTTGTGAGAACGCATGTATTACAATTTCCTGCGGTACAACTTTGGTGTTCAAAAAAAACGTAAGACACGGGACGTGAAAGACTCAATACGTCACTGTAGTAGGAAACATTGCATGCAATGATGAAATAAAAGTTAAAAGTACAGTGTATCGCAAAGGGCAGCAGGATTGAAAAGAGAGTGGGTATTTCATAAGCAATGTCCATGATTGTTTCGAAACGCACATCCGTATCAGGCCTTGAGAATCAGGATATGTCCTGGATCATGTCATCCGGCAAGCAAGCGAGGAGAAGCAGCATGCGATCATTCGCCGGGGCCAGCCCGCAGTAACCCACTCCAACAGGCGGCACTCCTGCGCCAGAGCATAGGCCCCGTAGGCGGAGCCAGCCAGCGCTCGTAGCGCTCGAGGTCGTGGCGGTCCCAAAGCATGGTGGCCTTTCCTTCGGGTTAATCGTCTGAAGGAAGAATACCACGGGCGGTGTTTCACGAAAAGGAAAATGGCGAAGGCGGAGAAGGTGGTGCGCTTGAGGACATTCGGCAACGACCTGTTGCTATGCGCCCAGGACAGACGTGCCTTGCGCGAAACTTGGCAATGGTGATAACTGTTAGCCAAGTCCAGGGGCGGAGTCCACGCGCAGCGAGTAAACCGTTCGCTTGGATTTCAAGCTCTCAAGATAACAACTGTTGAAATCGGAAGTTGTTACATATGTAAAAGCCGAAAATCCTGTATGAGTTGGAAGGGAAAAGAATGCAATCATGTATGGAGGTTCTTCACCCATGAATGAAAGCATCACTGACAGTTGCGGCGAGAGCGCGTTGAAAGTTGATACCAGCGAGAGCGATCTAGCAGTATTCAGAGGATTAAAAGTCCTCGTGGTGGATGACTCCGCAAGCATGCTGCACGTTTTGAAGGAGTACCTGGCCCGGATGGGCATGGGAAGCGTCACTGCAGCCAAGAACGGGGAAGAAGCCTGGGGCTTGATACAGGGTGAGGGAAAATTCGACCTGATCATATCGGACTGGAAAATGCCGCGCCTGTCCGGGATCGAGCTCCTGGACAAGGTCAGGAAGGAGTCGGGAACGCCTGCTGTGCCGTTCGTTCTGGTTACCAGCGAGGCCAAGACGGACAGCATACTCATGGCAGGCAAGCACAGCGCCACGGCTTACATCGTCAAGCCGTTCTGCTTCGCGGAACTCGTGGTGACAATCCGGCAGATATTCGTGGACACGTCAGGGCAGTAGCCGCTGGCGAGGCTGGGACTCCGTCCCAGGTCCTGCCAGGGCTCCGCCCTGGACCCTCAACTGGCTTCGCGCAGGCTTGGGGGAAGTGTGGAAATGTCGCCCATTAGGTAGGAGCGCGAAGAGTCTGCTCGGAGCCGCCAAAAGCAAATGCGTTGCAATCACAGCTGTTCTGTGAACAGAATTAGCCGTCAACTGTAATACCCGTTTCATCAGGACGTCTGCGGGAATACAGCGGCAGTGCGAAAAGTCCGCACGGATACTCTGTCGGATTAACCGAGTGGGAGGCTGTTTATGCGATCATTCGCCGTGTCCATGGCCGTTCTTATCGCCCTGACCCTGCCAACATTCTGCCTTGGGCAATCACTTGGTCCCGATGCCTATTTCTCCAGCAACGCAGCCGCGTTGCAAGCGCTTATGCTCCTGCCGCAGCCGCCTGCCCCAGGGACCGCCGCGCAGGGGGCAAACATGCTCATCCTGAATACGGTAATGAATACCGCCACCCCGCAGATGGTGGCCCAGGCCCAGGCGGACGCGATCCCGTCGGTCTTCGACTTCTCAGCTGTGCTTGGCGAGGACTTCACCGCCCGGAACCTCCTGGCTACGAACGCCTTCTTCATCAAGGTCACCATCAACACCCAGAACGCCAACGACACCCTCAAGGATATCTACAACAGCCAGGGGCCAGTCACTCCAGCTTCCTACCCCAGCAGCCACGCCCTGCTGGGGCTCGTCGACGGCGTGCTGCTCGGCGACATGCTCCCGGAAAAACAGGGCCAGCTCCTGACCTACGGCGTCCAGTACGGCCTGAACCGCCTGATCCTGGGCCAGCACTGGCCCACCGACGTCTCCGCCGCCCAGATGGCGACCGGCATCTTCCTGGCCGACCTGTTCGCCAGCTCGCAATTCCAGAGCGATTTCAACGAAGCCAAGGCCGAACTGCGCGCCCAGCAGGGGCTCAAGTAGTTGAGGCTGGGGCGCTGCCCCAGACCCCGGCGGGCTCCGCCCTGCACCCGCCAGGGGGATGATCCCCCTGGACCCTGCATTCGCTTCGCGTAACCGCCTGTTACAGCGTAGTATTTCGTCAGCCAAAAGACCTGAAGCGCGCAAAGCCGCGTTTCAGGTCTTCCTGTTTGATGTGCTTGTCCGCTGGCATGTACGGCATTGAATGCTCCCGACCAACCACCAGTCCCAACTCAATGCTCCCGCGCACAACGCGAAGCTAATAGCCGGGTCTGGGGGAGGCTTCTCCCCCAGCGGGTCCAGGCCAGAGCCCTGGTCTTCTCTTCCTCTTCTTCCAGATCTCTCGTCCCTACGCGCCCTTCTTCTCCTGCTTGGCCCAGGAGTCTCTCAAACCGACGCTCCTGTTAAACACCAGCCGGTCCGGGCCGTGGTCGCGGCGGTCGGCCACGAAGTAGCCCAGCCGTTCGAACTGGAAGAACTGCTCGGGCGTGGCCTGGGCGAGGCTCTGTTCCACCGGGCAGTTGGGCAGCACTTCCAGGGCGTTTGGGTTCACGTAGTCTTTGAAGTCCTTGCCTTCTTCCACTGCCATGGGGTCTGGTTTGGTGAACAGGCGGTCGTAGAGGCGCACTTCGGCCCAGGCCGCGTGTTTTGCGCTGACCCAGTGGATGGTTCCCTTGACCTTGCGCCCGTCGTTGGACCAGCCGCCGCGCGTGGCCGGATCGTAGGTGCAGCGGATCTCGGTCACGTCGCCGGTCTCGGGGTCCTTCAGCACGTCGGTGCAGGTGACGTAATACGCGTGGCGCAGTCGCACTTCCTTTCCGGGTGACAGGCGGTGGTAGCCCTTGGGCGGCACCTCGCGGAAGTCGTCCTGCTCAATGTACAGCTCACGCGAGAAGGGGATCTGGCGGGTTCCGAGTTCGGGCTTTTCGGTGTGGTTGGGGCACTCGAAGATTTCTTCCTGGTCCTCGGGATAGTTGGTGATTACTACCTTTACGGGGCGCAGAACGGCCAGGGCGCGGGGGGCGCGGTCGTTCAGGTCTTCGCGCAGGCAGGCTTCCAGCATCTCGATTTCCACGGTGTTGGCGGCTCGGGCCACGCCGATGCGCTCCGCGAACAGGCGGATGGACTCGGGCGTGAATCCCCGGCGGCGCAGCCCCTGGATGGTGGGCATGCGCGGGTCGTCCCAGCCGGTGACGTGGCCCTCGCTGACCAGCTGGATCAGGCGGCGCTTGCTGACCACAACGTAGGTCAGGTTCAGGCGCGCGAACTCGTACTGGCGGGGGCGCGAGGGCACGGGCAGGTTGTCCAGCACCCAGTCGTACAGCTCGCGGTTGTTCTCGAACTCCAGGGTGCAGATGGAGTGGGTGATGTGCTCCAGCGCGTCGGAGATGCAGTGGGTGAAGTCGTACATCGGGTAGATGCACCACGCATCCCCGGTGCGGTGGTGATGGGCGTGGCGGATGCGATAGAGGGTGGGGTCTCGCATCACGATGTTGGGCGAGGACATGTCGATCTTGGCCCGCAGCACGCGTGCGCCGTCCGGGAAATCCCCCGCGCGCATGCGCCGGAACAGCTCCAGGTTTTCGTCCACGGAGCGGTTGCGGTACGGGCTGTCGATGCCGGGTTCGGTCAGGGTGCCGCGCGCCTCGCGGATCTGCTCGGCGGTCTGGTCGTCCACGTAGGCAAGGCCGCGTTGGATGAGCATTTCGGCGAATTCGTAGAGCTTCTCGAAGTAGTCGGACGCGAAATACATGCGGTCGTCCCAGGAGAAGCCCAGCCAGTTGACGTCGGCCTGGATGGAATCGACGTATTCCTGTTCTTCCTTGGAGGGGTTGGTGTCGTCGAAGCGCAGGTTGCAAGTGCCGCCGAACTGCTTGGCGATGCCGAAGTTGAGGCAGATGGACTTGGCGTGGCCGACGTGGAGGTAGCCGTTAGGCTCGGGAGGGAAGCGGGTGGCCACGGAGGCGTACTTGCCGCTTTTCAGGTCCTCGTCGACGATGGTGCGCAGAAAGTCCAGATGCTCTTTGACGGTATCGCTCATGGTAAATCCTTTTTCCCGAAGTTGCCGAACCAGCCAGAAATAGGGAAAAAGGCGCGAACGGTCAAACAGGGCGGGCAGGGCGGGCAGAGCCGAACCGGAAGAGTAGGACAAAACAGGCCGGAGGCGAGGCAAGCCGGATTGAGCGGGTCACCAGGAACGGCTGCAACACCTGGGACTGGGCCTGGGCATAGGGCGACCGGGTGGCCTGGAAGCGCACGTACGCTCCCAGGCCGGTACAGCCAACCTGCTGGCCGGGCGCATGGGGAACCCGGTTCAGCCTTTTTCGCTTCAGTCTTTCTTGGGAAGCTGGTCCGTGCCGTGGGTTTCGTAGACGGCTTT
Organism: Desulfovibrionaceae bacterium; assembly: GCA_009773665.1. Lineage (GTDB taxonomy): Bacteria > Desulfobacterota > Desulfovibrionia > Desulfovibrionales > Desulfovibrionaceae > Fundidesulfovibrio. The sequence continues at coordinate 43,268 of WSYE01000018.1, read as the reverse complement.
CTGGGCCTGCTTAAACTCGTCCACGGTGAAGTCGAAGCCGTTCTCGCGCAGAAATGCCCAGTTGGCGGCCGCGTCCTGGCATTCGTTCACCTTGGCGCGAAATTCAGGGTCCAGTCGCATGCGTTCCATGTATGCAGTTGCGGATTCAATACTCACGGGTACAACCCTCCTTGGTGAGGCTTGCCTGAAAGAGTAAGCAATTTGGCAAAAATGGCAAGATGGGCTGTGACGGTTCAGCATGATCAGATTTCTTGACGATTTGGCTCAGCATTAATAGTCTTGATCTATGCAAATAACCACCGAGCAACGCAGCCAGATTGAGGCGTCCATCAGGGACAAATACCGCAAGGTGGCCTCCTCAGCCGCCGGACTCTTCAGGTATCCCACGGGCCAGGCCGGGCTTGACGGCCAGGGCTACGCGCCGCAGTGGCTTAAGCACCTGCCGCCTGCCGTGCGCGAGTGCTTCTGCGGGGTAGGCAATCCCTTCTCCATGGGCCTTCCGGCCAAGGGACAGGCTGTGCTGGACGTGGGCTGCGGCTGCGGCGTGGACACGCTTGTGGCTGCGGGGCTTGTGGGGGAGACGGGCCGCGCCGTGGGCGTGGAGATGTCCACGGACATGTTGGCCACGGCGCGCCTGAACGCCCAGGCCGCTGGCGCGGAGAACGTGGAATTCGCGGAGGGCTCTGCCGAGAGGCTGCCCTTCGAGGGTGCAAGTTTCGACCTGTTGATCTCCAGCGGCGTGTACAACCTTGTGATCGACAAGCAGGCGGCCCTGACCGAGGCCTTCCGTGTGCTCAAACCCGGCGGGAGCATCCAGATAGCCGATCAGATGCTCACCGGACCCGCGCCCATGTCGCCGGGGGATGCCGTGGCCTCCTGGTTCACCTGACAGGGCGGGCGGGTTTTGTGAACACGGCCAGCCACGGCGAGACGGGCTTCAAGAGCTCCCCCGTGACCATGGGGATGCACTTCAGCGCGCAAAAGCCTCTTTAGGTGACTACTTCCGGCTGCCGGGCCTTGCGTCCGGCCAGCAGCCACGCCCCCATGAGCGCCGTAAACGGGGCCACCAGTACCAGCCCGAAGCTGCCCACCAGGGTGTTCAGCACCTCGGCGGCCACGTGGTTCATGTTGAACACGTTGGCCATGGGCACGCCCTGGGCCATGAACACCATGAACAGCGCCATGGAACCGCCCGAATAGGCCAGCAGCAGCGTGGTGGTCATGGTGCCGACGACCACCCGCCCCACCCGCAGGCCGGAGAGAAAGAGCTTCCAGAAGCCGATGACGGGATTGTGTGTGGAAACTTCCTCCATGCTGGCGGCCACATCCATGGCCAGGTCCATTACCGCGCCGCTTGAGCCAAGAAACACTGTGGCCAGGAAAATCCTGGTCAAATTCAGGTGCGGATAGCCTGAATAGAACAGCGTCTCGGCGTAGGCCTTCACCGAGCCGTGCAGATGAAATCCGTCCGAGAAGCCTACGGCCATGGCACAGGTGGCGGCCACGCCCAGAAGCGACCCCAGGTACGCGGCCAGGGCCTTGCGGTTCACCCCGCCCACCAGAAACAGTACCGAGGCCATGAGCACGGCCAGCACGGCCAGGGTCACACCGATGGGGTCGTAGTCTTGCAGAAACAACGGCACCATGACCTTCCAGATGGCCAGCGCGGCAAACAGGAAGCTGAGCAGCGCTTTAAGGCCGGTCCAGCCCGCGTAGGCCACCAGGAACACCGCGAACAGCCCCATCACCCACAGCTGGATGTCCAGCCGGTAATAGTCCTGGGCCACGGCGTTGACCACCTCGCCGCCCGATACCGTGAGCGCCACCAGGGCCATGTCCCCGACCTGGAACTGCTTGTCCATCTCCAGCTTGCCCAGAAACAGATTGTCCGCTGTGACCGTCCGGCCTTTGAAGTGGCCTTCCAGCACCAGGGCTTGCACGCGTTGGTCGCCTTCGAGCACCACGCCGTATTGCCGCAGATTGCTGTTGTCGGTTGCGGTTATCTCGGCCTTCACAGCCTGGGTGCCGGTAGGCAGGCGGTTCTCGAAGCCTGTGGGCAGAAACCAGAGCGAAATCGTCAGAACGGCAAAAGCGGCGGTGAGAATGATGTCCCTGCGGCGGTTTGCGGCTGCCTGGGGACTGGCTGGGCTGGGGATGCTGTCGTTTTGGTGCATGGGTGTGAAAGCGGGGCGCGCCGCATGCGGCGCGCCCCGGTGGAATGACAGGTTGCTGGCTGGGTGCCGGAGGAGTGGGCAGGTAGGAGAGCCTCCGCAGGCCTTAGGGCTGCGCCCTTTGGAATCCCGTATAGTTATTGAAAATGAGCGTTACTTTGTAGCAAGCGCCATGTTCCGGGAAGAACGCAAGACGATCAGTTCGAGGCCAGTTTCTTGGCCGGGTCCACGATGGCCATCAGGCGCTTGGCCAGCTCGGTGTTGTCGTAATAGCCCTCGAAGGCCTTGGCGCCGGTTCCCATGGCCGAGGTCATGACCGGCATGCCCGTGTGGGAGTAGGTGGTCCAGGCCAGCCCGGCCTTGGCGTCCAGGATGCGGGTCAGGGTGACGGTCAGGGGCTCGTAGTCGCCGTAGCGCAGGTATTCGGCAGAGTCCTTGGATTTCTCGCCTTCGCCGGACAGGGAGCGCTTGAAGGCGTCCTGCACCATGGCCAGCTCGTAATCCTTGAGGTACATGCCGTAGGTGTCGGCGGGGGAAGTGACGTCTTCGTTGGGCTTGGGGGACTTCTTCATCTCTTCCAGGTCGGCGGCGGTGGGGATCACCAGCCCGAAACCTTCCTTGATGAGCCCGGCCACGTCGGCCAGAGCGGTTTTGTCCGCCGGGGTGTTCTTCTTGTATTCCTTCAGCTTGTTGGAGAATGCCAGGAAGGAGAGCTTCTGGTTTTTCAGGTAGCTGTAATAGTTGCCGTACTTGGTTCCGGCAAAGCCGAGGCTCATGCCGCCGCACTCATGGTCGCCGGTGACCACGATCAGGGTCTCGTCCGGGTGCTTCTTGGCGAACTCCACAGCCTGGGCCACGGCATCGTCCAGGGACAGCACGTCCTTGATGGAGGCCATGGCGTCGTTGGCGTGGCAGGCCCAGTCGACCTTGCCGCCTTCGATCATCATGAAGAAGCCCTTGGGGTTGTCCAAAAGCTCGATGCCCTTGGCCGTGAACTGGGCCAGGGTGACTTCCTTGGCGGGGTCCACGTCCATGGCGTAGGGCATGGCCTTGTCGGCGTCCAGCACGGGGTTTACGGCCAGCACTTTCTGTCCGGGCTTGAGGGCCAGGATTTCGTCGCGCGAGTTCAGCACAGTGTAGCCCTTGGACTTGAAGTTTTCCATGGCGTTCGGCTTGTCACCTTCCTGCTTGGACTTCTTGCCCTCGGGGTCCTTGAAGCCGCCGCCAGCGAAGTAGTCGAAGCCGGAGTCGCCGGCCTGCATGGAAATTTCGTAGTAGTTGTTGCGGCTGGGCTGGTGGGCGTAGAAGCAGGCCGGGGTGGCGTGGTCCAGGGACACGGTGGACACGATGCCGACCTTCATGCCCTTCTGCTTGGCGATCTCGGCCACTGTGGGCACGGACTTCTTGTCGCCGTCCACGCCAATGGCGCCGTTGTAGGTCTTCACGCCGCTGGCCAGGGCCACGCCCGCCGCGCCGGAGTCGGTGATGATGGAGTTCAGCGAGTAGGTGGTGGTCGCGCCCTGCACCGGGAAGGCGCTCATAGACAGTTTGACCAGGCCGGGCTTTTCCATGCACTTTTCGGCTGCCAGGTAGTACTCGGCAGCGGTGCGCTGGGCTTGGGCCAGGCCGTCGCCTATGAAGTAGAAGACGTACTTGGCAGGTTTGTCGGCGGCGGCAGAGGCGGTGGCCTGGGCCGCGAAGATAAGGGCCAGCGCCAGCCACAGGAGCATGGTCAGGCGGCGTGTGGACGGTTTTGCCAGGAGCATGGGGTTCCCTCCGGATATTTTGATTTTCAGATCCCACATCCTATGGAGTTGGGCTGGTTACGGATTGAATGCAGCCCCGCGTCAAATGGCAGAATTCCGCCGCCTGGATCGACGCCCTCGCTGATTGCTTGACACTCGCGCATGGCGGGAGCAAGGAAGGAGAATCGAAATCTCTTTCCGCCTGCCGCGCCGGTCGCGCGGGCGGCACCTCACGGAGGCGCACGATGCAAGATAAGACCGCGAAAGGCATGACCCGCAGGGAATTTGGCGGGTTGGCGGCGGCGACCGTCACAGTGGCGGCGGCTGGCGCGCTTGGTTTCCTCTCACCCCAACCCGTCCACGCACAAGGAACGCCCATGTTTGCAATACCTGCCCTGCCGTATCCCGAAGACGCCCTGGAACCTGTCATATCCGCGAAGACCTTGTCCTTCCACTACGGAAAGCACACCAAGGCCTACTACGACAACACGAACAAGGCCCTGGAGGGCAAGCCCTCGACCGACATGACCCTGGAGAAGGTGTTCCTGGACGCGGCCAAGGACCCCGCTGCCGCAGGGCTTTTCAACAACGCGGCCCAGTCCTGGAACCATACGTTCTACTTCGCAGGGTTGAAGAAAGGCGGAGGCGGCAAGCCCACGGGCAAGCTGGCCGAGGCTCTGAACGCCTCATTCGGCAGCTATGAGGGGTTCGTGAAGGCCTTCAGCGAGGCTGGCATGACCCAGTTCGGCAGCGGATGGGCCTGGCTGGTGGCGGACGCGGGCGCGCTCAAGGTGGTGAAGACCCCTAACGCCATGAACCCCATGGTGAACGGCCAGAAGCCGCTCCTGACCGTGGACGTCTGGGAGCACGCCTACTACCTGGACTACCAGAACCGCCGGGCTGACTACCTGAAGGACGTGCTGGAGAAGCTGGTGAACTGGGAGTTCGTGGCCAAGAACCTGGGGTAGCGGCGCTGCATTTGGCGACATGAACGTGTCGTCACGGGCGAGTGCTCTGTGTTGCTTTGGGTGGTTGCAAGAGATGCGGCGGGCTGGAGCGCATCGAATCGGATTCCGTTCCTGATACCCTTGCGCGGCATCCCGAATCAAACGCCCTCGCTACGCGCTGCCTGAGACCGCAGACCCGTGAGGGTGTGCAGAGGGCGGAGCCCTTTGCCCGCAGGAGGCTGTCTTCCACGCCTCCCCTCACGCATAAAACAAAACCTGCCGGGGACCGACGCACGCGCGTCAGTCCCCGGCAGTCTTGTTCAGCATGCAATTCGCCGAATCTAGCTGATCTTCTCCAGCAGCTTGATCTCCGTGGACGCAGCCAGCGCCCCCAGTTTGTCGCGCATATTCAACAAATGCGGCGTCTCCAGGTGCGCGTCCAGAAGCTCCTTGCTCTCCCAGGTCTCGTAGAACAGGAAGGTCCCCGGCTGATCGACGGCCCTGTGCAGGTCGTAGCGCAGGCAGCCCTTGTCCTTGCGCGAGGGCTCGACGAGCCCGGTCAGCAGCGCTTCAACGTCCTTCTCGCATCCGGGCTTGGCCACGATGGTGGCTACCACGGTCAGATTCGCCATGTTCTCGACTCCTCGATGGTTCGTGTTATTTCTCGCCGGTCTGGTTCATGGCCGGGTAGCTGCCCATGTTGGGCTTCACGCACCGGCCCAGCCAGTCGATTGCGCGGCCCAGGTGGTTCATGTTGCGCATGGCCTCCTCGTCGCCGCTCACCTCACCGGGGTTCAGGCCGTAGCCGATGTTCCAGTAGATGGAGCCGGGAACGATCATGCCCGACATCAGGTACATGTGGTTGATGGTGTCGTAGGCATGCGTCGCCCCGCCGCGCCGCACGGCCACCACGGCCGCGCCGATCTTGCCAGCCAGCAGCGATCCGTTGGCGATGGACACCAGCCCCGAGCGGTCCAGCAGCGCCTTAAGTTCCGCTGTGACGTCGGTGAAGTAGGTGGGCGTGCCCAGGATGATGGCGTCCGCTGCGAACATCTCGGCCATGCAGTCGTTGGCCACGTCGTTCTTCACGGCGCACTTGCGGTCCTTGTTCTCGAAGCATTTGTAGCAGGCGATGCAGCCACGGATCTTGGCCGCTCCAAGCTGGATGAAGGAGGTCTCCCAGCCTGCGGCGTCCAGGGGTTTCAATGCCTCGCGAAGCATGATTTCCGTATTGCCGCCTTTGCGGGGGCTGCCGTTTATGGCCACTGCTTTCATGATGTGTTCTCCCGTGAAACGGTTCTGGAGCGCTTGACGTGCCCTCATGCTGGGTCATATGCAGGGAACCACCTGCAAGCGCAAGTACTGTCTTGAATGTGCCATACTGACAAATAGTATAGTGAGGAGCGATAGCGTGATCACCCCCTGCAAGACCAAGGAATTAAACGGTAAGACCTACCGCTGCTTCTTCGAGCTGACCCTCCAGATAATGGGCGGTAAGTGGAAGCCGATCATCCTGTATCATCTGGCCACTGAGGGCGTCATGCGTTTCAGCGACCTGCGCCGCAGCATCGGTGGGGTGACCGAGCGCATGCTGGCCCGCCAGCTGCGCGAGCTCGAAGCCGATGCGGTGATCCACCGCGAGGTGTACCGCGAGGTGCCGCCGCGCGTGGAGTATTCGCTGACAAAGCTTGGTGACGGACTTGTGCCCATTCTGCGGGAACTTCGAGACTGGGGCGCGGCCTACGAGCAGAGCATGGGCGGCGCGGAGCTGTACGTAGGCGAGGGGTACGAGCCCTCCCAGGAGCAGGAGTGCGGGAAAGCCAAGAGCGCGTGAGGGTGGGGTAAGGCTAGTGTCGCGATTTTGAAAAACATGAATATGTTTTTCAAAATAAAAATAAATGGTTTTGGCTGTTTGTCTTGAAAATCCGTATGGACTGATTTTGAGGACGCAACACTCGGTGAGAGTGGAAGAGGCCTCCGGCGGGCAAAGGGCTTCACCCTCTGCACACCCTTACCGCTTCGCGTCGCTCCGGTTCGGGAGGCGTATTCCAGGCTGCACTGGATGCGAGCAGGCGGAGACGCAGAGCCGTCTCCGCCCGTGAGTGAGGCATTTTTGAGAGTCGTCTAGCCCTTCTTGAGCTTTTTCCCCACGTTCCAGCAGCCGCCCAGCACCGGCCCCAGGCCGTAATAGGACAGCGTCCCCATGTCGAAGAGCAGGGGCCGCACCTTGGCCGGGTCGATGTGGCCTTTTTCCGTCAGAATGCTCTCGTCCGCCCAGGTCTTCACGATCTCGCCGATGAACACCTCGTGCGAGGGAAAATCCACCACCTGATACAGGCGGCATTCCATGCTCACTGAGCACTGCGCGATGAGCGGCGCGTGCTGGAGCTCTCCGGTGAACAGCTCGAACAGCGTGGATTTGTCCGTCTTCTTGCCGGAGACGATGCCCACGTAGTCGGTCTCCGCCATCAGGGCCTCGGAGGGGATGTTCACGCTGAACTCCCGGTGCTCGTGGATTCCCGGCCCGCTGTAGTGGGATTTGTTGATGCCAACCGAAATGTACTGCGGCTGCCCGTGGTTCATGATGCCAACGTGGGCCACGGCCAGGAAATTTGGCCGTCCGTTCACCACTGCGCCAACGATGGTGGTCAGGGAAGGATACATGGCGGTGGCGGGTCCGAGATCCTTTTTCATGGGTATTTCTCCTGGATGTTGTTGCGTGTGCATGCAAGTGAAGAGGGTAAAAAAGGGGGGCCTCAGGACTGTTCCAGAATCTGACAGGACTGATGGATCACCCGGGTCAGGTCCGTGCCGGTGTCCTCGCCCAGCACGTCCGAATAGCGCCGGTGTAGGGATTTCCAGGCGGCGGCGATGGAGTCGGCCATGTCCTTGCCTTGGGCCGTGGGGTGGAAATGGGCCGACTTGCCCTGTGCGCGTCGCTCCACCAGACCACGACGCACCAGGCCCTCCGCCAGACGGCTCACTGTGGACGGCGCCAGATGCAGCCGTGTGGCCAGTTCCGTGGGCGTTATGCCCGGCGACTCCAGGGCCAGCATGATAAGAAACGCCTGGGACGGTGACAGCCCCACAGGCGCAAAGGCTTCCTCGGCCAGTCGCGTGATGGTGCGCGCCAGGGCGTTCGCTGTGAAGTACAGGCAGTTTTCGAGGAGCGTTTTGGAGTCGGCCATGGCGGAATTCTGATGTTTGTGCATGCAAATGTCAAGCGGGATTCATGCGTGCTTTCTCTCTGGCTGCCGGACTGCCAGACACTGAGGCAGGCACAGATGTTCCTGCCCATGCAGGCTGCTGGCCCGTGAAAAATCTGGGAAAGCTGGCCTAGTCGCACCGTGGGAAATCAGCCTTGGTTCTCTCGCCACGTAACGGGCGAGGGCAAAACTTGGAATGAGTGGCGTGTTGCACCGTGCGCGCGCCCAGCCTGGACGCGCGCACGGCGGGAGAATAGTCTCTAGATTTCCAGCGGTGCGCCAGTGTCGCACTGGCAGCCGCTTGCGGGCGTTGCGTGGCGGGCCAGCACTTCCTTCAAACACGCGCCCAGGCGGGTGATACCTTCCTCGATGCGCTCGGGCGTCGAGTTGGAGAAGTTCAGTCTGAACGCGTTGTCCGTGCCGTCCACGTAGAAGGGCAGGCCGGGCACGAAGGCAACCTTGCGCTCGATGGCCTTGGCGAACACCTCCTCGGCGCTCACGCCCTTGGGCAGCTCACCCCACAGGAACATGCCCCCTTCGGGCTCGGTGCAGCGCACCTCTTCCGGGAACTCGCGCTTGATGACCTCCACCATCAGGTCGCGCCTCTCGCCGTAAGCCTTGCGAATCACGGCGATGTGGGCGTCCAGGTCATTGGTCTCCAGGAACCGGTGCAGCACGCGCTGGGCGAAGATGGAGGTGTGCAGGTCCGAGGCCTGCTTCGCATGCCGGGGCTTGCGATCTTGGAGAAACTGCCCATGAGCGCGGCGTGGCTCGAGTCCATGAAGGCCCGGATGGGCGGAACGTCCTGGCCCTTGAAGCGCAGCTCACCGTAGGGGTTGTCTTCCAGGAGGATGGAATCGCTCTCTTCGATCAGCCGGGCCACTTCGCGGCGGGTGTCCGCGTCGTAGGTGGCCCCGGAGGGGTTCTGGAAGCTGGGCACGGCGTAGAAAATCTTGGGGCGCTCCCGCAGGCGCTGGGCCAGCTGGTCCAGGTTCACGCCGCCGGGCACCAGGTCGGCAGTGAGGAACTGCGCGCCCATCAGCGAGAAGGCCTGGATGGCTCCCAGGTAGCCGGGGCGTTCGATCAGCACGTTGTCGCCCACGTCCAGCATCACCTTGGCCATGAGGTCCAGGCCCTGCTGCGAGCCGGTGGTGATGAGGATCTGCTCCATGGGGATGTCCAGGCCCCAGGTCTCTTTGTAGCGCCGGGAGATGAACTCGCGCAGGGGCGGGTGTCCCTCGGTGATGGAGTACTGGAGCGCCTGGGGGCCGCAGTCGGTGAGCACCTCAGAAGCGGCCTTTGCGAAGGCCTCAGCCGGAAAGTGGTCGGGGCTGGGGAGCCCGCCCGCGAAGGAGATTATCTCAGGATTCTGGGTGACCTTCAGGATTTCACGGATATAGGAGCGGCGAACGCCGGACATTCTGGAGCTGAAACGCACGAGTGGCCTCCGGGTGTCGAGTGTGTGGCGATGATATGGGTGTCTGTATATATTGCGTATTGTAGGCTAGGCAGGCCCCGCGCGCAACCGTAACCGGCATGGGGGCAGGGCTTGGGGTATGGGGCGGATGGGCAGGAAGAAGCAGACAGCCCGGCCAGAACGCAGGGTCTTCGGCGGGAACGTCCGGCGCACGTGCCTTCATGAACAAAATTTTACGTTGACTTGTGATACCAAGGCTTTACCTGTGTACATCCGGCCTGAATCCGCTGCCGGGCACCGGGGGGCCATGTGGGCATTCCGATGCCTAAGCGGGCGAAGGTGCGGCGCAGACATGTACGATCATCCGGGGGCTTGCACGCTCATGAAAAACACGTTCTCCACGCTTTCCCTCGCACTGACACTGGCAGCCGCGCTGCTGGCCGCCGGGTGCGATTCTGCGCCTTACACCGAGCGCAAGCAGCTCATCATCATCCCGGAGAGCCAGGAAAAGGCCATGGGCGCGCAGGCGGCGCGTGAGATCCTCGGCACGGAGAAGCTCTCGCGCAACCAGGCCCAGATCGAGGCCGTGAAGCGGGTCGGGCAGCGCGTGGCCGCAGCCAGCGGCGAAAAGGGCATGCAGTGGGAGTTCCACGTCATCGACAACGACTCGGTGCCCAACGCCTTCTGCCTGCCGGGCGGGAAGATCTTCGTGTATTCCGGGCTCTTCAAGTACGTGCAGGACGACGCCCAACTGGCCACGGTGATGGCCCATGAGGTGGCGCACGCCATGGCCCGGCACGGTGCGGAGCGGGCCACCATGGAGATGGGGGCGCAGATCGGGGGGGCGGTCCTCAGCTTCGTATTGAGCGAGGAGGACCCGCGTCTGGCGCAGATCGCCTCGAAGGTGTGGGGGTACGGGGCAAGCCTTGGGGTCATGCTGCCCTACAGTCGCAAGCACGAGCACGAGGCCGACGCCATCGGCCTGCACCTGATGGCCAAGGCCGGTTACGATATGAACGCAGCCGTTCGTTTCTGGGAGAACATGAGCAAGAATCCGCAGTCGTCGCGCACCCTGGCGTTTCTCTCCACGCATCCCGCCGACGAGAAGCGCATCGAGCGCATAAAGAAGACCATCGCGGACATCCGGGCCGGGCAGACCCCGGCCTGATATCCCTGCATCGGGCGCGTGTCAGTCCGACGCCGCCTGATCCAGAGGCAGGCGGATGATGAAGCGCGCCCCGCGTCCGGGCGAGGACTCCACGGTCATGTCGCCGCCGTGGTTCTGGGTGATGATGAAGTAGCTCACCGAAAGGCCCAGCCCCGTGCCCAGGCCTGGAGCCTTGGTGGTGAAGAATGGCTCGAACACGCGCTTTCGGGTGGCTTCGTCCATGCCCGGCCCGTTGTCCTCCACCGCCATGCGCGCGAACTGCCCGTCCTGCGACAGGCGCAGCACGATGCAAGGCCCCTGGCCTACGAGCGGTTGTGAGGCCAGCGCCTGTGCCGCGTTCTTGATGATGTTCAGCACCACCTGCTCTATCTCGGTCTTGGTGCAGCGGGCGATGAGGGGCGCTTCGGGGTAGTCGCGCACGATCTCGATGCGCCGGAAATCGTACTTGCGCTTGAGGTCGTAGTCGTTGGAGGCCAGCTCCAGGGCCTTTTCCATAAGCTCCATCAAATCCGCCGGGGCCATCTTGGACTCGCTGCGGCGGCTGAACTCCAGCATATTGGACACGATGTGCGCGGCACGCTTCCCGGCGTCACGGATGGCGTCCAGGAACTTGGGCACATCGCGCGATTCCAGATAGCGCCCGATGGCTTCCAGGGAGCAGCCAGCCTCCTGTGCGCTCCGGGAGTTGCCGGGCAGGTCGGAGAACAGGCGGCGCTGCACGATCTGCACGCTTTGCAGAATGCCGCCCAGGGGGTTGTTTATCTCGTGGGCCATGCCTGCGGCCAGCCCCCCCACGGACATCATCTTTTCGGTCTGGAGGACCAGCTCTTCCATGCGTACCCGCTCGGTGACGTCGTCCAGGCGGATGACCGCCCCGCGCGTCTGTCCTTCCGTGAGCATGGGGAACACCTGGAGGTCGAAGAGTCTTTGGTTCCCGGAGACCGTGAGCCTGACCCGGTGCAGCTGCACCGGGAGCCCCTGGGCCAGGGCGGAGAAGATGGCGTCCTGATAGGGTTCAAGCGGTGCGAAGGCCTTGACCAGCGGCAGGCCCACGGCTGCGGCCTCTCCCGCCTCTCCTTCGTCTCCCACATTTGGCGCATTTGGCGCGCCAAGCAACCGGGCTGCGGCGCTGTTCAGGTAGGCCACCACGGCGTCGGCGTCCACGCCGATCACCGGGGAGGGCATGGAGTCCAGGATGTGCTGCATGGCTGTCCTGGCGTGTTCCAGGGCCTCCTGGGTGCGGATGCGCTCGGTGGTGTCGGTGAAGACCGTGGCGAAATGTCCGGGCCAGGGAGAGAAGGCCGAGATGTGAAAGTGCTTGTCCATGGGCTCGAAGAACACTTCGAAGGTCGTGGCCAGGCCGATGGAGGCCACCCGTGAGAAGATGTCCAGGAACGGGGCCTGCCCAGTGCCGTAGAGGCGCGACGCCAGCTCCCCCATGGCCTTGTCGCGCGCGATGCCCAGGATGGACTCGAAGGCCGGGTTCACGTCCAGTACGCGGTAGTCGGTTATTTCGCCCATTGGGCCGGTGACGATTTCGTGCAGGCTGACGCCCTCGGTCATGGATTCGAAGAGCGTGCGGAACTTGCGTTCGCTCTGGCGCAGGCTCTCCTCGGCGTAGCGGCGCTCGGTGACGTCCAGGCTGACGGTGAGCACGCTCGCGGGTTCGTCGCCCGGACCCGGCAGGAGCAGGCGGCTGGTGGCGAACAGACGAAGCCCGGCAAAGGGGCTGTCGAAGGCTTCGGCCTCGCAGAAGCGGGGCTTGCCCGAGCGCAGCACCTCAAGCTCCTCGGCGCGGGCGAATTCCGCCCACATGGCGGGGGAGCCCAGCGCCGAGTCGGTGGACCCGATCAGTTCGCTGACAGGGCGTCCCAGCAGGCGTCCCAGGGCGGGGTTGGCCACGGCGTAGCGGCCGTGTGCGTCCTTGACCGAGATGGGGTGGGGGATGTTGTCGATGAGCAGTTTCTGAAGACCGTGCTGGCGGTCCAGCTGGTCGTAGAGGCGGGCAAGGTCGGCCCCGGTGGCGTTCAGGGTCTTGGCCAGAAGTCCGATCTCGTCGTCGCGGTCCAGGACCAGGGCCTTGCCCAGGTCCCGCGAATCTTTGATCTCAGCAATGTGCCGGGTGACCCGCGTGAGCGGGTTCAGCACGAACAGTTGCAAAAGCAGGATGCTCGCGCCGAACGACAGCACTCCGGCCAGCGCCACCAGCCCCAGGGCTAGGTGCATGGAGCGGTTGAAGACCATCGCGTCGGTGTGAGGATGCACCACGGTGAGCAGCAGAGCCGGGATGCCCAGGAAGTCCGGGTAGGCGCAGTGCACAGTGAGCGATTCCTGTGACTCGGACCCCACGAAGGCGTCGTTCTCGGCGCGCATGGCCGCCCTGGCCTTGTCAGCCAGGGGCCCAGGGGCCTTGGACAGCGGGATCAGGGAGAATTGCAGGCGCAGCTGCTGGGCGATCTGCTCCACCAGCTTGTCGTCCAGGAAGCGTCCTGCCAGGAGCGTCCCGCGCGAAGGTCCCCAGCCCAGGGAATTGAGCACGGGCTGGTAGCTTATGAGCATGGGGCCAAGCGGAGTGTTCAGCACGCCCTTGCCATGGGCTTTGGCGCCTGGCCCCGCGACCGCGCCTGGCCGTTTTATCTCGTCGGGAAGGTCCTTCAGCAGGGTGTCCAGGGGGATCGCTTCGCGGGTTTCCAGGTCGAAGGCGCTCACCGCCAGCAGCTTGCCCGCCGGGTCGTAGAGCGCCATCAGGTTGAGGCCCGCGCCCCGCAGGGACTCCCAGGAGAAGGTGTCGGAGCCGAGCAGTTTGTCGCGGTCGGCGGCGAAGCGGTAGGTGATGTCCGAGACGCTCTTGAAGCGCAGGGCGGAGTCCAGGTGGGCAAGCTCGTTGTCCAGGCCACTGGCGGCGCGGCCCAGGTCGTGGAAGGCCTGTTCCTGGTCCAGGCGTTCAAATCCCTCCAGGCCCAGGTAGCGTACGGCCGCCCACCCAGCCAGAAGCGTCACCAGCGATGTGGCGAACAGGACCAGAATGACGGTGCGTTTGATGGACAGGCCGACGTACATGATATGCTTTTACCGCCCTTGGCGTCCGGACCGTGAGCGTCGGGGACGGGTCATTGTTCCAGCCGGACGACGTCACCGCTGCGCCAGACGCCCATGGACAGATTCTCGACCCTGTAGAGCTCGTGGCGCTCACGGCTGAAGGGGCGCACGAACTCCTGGCTCACGCCCTGGAAGCGTTCGATGTTCTCCAGGGCGTCGCGGATGGCCGGTCCTTGGTCGGAGCCAGCTTCGCTCATGGCCTGGAGGACCAGTTTGGTCCCCTCGTAGGCGGCTTCCACGAACTTGAAGGGGTAGTAGCCCTGGTGGCGGTACCTGGCGCGCACGATGGCGTCGATCTCGCGCGATTTGGGGCTGTCCTGGGCCGAGGAGCCAAGCACCCCGGTGAGCCCGTTGGAAAGGCGGTCGGGCAGTTCCTTGATTGGGTGCAGGAAGAACGGATACTGTCCGATAAGTCGCGGCTTGAAGCCCACTGCGTCCGCGCCGCGCACGAAGTTGGCCACCTCTTTGCCAAGGCTGAGCACGGCCACGGCGTCCGCCGGGGTTTTTTGCAACTCGCGAATCTTGCCGGCCATGTCCATCTCGCCCAGGTCGAATTCGACCACGCCAACGGGCGCCGTCCCGCGTTCAGCCATGAGCTCAATCATGTCCTGTTTGGCCAGCTGGCCGTAGGGGGTGGTGTCGCAGGCGATGGCCAGGCGGGGATAGCGAGGCGCGGCCCAGTCCAGCAGCTTTTTGATCTGGTCGCGGTCTGGCAGGGTGGCCCGGAAGATGTAGTTCTTCGGCGCGTCCCGGTAGATCGTGGTCAGTTTGGTGGCCGAGGCGGTGAGCAGCATGAGGGGCTTCTGGGCCTCCTGCATGATGGGGATCATGGCCAGGGCGTTGCCGCTGTTGGCAGGCCCCAGCACGGCGGCCACGTTTCCCCTTCCAATGAGCAGGCGGACGTTTTCGGCGGCCTTCTGCGGGCTGGTTTCGTCGTCCAGAATCACGGCCTGGACGGGTCTGCCGCCCACGCCGCCGGAGGCGTTGGTTTCAGCCACGGCGATCTCCACGCCCCACAGCAGGTACTGGCCGATGTCGGCGGCCGACCCGGTCAGGGGGATGTTTACTCCTATCCTTGCCTCTTCAGCCGGGCAGGCCAGCGATGGCAGACCCAGAAGGCAGGCCAGCAGTGCGAGAGTGCGTAGACACATGGCTACTCCTCATGTGCAGAATGCGTGGAAGGCGACTAAGATGCAGTTATACGTATATTCCCCATTGCAGACGGTATGTGCAAGCACGAAATGAATAGTTCTCACAGGATGGGAGAGAGCAGCCGCGCCAGGCGGACGGCAGCCTTGAAGCCCATCCAGCGGTCCTCGTAATCGGCGGCTGTGGCCGGGGTGCAGCGGGCGAAGTCCTCCAGGAGCATGGCCTCCACCTGGGAGGCGAACCCCTCGTCGGCCACGGCCAGGGTCAGCTCGAAGTTCAGGCGGAAGGACCGGTTGTCGCAGTTGGCTGTGCCTACCGTGGCCAGGCGATCATCAACCAGTATCACCTTCTGATGCAGGAAGCCCGGTCTGAAACGGAAAAATTTGATGCCGAGCTTCGAAAGTTCCGGAAAATACGAGAAGGACGCCAGATACACCATCTTGTGGTCGGGTTTGAGTGGCAGCATCACCCGCACGTCCACGCCGCGAAGCGCGGCCAGCTGGAGCGCGGTGGTGACTTCCCTGTCAGGCACGAAATAGGGGCTTACGATCCACAGGCGCGTGCGCGCAGCCTCGACAAGTTGCAGGAAGGCCAGGGTGTAGGTCTCCACATGGTCCGCCGGTCCGCTCGGGATGGCAAGCATGGGCATGGCCGCGCCGGAGACGCCTTCGCGCTCGGCGGGCTGCCAGTTCAGGTCGGGCAGGTCGTGGGTGGCCCAGTACCAGTCCTCGGCGAAACTCAGTTGCACCGTGGATACCACCGGGCCGTCGCAGCGCAGGTGGGTGTCGCGCCACAAACCAAACCGGGAGCTTCGGCCCATGTATTCGTCGCCCACGTTGTGTCCGCCCACGAAAGCGGTGTTGCCGTCGGTGATGACGATCTTGCGGTGGTTTCGGAAGTTCAGCTGGAACCTATTGCGCCAGCCCCTGGTGGTGTTGAAGGCGTGGGCCTTGACCCCGGCGTCTCGCAGTTCGCGCAGGTAGGCTTCGGGCAGGGCGTGGCAGCCGATCTCGTCGTAGAGCAGGAGCACCCGCACGCCCTGGCGGGCCTTGGCCGAGAGGCGTTCCTTGAATTCGCGCCCGATCTCGTCGTCGTGGATGATGAAGAACTGCACCAGGATGTAGTCCGTGGCGCGGGCCATTTCTGCAAAGATGGCCTCGAAGGTGGCCGGGCCGTTCTTCAGGAGCGTGGCCCGGTTGCCGCCGGTGAAGGGCATGCCTGCCAGCTTTTCCAGCACGGACAGGGTCCCGCCGAGGTCGGGGCGCAGGCTGGAGAGGTCCACCAGGTTGCGTTCCAGCTCGCGGTGCAGGGCCTCAATCTCGTTTGAGCCCTCGCGCCGGGCCGTGACGTAGCCGTGGAAGCGGTCTCGGCCGAAAATCCAGTACAGGGGCACAGCCACGTAGGGAAACACCAGCATGGATAGTACCCAGGCGATGGCCCCCTGGGACGAACGGGCCGAGAACAGGGCCTTGACCACCGAGACTGCGCCAGCCACGTGGAACAGTGCCAAGAGCATCAGGAGCGCATGTTCCAGGGTCATGAAGAGGTGATGTTCGGCCACCGACGCCTCCAGAAGAATATGTGCTGTCTCATAGCAGGGCCGTGCGGCGTTTGCCATGAAGAAAATCCGAAACGCGGATTGGCTCGGAACACGATGGATAGGTTTCGCGGCAGAAGATGATTGAATCGGCGGGAGCGCAGGAGTATTGGATCGCCAGACCCGCCTGGGCCGCGTCCGCGACCCGGCCAAAACGCAAGGAGACGCCCATGAACATCGTCATCTGGGGGACCGGCCCCAAGGCCCTGGAATTCGCCGGGCTGTGCGACCCGGCCAAGGTGTCCGTGCTGGCCTTCGTGGACGAAGACCCGGCCCGCCAGGGTACGACGTTCCTGGATCGCGAAGTGCTGGCCCCTGGGGTGCTGTCGCGGCTCTCCTTTGATGCGCTGTTTCTCTCCACGCGGGACTGGCAGGCGGACAAGGAGCGCATCGCGCGCGAGTTCGGCGTCCCGGCGGAGAAAATCCGGGCCTACTACCAGAACCGCTTCGCCCTGCTGCGCGAGATCGGGCGCGAGGGGCTCATTCCTGCGAATCTCACCGACGAGGACGTCGCCCGGCTGGACTCCATACCCTGGTACCACGCCGTGGAGGTGTTCCCGGGCGTGTTCACGCCGGGCTGGGCCGAGCTCCAGACCTTCCTCATCGACCAGCTGGCCCCGGAGCAGGTGGCCGGAAAGAAGGTGCTGGACATCGGAGCCTGGACCGGGCCGTACACCTTCGAGATGGAGCGCCGGGGCGCGCTTGTCACGCCCTACGACATCCAGGACCCCCAGACCAGCGGCTTCGACCTGCTCAAATCCATGCGGGGGTCCAAGGCGGAATACATCCGGGACAGCGTGTACAACCTGCCGCAGCATTTCGATAAAACCTTCGACGTCATCATGTTTTTCGGGGTGTACTACCACCTGTTCAACCCTATGCTGGCCTTCACCAACATCCACCAGTCCCTGAAGGACGACGGGATCATGCTCTTCGAAGGCGCGGTGCTGGAGTACGCCTACGAGATGGACCCGGACTGGGCTTCCCGCAAGGACCGCATGGGGCCGTACCTGGAGGTCCCCCTGGCCTACTTCACACGGGGCGACTGCTACGGCCACTGGAGCAACTGGTATGTGCCCAACGTGTTGTGCCTGCGCGAGTGGATCATGGCCGCCGGGTTCGAGATCCTGGAGATGTACCTGGTGCGGGGCGGCTCCAGGGCCTTCGGCATGGCACGCAAGAGCACCCCGCAGGTCCCTGCGGAGCACAGCCGGTAGGCGCTTTCTGCTCCGTGGAGACGGGATGCGATCCCCCGTCGTGACCGAAGCCGTCCATGAGGACGGCTGCCAGCCCCGGTCCGGGCGCAATCATATCACCCCCGGCCCTGCCGGGACCGCAAGGACGTCATCACCCGGCGGAAAGCCGGGCCAGAACCTGCTCGTGTGGCGTACTCAAAACACGTTCATACAATCTACAAACCCAAACCAAGAGAACCATTAATTTAATTTTTGAAAAACATGTTCATGTTTTTCAAAAACGCGTCACGAGCGCATCCGAGACACGTCATCATGTTGCAAAATCGTTCCCTGTCCGGCCTGCTGGCCGCCACCTTCGCGTTCGTCTGCTGGGGGCTTCTCCCCCTGTACTGGAAAGCCCTGGCTGCCGTGTCCGCCCAGGAGATCATCTGCCACCGCATCGTGTGGTCCCTGGCCTGCACGGGTATCCTGCTCATAGCTCAGGGCCGCCTCGCCGAGGTGCGCAAGGCGCTTTGCACCCGCCGGGACATGCTGCTCCTGGCGGCCAGCAGCAGCCTCATCGGCATGAACTGGTTCCTGTACATCTGGGCGGTGAACGCCGGGCACGTGCTGGAGGCGAGCCTGGGCTACTACCTGAACCCGCTGGTGAACGTGGCGCTTGGGCGGATGGTGTTCGGCGACAAGCTGCGCCGCCCCCAGGCCATCGCTGTGGGGCTGGCGGCCACGGGCGTGGCGGTGCAGCTTTTGTCGCAGGGGCGTCTGCCCTGGATCGCCCTGTGCCTGGCGGTGAGCTTCGGTCTGTACGGCATGGTGCGCAAGCTCATGACGGTGGAATCCCTGCCGGGGCTGTTCCTGGAGACCATGATGCTGGCCGGGCCTGCGGCGGCCTATCTTCTGTGGCTCGCGGCGCAGGGTCTGGGAGGCATGGGTCATCTGGGCCTGGGGACTGACGTGTTGCTCGTCGGCGCGGGGCTGGTGACCACCGTGCCGCTTCTGGCTTTCGCCTTCGGAGCCAGGCAGATCACCATGACCACGCTCGGGGTGCTGCAATACCTGGGGCCTACGGGCATGTTCCTTCTGGGCGCGCTGGTCTACGGTGAGCCCTTCGGGTTAGGGCAGGCCGTGACCTTCGGGTTCATCTGGGCGGGTGTGATCCTGTACACGGCGGACGGCGTCCTGCGTCTGCGGGGCATCCCGCTTGGGGCCAAGTCAGCTAGAAGCTGAGGCGGCCCGCCTACTGCTGCGGCCGGGCCAGCGGCAGCCTGACCGTGAAGCGCGACCCATTGCCCGGCCAGGAATCCACCGAAAGGCTCCCCTGGTGGTTGTTGGCCACGATGAAGTAGGACACGGACAGCCCCAGCCCCGTTCCCTCGCCCACCGGCTTGGTGGTGAAGAAGGGCTCGAAGATCTTGCGGGTGAGTTCCGCGTCCATGCCGCAGCCGTTGTCCTCAACCTCGACCACGGCCATGTCTGCGTCCCTGCGGGTGCGCAGGGTGATGGTCGGCGAGGGCTGTCCGGACATGGCGTGGGCAGCGTTGCCCAGGAGGTTCATGAACACCTGCTGGATCTGGGGGCCTGAGCAGGGCACCTCGGGCAGGGCGGGATCGTATTCCCGCACGATGCGGATGTTGCGGAAGTCGAATTTCTTCTTGAGGTTGTAGTCCGTGGAGCAGAGTTCCACGGACTTGTCCAGGAGCTCTCCCAGGTCGGCCGGGGCGTTATTGGAAGTGGTCCTGCGGCTGAATTCGAGCATGCTGGCCACGATCTGGGCAGCGCGCAGCCCGGCCTCGCGCACCGATTTCAGCGAATCGAGGATCTCGCGGTCCTGGGCATAGCGCACGATGGACGAGAACTCGCATCCGGCGGCCTTCGCGGCCTCCACGTTCACCGGCGCTTCCTGCGTGAGCCTGCGCACCACCACCTGGGCGTTCTGGAGAATGCCGCTCAGGGGATTGTTGATCTCGTGGGCCATGCCTGCTGCCAGCCCCCCCACGCTCATCATCTTTTCGGTCTGGACCAACACGTCCTGCATGCACTTGTGTTCGGTGATGTCGGTGTGAGTGCCGCTCATGCGCAGAGGCTTGCCCTCGGGGTCGCGGCGGACCACCTTGGCCTGGTCCAGTATCCAGCGGTACAGGCCGTCTTTCGCGCGCATGCGGTATTCCATCCGGTGCATGGGAGTGAGCCCGGCCAGATGGTCCTGGATGGATTTCACGGCGCCTGCCCTGTCCTCTGGATGGATGAGGTCCGTCCACTCCGAGAGTCCCCGGTTGACTGCGTCTTGGTCGTAACCGAGCATCTGGGTCCAGAAGATGTTTCGTTGCACTGTGTTGGATTCGATGTCCCAATCCCAGAGTCCGAGCTGGCTCCCCTCCATGACTGATTCGAGCCGTTCCTCGCTTTCGCGCAGGGCCTCGTCCGCCAGTTTGCGCTCGGTGATGTCCTCGAAGATGCCCAGCACCCCCACCACGGTGCCGTTCTCGTCGGTCAGGGGCATCTTGCTGGTGTCCAGCCAGAGGCGCTGCCCGTCACTTTGCAACTGCTGCTCTATGATGTGGGGCTTGGGCTGGTTTGCGGACATCACGTACTGGTCGTCGGCGCGGTAGGCTTCGGATTCTTCCGGGAGCCAGGGCAGGTCGAAGTCGGCCTTGCCCACGATGAGCGCGGGGTCGCCTATCCCGGCGGCCCTGGCGAAGGACTTGTTGCATCCCAGGTACACGCTGTCCCTGTCCTTCCAGAAGATGGACTGGGGCACGGTGTTCAGGATGGTTTCCAGCACCCGGCGGTTTTCGCGCAGGGCTTCCTCGGCTTTTTCCTTTTCGCGGATGATTTCGGCCTGGCGCAGGGTCTGGTAGGCCCGCTGGGAAATTTCGTTCGCAAGCAGGTACAGGGCATCGGCCACTTTTCCGAACTGCTCACGGGACATGACCGTCACCTCTGCCAGGGCCGCGCGGAAGGCTTCCGGGTCTGCGCCGATTTCGTCCGCGTAGCGCAGCAGGGCCGCGTCGTCCTGGGTTTCGTTGCGCACCTGCCCGATCAGCCAGTTGGCAACGTGCCTCCCGCCCACGGTGATGCTCACCCCGGCGTCCCACAGCCCGCCACTCAGGCAGGGCTGGATGGTGGGGCCGTCTGGAGTGTAGCGGCCCAGGGCCGAGTCGGACGCAAAGCAGTTGCCACGCCCTTTTTCCGTTTTGCGGATGATGTCCCGGCACAGGCGGCAGAAGTTGCTTGGCTGGGTGATCGGCGTGCCGTCAAGCCGGGTGATGAGGGAGGCCACCTGGCTTGCTCCGGCGAAAGCGTCCTGGATTCTCTGGAGATCGGCAAGATCGAAAAGGTCTTCGAACTCAACCTGTGCGGAGCCGGTGGGTGGCTGACGGTCATTCATGGCTCTGCCTGTCCGGAGCGCGGAATTACGCGTGCGCGTCCGGGAAGTTGCGGTCCTTGTTTCCGAGCATGGTTCGGCAAGGTCATTCGTCTGGCTGACGAAGTTCCCATCTCTAACTACTCTATCCTGCTTCGCATTCCAGGACAACCACTCCATTGCTCCCCGGTCACCCCGGAGAGGCCCCGTGCGATGCGGCACGGAGCCTCTTCATGGGAATGTGGGGGAAGGAAGCGGTCAGGAGCCGGAGCGCCGGATAATCTTGTAGCGTGGGCTGGGGTTCAGCTCCGGGTTCACGACCTGCGGCTGGGGTTGGGCCTGGACCTGCGGTTGCGCCTGGGGCTTCAGCTGCAGCTGGGCCTCCTGCACGGGCTGGCTCTTGGCCGGAATCAGCAGAGGGGTTCCGGGGGTCAGGGCGTCCTTGGGATTGGCCTTGTTGAAGCTGATGAGCTCCTGCACGCCGATGCCGGTTCTGTTGGCCACGGACTCCAGGGTGTCGCCGGAGCGCACGATGTACAGCGTGCTTTGGCCGGAGGCTGAGGTCAGCATCACCTTGGACGAAGAGCCGCCCTGGGCGGTCATCACACCGGAGGCCGGGGCCTTTTTTCCGGGCGCGTAATCAGCTGGGGAGCCGCCCGCATCCAGGGAGCACGCAGCCAGGGGCACCATTACGGGCTTGCCTGCTGCTGGGCAGGACTGGCCCTTGTTCGCTTCCTGGAGCACGTTGGCCGGGATGCCGGTTTCGCGCGACAGGGTCCACCACGTCTCGCCGCCGCGCGCCATGCGCGATCCGCTGCCGGGCTTAGCGGCCCAGGCCGTGGCGGACTGGGCCAGGCGCTTGGGGACCCAGGCGGCAGTGGCGCGGTCCGGGGGGCTGACCTGACGACGGTAGGCCGGGTTCAGGGCGTGGAACTGCTCCCAGGAGAGGCCCACGTGCTGGGCCAGCCCGGCGAGGTCGGTCCCGGCGGGTATGCGAACTTCCTGGAGGTCCTTGGAGGAGCGCATGTCCGGGGCGTCAAAACCCAGGCGCTTGGCGTTCTTGGTGATCTTCAGCATGGCCAAAAATTTGGGCACGTAATGCCGGGTCTCGTCCTTGATGGGGGCCGAGGACTTGGCCAGGCTGTTGAAGGTCTGCTTGCCCGAGGAGGTCATGGCCCGCGAGATCGCACCCTCGCCCGCATTGTAGGCGGCCAGGGCCAGCTGCCAGTCTCCGAATTGGGAGTGCAGGATCTTCAGGTAGCGCGCGGCGGCTACGGTGGACAGGTAGGGGTCGCGGCGCTCATCCAGCCACCAGTCCACGGTCAGGCCGAAGCGGCGGGCGGTGGCAGGCATGAACTGCCACATGCCCACGGCCCCGGAGTTGGACACGGCCAGCACGTTGTAGCCGGACTCGATGTAGGGCAGCGCCAGCAGGTCCTGGGGCAGGCGGTGGCTGGCCAGCACGGCGCGCACGTATTCCAGGTGCGGCTCACTGCGCAGCATCCAGCGGCTCACGGTGTCGCGCTTGTCGCGGGAGAAATACTGGAAAAAGAGGCGGACCTCTTCGGTTTCCTCGGGACTGAGGTTGAAGCTGATGCCGGCCTTTGAATCCAGCGCCTGACGCTCGGTGGGCGTCAGGGGGCGCCCGCGACTATTCTTCAGGGCTTCGAGTTCGGTGATTTCCGGCTCCAGGTTGGATGTGGAGCGGTGAGACTGGTCGCGGTTCTGCACGGACGGCCCGGCGCATCCGGCGAGGAGCAGCAGGCAGAGCAGGGGAAGAAGCCGTGTGTGCATGGTCGTACCCTCGTCCTTGAGGTTTGATGCCAAGGACAAAGCAATGACCGTGCCGATACAATTATTTCAGCGTGTTGCTTGGTGGTTGAGGCGGTTTTGGCCTTGTTCGGGCGCTTTCCGTTGGAAATCTGACGGAATGTGAGGGTAATCGGAGGGTTGGAGCTGTGATCCTCGCCGGAAACCGGAGTCGCATTTTAGAAAAACATGAACATGTTTTCCAAAAACAAAATAAATGATTCTCGTTTTACGCGAGTCAGGTCGTGCGGGGGGGGGGGCGAAGGCGCTTCGTTATGCGGCCCAGGTGGCGGACTTGCCGCGCAGAGGAGAGCACCAGGACAGGGCCAGCTCGTAGGCCTGGTTGATGGATTTCATCATCTCTTCGTTGCCGCCCAGGTCCGGGTGGTGACGCCGGGCTTGCTTGCGGTAGGCGGATTTGATGTCGTCGGCGGTGCAGGGGTAGGCAATGCAGAGCAGGGCGCAGGCCTGGGTGAGGGTCATGCGTCCGCTTCCCAGAGGCGATTTGTGGGTGCGCTGGCGGTAGTCCTGATAGCTGGAGCCGCCGCCCGCTCCGGTTGTTCTGTGCCCCTGCTGATGGCCCTTGCTGTGGGACTGCTGCCCGGACTGCCCGCCGCTCTGGCCGGTGCTCTGGCTTCCGGGACGCTCCTGGCGGGACTGGCTGCCGAAGGAGTCGCGGCTTCCGGCACGGCTGTCCGTGCGTTCGCCTGTGCTGCTCCCGGCCTGGGCATCACGCTGGGCGCGCCAATCGCGCGAGGAGGTCTTCTGTTGTGAGCCGCCGGTGAAATTCGAGGAGGACGAGGCGGAATCCGCGCTGCTGCGTGAGCTCCAGGAGAAGCCATTCCCGGCCTGGCGGTCCTGGGAGGCCTTGGCTCCGGATGCGCCTGTCGAACCGGTCGCGCCTGTCCGACCTGCGGTTCCCGCGAAGCTCTGGCCGCCTGTGGAATGTGCCGAGCCAGCGCCTGAAGCGCCGAAGTGGGACTGGCGTCCCGCTGCGCCCGAAGTGCCTCCCATGCCCGCCGATGCCGTACCCGAAGCTTTGGTACCAGCGGACTGGAAACGTGCGCCTGCCGCGCTGCCTGCGCCCGGTCCCGCCTGAGCCCTCGTGCCCCCGGAGGTCTTGCGGGCATCGGCGGCGCCAGCGGCTCCGTAAGCGTGCGTTCCCTGTGGGCGTCCCGCTCCTGCGGCAGAGTCGGTTCTGCGCCAGGCGCGTCCGGCGGTCTGGTAGGTGTCGCCCACGGTCTTAAGATTATCGAGGACCCGGCGGAGGTGAAGGAGGATGTCTTGAAGGAGGTCCCTGGTATCGGAGAGCCGTTTTTCCAGGGTGCCCCAGTCGGCGTCGGAGAAGCCTGTGGCGCGGTTCTTGTGTTCGGTTGCTGGCTCTTGGCGGCGCTGCATCTTTTTTTCCGCCGAGGTCCAGGCCGGGAGGGCGTACTTCGTTTCCGGGTGCCCAGCGCGACCCGGCGTCGTGTCCTGCCCGTAATGCTCTTTCCGGCCCCCATGCCTGCGGCGTCTTGCATGGGCCTACATCACCCCGCAGTAAATGGCAAGGAAACCGGGGATGGTGCTCAATCTCGAAATCGTGGCAGTTTTGCCATTTATTTCGTATAAGGAAAAAGACCTTGAAAGCCAATGGGGCAGAAGCTACTAGACAAGGCTGACAGGGCGGGAGGGGGTGCAAGCTATGCTTGCGGTCCCGGCGTATTTTCCCGTCTCAATTTCATATTTGATGTCAAGGACCGGAAATGAACTCCACCGACGCCGAAATCGCCAAGCCGTTCGTGCAGGCCGCCAAGCACGTGCTCTCTACAATGGCCATGCTCGATCCTACCCCAGGCAAGCCCTACGTGAAGAAAAACAACTCCGCCGCCGGGGACGTTTCCGCCATCGTGGGCCTTACGGGCGACAAGCGCGGCAGCATTTCGCTGTCCTTTTCCAAGAAGTGCGCGGTGGCCATCGTGAAGAACATGCTGGGAGACGACGTGGGCGACATCATGCAGGACGCCAAGGACGCCGTGGGCGAGATCACCAACATGATCTCCGGCCAGGCCAGGGCAGGACTCGCCCAGATGGGGCTGTCCATGCAAGCCTCCACCCCCACCGTCATCTTCGGCGACAACCACACCATTTCACACGTCACCACAGGCCCGGTCATCGCCATCCCGTTCACCTCCCCCCAGGGTGATTTCACCGTCGAATTCTGCTTCGACTAAGACAGCCCATGGATTCCTCCTGGCTTGTCACCGTCCTCGGCACTGGCGCGTTCGCCGCTGCCGTGCTGCACACTTTTTTGGCGGGGCAATTTCTGAAGCTGGCCCGCAGGGGGGGAACCCACCAGGGATTGTGGCATCTCCTGGGCGAAGTGGAGGTCGTCTTTGGCTTCTGGGGCGCGCTCTTCCTGACGCTCCTGGGCCTGTTCAGCGGTCCCGGCGCTGCCGTGGCCTACATCGAGTCCATCTCGTTTACGGAACCCGCCTTCGTCTTCGCCATCATGATCGTGGCCTCCACCAAGCCGGTGGTGTCCATGGCCACAAGGCTCATCGTGGGGATCGCCTCGCGCCTGCCCATGCCCATGGGCATGGCCATGGGCGTCACGGCGCTCACCGTGGGGCCGCTGCTGGGCTCGTTCATCACCGAGCCTGCGGCCATGACGGTCACGGCGCTGATCCTGTATGCGGTCTTCTTCACCCAGCCCCTGCCGAGTGCCCTGAAGTACGCCATGCTGGGCACCCTATTCGTGAACATATCCATCGGCGGCGTGCTGACGCACTTCGCCGCTCCGCCTGTCATCATGAGCGCTCCCAAGTGGGGCTGGGGCCTGTGGCACATGTTCGCGCATTTCGGCTGGAAGGCGGCCATCGCTGTGATGGTCAACGCCACGCTTCTGACGGCGGCGTTCTCCGGGCCGCTCAAGCGCATGACCGTGCACATTCCCCCCGAGGCGCGCGAGGACATCCCCCACTGGATAAGCGCCGTCCATCTGGCGGCCTTGGTGGGGCTGGTCATGCTCCTGCACCACCCCGTGGCCTTCCTGGCTGAGTTCGTGGTGTTCGTGGGCTTCGTGGCGGCTTATGAAGATCATCAATCCGAGCTGATGGTCCGCTCCAGCCTGCTGGTGGGCGTGTTTCTGGCCGGGCTCGTGATCCTGGGACCGGCCCAGCGCTGGTGGGTGCAGGCGCTGCTTGAAAGCATGGACGCAGTGGCCCTGTTCTACGGTTCGGTTGCCCTGACCGCCGTCACCGACAACGCCGCCCTGACCTACCTGGGAACCCTGGTGGAGAACCTCTCGGACCAGAGCAAGTTCTCCCTGCTGGCCGGAGCCGTCACCGGCGGAGGGCTGACGGTGATCGCCAACGCGCCCAACCCGGCGGGCTACTCCATCCTCAAGCACGGCTTCGCGGACGGCGTCATAAACCCCCTGTGGCTCTTCGTTGCGGCGCTCGTGCCCACGGCAGTGGCAGCGTCGGCCTTTCTGTTCTTTCCGTTCTAGCGGCGGCCTCCTGTTCTAACGACACGCAGAGCCAGCAGGCGCTCCGCACTCCATCGGGCGGCCTTGGGGAGCGGCAGAGCCGGCATCCCATTATCAAATGCCCCTTTCACCGTCTGAAGCGGATTGCCAGGTGATACACAGACCTCGCAAGCGCTGAGACCAGACCTCTTGGCAAAGCGGAGCTTGCGCATCTGGTTGCAAGGCCTCATGACCTCGTCGTCTCCGTGTATACTGGATGTCGATGATGTTAGGGGGTGTGGCTGCAGGAACGGATGACCACTGCGTGCGGAATATGCCAGATGCAGGAAGACGTGGAAGTTTCAGCGAACGCAGGCGGGATGTGGCTCACGGGCGCTTTGGGAACACCTTGCGGCCAATACGCGCCAAGAGGGTGTCAAGTTCGAGGCTCACACTGAAGTATTTGACTCCAAGTTTTCTGGGGTCAGAAACATACGCGTTGCCATCTTTTGTGTTCCATGTCTCGTAGACAAGGCGGATGCGGTTTTCTCCGGCATTGCTGTCGAAAGGAATTCGCACTGCCAAGCCTTCGTCATCCCAATTGTGAAACGGCATGTTCTTGAGGATGATTTTTTCTCGTTCATTGATGAACACCGTTACTTTCTGGTCAGGAAACGAATTGTTTACACGGAGCGTAAGCGTCATGGCTTTGCGCTCAGGCATCGTGAAGATGATCTGGCTGGCAGGCGCGTTGCTCCAGCGCCAAAGCTTGCCTTTCTCCGTTTCCACATCATCAAATCCGAAGATGGTCAGAGGCAGAGGATGATTACTCTGCGCAGCGACGAGTTGTATGTGGAAGTTCGCCAATTCTCGCATCCGAGATGCAGTTGCCCAGCCAAGCGTGAAAATCAAAAGCAATCCAATGGCCAGAACAAATTTTACGGAAGTTTTTGATTTGCTGCGCCGAGGGCCTTCTGTGAGATGAATTACGATGCGCTTGAGAATAGTTATGGCGTCGTAGAACGGGTATAAGCGAACATGTGAACTCAGATGAAGCGTCTGAGAAAGAGAAAATGGCGCTGCGCACTGTTCGACCAGTTCCGAGAATCTGTCAGCGGAACCGGTAATCTCAGAAGAGAAGATGTTATCTCCTGTTTTGAGATCATGTATGGCTTGGTTTAAAACAGGCGTTGCCCGACGCAGGGTTTCAGTAAGCCGCGCGAAATTTTGCTCCGTGGGGGGGGCAGTGATGTCATAATCAGACGCCAGCTCATGGTAATGAGTAAGGCAGTCGGAGATTATTGATTCAAGCTTTTTGACGATGGTATCGAGAGCCATTTCAGTTCCAATTTTTGGCGGCTTCGAGGTAAAGTGATCGGTTGATATCCATCAAATGCAGCACCTCCTCCACATTGTCTGGAGTCAGGATGATCCCAAAGTCCTGAGGCGCAGGGATTGCGGCAAGGCGTTGCCCGGTGATTTTGTCCAGAATGAAATCTCCAACCGTGGGGTTGAAGTGGGAAGGATCAGAAAAGAAGTTGTTTCCCCACTTTGTGTCAGGCCCGATGTAGGATGTGTTAATGGTTGAATAGCCTGCAAAATTCCAGAGTTCAATCGAGTTAAGCGGGTTTTTCATATTCTGGTCGGCAACAATACGTGCGATTTTGCGAAGCCATTCCTGGTAAGATGCCCAACAGCCTAGCTTGTGAAACGATTCAAGGGTTTCCGCATGCTCAGGGTTTGTGAACAGTAAGAGTTTTACGTTCTTGGTTTGGCAGGTTTGAATAATTGCACGTAAATCTTCAAATGTTGAAACAGAACGTGTGGTGTCCTCAAAAGAAAAGCCTCCAACGACCGTGTTGTTGGTCGTTACAGTATTTTTGCGGAAAGATTCACGCGTTTCCTGTTTTTCTTGTGTTGATATTTTCTGAGTGTTCAGGTTCTCTAACTTCGAAGTAATGCGTAAATTATCAAGAAGAACTTGCATGCTAGCTTTGGTTGTAGTGGGTGAAAAAAGCAATTCAAGTTGACTGAATACATGCAGTGGATTGAATTTTCCCTCTTGAGTGAGCGCGGGTGTTGCTTTGGTAAAAAAGTCAGTTCGGATATTGTTCGCGTTAAACCCCTCAAAGTCCAGGCCAAGGATAACAATGTTGATTTCATTGAACGCGACGGCTTGCTGAAGCAGTCGTCGGATTTCGTTAATGTTGGCCATGTTAATCCATAGGTTGTTCCAGTGAACATTCTTGTCAGCTGAAAAATACCTCCAACTGTCTATGGATAGGGCGCGCGAGCTTCCAAGAATCAAGCCGCTACCGTTCAGGTGCTCGCTTTGATAAAATGGAGTAATACGTCTTGAGAATTCACGGGTTGGGGCGTTGATCCCTTGTGTTTTTTTGTGCAGGAAGGCGTTGTACGGGTCAAAGTACCAGTTGAACGGCGCTTGGAGCGCGATCAAGGTCATGACGGTGAATACGAATATGAGCAGGTGTTTAGTTGGTTTCATACGGTGAATTGTTAAAAGTCAAAATAAAGAAATTTTGAGCTTTGAGAGAGTGTGATGACAGTGACAAAAAAAATCAAACCAACAAAAACAGCCCAACTGGGTGTCGCATTCCAACGTAGTTCAGAAAAGTCTGGCAAGCTGTAGTACTCGTAACGGCTCCTGAATTTGCACATTATTTCTTGAGAATTGGGCGTGAGCAGGGCCAGCGCCAAGCCCAGGGCGATACAGGGCACGCTGAGCATGTCATTCGGTGAAGCCCAGCCGGACCCAAAGCCTGCCATGGCTTTCCACATGGCCATGGTTGCTTGCAGGGTTTCGGCTCTGAAGGGCGTCCACGCAATGATGACGAACAGAAGCGTGATGGCTTGTGCCAGTCTCGGGGCGTCCCTCAGCCGCCTGCTTCCCGGAAGTTCCCGGCGTCGCCACCAGTGGGTGACGCTCAGGGCCAAACCGTGGAGCAGGCCCCAGAGAATGAACGTCCATCCGGCTCCGTGCCACAATCCTCCCAACAGCATAGTGAGCATGAGGTTCAGGTGGTGTCGCGCGGGGCCACGTCGGTTTCCACCCAAAGGTATGTAGAGATAGTTGCGCAGGAAATTGGACAGGGTGATGTGCCAACGCCGCCAGAAGTCGACGATGCTGGTGGCTTTGTAAGGCGAATTGAAGTTCACGGGAAGTTCGATCCCGAAACATAATCCCAACCCAATGGCCATGTCCGAATAGCCGGAGAAGTCAAAATACAGTTGAAGGGTGTAGGCGATGGCCCCGACCCACGCCTCGGGTGTTGAAAGAGACGCGCCTTGGAGTGCTTGGGTGAACACGTTGTCGGCAAAGGGGGCCAGTCGGTCCGCCAGGAACAACTTCTTGGCTAGCCCGAGCGTGAAATAGCCGATGCCAGCGGCGACGTAGGGGGCTTGCACCTTGAACTGTATCGGAGAGGAAAGCTGCGGCAACAAGTTGCGGTACTGAATGATGGGTCCCGCGATAAGGTGAGGGAAAAAACAGACACAGACCGCGTAGTCTGGAAGGTTCGCCGGGGCAGTCCGCCCCTTGTAAAGGTCTGTCAGGTATATGATCTGCTGGAACGTGAAAAATGATATCCCCAGGGGGAGAGTGATGTCCAAGTGAGGAGTAGCCACAGTTGTCAGCGAGCTGAATGTGGCAAGAAAAAAGTTCGTGTACTTAAAGTATACAAGCAGAGAAATGTTAAATATTAATCCGAGAATGAGCCATTGCCTTGGTGTTGCGAAAGAGGGTGGTGAGTCGTTTCGTGTCAGTTTTCTTGAAAAGGCATAGTTTACAGCGATGGACAAGAGAATTACAGGAAGGTTCGTCAGGTTCCATTGGCTGTAGAAGAAGAGCGAGGCAATGATAATGAAATGACGCCGCCAAGGGGATTCGGCTACATTTGCAAACAGATAAAACAAGAGTAAGGTGACTGGAAAGAAAACGAAAATGAATACTGTCGAGTTAAATAGCATGGGATTTAGTGAGCCTTTCAGACACCTCGGGCGAGAACACCTTGTGGGATTGTCGTGCTGAGGTCGTTTGGCAAGCGATTGTTTTAGTTCGTTATCAGTTGGCTGGCCTGAACGCAACTGCGATGCGCAACCGCCGCAGCGTAGAACCACCAACTTCACGGCTTAGGTCATATGCACGGCGACCGTCATCGCCAACGCCCAACCCGGCGGGCTATTCCATCCTCAAGCACGGCTTCAGGGACGGGGTCATAAACCCCCTGTGGCTCTTCGTGGCCGCGTTGGTCCCCACGGCGGTGGCTGCCGCAGCCTTCATGCTTTTTCCAAGTTGAGCCGGGCAGTCGCTCCGGAGGTACCCTTCGGTGTTGTTTTCGGACATTGTTGACAGCCGGTTGTCAAGTAGGCATTTGGAGACATCCGCCACCTGGCTTGGACGCGGGGAGGAAATGCTTCATGCGGCATGAGACTGACGAGAGCCTGACGAGGATCTGCCTAGCGGTGTTCCGCCTGAACGGGGCGCTGCTGGATGCGGGCGACGAGCTGGCCCGGCCCCTGTTGCTGACCAGCGCCCGCTGGCAGGTGCTTGGCGCGCTGGCCCTGTCGGACACGCCGCTGACCGCGCCGCGCATCGCTCAGGCCATAGGGCTCACACGCCAGGGGGTGCAGAAGCAGTTGAATGCGCTTGCGCCGCTTGGATATCTTGAAAAACTGGAGAACGACGACAACCGGCGTTCTCCCCTGTTTTGGCTGTCGGATGCAGGCAGACGTGCCTACCAGGAGATGGACGCGCTGTATCGCTCCTGGGCCGCGAAGCTGGTCCTGGGGTTGCCAGTGGAAGAGCTCGCCGACGCGGCGCGGACGCTGGAGGAGCTGGCGGGGCGGGTGAAATCCTGGGGCGCAAGCAACACGCCTCAACGAGGGGGGAGAGAATCATGAGCGTGCGCCTTGGTCCTGCTGGGCAGAAGTGGCTTAAAGCTTTGCATATTTTGTTTGGAGGCACGTGGTTTGCCAGCGGGATCTGCATTACGGCCATGGGTGCGTTCCTGGAACCAGGAGACGGTGCGGTCCTGAACGGCTTCGACCTCTCCAGGAAGTTCATTGATGATTATCTGGTCATCCCCGCAGCGGTCGGGTGTCTGCTGACTTCCGTGGCGTATTCGCTTTTCACGGGCTGGGGGTGGTTCAGGCACCGCTTTGTGGCGGTGAAGTGGTGCATCTGCATATTCGGAATCGTGTTCGGAACATTCTGGCTTGGCCCGTGGTTGAACGCGCTGCCGCCCCTTTCCGGGGCGGAGGGGCTTGGCGCGTTGTCGAACCGGGTCTACGCCGAGGCACGGGCCTGGAACCTCTGGGGCGGACTTTTCCAGAATTGCACGATACTATTTGCCCTGGTCATCTCCACGCTGAAGCCCTGGGGGAGAGCGAAGACCGGCGGGTGAATCCGGTTTGGTGGCTGGCGTGCGGCGCGGTAGGACAGGCGACCTGTCCGACAGGAAGGAAACCATGCTGAAGTTCGCGGAATTGGACGAGCGCGTAGGTATACGGGAGCAGATGGAACTGGAGACCGGCCCGGTGGTTCTGGTCAACACGTTCACTGTGAAGCCCGAGGAGGCAGGCCTGCTGCTGGCGGCCTGGGCTGCGGACGCCGAAGTCATGAAGCGCCAGCCCGGTTTCGTGTCCACGCAGTTGCATCGCGGCATCGGGGGCAGCGGCGTGTTTTTGAACTACGCCGTGTGGGAGTCCGCCGGGCATTTCCGGCGCGCCTTCCAGAACCCGGAGTTCCAGGCTCACCTGGGCGGGTATCCGTCCAGCACGGTGGCCACGCCGCACTTGTTCCAGAAGGTGGCGGTGCCGGACATCTGCGAGGCGTGACGCCGCATCCCCAAGAAGATTTGACGGAAAAAGGGCCTGCGATTCGCGTCGTAGGGCCTTTTTTCTTGGCGATGTCGGCAGGCTGCGCCTAGAGCAGAAAATCTGTCGACAGGAAGCTGGAGCGCCGTTCGCGCAGGATGTCCGAAAGCAGCGCCTTGTTGCCGGGCGTTCCCTTGGCCGCCACCAGAGTCCTGATGGAGAAGCAGCGCAGAGCGTCCGTCACAGAGAGCGTGCCCTCGGCGGAGTCTTTGCGTCCGGTGAAGGGGAAGGTGTCCGGCCCGCGCTGGCACTGGCTGTTCAGGTTCACGCGGCATACCTGGTTCACCATGGGGTCCACAAGCTCCGCCACCTTTTCCGGGTCGGAGCCGAAGATGCTCATCTGCTGGCCGTAGCCGGAATTGATAATGGCCTGGATGGGCTCCTCCATGTCCGAGAAGGGGACCACCGGCACCACCGGCCCGAACTGCTCCTCGTGGAAGAGCCGCGCGGCCTCGGCCACAGGGTGGATAAGGGCCGGTCGGAACAGCGACATGACGGTATCGCCTCCGTCCGGGTTCGTAACCGATGCCCCCAGCGCCACGGCGTCCGCGATGATCCCCGTGAGGTACGCGGTCTTGCCCGGCTCTGGCAGGGGCGTGATCTTTGCGCCCTCATCCCAGGGCATGCCCAAGGGGAGCGCGGCCATGGCTGCGCCCAGGCGCTCGACCAGCTCTTTTGCGCGGCTTTGGTGGACGAAAACGATCTTGATGGCCGTGCAGCGCTGCCCGTTGAACGATAAGCTACCGGCAAGCAATTCCTGCACGGTGAGGTTCATGTCCGCGCTTTCCATGACGATCGCCGCGTTCTTGGCGTCCAGGCCCAGGATGCAGCGCAGCCGGTGCGGGTGGGGATGCTGGAGCCTCAGCGCATCGGCGGCCTTGCTGGAGCCGATGAAGGCCAGCACGCCGATCTTGCCGCTCTTCATGATTGGCCCCAGGATGCGGCGGTCGCCGTAGGCCACGTTCACAACGCCTGGGGGGAAGGCCTCGAGGAAAGCCTGCGCAAGCGGCCCGTACAGCAGCTTGCCCATGCGCGGCGGCTTCACGATCACGGGGTTTCCCATGATGAGGGCCGGGATCAGCGTGGTGAAGGTTTCGTTCAGGGGATAGTTGAACGGCCCCATGCACAGCACCGGTCCAAGCGGGGCGCGGCGTATCTGCGCGTAGATGCCCTTCTCGATGACGAAGCGCGAGGAGGCCCGGTCCAGGTCCTTGAGGGCGTCCACGGTGTCGTGGATGTACTCCACGGTGCGGTCGAACTCGGCGCGGGCGTCCGGCAGGGTTTTGCAGATCTCCCACATCATCAGGCGCACGATTTCGTCGCGCTTGTCGGCCATGCGGTGCGCGAATTCCTCCACGCAACGGATGCGCTCGTCCACGCGCATGGTGGGCCAGAGACCGCGCCCGTGGTCCCAGGCGCGGCTGGCGGCATCCACGGCGGCCAAGGCGGCTGCTTCGTCCAGCATGGGGCAGGCCCCGATGACGCGCGGAGCCGGGCCGGAACCCGTGTCCACATGGATGGGAGAGGTGACGGTCTGCATCTCGCCCGTCCAGGGCTCAAGGCGTCCGTCTAACAGCCAAGTATTGATCAGGACCTGGTCAGGCAGGTCGAATTCGGGCGGAACCGGGCCGGTTGTCGTGTACAGGGAGGGGATATCGGCGACGGTGGTCATTTTAGGCTCCTGGGCGTGTTTCTGGGGTGTTCCCGGCAGTGTGCGCATACAGATAATATGTCAAATCAGGCATATTCAGCCTGCCAGGATTCACCACGCGCGGCGGCGCGTGTCAAGCCGGAAGCCGTTCTCCCATGGCGCGCACGGTTTCGAACTCCTCGCGGGTGACGGGCATCACTGAGAGCCTGGAGCCCTTGCGCAGAAGCTCCATTCCGGCCAGGGCCTGGACCGCGCGCATGGCACCCAGCGGCACAGGCTGGGCGAATTTTTCCACGAAGCGCACGTCCACCGCGAACCACAAGGGGTTCTCCGGGCTGGATTTGGGATCGAAGTGCTGGTCGTCCGGGTCCCAGGCGGTCTCGTCGGGATACCCGCCCCGCACGATCCTGGCCACGCCCACCGCCGAAGGCCCGGTGACACTGTGATAAAAGAGCGCCAAGTCGCCCTCGGACATCTGGTCGCGCAGGAAGTTTCGGGCCTGGAAGTTGCGCACACCGCTCCAGCGGGTGGTCTGGGCCGGTTCGGCGGCTAGGTCGTCGATGGAGTAGCAGCCGGGCTCGGTCTTCAGGAGCCAGTATTTCGTGTCCATGCGGGCGGTCCTTGGTTTGGGTGTTCGCCCTCAAGGGGCCGGGCTGGCCGGGCGGTTCCGGGAGGGCGCGGAAATACCATGGGCGCGACTGCACTGTCGAGGCAGGCATTTCCGACTAGGCTCCAGCAGCATTACGCAAAGAACTCAAGGCATGCCTGTCTGCCGGAAAGCAGAGTTTAACAGGAGGGCTACCCGCAAAATCACCACTTGTCGGCGCATTGTTTGACACACGAGGTCTTTGCCCATAGAAACTGGACTAATCTCTTTACTCTGGCGAAGCGGGTGGGTCATGCGCATATTGATCGTCGAGGACGAAGTATCCAATCGTCTCGTGCTCTCGGAGTGCCTTCGGGGGGTCCACAAAGCCGACGTGGCGGTCAACGGCCAGGAGGCGGTCCTGGCCTTCCAGCTGGCCCACATGGAGAACGACCCCTATCAGGCCGTTCTGCTGGATATCGAGATGCCGGTGATGGACGGGCAGGAAACCCTGAAGACCATCCGCGAGATGGAGGCCGGGATGGGGATCAGGTCCGGCCAGGAGGCCAAGGTCCTCATGATATCTGCCCACGGCGACCAGCAGAACAAGTTCGATGCTGTATTCAAGGGAGGAGCCAGCGGCTATCTGGTGAAACCGGTGTCCTGCGAGGCCCTCCTGGAATCCATATCCAACGTGGTGAAGGGAAAATCCTGATGGCTGTCTCTTCACGCGGGGAGAGCGGGTGCGGGAGTGCAAACCCGCATGGATTTTCCCGGCGG
Source organism: Desulfovibrionaceae bacterium (assembly GCA_009773665.1). GTDB lineage: Bacteria > Desulfobacterota > Desulfovibrionia > Desulfovibrionales > Desulfovibrionaceae > Fundidesulfovibrio. The sequence goes on along the minus strand of WSYE01000018.1, from coordinate 8,043 downwards.
GATTGGCTATATGGATATAATGAACGGAAAGCATACTCAAGACGACGTCTGCGGCAACATCGCCCGCCTGCTCATCACCTGTCCTGACCGGCCCGGCATCGTAGCCGCCGTGAGCCAGTTCATATTCTCCCACGGCGCGAACATCACCCATCTGGACCAGCACTCCACCGACCCCGAGGGCGGCAAGCTGTTCATGCGCCTGGAGTTCCAGACCCCGCACCTGGACCTGGGCCTGGAGGCCTTCGTGGCCGCCTTCCGCCAGGTGGTGGGCGCACCCTTCGAGATGCAGTGGGCCATCCGCGCGGCACTTCCGCCCAAGCGGCTGGCCCTTTTCGTGTCGCGCCACGAGCACTGCCTGATGGAGATCCTGTGGCGCTGGTCGCGCGGGGAGCTGCCCTGCGAGGTGGCCATGGTCATCAGCAACCATCCGGACCTCAAGGAGCCGGTGGAGCGCTTCGGGGTGCCCTTTCACTGCATACCCGTGCCCCCCATGGACGACAAGGCCAAGGAAGCCGCCGAGAACGCCGCCCTGGACCTGCTCCGGGACCGCGCCGACGCGGTGGTGCTCGCCCGCTACATGCAGATACTCTCGCCGGACTTCATCACCCGCTCCGCCGTGCCTATCATCAACATCCACCATTCGTTCCTGCCAGCTTTCGTGGGGGCCGACCCCTACCGCCAGGCCTTCGAGCGCGGCGTGAAGATCATCGGGGCCACCGCCCACTACGTGACTGCGGAGCTGGACGCCGGACCCATCATCGCCCAGGACGTGGCTCACGTGTCCCACCGCCACGGCGTAGAGGATCTGAAGGAGCTTGGGCGCGACCTGGAGCGCCAGGTGCTGGCCAAGGCCGTCAGGGCGCACCTGGAGGACCGCATCATAGTGGACGGCAACAAGACCGTGGTGTTCTAGTGTCGCACTCACAGAGTGAATGTACATTTCATGTGTAGGTGATGATTCGAGATTATTAGTATCCAGGCAATATATATTCATGTTTTCAAAGACATGATACGAGTCGGCGTACCGCTCCCACGTGTGGGGCATCCACGGCTGTCGGCGTGGACCGGATGAAGGCAGACTTGGCGCGCGAGCGCATCACCAGAGCCAATGATGAGCCGACACGCTCCTGTTCTCTCTCCACGGATGATCAGGCTGCTGCTCGCGGCGGCATGCGCCATCACTCTGGCCGGGGCCGTTGCCCTGGCCTGGGACCTGTACTCAGGCTTGTCCGGTGGCACGTTTCAGCTGGTCAGGCATCCTGTGAGCCGGGAGAGCGGGGGCCGCTACGTGGCGGTCGCGGTCATGGAGGCGCTGGCGGTCCTGGTGTGCATCGGGGTCGCGGCGCTGGAGCTCCGTCTCTTCCTGGTATTCCGGAAGCGGGCCGCAGGGGAACACGCATGATGGGGGGGACTCCGCTATGGGAAGTGAACCGATGAGCCAGACGCAGGCAGCCCTGGAACCCGGAAAACCGCAGGCCGGGGAATTGCCGTATCGCAGGCTGGCTTCGCTGGCCTCGGACTTCATTCACAGTTGCGTGAGGACGGGCCTCGACCCCTACCGGATCGTCTGGCTCGGGGGCGCGATTGAGGGCGTGACCGGGCACAGCGTCGAGGATATTTACGCTAAGGGTTGCTGGATGCACCTGGTCCACCCGTCGGACAAGTCCCGCATCGGCATGCACTTGCTGGCCCTCAAGGCGGGCGACAGCGGGGAGATCGAGTTCAGGCTCATCCATAAGAACGGTTCGGTTCGCTGGGTGCGCGAAATCTACAGTTGCGAACAGGGCGCATCGCCGCATGAACTGCGCCTGCACGGCGCCGCCCGGAACGTGACCGAGCGCAGGACGCTGGACGAGGTGCTCACCGTTCTGGCCACGGGCGGGGTGGGGCGTTCAGGGCACACCTTCTTTCAGTTCCTAGCCAAGTATCTGGCGGAAATCCTGGAAATGGAATTCGTGTGCATCGACCGGCTGGAGGGCGACGGGCTCACGGCGCGGACCCTGGCCGTCTACCATGACGGCCATTTCGAGGACAATATCAGCTACGCCCTGAAAGACACGCCCTGCGGGGACGTGGTGGGCAAGGCCATCTGCTGCTTCCCCCGCGACGTCAGCGCCCTGTTCCCCAAGGACGCCGTGCTCCAGGAAATGGCCGCGCAAAGTTATCTGGGCGTCACCCTCTGGGACGGCGCGGGGCAGCCCGCCGGGCTGATCGCGGTGATCGGCAGGCGTCCCCTGGAGGACTCCCGGACGGCGGAGAACATCCTGCGGATGGTCGGCGTGCGCGCCAGCGGTGAGCTGGAGCGGCTGCTGGCCGAGGAGGCCATGGCCGCGTCGCTTCGCGAGAAGGAGGTCCTGCTGCGCGAAGTCCACCACCGCGTGAAGAACAACCTCCAGATAGTCTCAAGCCTCCTGAGCCTTCAGGAAGAGAAGGTGGACAACCCCGTGGCGCTGGCGATCCTGGCGGAGAGCCGGGGGCGGGTGACGTCCATGGCCCTTATTCACGAACAGCTCTACCGTTCGCGTGATTTTTGCGAGATCGACGCGCAGGACTACCTGCGCCAGTTCCTCTCCCGGCTGGTGTCCGCCTACTCGGGCGGGCGCGAGGTGTCGCTGCGCCTTTCACTGTGCCCCATGCACCTGAGCCTGGATCAGGCCGTGCCTTTCGGGCTCATCATGAACGAGCTGGTCACCAACGCCCTCAAGCACGGTTTCAAGGACAGGGGCCGGGGAGAGCTGCGCGTGGAGATGGTCCGGGAGGACTCGGGGATGTCCATCATCGTGGAGGACGACGGCGTTGGGCTGCCTGAGGGCTTCGATCTGGTCCAGGCGGGGACTCTGGGGCTTCAGATCGTGGTGATGCTGGCCAAACAGCTGCGCGGCGGGTTCACCGTGGAGTCCGGCCACCCGGCGCGCTTTCGCTTGCTGCTTCCGCTGGCCGCGTCCGGGACGTAGCGTCATAGATGATTTCATTTGAGTTGGACCCGATTGAGCGCAGGGATGAGGGGAGGGGCCATGAAAGAGATACTCTGGAATCCATGCTTGGAGATCGGGGTAGATACGATCGACGAAGAACATAAGCGGCTGGTTAAAATTGCCAATGCCATTGTAAAAATTGCCAGGGACGGAGGAGAGAAGAGTCAGCTTGTCGACGCGTTTTCGTTCTTGCACGAATATGCGCTGACTCATTTTGACAATGAAGAAGCGTACATGAAGAAAGTTCGGTACAAAGGATATGACGATCACCATGCCGAACATCTGAAACTCAAGAAACAAGTGAAAGACTTTCAGCGTGATTTATATGAGGCTGGGGGAATACCGGCTCAGGAAATCATCACATTTATCAAGTCCTGGCTTCTGGACCACATAATCAAGACAGACATGAAGTTGCGGGGCGAAGCCTCCGCAGGGAAACCTCCGGCCTGATGGAGGAGCATGCCGGAAGACCATTACGTCCGGCATGCTCCTGGCGGACATTTCTTCTGAAGATGACTAATCGTCCCGGCGGGCGAAATAGGTCTGGTCCTTGCCGCAGGTGGGGCAGAGCCAGTCGTGCGGCAGGTCGTCGCCGGAGGTGCCGGGTGCTATGCCGCCCTTGGCGTCCCCGCGCTTGGGGTCGTAGGTGTAGCCGCAGGTCAGGCACATGTAGCGCGCCAGGGCGCGGTCGGTCCCGGCCACGCGACTCTCCACGATGGCCCGGATGATTGCGTTCTCTTTGCTCATTGGTGTTTTCCTCCGCTGCTCCTTGGTCTATAGCAAAACAATGCGCATCGCTTCAAGCTGGGCACTGTCCAAACTTCTGCCGTTCGTGGCCCCGTACCGCAACCGCTTCCTGCTGGGAGTCGGCACCAACGCCGCCGCCCGCGCCTGCGACCTGATCCCCATGATCCTGGTGGGCAAGGCCGTGGACGCCATCAACGCATCAAAATCCGGCCTGATTCCCGGCCTGGACACGTTGCTGCTCTACGGCGGGGGGGTGCTTGCGTCCTTCGTGTTCTTGGCGGTGTTCCAGTCCGTGAGCGACTACTCCCTGGACTCCATGGCCCAGAAGGTGCGCCATGACCTGCGGAACGCCCTGTACCGGCATCTCCAGCGCCAGGATATGCACTTCTTCGAGGAGCGACAAAGCGGCGACCTCTTGAACGTGGTCTCCTCGGACGTGGACAACCTGGAGAACTTCCTGGCCGACGCCACCACGTCCTCCATCCGGCTGATCATCACCTTCCTGGGCACCTTCGCGGTGCTGTTTTGGATCGACTGGCGCCTCGCTCTGCTGCTGCTCGCGCCCATGCCCTTCGCCTTTGCCGCAGTGCGGACCTTTTCCACGCGCATCCGCCCCCGCTACCGCGAGGCGCGCGCCGCCGTTGGACAGGTGGCGGCCATCATCGGCAACAACCTGCGCGGCATGGGCGTCATCCAGGCCTTCACTGCCGAGGAGGACCAGGCCCGGCGCGTGGACGTGCAGTCCGCCCGCTACCGCGACGAGGCCATCGGCGCGGCCATGGCCCGCGCGCGCTTCGTGCCGGTGCTGTACACGGTGGCCGGGGCGGCATTCGCGCTGCTGATTTCAGGCGGCGGCTGGCTGACGCTCTCGGGCAACGGGCCGACGCTTGGCGACTACGCCACGTTCATCCTGCTGGCCACGCGCATGATCCTGCCGCTTTTCGTGTTCGGGATGCTCATCAACCAGATACAGCGCTCGGAAGCGTCCGCCCAGCGCATCTGGGGCGTGCTCTCGCTGGAACCGGCCATCGCGGACAAGCCCGGTGCGGTTGCTTTGGACGAGACGCCTCAAACGCTGCGCTTCGAGGACGTGCGCTTCGCATACCCGGAACGCGAGCCGGTGCTGAACGGCCTGAATCTGACCATGGAACGCGGCAAGGTGATCGGCGTGGTCGGTCCCACGGGGGCCGGTAAATCCACGCTGGTGAAGCTTCTGTTGCGCCACCTGGACCCGCAGTCCGGCCGCATAACGCTCAATGGACGCGACCTCGTGGACTTCACCCTCATGAGCCTGCGAAAACGCATGGGCTACGTGTCCCAGGACGCCTTCCTGTTCGCGGGAAGCGCGGCAGAGAACATCAGCCTGGGTGCGCCGGACACCACGCCGGAGCAATTGGAAGAGGCCGCGCGCATAGCAGGCGCGCTGGAATTCATACGAGAGTTGCCCCAGGGCTTCGACACCCCCATCGGCGAAGGTGGTGTGAAGCTCTCCGGCGGGCAGCGCCAGCGCATCTCGCTTGCGCGCGCGGTGCTGCGCCGCCCGGATATCCTGGTGCTGGACGAGGCGACATCAGCCGTGGACACCCGCACCGAGGAGATCATCCAGCAGAACCTGCACGCCTTCCGGAGCGACCGCATGACCCTGGCCGTGGCGCACAGGCTGTCCACGGTGCGCCTCGCCGACGAGATCATCGTGGTGGTGGCGGGCGTCATCGTGGAGCGTGGCCGTCACGACGACCTGCTGGCCCAGAAGGGCGTCTACTCGGGGCTGTGGGCCGTGCAGAGCGGCGAGGGGCGGGGGGAGTAGGCCGCACGAATTAACAAGATGCTGGCCAGATTCGGCCCGGCAGAGTGGCCCCGTTACCAATACCAAGCACTTTGTGGGCATAACTCGTAAGTGCGTGCGGGGTTAGGGTAACCATGGGGTGGGGCGATATTTGACCGCTTGTTGACTCATCGTCTACAGCCTGACATCCTTCCTTTGTCGCGAACCCCCAAGCATTGGAGAAGGATGGATGCCCCTGACGGAATCTTCCCAAACTACCACGGTCACCGGGACTGGGAACATAACCGTTCAGGTGGTCGGCAGCGGCAACACTCTTTCGATCGGCGCTTCCTTCGATCTTCAACTGATCCTGCCCAGCGAAGTCGATTTCCATAAAAACCTAGCGCATCAGCACCAGTTGGACCCGACCAGCGAGTTCATCGAGTACGTGGGCCAGGAGAATATCCAGTCTACCGTTACATCCTGGTTGGATTCGGACAAATTAGTTTATGTGCTCGCGGTGAAGGGGAGGGGCGGCGCGGGAAAGACCCGGCTGGCATTGAAGACCTGCCGCGACAGTGAGAAAATGGGATGGTCAGCTGGCTTCATCCGCCGAGCAGAGGCAGAGCGGATGATGGCGCATATGAATTTCGCCGGGCGCGGCTGGGACAAAGACACCTTGATTGTCTTCGACTACGCCATGGCTTTCGACAAACTGAGCACGTTCCTGCAACAGTTGGCGGACAACCAATCATTGGAAAGACAACGAGGAAAGACCGATCCCGTAAGAAAGCTTCGGGTAATGCTGCTTGAGCGTGAGGCCACTTTGAGTGGTGGGTGGCTGAAAGGTATCATACCTAACGGGCATGGATCGGGGCGTGTACTGTCTTTATTTCATTCCCCTCCCGTGCTGGAACTGCTGCCCTTGCAATCGGTCGAAATGCGTCGGCAGGTGATGGCCCGTACTCTTGAAAATTTAGGGGGGGATGTGGTTCTGCCCGAGCCTGGCTGTGATCCCTCATACGAACACTGGCTGAACGACATGTCCTGGGCGGGCGATCCTCTGTACCTTATGATGGCGGCCATGTTCGTGCACGAGCGTGGATTGTCCAAGGCGTTGAATCTCGAATGGAGCGAGTTGGTCTATTACATTGCGGACGAGGAACTGAAGCGAGTTGCGAGGCTGGCTGGCCGAGATCGGGACCGCAATGCAGTACTGAAACATCTGACTGCTTTTGCCACTCTTTGCGGAGGATTGGGTGCGGATGACCAACTGAAAGTCATACGGGAAGAATGCTTCGCTCTGGGCAGGGAAAGTTGCGGCAGCCCAGCAGACCTTCGGGACTTGTTGACGCAGGCTCTGCCCGGCCTGGATGATGGCGTATGCCCTATCCAGCCGGACCTGATCGGCGAGGCGGTGATATTGAAGGCGCTGGGAGAGGGGAAAGCTAAACAAGCGAAAGAGGCCCTGCTACGGGCATATGCCTTATGTCCTCGGGAGGTGCAGCAATGCCTTGTCCGCATGGTCCAGGATTTTGAAAGCGTGGATGTGCGATGTGTCAACTGGCTGAAGAGCGTGGCAGCAGAGTCGGGTCTCAATATGGGCGAGCTTGGAATCTCGATCTCAGAAACAACAGCAGTGAGTCAGCTTCATGTAAATTTTAAAGCGAAGCAGGATTTCATGCAGGTGGGTCTACCGAAAACAGCAGGCGAACAATTAAGGGGTGAAGTGGCCAACGCTCATTTGGGCATGGTTTGGAAGAGTTTACCCATTTACTTGGCTTCAACGGATCATCTCATACAATCGGTCGAGCCCCTTAAGGAAGAGGCAGAACTCCATAAGGATCTTACCAATATCAACCGGAACGTCTACTTGGCGGTACAGGCCAGTAGTCCGAAGAAACAGGCGACATGATGAGCAGTGTTGGAACGCACGAGGAGGCCTTGGCGGTGGCCCGGAAGGCGGCGGAACTCTTCCGTGAACGTGTCAAACTGGACCGTACCGTTTATCTGCCGGACCTAGCCAAGAGCCTGAACAACCTGGGCAACATGCTGAGCACAGTAGGCCAGCGCGAGGGTGCCCTGTCGGCGGCCCAGGAGGCGGCGGAACTGTACCGCGAGCTTGCCACCCTGAACCGTGACGCCTACCTGCCGGACTTGGCTGGCAGTCTGAACAACCTGGGCAACATGCTGAGCGAAGTAGGCCAGCGCGATGCTGCCCTTTCGGCGGCCCGGGAGGCGGCGGAACTGTACCGTGAGCTTGCCACCCTGAACCGTGACGCCTACCTGCCGGACTTGGCTGGCAGTCTGAACAACCTGGGCAACATGTTGAGCGAAGTAGGCCAGCGCGATGCTGCCCTTTCGGCGGCCCGGGAGGCGGTGGAAATCCGGCGTGAACTTGCCAGCCTGAACCGTGACGCCTACCTGCCGGACTTGGCTAGCAGTCTGAACAACCTGGGCAACAGGCTGAGCGAAGTAGGCCAGCGCGATGCTGCCCTTTCGGCGGCCCGGGAGGCGGCGGAACTGTACCGTGAGCTTGCCACCCTGAACCGTGAC
>WSYE01000017.1 GCA_009773665.1 Desulfovibrionaceae bacterium | reverse complement strand
TGGATGACGTTGTTGTAGATGCGCCCGGAGGTGACGTTGTTGTTCTGGGACATGGCCACGCCCAGGTAGCGCTCGTAGTGGCCCAGATCCAGGTCGGTCTCGGCCCCGTCGTTGGTGACGTATACTTCGCCGTGCTGGAAGGGGTTCATGGTGCCAGGGTCCACGTTGATGTAGGGGTCCAGCTTCATGATGGTGCAGCGCAGACCGCGCGCTTGCAGCAGCGCGCCGATGGAGGCGGCGGCCAGTCCCTTGCCCAGGGAGGACAACACGCCTCCGGTGACGAATATAAATTTGGTTTTCATAAAAGAGCCCTGCCTCCTGGGGGCTGTGAAAATAGAAGGAAAACCCCCGCCCGGTTGACGCTTGGCGCGGGGGCACGTAATGTCTGCGGATACGTCTAAGCGACTGGCCCACTTTTTTCAAGAAACCCCTGGAGCGTTGTTCATGGCCCAAGTCAAGACTCTGGTCATCACCGGCTACGGCACCAATTGCGAGGCGGAGTCCGCCCACGCGGCCAATTTGGCCGGTTCAGACCAGACCGATATCGTCTACTTTTCCGACATCACGGCCGGAAGAGTTCGTCTTCCCGGCTACAACTTTTTGATTTTTCCCGGCGGATTTCTCGACGGCGACGATCTCGGCGCAGGCCAGGCGGGAGCAATCCGCTGGAAATACGCCAAGAGCGCCCAGGGAGAATCACTGCTCACGCAGCTGAAAACCTACTTCGAGGACGGCGGCCTGATCCTTGGCATCTGCAACGGTTTCCAGCTCCTGGTGAAGCTAGGCCTGCTGCCCGCCTTGGACAACAACTATTTTGAGCGCCAGGTCACGCTCTCCAACAACGATTCGGGCCGCTTCGAAGACCGCTGGGTAACTGTGCGTGTGAACCAGGCCAGCCCTTGCGTGTTCACCAAGGGGCTCGACCGCCTGGACCTGCCCGTCCGCCACGGCGAGGGCATGATCATCCCCCAGGACAACGCCACCCTGTCGCGCATCGTCACGGAAAACCTGATCGCGCTGCAATACGCCGACCCGGCCACCGGACAGCCCAGCATGGAATACCCGGCCAACCCCAACGGGTCGCCCATGGCCATCGCCGGACTTACCGACCCCACAGGGCGCATCCTGGGGCTCATGCCCCACCCCGAGGCGTTCAACCACCCCACCAACCATCCAGGCTGGACACGGGGCGAAACGCCCAGGCTCGGCATCTCCATCCTGGAGAACGGGATACAGTACCTGAAGGCGAACGGCTAGCGTCGTGTTATTGAAAAACATGAACATGTTTTTCAATAACAAAATATATGGTTTTGTGGTTTAGTTTCGCGAATTGAACGCCAGGGCGAGGGTGCCCAAGCTCCCTCGCCCTTCTTCATCAGCGCCCAGGACCGTTCAGAACGACGTGTTGAAGCTCAAGCCCCTAATAAGGGATTCCACAAGGGCGGAGCCCTTTGGCCGCCGGAGGCTTTCCTGTCGCATCACCAACCGGCCACCACTACTCCAACGATCCTTCGACTAAAATTCAGCCCAAGCAATCTCCGATGAACGCCCCCCCCCCTCCCCTGCCGCCGATTCTCAACCAGCCGCCTCCGGGCTGGAGCTCCTGGCGTCTGGTCATGACGCGAGCCCTGAAGCAGGCCTGGCTGGCGGGACGGCGCGGTGAGGCTCCTGTGGGCGCGGTGGTCATCGAAGCCGCCACCGGGCGCGTACTGGCCGAGGCCTGCAACGGCCCCATCGGCGCAAGCGACCCCACGGCCCACGCCGAAATCCTTGCGCTTCGCCAGGCGAGTCAAACCATCGGCAACTACCGCCTGAACGGGGCCATTCTGGCCGTCACGCTGGAGCCGTGCCTGATGTGCCTGGGAGCCATGGTGCACGCGCGCATCGGGGGCCTGGTCATCGGAGCGCCGGACCCCAAGGCCGGGGCAGTGTTTTCGCAGATGGACGGGCTGGCCCTGCCGTTTCTCAACCACCGCTTCCCGGTGCTGTCCGGCATCCTGGCCGGAGAGTGCGGGGCCACCCTGACGCGGTTCTTTGCGGGCAGAAGAAAAGACAAAAAGGGCATGGCTTAGCTGACTGCACGTAACAGCCCCTAAAATGGGAACTGGAGCACCGGACAAGTTGGATGAACGGCAGCTTCACGCATCGCGGACGCCATGAACAAGAGCGTTTGCCGGTTGGATTCGGCTGTACCAGCCAGACAGAAACCACCCGGTCTTGATGCGTCAAAAAGGCTTGCCAACAGCCCCGGTTTTCTCTAGATTCCGCTTCCCCAACGGTGCGGAGAGGTACCGAAGTGGCCGTAACGGGCTCGACTCGAAATCGAGTTGTGGGTTAATAGCCTGCACGTGGGTTCGAATCCCACCCTCTCCGCCATACACCATTCTTACACAGTCCCCTCAAGTCCTAAGCACCCAGAAATCATTGACAAATCCTTGAATCGTTAGTCCGAGACGGTCCGCCAGGAGCCGTTGACAGCTACCATCTGCCCGGATAACTTCCCGGATACCTCGTACTTATCCGGCTTCATCCACCGGATAACATCACTCACGAGGCCAGTCCTTGATCGAGAGGTTATCCCAATGCCCCTGACAGATGTCGCCGTGAAGAACGCAAAACCTGGAGAGAAGCCCTTCAAGCTCAAAGACGAGCGCGGCCTCTTCCTCCTGGTGAACCCGAATGGTTCTAAGTGGTGGCGACTTCGGTACTGGATCAACAGCAAGGAAGGCCTCCTGTCGTTGGGGGTCTACCCGGACGTATCCCTGAAGATGGCCCGCCAACGTCGCGACGAAGCCCGCCTCCTCGTTGCCCAAGGCATTGACCCTAGCTCGGCCCGGAAGGCGCTCAAGGGGAAAGTGGCTGAAGATCAAATGACCTTCGAGCGTGTTGCCCGTCAGTATTACGTGGAAACATCGACAGCCATGGAATGGAGCGAGGGCCATGCTGAGACTGTCATTTCTCGCCTTGAGAAGAACATTTTTCCATGGCTTGGCAGCAAACCCATAAAGTCAATCCAGGCCGAGGAATGGCGCACCAACCTGAGACGCATCTATGATCGTGGATCAAAAGAAGTCGCTAGCAGAGTTCGCGGAATTTGCAGTCAGGTCTATGACTATGCCGTCGATAACAACTTGGCAGATGCAAACCCCGTCCCCCCAAGGAAGCGCCTATTCCCTCCCAGAGTCAAAAAACACTTCCCCACGATCCTGGACCCCAAGAAGGTTGGCCCACTCCTGAGAGCCATTGACGGTTACGAGGGCCAGTTCGAAACGGTTTGCGCGCTCAAGCTGGCTCCCCTGGTGTTCGCTCGCCCTTTCAACATCAGGGCTGCCGAATGGTCTGAATTCGAACTGGATAACCCCGAAGGCCCTCTCTGGCGCATCCCTGCCGAGAAGATGAAGGGCGACAGAAGGCGTAAGCTCACCAGGATACCCCACCTGATTCCACTTTCCACACAAGCTGTTGCCATCCTGAATGAACTTCTACCCCTCACTGGTTCAACTAGGTTCTTGTTCCCTGGCATCAAGGACAAATCGAAGAGCATGTCAGAGAACACGCTCAACAAGGCTCTCGGAAAGCTGGGGTATAAAGGTGAGGTCGATAACATCTGCATTCATGGACTCCGCCATATGGCGAGCACACTGCTTAACGAGAAGGGCTTTCGCGAAGCAGCAGTAGATCGCCAGCTTGCACACACGGACAAGGACAAGATCAGGGCCACCTACAACCACGCGGAACATCTGCCGGAACGTCGCCGCATGATGCAAGTTTGGGCCGACTACCTCGACAGCTTGAAGGCAGACGCGAAGGATACCCCGATTTCCCAGGAAGCCCACGGCTGAACCCGTCCACCTCGGACGGCAAGCATAATCGGCCAGGAAGGGGAAACGCGACCTCCCCTCACCCGGCCTCACCACAACGCACGGAGGTACATCATGGCTGACCAGACCCTACCCCTGGACCTCGAAAACCGCAAAGCCGTCGAGCGGGAGTTCGACGCGGCCTACTCGAAGCTGAACGTCTTGGCCCGGTTCTTCGCTCCAAGAGGGGCCAGCGACGAGTCCGACATGACCCTGGACTGGAGTGAACGCCAGGGCGTGGCCCTCATGTTGCGGGAGATCACCGACAACCTGGACAGGCTCTGGGAGGGGATGGCCGACTCGACACCCCAGGCCAACCCGGTTCTGGCGTTGGGAGCCAGTCGCAGAGCCGCCTGATCCGCTCCCGCCCACCCCGCCTTCCCCTTGGCCCTGGACTTCGGTCTGGGGCCTTTTTCTTTTTCGGCAAGCCCCCTGTTACGCCGGGATGACTGAATGACTTCGCCATTGGCATTCAGGCGAAATGACTGCATATGCGTTTGCACGGACTTCAACACGGAGTGCCCCCCTTGGTGAGCGCGAAGTGCCTTCGGGGGGGGCATGATTGGATGTGACATCGCAGGGGTGTACTGCGCCACCACCACCGATATCATCACTCCATCGACGCCCGAAGGGCAAAACCATCAACCGGAAGAGATAGAAATTATGTACGAAGATCAGTTCTGCCAGGACTTCAAGACCTGGAGGAAGCGCAACAAGGTCACCATGCTCCAGGTGAGCAAGGCGCTTTCCACGCCCGTCAGCACCCTCAACTCCTGGATCAACGGCTACAACCCGCTCCCGGCCCACATGAAGGATGTCCTGGAGAAGTTCATGAAGGAGTGCGGCAACTAGATGAGCCTTTTGACTTTTACCACTCCCGTCCAGGGGGATCGTTTCCTCCGGGCCAGGGAAGTCTGCGCCCGGCTGGGCATCAGCAAATCCACGCTCTACAAGTACATTACAGAAGGGAGGCTCCCGGCTCCCAAGAAGCTGGGTTCTAGGACTTCTGTGTGGCCTTGTTCGCAGATCGATGCAGTGATCATGGACATTGTAGACGGGGAGGCGGCGTAGATGTTTGCCATCTCCATGATGTACTGTGCGGCCAGTTTGATGATGAACCAAGCCGATGACATATATTTTTTGCCCAATCGGTTTACCGCCCAACCTCGTAAGGAATCAGAATGATCACGGTGAGCGTTAAGATGCAGCCGAGCACGGTGAGCGCCCTGAAGAACGCAGCCAACAAGATCGGTGTACCCTTCCCCCAACTGATCCGGGACAGTCTCTTCCTGGCCCTGATCCACCTCGACACCTCCTCCCAAGGCGCTGTCCGGTTCAAGAACAAGAAAGCGGAGGAGATGTAATGGAAGCTGTTGCAACGAATCACGAAGCGGCCATGGAGGCTGGGGATGTGATGACCGCGTCCCCGGCCTTTCCCTCTGTATTTCAGCCGCCAACTGTCTCGACTGGCAGCTTTCGCTTCCTGCATCCGAGCGAGTACATGGCCCAGCCTGCTCTGCCGCGATGGCTTATCCGAAACTACCTGGAAGACGGAAGCCTCGTCTGCGTGTTCGGTGACCCAGGCAGCTTCAAGACCTTCGCAGCCATCGATCAGGGGCTATGCGTCGCGACAGGGACTCCCTGGCACGGTCATGACATCCCCAACCCTGGCCACGTCTTTTACATCGTTGGCGAAGGTGCCGAAGGTCTAACGAAGCGGGTGCGGGCGTGGTGTGTCGATCATGGCAAAGACCCACTGACCGTACCCTTCTACCTGTCATCCGTGCCCGCCCAGTTCTTGAGCGAGGAAAGTACACAAGCGGTGTTCCGTGCCGTCGAGGCCATGGCGACACAGTATGGACCTCCAAAACTGATCGTCGTTGACACCTTGAGCCGCAACTTCGGAGATGGAGACGAAAACTCCCAGCGGGACATGGGACTCTTCGTTGCAAAAATGGACATGCTGAAGGCCAAGTGGGGGTGCTGCGTGATGACAGTACATCACACTGGGTGGAGTGACAAAAGTCGTGTGCGTGGATCATCTGTATTGAGAGGTGCTCTCGACTTTGAGTACAACATGAAGAGAAAGGGAGACGCAGTGGTCATGTCCTGTTCTAAATGCAAGGACCATGCGGAGCCTGCTGATCTGGTTTTTGAACCCAAGACCATCGGAGTAGGCTGGACCGACCCAGAGACGGGCCAGGAAATAACGTCATGCGTTCTTCAACTGACCCATCCCCCTGTAACCAAGAAGGCTTCAGCGTTGAGTGATGTTCAGCGAAAAGTCCTTGATGCCCTGGAAGTCGAGCACAACGAACGTGGGGGTCCAGTCAAAGAGAAAGACTGGCGAGAAGCTGCATACATGCTGAACATAGTAAAGGGTGACGAGCAAGATTCCAAGAGGAAGGCGTTTGCCAGGGCCAAGGTTGAATTGGAGGAACGTGGCCTTGTTCAAAAAGAGGACGGCCTCTGGAGTCCCGTAAGATGACCCGGACAAGACAGGACAAAAGCCGGACATGTCCGGGCTGTCCGGGGACATCCAACCCGGACAGGACAGGACACACCCCTATAGGGGTGTCCGGTTGTCCGGGTGTGTCTTGGTGATGGAGATGAATATACCTACGATTGAAGATATATTCGCCCACGATGTCCATGCCCTGCCACACACCGACCACGGGGGCCAGCATGGGCAGTAGTGCCTCCAGCAACTACGCCCCGCTCCGCATCCTGGTCGACACCCGTGAGCAGCGGCCCTACCAGTTCGAGCAGTACGACGTGGAGGCCATCCGTCATACCCTGGACCGGGGACTACTCCCTGGCCGGGTACGAAGGCCGCGTGGCTCTGGAACGCAAGAGCCTGGACGACCTCATCGGCTGTTTGACCACTGGCCGGGACCGCTTCGAGCGCGAACTTGCCAGGGCCAAGGAGTTGGACTTCTTCGCCGTCATTGTGGAAGCCAGCATGGAGGATGTGGCCAAAGGGCGCTACCGGAGCAAGCTCCCACCGCATGCCGCTCTCCAGTCGATCATGGCCTTCCAGGTGCGCTACGGCGTTAACTTCATCTGGGCGGGCAACAGGGCTGGCGGCGAGTACACGGCCTACTGGACTTTGGAGAAGTACCAGCGGGAAAAGGAGGCCAGGGGAGAGGGAGCATGCGCCAGTAGCGAGACAGGGGCCACGCAGGTCGGAGAGGGAACCGCCCAAGGACGAGCGCAGAGGGCCAACTGAAAATGAAGAGCCGGATTCCGTGGAGGGGTCCGGCTTTTTCTTACTGCTGGCCGTCTCCGTGTTCGGACGTTGTCCGTGAACCTTCACCCGGCGGATGGAACCTCGCGTGTCTCCCCCCCCTCCACCCCTGGCCCCCCTTTTATATGTCACGCCTAAACCCCGCCCCCGGCCTTGATCTTCGTGGAACCCCAGCCTCACTTTTCCCATGTCGTCACCCTCTTCAAGGATTGGGAGCGAGTGGCCGCGCAGATCGCCAGCAGCATCCCTGGCCTCAACCCTCCCGCCACCGCAATCGGCAAACACCATTGAATCGGGGTTTTAGCCTCAAAAAAATCATCCTGGAAGTCTGACCACCCACAAGTATGCCAAGGCGAATCAGAACGCGTTTCAAGTCGATCTGTTCCCAGAATTTAGGCATCACCCAGCGTGGTCCTCTGGACGAAAGGGCCATCGAGAGTGAAGAGCGCAACGACGAGCTTACTCGGTGGGCGGGGAAGTGGGCCAGCGAGGGAAATGACATCGACACCGTCATCAAGCTCACCATGGGCCACAACGTCCTCCACTGCCAGGAGCCTCTCCCCCAGAGGGACATCGAGGTCATCGTCCGCAGCGTCATCAAGCGCTAGGCTGAGAAGCTGAAAGAGCTTGGCATTGATCCTGGCAAGACAATGTTAGTGTCATTAACAATCGGACAAGGCGGACAGCGACGGACACCATGCGGACAGCCTGCGGACAACCTTGCGGACACACTGACCTGCCTCGCCAATTTCGGGCTTGTGGACAGAGTGGACTCTTGTGGTCACCTAGTGGACACCCCGTGGATGCTCCTGTGGACACAGCGATGGTTTCCACGCAGGTCGCAACCGCCTGGAGCAGTGGGACCGGACGCCTCCCTTGGCCCCGGCACCGGAGAACTTCAGTCGCATCCTCCCTCCCTTTGAAAGCATTGGCCAGCCTACCCAGTATTTCGTATCAGAGGACCCCATGAACTTGGATTTCCTTTGTTTCATGGGGGTATCATAGCTTCAGACTTGACCTCTTGAATGATGACAAATCACTTTCCGGGGTCTATCCTGAGGTTCGTTGCCATGTAACGTGTTCCGACATCTTTAGGCCACAAGACACCCCATGAAGCAAGCTGCCTCACTTCTCTCGCGCCTGCCGCACCTGACCATCCGTCAGAAGGTTGTGGCGGGAGTGATCATTCCGGTGCTCATCTTCACCGTGGTGGGCGTAGTCTCCTTCAACTATCTTATCCGGCTGGAAGGCACCCTCACCCTCATGGAGGCGGCGGACGATCTCTCCAACACCATCCTGGAAGTGCGCCGCTATGAGAAGAACTACCTTCTTTACGGCCACGCCGAGGACTTTGACGAATCGCAGCGCTACATCAACCAGGCTCGCGCCACCCTGTCCGCCATGGCGCTCGCCGCGCGCGACACCCACGCCCGCAGGACCATCGCCAGGCTCACCCCGGTGCTGGATACGTACCAAGCCAAAAGCCGCAGCCTGCGCCTGACCGTGTCGGACTCGGCTGCCGCCCAGGACCGCGAGGACCTGCGTCAGGCAGGCAAGGACATGGTGGACCTGTCCCTGGACCTCAAGAACACCGAGCGCGAACGCACGCTCCTTCTGGTGGCCAACCTCAAGCGGCAGCTGCTCATCTCAGGCGTGTTCATCGCTTGCTCAGGTATCGTGCTGGCCCTGCTGCTGGCGCGAAAGATCCTTCGGGCGCTTGGCACCATCACCAAGGCAACCTCCGAGATCGGCCAGGGCAACTTCAAAACACTGGAAGTGCCACGCGCCAACGACGAGACCCGTCGCGTGCTGGAAGCCTTCAACCGCATGACTCGTGAGCTGGAGCGCCGCCAGGACCAGCTTATCCAGGAGAAGAAGCTCTCCTCGCTTGGCGTTCTCACATCGGGCATCGCCCACCAGTTGAACAACCCCCTGAACAACATCTCCACCTCCTGCCAAATTCTCATTGAAGAGCACAAAGAGTGCGACCCAGCCTTTTCCGACCGCATGCTTGGCAACATCCAGCAGGAAGTGCTGCGCGCCCGCGACATCGTGAAGGGGCTTCTGGAGTTTTCACGCGCCAAGGACTTCAGTCTGAAGCCCGTCTCTCTGGAGGACGTGGTAGCCAAGGCCTTCCGACTAGTGTCCAGCCAGATTCCCGCCGGGATAACCCTGACTCACTCCATCACTGCCGGGCTGGTGCTGGAGCTGGACGCGGCCCGCATGCAGGAGGTGTTCATCAACCTGCTCCTGAACGCGGCCCAAGCCATTGATGAAATCCCCGGCGCGATCACCGTGTCCGCCGAGACCGACGTTGATTCCGGCACAGCCGTGATCGTCGTGGAAGACACGGGTACGGGTATCCCCGAGGACGCCCTGGGCAAGGTGTTCGACCCCTTCTACACCACCAAGGAGGTGGGCAAGGGGACCGGGCTCGGGCTGTCCATCGTGTTCGGCATCATCGAAAAGCACAACGGCTCCATCTCAGCTGAAAAGACCGACGGCAAAGGCGCGCGCTTCGTGATCCGCCTGCCCCTGTCCCACGCGGGGAACATCGCATGAGAGGCGGCACCGTCCTCATCGTGGACGACGAACCCATCGCCGTGGACAACCTCGGGCACATCCTGGGGCGCGAGGGCTACGCCACGGCCACCGCCTCCAGCGGCGAGGAGGCCATTGAGTTCCTGGGCTCGCGCGAGTTCGATCTGGTTCTCACCGACCTGCGAATGACCGGTCTGGACGGGCTCGGGGTGCTGGCGGAAGCCAAGCGCCTCTGGCCGGACACCGAGGTGGTGGTCATGACAGGGCACGCCACGGTGTCCACCGCCGTGGAGGCCATGCGCCTGGGGGCCTGTCACTACCTCACCAAGCCCTACGGCCTGGCCGAGGTGCGCGCCACCGTGGCCGAGGCCATGGACAAACGCCGCCTGCGTCAGGAGGTGGCCCGGCTGTCGCGACAGGTTGCCGGGCTGGCCTGTGGGCCGCTCATCATCGGCGAGAGCCCAGCCATCCAGGCGCTGCGCGACAACATCCACCACATCGCGCCCACCGATTCCACCGTGCTCATCCTGGGCGAGACCGGCACCGGCAAGGAACTGGTAGCGCGGGCCATCCACCAATCCAGCCTGCGAAAGGAAAACCGTTTCCTGGCCATCAACTGTGGGGCCTTCAACGAGGACCTGCTGGCCAACGAGCTGTTTGGCCACGAGAAGGGCGCGTTCTCGGGCGCTTCCACCCAGAAGAAAGGGCTTTTGGAAGTGGCCGGTGAGGGCACGCTCTTCCTGGACGAGATCGGAGAGATGTCCTTGTCCATGCAGGTTCGCCTTTTGCGCGTGTTGCAGGAGCGGCTGTTCTTCCGGGTGGGCGGCACGCAAGAGATTCCGGTGTCGGCGCGCATCCTGGCCGCCACCAACAAGGACCTGAAGGCAGAGGTCGATCTGGGGCTTTTCCGGGCCGACCTGTACTACCGCCTGAACGTGATCACCCTGCGCGTGCCGCCGCTCAGTGAGCGCAGGCAGGACATCCCGCTGCTGGCCGGATACTTCATCGCCAAGTACGCGCCCGCCATGGGCAAGACCGTGTCCGGCGTGTCCTCGGAGGCGGTGCGGCACCTGATGGCCTACGATTATCCCGGCAACATCCGGGAGCTTGAGAACATCGTACAGCGGGCCGTGATCATGGCTAAGGGGGAGCTTATCGTGCCGGGCGACCTGCCCCTGGACCTTCGCGGCGACGCCCCGGCCCTGGTGAAGCACGAAGGACCGGAGCTCGTAACCCTTGAAGAGCTTGAGCGCAGGCACGTCAAGGCCGTGCTGGCGCACGAGGGCGGCAACAAGACCAAGGCCGCCGAGATTCTGGGGATTGATAGGGTGTCGCTGTGGCGCAAGCTGAAGCGGTATGGGTTGGGGGAGTGAAGGGGAGCTGTTGTTTGACTTCATTCCCGGCAAGCGGCATAGGAGGATGGGATATAACCTCCAACCCGGCCTTGCAGAGAAGAGAGGGGCACATGGAAAAAATGATTGAAGACAAACAGCGCTACACATTCATATGTTCAAAAGGCACTTTAGACGGAGCATACCCGTCCCTCGTGTTGGCGCTTAACGCTCGACGGCTCGGCCATGATGTTTCTCTTTTCTACACCTTTATGGGCATAAACGTAGTCCGCAAGGGGTACATGTCCAAACTCAAATTTCACCCGCCAGGTTTCCTGGGAGCCATTCCAGGGATGTCGAACATCGCCACCAGCATGATGGAGAAACAGATCGAGGATGCGAACATCCCGAGCATCGAAGAGATATTTGAGATGGCTCAACTTGAAGGCGTAAAAACGTATGCCTGCAAGATGACGCTGGATATGATGAAGATACCGGAGGACGAGTTGATCCAAGGCGTAGAGGTAATGAACGCGGAGCAGTATTTAAAGCTTGCAGGGACCTGCTCTATCAACATGTTCACATAATGCCGCCCGATCGGAGGGAGGCGACGCCCTCCCTCTGGGACTTTGATGAGCTGGACAGCACAGACACATCGAAGCCGTGCTGGCCCACGAGGGCGGCAACAAGACCAAGGCCGCAGAAATTCTGGGGATTGATCGGGTGTCGCTGTGGCGGAAGTTGAAGAGGTATGGGTTAGGGGAGTGAGGGGAGGCGAGAGTGCGGCTTGTTACAACCGTCTTACCACCTGCGAGAGCTTCTATCGTTCAAATTTCAATATTGTCCTCCCAGGAAACATCTTGATGGCTGCATCACTCAATTCACTTGCCACATCATAAGATATTTCAATCGCCGCATCACAATAATCATACATCTCATTAGTTATTGACTTCATGTTTTCGTTTGTCATCACGCCAATAATTTCAACGACCCTGCCCTCTGTAAGTTCACTACTGGTGGGAATATTGTTCTTTTCGAATTTCACCTGAATATTTTCACAATGCATTTGTGAGCGCTTATTAAGCAATACGACAAGACAACTAAAAGTCTCTTCAGCAACAGAAATCCTGTGAAGCAGCATTCTACAATCATTTTCAAGTAAAAATGATATCGACTTGTAATCGATATGGAACTTGTCCGCCTCAACTTCTATGGTTGGCCTAATGCGTATGTGTCTCCAGTTGTACTCTCTAAATTCATCAAGCATTTGCCTTTTAATTGACAATGCCTTATTGTAATTCATTGCAATAGACGACACAACAACATTAATTGAACATACTTGCTCATCTTCACGCTTCCTACGATCTCGTTTCTCAGCGATCTTCGATGCAAACCACGCCCCAAAAAATGCAGACGCCATTGGCGTCAAAATTGGCTTAACAAACAGCACCACATTCTCTGCAATGATTTCTATAAATTGAACCATATCATTATTCATGCCCACTCCAGAAAATTAGACAGCTTTTGCAAATTTGACCTCAAGCAACCGAATAATCATGTAAGACGGGCACCAACAATCACGCCACCACCAGTCCCAGCGCCTCGAACATCGTCTTCACGAACACCACTTCGACCCCGGCAAGCTCATCGCCCGACATGGCCTGCACCTCCGGTCTGTTGCCGTCCGGCAGGACCACCCGCCTCGCTCCGGCACGCGCGGCGGCCAGTATCTTTTCCCGAATGCCGCCAACCGGCAGCAACTGCCCGGTCAGGGTGATCTCCCCGGTCATGGCCACGTCGCGCCGCAGCGCCTTGCCCGTATACAACGAGGCCAAAGCCATAGCCAGGGTCAGCCCGGCGGAGCTCCCCTCCTTGGGGATGGACCCGGCCGGGATATGCACGTGCAGGTCCTCCAGCATGAACGCGTCCGGGTCGATGCCAAGCTCGGCCGCGCGCGAACGCACCAAGCTGAGCGCGGTCTGGGCCGACTCGCGCAGCACCTCCCCCAGTGACCCGGTCATGGTGATGTTGCCGACCCCCTTCATGCGGATGGCCTCCACGAAGATGATCTCCCCGCCGTGGTCGGCATAGACCAAGCCCGTGGCCACGCCCACGCGCGGCTCGCCCCCGGCTGCCTCCCGCACGTAGCGGCGCGGGCCAAGAAGCGCCGGAACCAGCGCCTCGTCAACGGTAATTGGTGACGGCGGCTGCTCGCCCTCCAGGCGAAGTTTGGCGAGCTTGCGGCAGGCCCGGCCAAGCTCGCGGTCCAAGTTTCGCACCCCGGCCTCGCGGGTGTAGCCGTTCACCACGGCGTTCACCGCGGCCGGAATGAAATCCGGGTAGGGGTGGGTCAGGCCGTGCTCGCGCAGCTGGCGAGGCAGCAGATGCCTGAGCGCTATCTGCACTTTCTCGGCGGCGGTGTAGCCCTGGAAGGGAACGACCTCCAGGCGGTCCAGCAGCGGACCGGACAGCTCGCGCACGTCGTTGACCGTGGCGATGAACAGCACCTGGGAGAGGTCGAAGGGGACCTCCAGGTAGTTGTCCACGAACTGGCTGTTCTGCTCCGGGTCCAGCATCTCCAGGAATACGGCTGCCGGGTCGCCCCGGAAGTCCTTGCCGATCTTGTCCATCTCGTCGAGCATGAACACGGGGTTTCGCACGCCCAGACGGTGCACCGACTGGAGCACCCGGCCCGGCAGCGCGCCCACGTAGGTGCGCCGGTGCCCGCGCAGCTCGGCCTCGTCCCGCAGCCCCGCCAGGGACATGCGGTGGAATTTGCGCCCCAGGGCCTCGGCGATGGCCTGCCCCACTGAGGTCTTGCCCGTTCCGGGAGGCCCGGTGAAGCACAGCACGGGGCTTCGAAAGACTGTCGGTGCGGTCTTGCCGCGCGCCAACTGGGACACGGTGGCGCGCAGCTCGTCCAGGTTCACGGGTTTGGCCAGATAGTAGACCGCGCCCTGGCGCATGGCCTGCACGGCGGTGTCCACGGTGGCGAACCCCGTGACCATCATCACCTGGGTGGACGGCGAGAGCTTGCGGGCTTCTTCCAGAAGCTGCATGCCGTCCATCTTGTCCATCTTGAGGTCGGTGACGATCAGGTCGAACTCCCAGCGCCGCACCTCCTCCAGGGCCTCCAGCCCGTTGCAAGCGCCGCGCACCCGGTAGCCTTCCTTCCTGAGGACGTACTCCAGGTTGGTGCGTGCGATGTCCTCGTCGTCCACCACCAGGATGTGGAAGTCGGACGAGGCCCGAAGCGCCCGCGAGGCCAGATACTCCAGCACCCGCTCCTTCACCTGCCCCAGCCCGAAATGCCGCCCGGACAGGACTTCGCCTGCGCTCACCAGATCGAGCCGGTCCTGGGTGGCCGCACTCCAGGGCAGACCCAGCAGGAAATCCAGATACCCGATGCCTACGGAGTATTCGGCCACGGACGGATCCGTTTTGGAGAGCCGGTCCAGTTCGCGCAGGGCGGCCTCCCTGGCGTGGGGCGGCAGGTCCGGACTCTTGGCGCGCTCAGTCAGAACGTCCAGGTCGCTGCTGGGCGACGGCGGGGCTTTTCCCTCGGTGCGCTTCTGGAAGAAGATCATGTTCACCTCTCCGATTTATCCCTTCGTACGTGTTTTCCAAGCCTTGATGCAACCTCCCGATGAGCCGCTGTGGCGTTTTGCAACACCCGTTGTGATGCGCAACGCGCGGCGCGCCTTGCATCGGGCTTTCTTCGTTGCACTACGCAACACTTTTATTTTTTAACGCGAACAATAGTTAATAATTTCAACAAACTAGTCCTGGCACGCTTCTTGGTTAAGGGGTGCAAAGCGACGAGGAGGACACAGACATGGCCAGCATCAGGGAACACATCGAAACCACATTCGCAGCCCTGGCTTTCGCCGAGCGGGACCAGCTCCAGGAGGCTCGCGACCTCATGGACGAAACCCGTGAAATGAAAGCGGCAGCCACCGTCAAGCGCGCGGACAACCGTCCGAGGGTCAGGGTCTAGCCTGCCATGGTTTCACGGTTCGGCATGAAGTCAGGCCCCGTGGTCCAGGCACGGCGGCCTGCCCGTCTCCGGGAATTTCTCGAGGACACTGGGTGGGTCGCCGGACTGGCGGAGCATGATCTTTCTGCGTCTGAGTTGGGTCTTGGCGCTTCGGGGAAGGAGAACAAGAAGATTGTCGCGGTGTCCACCGAGTCGGAATTTCCCACCGCGCTCATCCGTCATGCCCTGGGCGTGGCTGGGCGGCTGGGCACGGAAGTGGTGGCCTTGAGCGTGTCCAAACCCGAGGCCGACTCTTCGCAGGCACATGCTCAGAAGGCCAGGGAGCTATTCGAGCAGCGAGCGGAGAAGTCCGCTGAAGCGTTCTCGCGAGAGGCTCGGGAAGCGGGAGTGACCTTTCGCCACCTCATGCGTTTCGGACGGGTGGCGGAGGTGGTCGAGCAGGAGTGTGCACGACTCAGGCGGGTCGAGTTTGTGCTCGCGGTCAAAGAGCAGCGTGGCAGGGACGGCTTCCATGTGAGCATGCCCCTGTTTGAGGTGATCGGGTAGGGGGGCCTTGGTCCGCCCTTGATTGTGAAATTTTAGCAACGAGGAGAGTCCAAAATGCACGCGTCCAAGAAAAAGCCTGTGGGCAAGCTCATCGCATACGGCATCGGCAGCTGTGGCCTCTACGCGGCGGTGTTCATGTTTCAGGATTTGATGATGGCAAATTTCTCCAAGGGCGGAGTGTACACCGTGCTGCCCATTGCTACCGTGTTCCTGTTCTCCTGGATTCACGGCACCTTCGCGGGCACCCTCTGGGAGGTCCTTGGCATCGACGCGGTGAAGAAGGCTCCGGCCCAGACCACCGCGCAGGCCCCTGCCCGCAAGGATTCCCGTCCCCGCGCCACCGTCAGCGCCTAACACGCCAAGCACATTAAGGAGAACATGCAAATGGATATGCTCAACGAGGCCACCAAGTTCATCCAGCTGGACCCCACCGGGATCGGCTTCCTTTTCATCGTGGGATTCATCGGCGGACTGGTCAGCGGCTTCATCGGCTCGGGCGGCGCGTTCGTGCTCACCCCCGGCATGATGAGCCTGGGCGTTCCCGGAACCGTGGCTGTGGCTTCCAACATGTGCCACAAGTTCCCCAAGGCCCTGGTAGGCTCCATCAAGCGCTACCGCTACGGCCAGGTGGACATCAAGCTTGGCCTGTTCATGGCTGCTTTCGCAGGCGTGGGCGTGCAGATCGGCATCAAGATCCAGAACGCCATCCTGGCCGCCTGGGGCCAGGCCGGTTCCAACCTGTACGTCAGCGTGTCCTTCGTGGTGGTGCTGGTCGTGGTGGGCGGCATCGTCATGGCTGACGCCCTGAAATCATCCAAGAATTCCTGCGGCGTGGAGCAGACCTGTTCCATCGCCCTGCGCCTGCAGAAGCTCGAAATCTGGCCCATGGTCACCTTCAAGCGCGCCAACCTGCGCATCTCCCTGTGGTTCCTGCTGCCTGTGGGCCTGGCTACCGGGCTTCTGGCCGCCACCATCGCCGTGGGGGGATTCGTTGGCGTACCGGGCATGATCTACATCCTTGGCGCAACCAGCCTGGTGGCCTCCGCCACCGAGCTGGTGATCGCCTTCGTCATGGGCCTGGCCGGATCCGTCAACTGGGCCATGCAGGGCATGATCGACATCCGCCTGACACTCATCATCCTGGCCGGATCGCTCCTGGGCGTGCAGCTGGGAGCCATCGGCACCACCTATGTGAAGGAGCACATGATCAAGATCGTCATGGGCTCCATCATGCTCATCGTGGCCGTGTCGCGCGCCCTGGCCATGCCCGAATATCTCGGACAGCTGGGCATGATGGACGTGAGCGAGGCCACCTTGGCGCTGCTGAGCAAGGCCAGCTTCGTGTTCATGGTTATCTCCCTGCTGGTGGGAGCTGTCATCATCCTGGGCAGCATGCTCAAGGCCAAGCGGGCCATGTCGCCCTCAGCCCAGGAACAAGAGGCTTAACATGTCCTTAAAGCGCCTGCTCGTCAGCGTCGATGATTCCGAGTCCAGCCGCCACGCCCTGAAGGCAGCTCTGGATCTGGCCGGAACGCACGGAGCATCCCTGACTGCGGTGGCCGTGATGCCACCCTACCAGGGAGACCTGAGGCTGGTGGGCGTGAGCGACATCGCCCGTGTGCTACGCCAGCCCTGCGAGCAGGCCCTGGACAACGCCAAAAGGGAGGCCGCCCTGCGCGGCCTCTCCTTGACGACCGTGTGCGAGGAAGGCGAACCCGGCCAGATGATCGCCGATCTGGCCGACTCCATGCGCGCGGACCTGGTGGTCATGGGCAGGCGCAACACTTCCACCATGGGGCGGCTGCTCCTGGGCAGCGTCACGGCGCGGACTATCGGCTTCTCTAGCACGGACGTGCTCATCGTTCCCGACGGAGCAGCGGTGAACCTGCGCAGGCTAGTCCTGGCTACGGATGGGTCGCGCTTCTCCCAGCACGCGGCTCAAAAGGCCCTGGCCCTGGGCAGGGAGCTCGACTCCATGGTGGAGGTGGTGTCGGTGATGGATGTGCCCAACGAATACCTGGCACTGGCCCCACAGGCCGCTCAGGAACTGGCCGCGTCAACCAAGAGCTTCATCGCCGAAGTCATGGACATGGCCAGAGCGGCGAGCGTGGCAGCTAAAAGCAAGCTGCTGGAGGGCAACGCCCCGGAGGAGATCCTGAAGTACGCCGAGGAAGGCGGCAGCGGGACCATCGTCATCGCATCGCACGGGCGCACCGGGCTCCGCAGGCTGCTCATGGGCGGCGTGGTGGAATGGATCGTTGCCCACTCCACCCTGCCCGTGTGGGTGACCAAAAGATAGGGCTACGTGGGAGCACGCTCAACTCGCCTCGAATTGCTTGGGTAATCTGTGAATCCATCAAGCGACTCCTTGCAACAAAGGTCCGAGACCCTCTCCTGACTTGTTTTCCGACGGAATCTCCGCCCAGCGGGAGAGACGCAGAAATCTGCCTCTCTATGCTGGATAATCTGGCTTTGTCTCTTGCCCAGTCTCCGGACGTTGTACCGGAGCCTCTACCGGGGGGAATGGGACCCTGGAGCGGGGGGCACCATTCTTTCTTGTTGGAAGCATCGATTCCTCGACCCAAGCTGTCGTGCCGGGGGACCCCAGGCGCACTGTTCGACAGACAGCCTCCCACACACCGCCACCTGATGCCGTTTAATCGGGAAATATAGGGGTTAAAAATCATCCTGGCCTCCGACTTGGCCTCTACCCTGGCCGAGTATGTCAGGATCATTTATTTGCGGATGTGTTCCCCAAAAGAAGAAGAATCCCTCTTGTCACCGCGCGAGGTCGAGGGCGGCAAAGGCCCAAGTCCCGGCTCCGTCTCCGGACGTTCAACTGGAGCCTCTGCCGGGGTGGATGGAACCGCTGATGGGCCGGACAATCCTGCCTCATGACCCCTAACCGAGGAGGTCGGCCAAGAGAGGCCTGACGGTTGCCATCAACCCAAAGGCCCCTGTCCGGTAGACAAGGCGGCTGGACGCTGATGAATCCGCCACTTTTGTAACTGTTGTCTTGGCAAGTCAGTAGGATGAGGATAGTGTTTCTAGAATATTATCCTCCACCGAGGTGCTTTACAATTATGCCAGGACTAGTCCCAGTAATACAGAACATCGCATTGCTCATGGCTGGTGCTCTTCTGTTCGACCTGTTGACAAGCCAGCAGAAGGGGGCCGAACGGCCTACTGTGGTTCGAATGGGTGTTCTGGGCACCAGTATGGGGATATTGGGTATAGTGGTCATGATGACCCCCTGGCATGTTACAGGAGGGGTCGCTTTCGATACTCGCTCCGTGATCCTTGGAATATCTGGTCTCTTCTTTGGCTTCATTCCGACAGTGATAGTAGTAATTATGACCGCCAGCTTCCGGGTTTTCCAGGGGGGGGCTGGGGCTTGGACAGGCGTGCTGGTCATTTTGGTCTCTGCGCTCATCGGCATCGTATGGCGTCGAGTTCGGTATAATGACGTCGAGGACCGCCCCTGGCGGGAACTGTTCATCTTTGGACTCGCGGTTCACGTGGTAATGCTCGCAATGATGTTTACCTTGCCCAGAGAAATCGCATTCTCCGTCTTGTCGCGTATCTGGTTGCCGGTGCTCTTGATCTATCCTGCGGGTACGGCACTCTTGGGCAGCCTGATTGTCAGACGCTTGCGGAACGACCGTACCCAGCGAGCCCTCGCCAAAAGTGAAAAAAGCCACAGGATCCTCCTGGAAACAGCCACTGAAGGCATGTGGTCTATGGATGCAGACCACAAGACCACTTTCGTCAACCGGAGCATGGCAGATATGCTCGGCTACGAGATACACGAGATGATGGGCCGCCCGGTGGAGGACTTCTTTTTCCAAACGGATCAGGAGTTCCACGTTCAGAAGATGCAGGAGCGCCACGAAGGGAAAAACGAGGTTTACGAGAGGCGCTTCCGGCGGCAGGACGGTTCCGAGCTATGGACCTTGGTTTCGGCAAACGCGTTGCAGGATGATCAAGGCAGTTTCGCGAGGTCTTTCGCCATGTTCACGGACATCACCGAGCGCAAACGGATTGAAGAACAACTTAAACGCAGTAATCGCTACCTCAAGGCCGTCTTAGACAACATGCCCTCCATGATAGGCTACTGGGATAAAGACCTTCGCAACCTATTTGCAAACCATGCCTATCTCAACTGGTTTGGCTGCGATCCTGGGTGGATACTAGGCAAACACATCCGGGAGGTGATAGGTGAAGAGCGCTATAGCCTTAATCTTCCATACATCGAAGGGGTGATGCGCGGTGAAGTACAAACTTTTGAGCGCACCATCCCCTCTCCATGTGGCCATAGCTTCCTGCATTCAATCGCAAGCTACATCCCAGATATTGTTGATGGAGAAGTGCATGGGTTCTATGCGATGGTTACTGATGTTACCCCTTTAAAAAATTCAGAGATAGAACTAAAGTTTTTACTTCATGAAAAGGACATATTGCTTCGAGAGATTCATCACAGGGTGAAAAACAACTTACAGATCGTACACAGTTTGTTGAGTTTGCAAAGTGATTCTTTGGATGGTCAAGAGCCTATCAATGTTCTTCGAGACAGTCAGGCTCGCATCATGTCTATGGCGCTCGTGCATGATCAGTTATACCATTCTTCAAGCATGGGAATTGTTGATGTTGGTGAATACATCAAGGAGCTCTTCGCCAAGATACAGATGGCATATGGAGGGCGCTGCATAGTTAATACGACTTTAGATATTCCTGGTGTGGGGCTGGCACTTGACCAAGCCATCCCCTTCGGACTCATTGTTTCTGAATTGGTTACAAACGCGTTTAAACACGCCTTCAAGGACTGCACCCAGGGGACCATCTCGATTCGGGTTGAAGTAGATGGAGACAGGGCCGTGTTCCTCCTCAAGGACAGCGGTCCAGGCATCCCACCGACATTGAAACTGGACGAGTCCCCTTCGCTTGGTCTGAAGATCGTTTCCCTGCTTGTCGACCAACTTCACGGGACACTCTCCATGGAATCCTCTGACGGATTCTCTGTCCGGGTTGAGTTCCCTCTTCGTTAAGTGCGGTTATCACGCTCCCCTGTCATTTGAAGTCTGGCCCCATCTCCGGACCTTCCACTGGAGCCTCTGCCGGGGGGAATGGGACCCTGGAGCGGGGGGGGGCGACCATTCATTCTTGCTGAAAACATCGACTCCTCGCCCCAAGCTGTCGTGCCGGGGGACCCCAGGCGCACTGTTCGACAGACAGCCTCCCACACACCGCCACCTTATGCCGTTTAATCGGGAAATATAGGGGTAAAAAATCATCCTGGCCTCCGATTTGGCCTTCTACCCTGGCCGAGGAGATCAGGAACGTTTTTGGGTGTCTCTGATATGGATTTGCTTTGCTTGATGATGCCGCCCCAGGCCAAGACGGGCAGGCCACAGGCGCTTGTAGGTCGGCACCAGATTTCCGAGCAAATGACTTCTGGAGATCGCCTCCCCTGAATCCCCTGCGCAAGTGTGAAGCTCAAGCCCTTTCCTTTCACCTGTCGTCATCCCCATTCAACCATCGTCCTCATCGCTGTTCACATCATGGAAGCTTGATCAATGTCACGAGGGACGGTTCGCAGCAAATCCGTACCGTTGAGGGGCATGATGTGCGAAGTGCGCTCCTTTCTGTGATTGCTGTACTTTTAGATTGGTAGACAGTGATTATTTAGTGAGTAAGGAGGACACAGCATGGAGCAATTAAAAGACTGCTTCAACTGCATCATGGAACCTGTCTGGTATGGAAATGACACATGTTTTAAAGGGGTGTGCCGCCATCCAGAGAACGATGAAGACATTGTATATTGCGGAATGGGTGCGGCTGACAGGCCGAGAACAAGATATTCGCCTGAGCCATGTCCGCCCTGGAAAGGTTATCCAGTAATATATGCTCGTAGTTACTGATTTGCTGTGTGTTCGTTTGGTTTCTGTCGGCAAAGGTTCTGGGCCTGTTGATTGTGTATAGTAGGAGAGTCTCCGTATCCGGACGTTACACTGGAGCCTCTGCCGGGGTGGATGGAACCTATGAGCGGGGGGCGGGGGTGGTGCCCCCCCCTTCCATTTTTCTGAGATTGATGTGAGAATGAAGTCGTTCTGCTTATTCACCAAGCAAGTGCAGCCCGACCGTTACCAGGATAATTTTCCGGGTAACTTTTTTTTGATAAAAATTAACCCTAGCAATTTCAATCGAATATGGGACAGTGTGACGGACACCCTCTCCGCCATTCACTTTCCCGGTTCGCAAGGACTTCCCGAGTGAGTATGTCTTCCGCCCTCGACACAGTAAATTCTCTTCTTTCCACGCTTGGCCTCAAGGTGACCCATTCCTTCGAGGACATCTATTTCGTGGAGCACAATCTCTTCATCGTCATAGATTCCAAGGACGAAGGGCTGCTGCTCCTGTGCTTCAACCAAGAGTGCCCGCCGGACAAGGCGGCGCTGGCGGCGCTTACGCTCTATGCCCGCGCCGAGGAACTCGGCCTGGACCTGGGGCTGTCCGGCTCCTACACGCTGGAAGAGTTACCTGGGCAGGAGATGAAGCTGCACCTGCATCCGCAGCAGACCGTGAAGGAAGAACAGAGCGGGCACGGCAGGACGCACTAGCGACGCGTTTTTGAAAATCATGAACATGTCTTTCAAAAACAAAATATATGGTTCTCTTGGTTTAGGTTCATAAATTGTATGAACGTATTTTGAGAACTCCACACTACCCGCAGAGCCTCAATACTCGATCCTGCACGCCACCGGCATGCGCCAGCCGGTTCCGAAAGCCCGGTCCGTGATCTTGATGCCGGGCGCGGCCTGACGGCGCTTGAACTCCGCCCCCTTCACCAGTTTGCACACCTTCTCAACCATGGACCGGTCGAACCCGGAGCGGGCGATCTCCTCCACGGACTGGTGTCGTTCCACCCTAAGCTTCAAAATAGCGTCCAGGATCTCGTAGGGCGGCAGGCTGTCCTGGTCGGTCTGGTCCGGGCGCAATTCCGCCGACGGGGCCTTGTCGATTATC
The DNA here is from genome assembly GCA_009773665.1 of Desulfovibrionaceae bacterium. Lineage (GTDB taxonomy): Bacteria > Desulfobacterota > Desulfovibrionia > Desulfovibrionales > Desulfovibrionaceae > Fundidesulfovibrio. The sequence continues at coordinate 37,688 of WSYE01000017.1, read as the reverse complement.
TCGCGCGGGATTACCTCGCCCCGCTGGGCGTTCACGAACTCGGCCAGACGGTAGACCATGGTTTTCGGCACGTCCGAGATGACAGCCAGACCGCCGGACATGTCCCCGTAGATGGTGCAGTAGCCCACGGCCAGCTCGGACTTGTTGCCCGTGGTCAGAAGCACCTGGCCGAACTTGTTGGACATGGCCATGAGCAGGTTGCCCCGGATGCGCGACTGGATGTTCTCCTCGGTCACGTCCGGATTGCGGCCAGCGAAGGCCGGGGCGAGGCTCACGTCAAAGGCATCCATGATGTTCGAGATGGGTGTCGTCATGCTGCGGATGCCCAGGCGTTTCACCAGCTCCAGCGAGTCGTCCACGCTTCCCTGGCTGGAATAGGGGCTTGGCATCAGCACGCCCAGCACGTTCTCCACCCCGAGGGCCTCGGCGGCGACCACGGCGGTCAGGGCGGAGTCGATGCCGCCGGAGAGGCCCAGGAGGGCCCCTTTGAAGCCGCACTTGGTCGCGTAGTCCTTCACGCCCAGCACCAGGGCGCGCCACGCCTCGGACTCTTCGGAAAAGTCGTCCTGCGCCAATGAGACCGGACGGCTGGCAGCTTTAGCTGAAGCGGAACCAACCGTCTCGGCAAGCTCGGCCACGTCAACCACCAGCACGCTCTCCTCGAAACCCGGCGCTCGGGCCACCAGTGCGCCCGAGGCGTCCAGAGCCATGGAGCGCCCGTCGAACACCAGATCATCGTTGCCGCCCACCTGATTGCAGTAGAGCACGGGCAGGCCGTACTTGCGGGCCATGGTGGCGAGCATCTTCTCGCGCTGCACCTGCTTGCCCAGCGTAAAGGGCGAGGCCGAGAGGTTCAGGATGGCGTTCAGCCCTTCTTCGGCCAGACGCTCCACGGGGTCCTCGGGGTAGCGCCTGTTCTGCCAGAAATCCTTGTCGTTCCAGATGTCCTCGCAGATGGTCACGCCCAGACGGAGGCCGTGAAGCTCGATGAAGCCCAGGCAGCCGCCCGGTTCGAAGTAGCGGTCCTCGTCGAACACGTCGTAGGTGGGTAGGAGCTTCTTGGGCAAGAGCGCGCCCACGTCCCCGCCGGACAACAAGGCCGCGCAGTTGATGAGCGGCCTGCCTCCGGGATTGACGGTGCGCGCGGCAGTGCCCACCAGAAGAGTCGGTCCGTCGCGCAATTCGCGGGCCAGATGCTCAAGCTCCCTGCGGGCCTTGTCCACGAAGGCGGGAGTCAGCAGCAGGTCGCGCGGCGGATACCCGGTCAGGGCCAATTCCGGCGTGATGCACAGGCTGGCCCCGGCCTCGGCGGCCCGACGCGCAGCGCGGGCGACACGCCCGGCATTGCCGGACAGGTCGCCCACCACGGTGTTCACCTGAAGAAGACCGATCTTCATGCCAGCATGTCGGACATGGTGAGCAGTTTCCCGGCTTTCTGGTCCTTCATCCACAGGGCGGCGCGCATGGCGCCGTGGGCGAAGGTCTCGCGCGAGTGCGCCCGATGGGTCACCTCGATGCGTTCACCCTGGCCCAGGAAATACACGGTGTGGTCGCCCACCACATCGTCGTCGATCTTTTCGCCGCGCGCGGCCGCGATGGCCTGCCCGAGCTTCAGGGCGGTGCCGCTGGGGGAGTCGGCCTTCTTGTTGTGGTGGATTTCCATGATCTCCAGGTCGTAGCCGGGACCAAGGGCTTCAACAAGCTTGGGCAGCACTTGCAAGAGGGAGTTCACGCCAACGCTCATGTTGGGAGCCCAGAACAGCGGCCCCTGCTTGGCTGCGGCTTCAAGCTCCTTCATCTGGTCTGCATTGAACCCGGTGGTGCCGATGACCGCCGGGTTGCCGGAGCGGGCGGCCAAGTTAGCCACCTTAAGGCTCGCTTCCGGTGCGGTGAAGTCGATGATCACCGCTCCGGGGCACTTGGCGAACACGTCCTCCATCTCGGTCCCTTTCACGCAATCGTAGCGATCAAGAGACGCCGCGTTCTGGGGCCGCTCCACCACTCCCGCCAGCCTGTATGAAGGGTCATTGATCGCCAGTCCGGCCAGGGTCTGGCCCATGCGACCGCCCGCGCCCATGATGATGACATCGCACACGCTCATAGTGTCCTCACTCGGATGAAACGGTTTCGCCCCGTGTCAGGCGTTCAAAATCGTCTTGAGAGATGACCCGTACACCAAGTGTGCGGGCTTTATCCAGCTTGGAGCCGGGGTCCTGCCCCGCCACCAGGAAATCGAGCTTCTTGGAAACAGAACCAGCCACCACGCCGCCCAGGCGCTCGACTTCTGCCTCGGCCTGGGAGCGGGGCATGCCGGAAAGCGCGCCCGTGAACAGGAACCGCTTGCCCGCGAAGGGCTTGGGGGCATCGTCATCCGTTTCAGCTTCGGCCCTGCGCGGCCACAGGCCGATGGTCTTGAAGCGCGCCAGGAGTTCGTGGTTGGCCGGATTGTCGAAAAAGGCCCGGATGGACAAAGCGACCTCGGGGCCGATGTCCGGCAGGGCCTGCAAATCCTCGTCTGTAGCCGCACTCAGGGCGTCCAGGTCGGCAAAAGCCCCGGCCAGGGTGCGTGCGGTCTGCGCACCCACCTGCCGGATGCCCAGTGCACCGATCAGCTTAAAAAGCGGGGTGTTCAGCCGCGCCTGCTCGATGGAGGCCAGGAAGTTTCCGGCCAGCTTCTCGCCCATGCGTTCAAGCGTCATGAGGTCGTCCATGGTCAGCCCGAAGAGGTCCGCCGGGGACTTCACCATGCCCTTGTCCACCAGGACCTCGATCCAGCGCTTGCCCACGCCCTCGATATCAAGCCCCGCCTTGGACACGAAAAACACGATGGCCTGTCGCAGTACCGCCGGACAGGAGATGTTCAGGCAGCGCCAGGCCGCCTCGCCGGACAGGCGCTCGGCCTGGGAGCCACAGGCGGGGCAGATGTGCGGAAAGACGAATTCGCGCGCATCCGCAGGGCGCTTCTCCGGCACGGAGCGCACAACCTCGGGGATCACGTCGCCCGCACGCTGCACCACCACGGTGTCGCCCTCGTGCAGGTCCTTGGCGCGTATCTCGTCTTCGTTGTGAAGCGTGGCCCGCGCCACGGTGACGCCCGCCAGCTGCACGGGAGACAATATGGCCACAGGGGTCAGCACGCCCGTGCGCCCCACCTGGATGTCGATGCGCTCAAGCACCGTCTCGGCCTGATGCGGCGCGAACTTCCAGGCGATAGCCCAGCGGGGGGCGCGGGCCGTGAACCCCGCCTCGCGCTGCCAGTCCAGGCGGTCCAGTTTGACAACCATGCCGTCGATCTCGAAGGGCAGCTTGTCGCGGTCGCGGTCCAGCTCGGCGTACAGGGCCTCGACTCCGGCGGCGTCCACCCCCCTGCCCTGCTTCGCGGTCTGGAAGCCGAACACGGAAAGCCCCTCCATCAGGGCGCGCTGCGTGGGCCACGGGTCACCCAGAGGCCACTCAGTCTGGCCGACGCCGTAGGCGAAAAATTTCAAGGGGCGCGAGGCCGTGATGCGCGAATCCAGCTGGCGCACGCTCCCGGCGGCGGCGTTGCGGGGGTTGGCGAACACCTTGCCCCCGGCCTCGTCCTGGGCGTCGTTCAGGGCGTGGAAGTCGGCCTTGGTGATGACCACTTCGCCGCGCACTTCCAGAAGCTTGGGCACGGGCAGGCGAGCCTTGGCGGCGCGGGCCGTGATGTCCAGGGGGAGGTTCCGGACCGTGCGGATGTTGTCGGTGACGTCCTCGCCGGTCTCGCCGTCGCCGCGCGTGAGGGCGCTGACGAAGCGCCCGTCCTCGTAGATGACCTCCAGGGCCAGGCCGTCAAACTTGGGGTCGGCCCAGAAGGTGAAGTCGCGGTCTGGCAATACGCGGGCCAGCCGCTCCAGGAAGGCCCGCCATTCGTCGAGGGTCAGGGCGTTGTCCAGGCTGAACATGCGCTGTCGATGCCTGCGCGAGGTGAAGCCCTGGGCCACGGCCCCGCCCACGCGTTTCGTGGGGGAGTTGGGGTCGGCAAGCTCGGGGTGGGCGGCTTCCAGAGTTTGGAGCTCGCGCAGCAGGACGTCGTACTCGGCGTCGGAAATCTCCGGCGCGTCGAGGACGTAGTACTGATAATTATGGTGTTCGAGCTTGGCGCGAAGCGCCAATGCGCGGGAGCGCGCCGCCGCGCTGTCCTGTCCGATGCCGATCATGAATAGGCCTCTTTGTTCAGGGCGGAGTTTCCGCCGAAAATAACCTGCCACAGCCTCTCGAAAGCGTGCCCGGTGTTGTACTCGTCTTCCGGGTCGGCCTCAATCAGTTTCAAGCAACGCTCATAGAACGACTTAGGCCTTATCAGTATTCGCTCGCGGGCCACGAAGAGCATCCCTGCCGGAGCCGTTACTAGAAACGTCTCCGGCACGTCCCCCGCGAAAAGCGCCCCATAAACCTCCCCCACGGGGATGTCCTTGCCCCAGCCTTTCCAGCGTCCCTGCTTCTCGGGCTCGGCCATGGCGTGGGGCCGCCCCAGCCGGTCGCACTTGAGCTTGAACCAGGCGAATCCGGTAAACATAACGTTCAGGCGCACGTTCTGCCTTATGCGCTCCGTGAGCCACTCCGGCCCCGCGCCCTCCTGCATGTGCCCGAAGGGGTCCGCTTGCAGAAACACGGTATAGTCCGGGAAGTCCGGGTAGCGCCGCAGGATATGCGTCAGATAGGTGTGCGACTCGCGCCCGATGTTGGGAAGCGCGCTTAAGCCGGGCTGGCCGGACTTGTCATATACCACGTGCGGGAAAGGGACGTCCTGAAGCCAACCGACGTCCTCCCGGTACCGGGCGATTACCAGTTCGACTGCCAGCTCGACTGGCAGTTCTACCTGCAGCTCAACCGAAGGCGGCTCCTCCCCCGGAGTCACGAAATCTCCCGCTGCATGGCCGCCAGATTCTGCTTTCCTCCCACCAGGATGAGCGTGTCTCCGGCCTCCAGGATCACCTGGGGCTGCGGGTTGAAGAGCAACTTGCCGTCGGGTTTCTTGATGCCGATGACGATGATGTTGAAGCGTTGCCTGAGCTGCGAGGCGATCAAATCCTTCCCGGCCACGGGCGATTCGGTGGATATGGTCAGCTGCTCCATCTGAAGGTCTTCGATGTCGCCGCGCATAGCCAGATCCATGAAGCCGAGCACGGTGGGACGCAGCACCGACTGAGCCATGCGCATGCCGCCGTACAGGTGCGGGAAGAGCACCTGGTTGGCCCCGGCGCGGTTCAGGCGCTGGGAATGGTCCGGCGAGTCGCTTCGGGCCACGATGTAGATGTCTGGGTTCAGCTGCCGTGCCGTGAGTGTCACGTAGACGTTGGCCGCCTCGTCGGTGAGGGCGGACACCAGTGATTTGGCGTTATTGAGGCCAGCGGCCAGCAGAACGTCGTCCTTGGTGGCGTCTCCGGCCACGAAGGGCACGCCCTTCTGCGTCAGTTCATCGATGAGCGGCTGGGAGCGCTCCACCACCACCACATCGTGCCCCTCAGCGATGATTTCGCGGGCCACGATGGCCCCGATGCGGCCGTAGCCACAGACGATGGTGTGATTCTTCATTTTCTCTATGTCGCGCTGCATCCAGCGTCTCCCGAAGATGTTTTGAATGTGGCCTTCGATCACCAGCTGCACGATTGCACCTGCGAGATAGAAAAACGTGCCAACGCCAGTGAGCAGCACGATGGATGTGAGAATCCGCCCGGCGCGGGTGAGCGGGTGAACCTCGCCGTAGCCCACCGTGGTCAGGGTGATGACCATCATGTAGAAGCTGTCGAAGAAGTCCCAGCCTTCTATCCACATGTAGCCGACAATACCGGAAACGAAAATGATCGCCACGGCTGCCAGACCAGCCATCACGGGCCACAAAACCCCCAACCCACGGCGTATGGCGGAGATGCGTCTCAAGCGGTTGCGCAGATGGCGGCGGGGACTCATCTTATGCATTCTCGCTGCCCTTCTTGCGCAGGGCCACGATGGCGTCGCGCAGCTCGGCGGCGCGTTCGAAGGCCATGTCTTTGGCAGCGACGCGCATGTCGCGCTCCAGGCGCTTGACGAATTTTTCCACGGTCTCGGCGTCCTGGGCCTGGAGCATTATCTCGTCGATGAAGCTCACGCCCTTGGTCTTGGCATCTTTCTCCGACTTGCCCTGAGCGTAGATGGCGTCCAAGACGTTGTCCATCTCCTTGTGGATGGTCGTGGGAACGATGCCGTGCGCCAGGTTGTGCGCCTCCTGGCGCTCCCGGCGGCGGCTGGTCTCGCCCATGGCCTCGTGCATGGAGTTGGTGACCTTGTCCGCGTAGAGAATGACGCGGCCTTCCACGTTTCGCGCTGCGCGCCCGAAGGTCTGGATGAGCGAACGGGTGGAGCGCAGGAAGCCCTCCTTGTCGGCGTCCAGGATGGTCACCAGGGAAACCTCAGGGATATCCAGGCCTTCGCGCAGCAGGTTGATGCCCACCAGCACGTTGAACTCCCCGGCGCGCAAGGCTTGGATGATGGCCACGCGCTCCAGGGTGTCGATGTCCGAGTGCAGGTAGCGGGTGCTGACTCCGAATTTGTTCAGATAATCCGTCAGCTCCTCAGCCATGCGCTTGGTGAGGGTGGTCACCAGCACGCGCTCGCCCACGGCCACGCGCTTCTTGCACTCCGAGAGCAGGTCGTCCACCTGGCCCTTGGTGGGGCGCACCTCCACAATGGGGTCCAAGAGACCCGTGGGTCTGATGATCTGTTCGACGACAAGCCCCTGGGCGCGCTCCATCTCCCACGGGCCGGGCGTGGCCGATACGTACACGGCCTGCCCGATGCGTCCCTGGAATTCCTTGAAATCGAGCGGGCGGTTGTCCAGGGCAGAGGGCAGTCGGAAGCCGTAATCCACCAGAGTTGTCTTGCGGGAGCGGTCACCGTTGAACATGCCGCCTATCTGCGGCACGGTGATGTGCGATTCGTCCACGAACAGAATGAAATCCTCGGGGAAGTAGTCGATGAGCGTGGCTGGAGGCATGCCGGGCTTTCTTCCGTCCAGGTGGCGCGAGTAGTTCTCGATGCCGTTGCAGTAGCCCAGCTCCTCGATCATCTCCAGGTCGTAGAGAGTGCGCTGCTCGATGCGCTGGCCCTCCACGTGCATCTGCCTGTCCTTGTAGTAGACCAGCCGCTCACGCAATTCGTCGCGGATGTCGGACATGGCGCGGCTCAAGTTGTCGCGGTCGGAGACGTAATGCGAGTTGGGGAAGATGACCGTCTTCTTCATTTTGCCAAAGACCTCGCCGGTCAGCGGGTCAGTCTCCAGCATGGCTTCTATCTCGTCGCCGAAAAATTCCAGACGCAGCGCCCGCTCCCGGCTGTAGGCCGGGATGATCTCCAGCACGTCGCCGCGCACGCGGAACACGCCGCGATGGAAATCCATGTCGTTTCGTTCGTACTGGATCTCCACCAGCCGCCCGATGACGTCCTCCATGGACATGCGCTGGCCCTCTTCCAGGGGCAACACCATCTTGGCGTAGTATTCGGGCGAGCCCAGGCCGTAGATGCAGCTGACCGAAGCCACGATGATCACATCGCGTCGGGTGAGCAGCGCGTGGGTGGCGCTATGGCGGAGCTTGTCAATATCCTCGTTGATGGAGGAGTCCTTCTCGATGTAGGTATCCGTTCGCGGCAGGTAGGCTTCGGGCTGGTAGTAGTCGTAGTAGCTGACGAAGTATTCCACGGCGTTCTGGGGGAAGAGGCCCCGGAACTCATTGAAAAGCTGCGCCGCCAGAGTCTTGTTGGGCGCAATGATAAGCGCGGGACGGTTGGTGCGCGCGATCACCTGGGCCATGGCGAAGGTCTTGCCCGTGCCCGTGGCGCCCAGGAAAATCTGGTCGCGCACGCCCGCGTTCAGGTTCTCCGTGAGTTCGGCGATGGCCCTCGGCTGATCCCCCTGGGGAGAGAATGTGCTGGAAAGCACAAACCCTGATTGACTTTTGCCCTGATTTTTCAAATCTTTCCTCGCGGCGACGAATTTTGCAATTCTACGGCCTTGCAGGCCATAAAACAAGCACGGAGGCCACCCATGGAAATCGATATCGTTGAGGGGCAGGAAAAAATGCCCGTGGACCGCTGCTGGTCCGTGACCGTCGTGATCAAGAGCTTCAAGGGCCGCAAGGACGTGGAAGTACACCTTTTCCGCCCCGAATGGGACTACCTGGAAGAGGAATCCTACGACTGGAACGACATCCTGGGCGACCCCATGCACCCCGACATGGACGCCGACATGGGCTCGGGCCGCAAGCTGGTGATGGAATCCTTCACTCCTGAAGAGCGCGACCTTATCGTGAAGTACTTCAAGGAACGCTACGAAGGGAAGCTGTCCTCCATCCACGCCTGCCCCATCGATTTTCCCGTGCCGCTTGGCATCCCGGCCCTGTGCGACCTGACCGAAGGCAAAGACATCGGCTTCATCCTGTTCGACAAGATCCCCAACTACACCCTGCCCTTCGTGATTCGCGGCTTCTTCGACCTGAGCCAACACCTCCCCATCGTGGAGGCGCAGCAGCAGTGAAACGTGTCTGCGTTTTTCTGGGGTCCAACCCCGGCACGTCGCCCGCCTACGCCGAAGCCGCTGTATCGCTCGGCGGACTTCTGGCCGGGCGCGGCATCGATCTGGTGTACGGCGGGGCCAAAAATGGCCTGATGGGCATCCTGGCCAAGGCGGTGGTCCAGGCGGGAGGACGCGCCGTGGGCGTCTTGCCGGGTTTTCTCAAGGCCAAGGAGCTGGCCTTCGAGGGCTTGGCGGAGCTCCACGAGGTGGACTCCATGCATGAGCGCAAGGCCAAAATGGCCGAGCTGTCTGACGGGTTCATCGCCATGCCTGGGGGCCTGGGCACCCTGGAGGAAATCTTCGAGGTGGCCACCTGGGGGCAGCTCGGGCTGCACGCCAAGCCTGTGGGCTTCTACAACGTGCTGGGCTTCTACGACTCGCTGCTTGGCTTTCTGGACCACACCGTGACCCAGGGTTTCGTGAAGCCCCCCCATCGGGGAAACCTGCTGGCTTCAGACGATGCCACGGCGCTTCTGGACATGATGGAGCAGTTCAAGCCCGCTGTGCAGGGCAAGTGGTACGGCCTGGAAAAGAGCTGAAGAGACTGCGGCACGGCAAATTGAAATACAAAAGGGGTTGCGGGAATATTTCCCGCAACCCCTGATTCGTTGTGACACGTGCCCCCGCCAAGGCGCACGGATCAGTCGTGAGAGGACTCACCGCCCTTCAGGAAGTTGCGCATGAAGAATTTCTGCGCGTACTCCGGCCTGCCGTGTGTGGCCAATTCCGACAAGCGCACCAGCATGAGCGCGCCTTTGGGGCAGGTCTTCACGCATTCCGGAGTCTCTCCATGCGCCGCCCTCCCATCACAAAGATTGCACTTCACCGTGGGCGTATCGCCCATAACCCGTGGCACGTGCCAGGGGCAGGCATGGACGCAATCGGCGCAGCCTTCGCAGTTCTCCTCGCTGACGCGGACCACGCCCTCAGCCGTGCGCTGCATGGCGTTGTGCTTGCACGCAGCCACGCATTTGGCGTCCTCACAATGATGGCACGAGAGAAATGCAAAATGGTGCGTACCAAGCTTTGTGGCATGTGGGGACACCATGTCCACCATGCGCACCCGAGCAGAAAAGTGGTTGGATTTCATGCATTTTGCAAGACACGCCTCGCAATGTCCGCACTTGTCAGCATCCTGAATTACTACGTAATTACTCATAATAAGGCCCCCTTGCACTATTCATAGAGCGATGGGGGATATTGTCAATGGCGACCACGAGTGAGCGGTTTTCACTGTAGAGGCCTCAGAATTCATCCCGATACGGTTGCATATCGTCATGGAACACAACATGAAGACGGAATGGTGCATTATCTCTGGCACGCTCGCCCGAGCCTGCTCAAGGACGCAATTGATGCCTCGTCGAAAGCAGAACCAGCCAAAGTACCGATAAACTGCGCATCCGGGATGGGGGCCGGAGGGTTGGCAGTGACGGCTGCGGACAACAATCGCGGGCAAGCCCAGGACGCCCTCATCGCCTCTCCTCCAAGAATATCCTTGCCTTCTCATTATCATTTCCCCCCGCAACGAAGAGAACCCCTTCCGGCATAGCCGGAAGGGGTTCGTAGACAGTCTGGACCGGGCAGAATCCCGGTCTTGCTGATTTGTTAGTGGCGCGTGTGGTGCTGGTACTCGGCCTTGAGAAGGCTTGAGGCCAGCGGCTCCACGGCGTTGTCCCTGCCGCAGAAGAGCTTGCCCGGAGCCTCGCAGATGATGGCCTGCTCCAGCACCTCGTCCATGTTCTTCACCAGGACGATCTCCAACTCTTTCAGGATGGCCTCGGGCACTTCCTTCAGATCCTTGGCGTTGTCGTCGGGGATGAGCACCTTCTTGATCTGCCCGCGATGCGCGGCCAGCAGCTTCTCGCGAAGTCCGCCGATGGGCAGCACGCGCCCGCGAAGGGTTATCTCGCCGGTCATGGCCAGATCGTTCCTGACGGGCATGTTCAACAGCGCCGAAACCATGGCCGTGGCCAGGGTGATGCCCGCGCTTGGGCCGTCCTTGGGGGTGGCGCCCTCGGGGACGTGGATGTGTATGTCGATTTCCTTATGGAAATCGGGCTTCAGGCCGAACGAAGCGGAGCGCGACCGGATGTAGGAAAGCGCGGCCCTGGCCGACTCCTGCATCACGTCGCCCAGCTTGCCGGTGATCTCCACCTTGCCTGCGCCGGGCATGAGTGCGGTCTCCACCACGAGCATTTCGCCGCCCATCTCGGTGTAGGCCAAGCCGGTGGACACGCCCACCTGGGGGACGTCCTCCATTTCGCCGTGGCGGAACTTGGGCACCCCCAGATACTGGGGCAAGTTCTGCCGGGTGATCTGGAAGGTGGCTTCGCGGTCGCCGCCTTCCACCAGCTTGCGCGCGGTCTTGCGGCACAGGGAGGCCAGTTCGCGCTCCACGTTACGCACGCCCGCCTCGCGGGTGTACTGGCGGATGACCTCCAGAACTGCCCCGTCGGAGACGCTGATGTTCTCGGACTTCAGGCCGTTCTCGGCTATTTTCTTGGGAAGCAGGAAGTGCTTGGCGATCTGGGCCTTCTCCGTCTCCAAGTAGCCGGGGATGCGGATGATCTCCATGCGGTCCTGCAGAGGCAGCGGAATGGTGTGCAGGGCGTTGGCCGTGGTGATGAAGAACACCTTGGACAGGTCGTAGTCCAGGTCCAGGTAGTGGTCGCCGAATGCGTAGTTCTGCTCGGGGTCCAGCACTTCGAGAAGCGCCGACGACGGGTCGCCCCGGAAGTCGGTGGACATCTTGTCCACTTCGTCCAGGCAGAACACGGGGTTGTTGAACTTCACCCTTTTGAGTGACTGGAGGATCTTGCCGGGCAGCGCGCCCACGTAGGTGCGCCTGTGGCCCCGGATCTCGGCCTCGTCGCGCACACCGCCCAGCGACAGGCGCACGAACTCGCGGTCCATGGCCCTGGCGATGGACTTGGCCAGCGAGGTCTTGCCCACACCCGGAGGACCAACCAGACACAGGATGGGGCCTTTCATCTTCTCCACAAGGCTCTGAACGGCCAGATACTCAAGGATGCGTTCCTTGGGCTTGTCCAGGCCGTAGTGGTCGGCGTCCAGGGTCTCCTTGGCCTTGTTCACATCGATCTGGACGTCCTGGAGCGTGTTCCAGGGCAGGTCCAGAATCCATTCCACGTAGTTTCGCACCACCGTGTACTCTGCGGAGGACGGCGGCGTGTTCTTCATCTTCTTCAGCTCGCGCAGGGCCTTTTCGCGGGCGTCGTCGGGCAGGTCCTTGTCCTTCAGGCGCTGCTCGAACTCGGCGACTTCGGCCAGGGGGTCCTCGTCGCGGCCCATTTCCTTGTGGATGGCCTTGAGCTGCTCGTTCAGGTAATACTCGCGCTGGTTCTTCTCCATCTGCTGCTTGACGCGGCTCTTGATCTTCTTCTCAATGGAGGAGATTTCGATTTCGCCCTGCAGGAGCGCGAAGGCGTCTTCCAGGCGCTTGTTGGGGTCCAGCTGTTCGAGGATTTCCTGCTTCTTGATGTAGTCCACCTTGAGGTGGGGCATGATGGCGTCGGCCAGACGGCCAGGGGCGGTCTGTGCGTTTATTGCAAGGATGGTCTCGGGCGCGAGCTTCTTGTTCACGCGGCCGTAGTGCTCCATGGCCTCGTGCGCGGTGCGCACCAGGGCCTCGGCCTCGCTGCCTTCGCCGTCGTCCTCGGCCATGCGGGAAACGCGGGCCGTGGGGAATTCGTCTTCGAAGCCTTCCAGGCCGTCCTCATCCCACTCGGCGCGGTACAGGCCCTCGAACAGGACCTTGATGGTGCCGTCGGGGAGGCGCAGCATCTGGAGGATCTTGCTGACCGTGCCCATGCGGAAGAGATCTTCTTCCTGGGGTTTTTCCGTCTCCGGGGTGCGCTGGGCCACCAGGAAAATTTTCTTGTCGTAGGTGGAGACGGCGTTCTCGATGGCTTTGATGGAGGCTTCCCGGCCAACGAACAGCGGGACGATGGACCGGGGGAACATGACCACCTCGCGCAGGCTCATCACCGGCAGACGAAGGCTGCCAGCGCGGCGGGGCTGGTCGTCGGAGAAAAAGCTCGTCATGAATGCCTCCTGGCATGAGTTGTCCGCGCACGGGGGAACTGCGCGGAGCGCCGATAATCACAAGAGGTGAGAGTAAGACAGGCAGCGAAAAAGTCAAATTATCAAAATATGAAACAAATTTCATAATTTGAGTAGTCAGAATAGTCGAAAACCCCCTTCCGTTGCCGGAAGGGGGCTTCAAGTCGGATTCAATCAGGCAGCATTTACGCCGTCTTCACTTCCTGCTGGTAGAAGAGCAGCGGTTCCTGCCCCTTTTCCACCACGGCCTTGTTGATGACGCACTCGGTGACGCCGGTCAGCGACGGCAGCTGGTACATGATCTCCAGCATGATGTTTTCCATCACGTTGCGCAGGCCGCGCGCGCCGGTTTTGCGCTCGATGGCCTTGCGGGCGATGGCCGTCAAAGCATTGGTAGTGAAGCGCAGGCGCACCTTGTCCAGGTCGAAGAGCTTCATGTACTGCTTCACCAGCGCGTTCTTGGGCTCGGTGAGGATGCGGATGAGGTCTTCCTCGGTGAGTTCGGTCAGCGACGTGATGATGGGAATACGTCCCACGAACTCGGGGATCAGGCCGAACTTCACCAGATCGGACGGATGCGACTGCATGAGCAGCTTGGACATGTCGTCCTCGCGCTTGCCTTCCATCTTGGCGCCGAATCCCAGGGAGGAGCCGCGATTGCGCTGCTGCACGATCTTCTCCAGGCCGATGAACGCGCCACCCACGATGAACAGGATGTTGGCGGTGTTCAGCCGGATGAACTCCTGCTGGGGATGCTTGCGTCCGCCCTTGGGGGGGATGTTGGCCTCGGTGCCTTCGATGATCTTCAGGAGCGCCTGCTGCACGCCCTCGCCCGACACGTCGCGGGTGATGCTTGGGCTGTCGGACTTGCGGGCGATCTTGTCGATCTCGTCGATGTAGATGATGCCCTTGGAGGCCGCCTCGATGTCGTAGTCGGCGTTCTGAAGCAGCTGGACCAGGATGTTCTCCACGTCCTCACCCACGTAACCGGCTTCGGTCAGGGTGGTGGCGTCGGCGATGGCGAAGGGCACCTTGAGGATGCGCGCCAGGGTCTGGGCCAGGAGCGTCTTGCCGGAGCCGGTGGGGCCGATCAGCAGAATGTTGGACTTGTCCAACTCCACGTCGCCGCCCTTGGCGCCGCCGGAGTAGAACACGCGCTTGTAGTGGTTGTGCACGGCCACGGCCAGGATCTTCTTGGCGTAGTCCTGACCGATGACGTACTCGTCGAGCAGGCGCTTGATCTCCGAGGGAGGCAGGAGCTTGCCGTCCTCGACTTCCTCGTTCAGGCTTTCCTGGGCGATGATCTCATTGCACAAGGAGACGCACTCGTCGCAGATGTAGACATCGGGGCCTGCGATGAGGCGCTGTACCTCGTCCTGATTCTTGCCGCAAAAGGAGCAGCACAGGTCCGAGGAGACTGGGGTCTTCTTTTTAGTCATGTCATCTTCCCTGATGTCGCGCGTGGCGAAATTTGCCGAGTCCGGTGCACAAGGCTACTTGTTCTCTTCTTCCTGGGACTGGCGCGAACTGATGACCTTGTCGATAAGTCCGTATTTCACGGCTTCATCCGGGGTCATGAAGTAATCGCGATCGGTGTCGTCGCGAATCTTATCAATATCCGTGCCAGTGTGTTTGGCCAGGATTTCGTTCAACCGTTCCCTCATGCGAATAATCTCGCGGGCGTGAATGTCAATATCCGTGGCCTGTCCCTGGAAGCCACCCATGGGCTGATGGATCATGATGCGGGCGTTGGGCAGGGCGTGGCGCATGCCCTTGGCTCCGGCGGTCAGCAGCAGCGCGCCCATGCTGGCGGCCTGGCCCATGCAGAGGGTTGCAACCGGGCAGGAGATGAACTGCATGGTGTCGTAGATGGCCATTCCCGCAGTGACGGACCCGCCGGGGGAGTTGATGTAGATGGAGATTTCCTTCTTGGGGTCCTCGGACTCCAGGAAGAGAAGCTGGGCGCAGATCACGTTGGCCACGTGGTCGTCCACGGGGGTTCCAAGCAGGATGATCCGATCCTTGAGCAGACGCGAATAGATGTCGTAGGCGCGCTCGGTGCGCCCTGTGGTCTCGATGACAATGGGTATCTGGGCGTGCACCCCGTTCTCCTTGGCTGAAATATAGTCCTGCGGCAGGCGAGCCACCGCCGCCGCAATCCGACTGTGACTCATCGCGCCCCCAATGACAAGATGCCAGGGCGCTGTCGGCAAGCCGGGGCGGACCATGTCCGCCCCGGTGTACAGATGCATTTCGTGGGCCAAGCCGCCCGGCCATGCCGGACCAGCCGCGAACCGGACGAGAACTAGGCCTTGGCCTCGGCTTCCTTGACGGGAACCTTGGTGACCTTGGCCTTGGAATACACCAGCTCCATGGCCTTGTCCGCCAAAATCTTGTCCCGCACGGGGATGACCAGCCCGTTCTGCTCATAATGCTGCTTCACGGCCAGCACGTCCTGCCCGGTGCGGGAGGCCACCTGCATGAAGTAGGCGTCCATTTCCTGCGGGGTGGTCTCGATGCCTTCCTTGTCGGAGAGCTTGATCAGCAGCAGCTGGGACTTGACGATCTCCAGGGCCTTGGGCTCGAATTCCTTGCGCAATTCCTCGTCGGACTTGCCCAGGGCTTCGGGGGCCTTGCCGGTGCGCTCGATCTTGTGCTTGGCGTCGTTCACCAGCAGGTCGAGCTGCTCGGCCACCAGGGAAGGCGGCAGCGCGAAGTCGACGCTGGCCAGCATGGTGTCCAGGAGCTTCTTCTGGGCGGCGGCCTGGAAGAGCTGCTGGCGGCTCTGCACGTAGGACTTGGAGATGGCTTCCTTGAGCTTTTCCAGCCCCTCGAAGCTGCCGGCCTTCTTGGCCAGCTCGTCGTCGATGGGGGGCAGTTCCTTTTCCTTGATGATGTGGACGGTGATGTTCAGGTCCACGGTCTTTCCGGCAAGGTCCTGGTTGATGAAGTCAGCGGGGAAGCTCATGGTGCCGGTGTTGTCGGCGCCGGGCATGGTCTTTTTCACCAGGACTTCGAAGTCTTCCAGGGCCTGGCCTTCGCCGAGCGCCAGCTGAAAGTTCTCGGCGCGAACACCGGGGACGGGTTCTCCGTTCTCGGTGGCGTTGAAGCTGACCACGACCACGTCGCCGTCCTGGGGCAGACGCGCTTCCTTGACCACCTTCAGTTCGGCCAGGTTGCCACGGATACGCTCGATGACCTGACCCACTTCGGCGTCGCTGGCCAGAGCTTCCTCTTCCTCGACCTCAAGGCCTTCGTACACGGGCAGCTCGAAATTGGGGCAGTGCTCGAAGGTGACGACGTAATCAATGGCCTTGTCCTTCACAAGTTCCACCGGGCTGACATCGAGCTTGGCGATGGCCAGATACTTGAGGTTGGACATGATCTCATTGATGTGCACGTTCATCAGGTCGTTGGCGGCCTCGCGCATGATCTGGGTGCGGTACTTGGACTCGACGATGCTGGAAGGAACCTTCCCCTTACGGAAACCGCGCAGGTCCATGTTCTGACGGTAGATGGCGGTGGTGGCCATGAGGGAGGCGTTAATCTCCTCGGCGGGGACCTTGACCTCGATCTTGGTTTCGACCGGGGACACTTCAGTAACGGTATAATCCATGGGACGTGGCTCCTGGGTGATATGGCGATGCGGACAAAGGGGCTTTGTTTAAGGCATCTTTCGAGAAAAGGAAAGCCCCGGCGTCAACCTCGGCGGGACGGGCCTTCCTGGCCGTTCATGGGCAGGCGGATGGAGATCGCCGCTCCCTCTCCGGGGGCTGAACGTACTCCCACCCTCCCCTCATGCTGCTCGACGACGATGTAGTAGACCACGGAAAGACCAAGCCCGGTCCCCTCGCCCACGCCCTTGGTGGTGAAGAACGGCTCGAACACGCGCTCACGCACGGACTCCGGCATGCCGGGGCCGTTGTCCTCCACCTCCGCGCAGGCCATGCCGTCGCACCAGCCGGTTCGCACGGTGATGGCGGGCTCCACCGTGCCAGCAGCGGCCATGGCCTGGGCCGCGTTCTTTAGAAGGTTCAGGATGACCTGCTCAATCTGCGTGGGGACGCACCATACGGAAGGAAGGTCCGGTGCGTCCACGCGGGTGATTCGGACGTGGCGGAAATCGTATTTCTTCTTGAGGTCGAACTCGTTGACCGCCAGCTCCAGGGCCTTGTCCACCAGCTGCGAAAGCTGGACCTGGGCCTTGCTCATGTCGGAGCGACGGCTGAATTCCAGTATGTTGGAGACGATGCGCGACGCCCGGATGCCGGACTCCTGCACGGAACGTAGCATGGAGGGGATTTCGCGGTCGTCCAGATAGGCGTTCATCACGTCCAGGTCCAGGCCTGCGCGCTGGGCGGCCGCACGGTTGGCGGCCAGATCCGGGCTGAATCGGCGCAGCACGGACTGCACGCCCTGAAGAATTCCGGCCAGGGGGTTGTTGATCTCGTGGGCCATGCCTGCTGCCAGGGCTCCGACGGAGAGCATCTTCTCCGTCTGCATGAGCACCTCTTCCATGCGCACCCGGCTGCTCACGTCGTCGATACGGGCAACGGCCTCGTGCCTGCCCTGGTTCAGCGGAAAGATCGTGACGTCGTACCAGGCAGTTCCGTCCGGCCCCTTGCCGGGCAGGCGGCGTAACGTCCGGGTGTTGCCGTCCTTCATGGTTTCCAGAAGAGCCCCAGGCAACTCGGGCAGCCACGGCAGGACGTCCGAAAGCAGCTTCCCCTTCGTTCCCCCGACATCCTGAACATCCCCTGCACCGACACCGGTCATCGCAGCGCAATGGGCGTTCATAAGAGTGATTTGAAGCGTTTCGTTCACGCCGACCAGGAGCGAGGGCATGGCGTCCACGATGGAGCGGAGATAGCCCCAGGCGCGCGCCAGCTCTCGCTGGGATTCCAACCGGGCGGTAACGTCGCGGGCCATCACCACGGCCAGGGACCGATGATCCAGGCCCAGCACGGACGTGGTGATCTCCGCAGGAAACCGCCCTCCTCCTGCCAGGGGAAGATTGAACACCACAGAGGACTGAAGGGTGTCTGCCTCGCCACGCAGGAGTCCGGCCAGGGCCTGTTCCTGTCCGGGCGACAGCAGCGTGTGCAGAAAGGTCCCGTCCATCTGCTCGCGGGTCGCGCCCATCTTGCGCAAGGCGGTCTCGTTGATGTCCGTGATGCGCCCCGAGTCGGCCTCAATCACGAAGATCAGGTCGCTGGCGTTGTCCAGAAGCGTCCGGAAACGCTCCAGTTCCTCCATGCGCGCCCGAAGCTCAGGGTAGTAGCTTTTGCGCATGGAACGTTCCCCAAGGCCCATGAGCTTGTCACGCAGGCTCTCCAAATCCTCGGGAGCGGACTCCTGGGGGGCATCAGAGCGCCGCTTCATAGATTGCCTCAAGATCCGCCTGCGCAGGTTTGCGGGGGTTGGTCAGGATGCAGGGGTCCTGCATGGCCAGTCCGGCAAGACGCGGGATGTCGGCGCGCGTGACCCCGAGCTCTCCGAGGTTCCTGTTGAGGTTCACTTCGGCGCGCAGCATCTTCACGGCCCCGAGCAGCATGTCCAGCACCTCGTCGTCAGGGAGGCCTTCCACGGCGCAGCCCAGGGCCTTGGCCACCTTGCGGTAGCGCCGGGGCGCGGACGGAAAATTGAAGGCGATGACCGGGCCAAGCAGGATGGCGTTGCACTCCCCGTGCGGAAGATCGAGACTTCCTCCCAGGCTGTGGGCCATGCCGTGCACCGCGCCCAGGATGGCGTTGGAGAACGCCAAGCCCGCGTCCAGGCTTGCCAGGCACATCTGCGAACGGGCTTTGATATGCATGGGGTCGCGAACCGCGTGGACCAGCCAGCGGTGCACCAGGCGCATGGATTCCAGGGCGAACATGTCCGTCACCGGGGAGTTGGCGTTGGAAACGTAGGCCTCGATGGCGTGGGTCAGCGCGTCAACGCCGGTCTCGGCGGTGAGGGCGGCGCTCATGGTGGTGGTGGGTATGGGGTCCAGCAGAGAGACGTCCGGCACGAGCATTTTGCTCACCAGGGCGATCTTCACTTTCCGGGTGGTGTCTGTGATGATGGCGAACTGCGACACGTCCGCAGAACTGCCGGAGGTGGTCGGAATGCACACCATCGGAGGCAGGGGGCTGTGGATGGTGTCCACGCCCTCGTATTGCGTGATGTGTCCGCCGCAGGCGTTCACCACGCCGATGCCCTTGGCGCAGTCCAGCACGCTGCCGCCTCCCAGGGCCACCAGCGCGTCGCATCCCTCGCACCGATAGAGTTCCTCTCCGGCCATGACCTCGTGGTCCTTGGGGTTGGCCGTAATGTCGCTGAACAGGACGCACTCAAGCCCGGCGGAACGCAGTTCCTCTTCAAGCATCCTCGACCATCCGGAATTGATGAGTCCGGCGTCGGTCACAAGCATGGGCCGCCTGGCCCCAAGGTTGATTGCATGCCGGGCGGCAAGCCTTGACGCCCCCTCGCCGAAGACGAATTCCGGCGCGACGAACTTTCTCAGTCCGAGTTCCTGCCCGTCAGCCATGTCACACCTCTCGATTCAATATTTTCGGAGGGTTCATCGGGCCTGAACGTACCGGAAGCAATGATGCAAAACAAGCATCAATGCACTTTGTGAATTGAAAAATGACTGCGCAGGGTGGTGCTGGCGGGATACAGAAACAAAAGCGGGCCGGACTTACGCCCGGCCCGCCATTCGGGATCAGCCTGCCTTGTCAACAAATCTGCCGCCAATGGGAGAGACGCGAAGCGACGAGCGATACCCCGTCAGGCGCTGGTTCTCCTGTTTGGCGCGCAACAGGTCGCGCCTGATGGCTTCATGCAGGCGTCTGGCTTCCGCCGTGATCTGCCCCTGAAGGCTCTGCAACTGCATGAGCTTTTCCTTCAGAGCGCCGATCTTTTTCGGATCACGCATGCGCCATGCCTCTTCCATCAGGGCCAGTCGCTCCGTGGACAGACGCTCGGCCTCGTCCACCTCGCCCTCGGCGAGCTGATCGAGTTCCTTGCGACCGGTTTCAAGAGCCAGCTCCAGGATGTCTATCTCGTCCTTCATAAGAATGCCGCCTTTTCGTTAGGCCGCGCGGGCAACTTCCTTGATGTCCTCGCGCAGTTGGGCAACGACCTTCTTCCAGCGCTCCACGGCGGGAATGAACTCGTACTCCAGGAGATCGGCCAGGAGAATCCAGTCCTCGTTCTCGATGACCTCGACCATCTCGCTGAACAGGCTGGAGAGTTCCTCAGCGGCCTCGTTGAAATTGGCGTTCTGCTTCAGGCTGAACTCGCCGCGCAGTACGCCGATCATGCCCATGAAGTCGCGGGTGACGTCCAGAAGGTCCTGGTAGACCTCAAGGGCCTCGCCGTCGTCGGCCTTGCGGAACAGCTCGGCCACGCGGCGCGCGCCGTGATCCATGAGCGTGACCACCTTGTAGAGCTCACGCGTGATGTTCACGGCCATCTCTGCGGTGGGCATGCTCACTATTTCCACCGATTCGATCTCGGCGGTTTCCACATCTTCGGCCTGATGGGGATAAATTTCTGAAAAGGGTTCACCGTTGACCATCACGTCGGTGACGATGCGTCCGGCCAGGTGCTTGTCTTCCATAACCTTGATGAGGAGCTGCTCCAGGTTTTCAAAACCTTGGACTTGCAGCCCGGTGTCTCGGCCGTCCACTGCTATCATGTCTCTCCCTCCTGATTGAACGTGGCGGTTTTGTGGCAAAATATTCCCGCAACCGGACACATTCAAAGAGCGTGCCAGACGTGATTCAGGGCCGTGGTGCGAACAAGCCCGACAGGGCGGAGACCAGATCCGCGACGCTTTGCGCGAAGGAATCGAAACGGGACATGTCCGGGCTTTCCGTCTGGGAAAGATGCAGCCAGAGATGCCCCAGGGAGCTGAAGGCCGGGTCAGATGAGAACAGGCTTTCCAGGCGTTGCCAGGTGGCCATGAACTTGGTCCGCAGGGCCGGGCGTGGTGCCATGCCCAGAAGGCGCGACTGCTGGATCAGAACGTCCAGCAGGCCGCCCGCCTGGAGAAGCACCCCGGCAAGATGTTCCCGAAAGGCAGGCGAGAGCCGATCCGCCTCGTCCCCACGGAAGGATTGCGGCTGGCCGTCAAGAAACCGTCGCCAGGACTGGCGCTGGATTTCGTTCCAGACGGTCCTGTCCGCGCCGTCGTGGCCGGAGAGCGAACGCAGGCCGAGAAAGCCGCCAGAATCGGAAAAACATTCCCAGGCCCGCACGCCCTCACCCGCCATGTCCGGCCAGCGGCCCGATTCAAGCCAGCCGTCCAGGCAGGTCGCGACGGTCTCCGGGCGCACCGCGTTGCGGCAGGCCCAGTCGATGGGGCACTCATGTGAGAACGAACAGGGATGGCAGGAAAGGTCCGGCTCCAGGCAGCATGCGCCCGGCAGGTAAGGCCCGGTGTCCCAGGGCTGGGCCGTGGCCAGGAAAATGGCCAGGATGGGCACGCCGAGCCCGGCGGCCAGATGCATGGTGCCGGTGTCGTTGGTGACAAGCACGCGCAGGAGGCTCACGGCGGCGGCCAGTTGGGGCAGGCCGGTGCGTCCCACCAGATTCACGTGCGGCACGCCGGTGCTGGCCGCGAACCGCTCGGCCAGCTCCTGCTCACCTTTGCCGCCAAGCAGCACCGGCAGCAGGCGGTGGCGCTCCCACAGGTGCTGCGCCACCAGCGCGAAAGAGTGCGTGGGCCATTGGCGCTTGGCCGCGCTGGCTCCCAGTTGAAGCCCGACATATCCGGCGAGATCCGATGCGCCAGGGGATGTCTGTGACGCCATCAGCGCGCGCACGTCCGACAGTGCCGAAGGGTCCGGCTCGGCCAACCGGAAACGGCGCGGGCCGTCGTCCAAGTGGGCGGCTTTGAAGAATAGATCCACCAGATTGAAGGGGCTGGAGCCACGATTAAGCGCTGTAGCCTCAAGGAAAGCGGCCCAAGGGGTCGAATATGCGCCGAAGCCGAAGTCGTCCAGGCCGAAGCCCTGAAGCACCGGCGCTCGCAGGGACCGGGCCAGAAGCCGCGACGGCAGTGACGAAGTGAGGTTTATCACCCGGTCCGGCGCGAACTCGGCGCGCACCTGATCCACGAAGCCCAGGCAGTCGCCCAAGGCCAAAGGCCAGGACTGGTCCAGTTCGGCCAGCAGGCGTGCGCCGGGGATGGCGAACACGGCGTCCAGGCCCCTGACCAGCCTGGTCGCTGGCAGAAAGTTCTGCAGACACACCAGACCGACCGTATCTCCAGAATCTTTGAGTCCGGTAAAGACGGGCTGCGTCTGGAGCAGGTCGCCGAAGCGGGTCAGATTGATGACGAGCGTACGCATTTCAGACCATTCCAATCAAGAAACGGACCAGCCAAAATGATGTTGCATTAATTCACCGAGTCCTCTACCAATCGAGGCGTTCGCCACTCGCCCGCTTCAACGCTCGACAGCTTTTGGAGGTCCTAGATGGCTCTGTTCACCAAAGAGGAAGCTCTGCGCTACCACTCGGCAGCGCGCGTCGGCAAGCTTGAAGTGGTTCCCTGCAAACCGTTCCGCAACCAGAAAGACCTCTCCATGGCCTACTCGCCGGGCGTGGCCGAGGCCTGTCGCGAAATCCACGCGGACCCCGCCAAGGTGTACGACTACACCAACCGGGGCAACAACGTCGCCGTCGTGTCCAACGGCACCGCCGTCCTGGGCCTGGGCAACATCGGCCCCAAGGCCGGCAAGCCCGTGATGGAAGGCAAGGGTTTCCTGTTCAAGATCTTTGCCGACATCGACGTCTACGACCTGAACATCAACGCCGCCAAACCCGAACAGGTCATCGAATTCTGCAAGATGCTCGAACCCTCCGTGGGCGGCATCAACCTGGAAGACATCAAGGCCCCCGAGTGTTTCGAAATCGAGCAAACGCTCATCGAACTGCTTGAGATCCCCGTCTTCCACGACGACCAGCACGGCACGGCCATCGTGTCCGCTGCGGGCCTGCTGAACGCCTGTGAGATCACCGGCAAGAAGCTCGAGGATCTGCGCGTGGTCGTCTCCGGCGCGGGCGCTGCCGCCATCGCCTGCTCCAAGCTGTACGTGGCCATGGGCATCCAGCGCGAGAACATCGCCATGTTCGACACGCGCGGCCACATCAACAAGAGCCGCACCAACCTGCATTCCACCAAGGCCTACTTCGGCGACGTGCAGAAGATCGAGTACGCCAGCCTGGGTGACGCCATGAAGGGTGCCGACGTGTTCCTGGGCCTGTCGGTCAAGGGCGCGGTCAACCAGGATATGGTCAAGGGCATGGGCAAGGACCCGGTCATTTTCGCCATGGCCAACCCCGATCCCGAGATCTCCTACGCCGACGCCAAGGCCGCCCGTCCCGACGCCATCATGGGCACCGGTCGCTCGGACTTCCCCAACCAGGTCAACAACGTCTCCGGCTTCCCCTTCATCTTCCGGGGCGCGCTCGACGCAGGCTCCAGCAAGATCAACGAGGAGATGAAGATGGCCGCCGCCAAGGCCATCGCAGCCCTGGCCAAGGAGCCCGTTCCTTCCGAGATCTGCGACATGTACGGCGTCAAGGAACTCAAGCTCGGCATCGACTACATCATGCCCAAGGCCCTCGACTTCCGCCTGCTGGAATGGGAAGCCCCCGCCGTGGCCAAGGCCGCCATGGACACCGGCGTGGCCACCAAGAAGCTCGACCTTGAGCAGTACGCGAAGGATCTGCGCAAGCGCATGGACGACGCCCACAGCCGGATGAACCAGTTCCTGGGCACCTACGACCTGAGCATGATCTAATCTCGCATCACAAGCTGAACAGACAGGGGCGCGCCGCGAGGTGCGCCCCTTTTTCATTGCGCACCTCAACGCTTAGTTTTTCCTGAGCCTGTCCGAGGGCGCTGCACCTGCGGTTTTCCACGTGATCCATCAGCCTTCCAGGTGCGGCCCGCGTCAAGAGCATTCACCTTTGCCACACGATGGTGTAGAATCATTTCATGCGAATTCTTAAATACTCGGCACTGCTTGTGACGCTGGTGCTCATCCCGTTTCGTCCGGCCTCTGCCGCTGCAACGGTCGATCAGATTCTCTCCTCCATGACCCTGGAAGAAAAAATCGGGCAGATGATGCTGGTAGCCTTCAAAGGCCCCGGCGTATCGCCGGAACTCGCCGAGATGATCGCCAAGCGCCACATCGGCGGGGTGATTCTCTACTCATCCTGGGGCAATGTGGAGAACATCCGCCAGGTGGCTGCCCTGAATGCCGCCATCCAGGGCGCAGCCGCCGCCACGCCGCGCTCGGTGGGCATTTTCGTGGGCGTCGACCAGGAAGGTGGCCCGGTGATCCGCCTGCGCGAGGGCGTAACCGTGTTTCCGAGCCAGATGGCCGTGGCCGCCACCGGAAATCGGGAGCACGCACGGGCCATGGCGCGCGTGATGGCCAGCGAACTTACGGTGCTCGGCGTGAACCTCAATTTCTCGCCTGTGGCCGACGTCAACTCCAACCCGGACAACCCCATCATCGGCATCCGCTCCTTCGGCTCGGACCCCAACGTGGTCTCGCGCCTGAGCGCCTCCATGGTGGAAGAGTACGTGCGCGCCCGCATGCTCTGCACGCCCAAGCACTTCCCAGGCCACGGCGACACGGACGTGGACTCCCACCTGGGCCTGCCGCTCTCCAACCACGACAAAAAGACCCTGGACCGCGTGGACTTCGCGCCCTTCCGGGCCGCATTCGCGGCCAAGGCCCCGGCGGTGATGACCGCCCATGTGGAGGTTCCGGCCCTGGAACCGGCCCGCGACCTGCCCGCGACCCTCTCCGCTAAAATTCTG
The DNA here is from genome assembly GCA_009773665.1 of Desulfovibrionaceae bacterium. Lineage (GTDB taxonomy): Bacteria > Desulfobacterota > Desulfovibrionia > Desulfovibrionales > Desulfovibrionaceae > Fundidesulfovibrio. The sequence goes on along the minus strand of WSYE01000017.1, from coordinate 13,206 downwards.
GAAGGCATTTTGCGCAAGGAGATGCGCTTCGACGGCCTCATCGTCACCGACTCGCTGGGCATGGGCGCGCTTTCCAAGGGGGTGGGAACCGTACGGGCTGCCGTGATGGCGGCCAAGGCCGGGGCGGACGTGCTGCTGTTCGGCGCGGACATCGGGCATGAGCCAGCCGAGCAGATCGCCGCGTTCGACAGCTTGGTGGCCGCCGCGAAGTCAGGCGAGATTCCCATGGAGCGCATCGACCGCGCCGTGCGCCGCATCCTCACGGTCAAGGGCGAATACGGGCTGCTGGACGCGCGCGCCATCCCCAACCGCTCACTGGAGATCCCCTTCCGGGTGGGCATCGCCGAGAACCGCCAGGCCGCTCTCTCCGCCGCGCAGGACAGCATCACCCTGCGCCACGACCGCCTGAGGCTCCTACCCTTGAAACCAAGCGACCGGGTTCTGATCATCTGGCCGGAACGCAACTCCAACGACTCTGTGGGCTCCCTGCCCCTGCCCCCCGGAACGGCGCTTCTGCGTACCGCGCGCGAGCCCTCGTCGCAGGACCTTCGCAACGCCGTGGAAGCCAGCGTCCAGGTGGACAAGGTGGTGGTGTTCACCTACGACGCCACGCGCAACCCTGCCCAGCAAAATCTGGCACGCACGCTCATGGCCATCAAGCCGGTCGGATTCGTGCACGTGGCCCTTGGCGCACCTTACGACCTCTCGCTGTTCGCCGACGCGCCCACCTCCGTGGCCACCTACGGCGACGTCCCGGCTTCGATAGAGGCGCTGGCCAAGGCGCTGACCGGACGCGCTCCCTTCACCGGAAGGCTCCCGGTCCGCCTGCAATGATCGTCAGCGCCTCCCGGCGCGCCGACATTCCGGCACATTATGCCCACTGGTTCGTGAACAGGGTGGACGCCGGATGGTGCGCCGTGCCGAACCCGTTCAACGCGCGACAGGTAAGCCGGATAAGCCTTGCGCCCCAGGATGTGGACGCCGTGGTATTCTGGACGCGCGACCCCAGGCCCATGACCACGCACCTGCCCTGGCTGGACGCTCTCGGGCTCAGGTCCGTGTTCCAGTTCACCCTGGTGGAATACCCCCCTGGCCTGCATCCGGGCATGCCCGCGCTTCCCGAGCGCCTGGACGCGTTCCGGCGTCTGGCCGAAGCCATTGGCCCCGAGCGCGTGCTGTGGCGCTACGACCCCATCGTGCTCTCCTCCCGGTTCAACCCGGACTATCATCGGAAAAACGTCGAGATGCTCTCAGAAGCTTTGGAGGGATACACCAGACGGATGACGGTGAGTCTCGTGGAGCCGTATCGGAAGATCAGGAAGCGCCTGGAACAGGCGGGAGTGGACCTGCTGGCCCCTATCGAGTCACAGCTTGCCGGTATGTTCGCGGACATGGCCGCCATGGCGCGCAGCCGGGACATGGAGCCGCAAAGCTGCGCCGACGAAGCCGGTCTGCATCACTTCGGCTTCTCGCCGGGAGCCTGCGTGGATGGTGAGTTGCTGCGCCGCCTGTTCGGCGTCACGTCAGGAAAGAACAAAGACCCGCACCAGCGCACCGCCTGCCTCTGCGCCCCAAGCAAGGACATCGGAATGTACGACGCCTGCCCGGCGGGATGCGCCTACTGCTACGCAACGCAAAACTTCGAGCGCGCCCGGCGCAATTTCGCGGCGCACGATCCGCTCGCGGAATCGCTCCTGGGCAGCGCGCCCTGCCCCACTGTTCCGGGAGAACCAATAGAATAACTTAACGATTCGACTCGGTAAACTGCAAGCAGGCCAAAACCAGCCACGTTTTCAAGAGACCACGACAGCACACGATAAATCGCAGTAACTAGAGGGGATTCCAAAGGGACTTGTCCCTTTGGCCGCCGGAGGCTTTCTTCCACAACATACCCCCAACAACAGCTCTCATCCCCCGCTACTCCGTCGTATAAACCGGAATCTGGGGATGCCGTCCACGTCCTCGCGCTCCATGCGCCACTGGCCGAACGTGGCAGCCAGCTCCTCAAAAAGAGCCGCCTGACCGGGATCGGCCCAGATATCGACCACAGCAGCCTGCACGAACCGGAGGTGCCACCCGACCTCCGCGCCCACGCCTCAACACTTGCCGCGAACATCCAGTGCGATTTTCTCAGCGCTCACGCAGAGCCTCCTTTCTGGCAGCCGGATCGTTCCACCATGCAGGGGCGCGCCAGCCTTCGCGCTCGTGCTCCATAGCCGTGGCCTCCTGCACCAGACGGGTGAACTCCCGCCTTGGCACCTCTCGCGCCCCGAAGCGCATCACATGCGGGGTGGCCTGCTGGCAATCCATGAATGGGTACTTCAGGTCCCGCAGCAGCCAAACCAGATGCGCGAAGGCGACCTTGGAGGCCTGCGGCTCCTCGTGGAACATGGACTCGCCGAAAAAGGCCCGCCCCACCGCCACGCCGTAGATCGCTCCGACCAACTCACCGTCAAGGCGGCACTCCACACTGTGGGCATATCCCGCCTGATGCAGACGCACGTAGGCGCGAATCATGTCGTCGGTTATCCAGGTGCCGCCCTGTCCGGGCCGGTACATCACGGCGCAGGCGCTGATGACGGCCTGGAAATCGGCGTCCACGCTTACCTGGAAGGGATGGTTGCGAAGATAGCGGAGAAACCGCGAATCGAGCTTCAGGTCCTTGGGACGAAGAATAGGTCTGGGGTCCGGGGACCACCAGAGGATGGGGTGCTCGTCGTTGTACCAGGGGAAGATGCCCCGGCGGTAGGCCTCCACGAGGCGAGGCGCGGACAGGTCGCCCCCCACGGCCAGGAGACCGCCTGGGTCGGCGGTCTCCGGGTCAGGGAATCCGATGGTGGAGCCCAGCAATGTTATCACGAACGTACCATGCCTCTTGGCATTGGTGTCGCGTTTTTGACAACCATAAACATGTCTTTCAAAAACAAAACAAATTGTTCTCTTGGTTTAGGTTCATACTATGTATGAACGCATTTTGAGAACACCACTAGACCTTTTCCTTCTCTCCGGTCTTGGAGGTGTAGGAGAAAGCGAGCACGGTCTCCACCTTGTCCTGCTTGCCCTTCTTCGGGCCGTCCTTGGCGACGTCCACCTTTACGTGGCCGCCCTTCTGGAGTTTGCCGAAGAGCAGCTCGTCGGCCAGGGGGTCCTTGAGCTTTTCCTGGATGAGCCGCGCCAGGGGCCGCGCGCCGAAGGCCGCGTCGAAGCCCTTCTCGGCCAGCCAGGCCACAGCCTTGTCGGACACGTCCACAGTGACCTTGCGGTCTTTCAACTGGACATTCAGCTCAGTGATGTACTTGCCCACGATCATCTCCATGACCGTGGAACTGAGCGACTTGAAGTTGATCACCGCGTCCAGGCGGTTGCGGAACTCCGGCGTGAACAGGCGCTCAATGGCTTTCTGCCCGTGGAAGGCCGTATTGTCGGTCGAGTTCTGGCCAAAACCGATGGACTTGGCCGACATCTCGCGCGCCCCGGCGTTGGAGGTCATGAGCAGGATGACGTGGCTGAAGTCGGCCTTGCGCCCGTTGTTGTCGGTGAGCGTGGCGTAGTCCATCACCTGGAGCAGGATGTTGAACATGTCCGGATGGGCTTTTTCGATCTCGTCCAGCAGGAGCACCGTGTAGGGGTGCTTGCGGATGCCGTCGGTCAAGAGCCCCCCCTGGTCGAAGCCCACGTACCCCGGAGGCGCACCGATCAGGCGGGCCACGGCGTGCTTCTCCATGTATTCGCTCATGTCGAAGCGCATGAAGTTGATGCCAAGCACGTTGGCCAGCTGCTTGGAAAGCTCGGTCTTGCCAACACCGGTAGGACCGGCCAGCAGGAAGTTGCCGGTGGGCTTGCCCGCTGGCGACAATCCCGCGCGGGAGCGCTTGATTGCCTTGCACAAAACGTCAATGGCCTCGTCCTGGCCGAAGATCAGGCGCTTCAGGTCATCCTCGACGTTGGAGAGACGGGTGCGGTCCGTGGAGGACACGCGATGCGCCGGAATCTTGGCCATGCGCGACACGACCTTCTCCACGTCGTGCACGCCGATGACATTCTTGTCGGGCTTGCCGGGCTTACCGGGCTTGGCCGCCAGCTTGAAGATGGCCCCGGCCTCGTCGATGACGTCGATCGCCTTGTCGGGCAGGTAGCGGTCGCTCAGGTGGCGCGCGGAGAGCTCCACGGCGCTCTTGAGGGCGGCGGCAGTGTACTGCACCCCGTGGTGCTCCTCGTAGTGGGGCTTCAGACCCTTGAGGATTTCCACAGCCTCCTCCTGGGAGGGTTCGTGCACCTCTATCTTCTGGAAGCGGCGCGACAGGGCGCGGTCTTTCTCGAAGTGGTTCTTGAACTCCTCGTAGGTGGTGGACCCGATGCAGCGCAGATCGCCCGAGGCCAGCACGGGCTTGAGGATGTTGGAGGCGTCCAGGGTGCCGCCGCTGGTGGCTCCCGCTCCCACGATGGTGTGGATCTCGTCCACGAAGAGGATGGCTCCGGGCCGGGTCTTGAACTCGTTCAGCACGGACTTCATCCGGGCCTCGAAGTCGCCCCGGTACTTGGTTCCGGCCAGAAGCGCGCCCATGTCCAGGGCGAAGATCTCGGCGTTGCGGAAGCTCTCGGCGATTTCGCCGGTTGCAATGCGCAAAGCCAGGCCCTCGGCCAGGGCGGTCTTGCCAACACCCGGATCGCCCACGAAGAGGGGGTTATTCTTGCGGCGACGCGCCAGCACCTGAATGGTGCGGGTCAGTTCCTCGTCGCGTCCGATGAGCGGATCGATCTTGCCTGCGCGGGCCTTGGCCACCAGGTCCACCGTGAACTGCTCCAGGGCGGACTCCTTGGCCTTGCCGGGCTCCCCGGCCTGCCCCGCGCCCACGTCGGCGTCGTTATCCTCCGACCCCGACCCGTGGGCGATGCATTCCAGCACGTCCAGGCGGGTGACGCCGTGGGATTTCAGGAAGTAGACCGCGTAGGAGTCGTCCTCCTCGAAAATGGCGGCCAGCACGTCGCCGACCTCCACCTTGCCCTTGCCCGCAGACTGCATCTGCATGATGGCCCGCTGCAACACGCGCTGCACGCCCAGGGTCTGGACCACGTCGGAGGTCTGGTCCGTGGGCAGCACTTCCATATGTTCGGCAAAAAACCGTTCAAGCTGGTGGCGCAAACGCACCACGTTGGCTCCGCAGTTGATGAGGATGGACTTTCCGCTTTCCTCCAGCACGATGGCGTGGAGCAGGTGCTCCAGCGTCAGGTACTCGTGGTTGCGGCGTTTGACTTCCTTCACCGCGTTGGTGAGGACCCGTTCGAGTCTTTTTCCGAGCATCTATTCCTCTTCCATGGTGCACTTAAGCGGATAACCGCCCTGGCGGGCCAATTGGCGCACCGCAACCACCTTGGTTTCGGCCACTTCGGCCGTGAACACCCCGCACAGGCCCTGTCCGTTCTTGTGGACGGCCAGCATGATCTGGGTGGCCTCGGACTCCGTCTTGTGGAAGACGGTCATGAGCACCTGAATGACGAACTCCATGGTGGTGTAGTCGTCGTTATGCAGGAGCACCTTGTATTTTTTCGGCTCCCGGAGCTCTTCCTTGAGTCCGGTGCCGGATTCGAATTCATCCTGGTGAAAATGGTCTGTCATATGTCTCGGCTCCATCGTGGCAAGGCCTCACGGCCCATGAAATAAGTCGTTATCGAAGGTTGTCGAGCCAGGGGAGGAAACAGGCAAACCCCAACTCGCCAGGATTATCATTTACTGAAAAAAACATGTGCAGGCAAGACGCCCCAAAACGGCCCTGGACTTCCCAGGAGGCCAGGATATAATCGCCCCATGAGCAGCAAACGCATAGTCCTGGCCGTGACCGGCGCATCCGGCATGCCCTACGCCGTGGCGCTGGCCCGCGAAATATCCAAAAATCCCGAACTGGAACTGCACCTCATCGTGTCCGAGGCAGCCAAACAGGTTTTGGCTCTGGAGTCAGACGTCCAGGCGGACGAACTTGCGGCCATGGCCACGGCGGCCTACTCCCAGCACGACCTGGCGGCAGGCCCGGCCAGCGGCTCCTGGCGGCACGCCGGGATGATCGTGTGCCCCTGCTCCATGGCGTCGCTTGCGGCCATTGCCAACGGGCTCGGCTCGAACCTGATTCACCGCGCGGCGGACGTGACTCTCAAAGAAGGGCGTAAGCTGGTGCTGGTGCCGCGCGAGGCCCCCTTCAACGAGATCCACCTGCGAAACCTCCTGGCCGCCAAACAGGCCGGAGCGGCCATCATGCCCGCCTGTCCGGGATTCTACTCCAGGCCCCAGACCATAGGGGACCTGACTGATTTCGTGGCCGCACGCGCTTTGGACCTTCTGGACATCCCGCACGGCCTTGGTAAACGCTGGAAAGACGGCTAACGCCGGACTCCGGGAAACATGGGGTAGATTTTCAGTATCTCCGTGTTTCTCATGGCCCATACAGACGAGATGCGACAAGAGAATCACGTTGCACAAGACTGCAAGAATCCCGAGAGGAGAACCTCCATGCGCCACGAACTCACCTGGAACGGCCATTCCAACTTCACACTGCGCACCGACGGCCTGACGATCCTCATAGACCCCTTCTTCGACGGCAACCCCACCGCCGCCCTGGCCTCCAAGGATCTGACATCAGTGGACTACGTGCTGGTCACCCACGACCACGGCGACCACGTGGGACAGGCCCTGGACATTTGCAAGGCCACCGGGGCCAAGCTTTTGGCCATCGTGGAGACCTGCTCCAAGCTCGTGAGCCAGGGACTACCGCAAAGCCAGGTTGTGAACGGCATCGGCATCAATATCGGCGGCAGCATCATGCTGGGCAGCGTGAAGGCCACCATGGTCCAGGCCGTGCATTCCAGCGAGTCCGGCCTGCCTGTCGGCTACGTGCTGACCCTTAGCGACGGCTACACGCTCTACCACGCGGGCGATACGGCCATCTTCGCCACCATGGAGATTTACGGAAAGCTCTTCCCCATCGACATGGCGCTGTTGCCCGTGGGGGGAACCTTCACCATGGACGCGCGCCAGGGGGCGGTAGCCTGCAAGCTGCTGCGCTGCAAGCGTGTGCTGCCCATACATTGGGGGACCTTCCCGGTGCTGGAGAAGAACACGCGCGCCTTCGGGCTGGCACTGGATGACCTGGGCGTGGAGACCACGTTGGTGCACTGTGAGCCGGGGCAGAGCATCACCCTGGAGAAGAACATTTTCAGTGAGGATTGCGGCTGCGATTGATGCCGGAGGGCCTTGCCGTCGCAGTGGTCCCAGAGTGTCTGGATGGTTGAAGACCACAGTGTTCCCGAGGGCGGCTCTGCGTTCGAATCGAGGGGAAAAGCGGCCAGATAGGTGTGAGGTCGGCAGGCCGTGGTGACTTGCTGGGATCAAAACGAGCGGCTGTCAATGCGATAGCGGAAGATGCGAAGTGGCCTGGGCGGATTGAAAACGAAGCGGCTTTCACCCCCATTGTTCGTGTCGCGGTTTTGAAAGGGATAAACATGGTCTTTAAGGTCAATACTATTACTTTCGAAATATCATCCTAAAATACATGAACATGTATTTTGAAGACGCCGCTCTGGGTGGCGGCGAAATGTTCTCGGGCGCGTTTCGGGTCAGGTCCGGGGCAAGACTTACTTTCTAACATGCCCCGAAAAATTCCCGCGCGAATCGTACTGCCTGCCGTCCTTGTCCGTCCTGCCCAAGTAGTTCCCATGAGCATCGTACAGCTTGACACCACCGGAAGAATCCCTCTCGGAGCGCCCGGTGTAGTTGCCGTGGCTGTCGTAGGTTCTGCCGTCCGACGAGGTCCGTCCGGCATAGTTGCCTTGGGAATCGTAGACCCGGGCGCCACCGGTGGAACCGGTTTGGGTTTTCCCGGTGTAATTTCCATGGGAATCGTAGACGCGCGTGTTGCCCTTCGCATCTTTCTGCACTTGGCCTGAATGAGAACCGTATTTGTCGTAAATGCGTTGGGTGGAACTTTGCGGCAGTGCCGGGCTGGTCAGCAGGACCAGCAAAATGAGAACGAGCGGAAGAAGGGCGGCGACTGCACGGATTGCAAACATACGGACCTCCTCCAAACAAGCGATTAGGTACTACAGTACCTCATCACACGATGAAGAGGAAGCCCAGAAGCGTATTTATCGATACATTCGCAAAAACTTTCGAGGTTTCTCGTAGCCGTCGCAGAGGTCCGAGAGCATTTCGATGTTCCAGCGGTCCTTGAAGAAATCGCGCACGTATTCCAGCACCAGCACATCCCCGCCCTGGAGGTAAGCTTCCGGATAGTGGCGGCGCATCTCTTCCACAGTGGAACCGAGTTCCTTGCGGATCATGTAGGTTTTCTGCACGGAGACAACGAGTTCCTTGTGCGAAAGCTGCTCCAGGAAGGCCAGGGTCGCAGGGATGAAACCCTGGCGCACGAAGGTCTTGCCGATGAATTCCACCAGCATGGCTACGTCGAAGGTGCGTCCGGCGAGGCAGTTGTCGGGGGTCTCGATGTCGCAGCCGAGAAAGTCCACGCCGTCCATGCCGAAGATGCTTTTCAGCATGCAGGCGCCTTCCAGCACCTTCTCGGCCCGGTCCACGGCCAGCACGCTGGCCGCGCCCAAGCGTCTGGCCTCGAAGGCGAAAAAGCCGAAGTTGCAGCCCAGGTCCACCACGTTCTTGCCCGAGAAATCCACTTTGCGGAAATCATCAAGGCCCTGGGGGTCCAGCGGTTCGGTCCCATTAATTACGGGGCAGAGATTCTCGTCGTAAATGGTGCGGTAGACGTGTTCGGGGTCAAGGCCGGACACAAGCTCGCGCAGCCGCTCGAAGCGGGGCATGGGGACTCCTTGGCGTGGCGTGACGAAGCGCGGATACAGGCTTTTTCCCGAAAAATCAATGCGCCCCATCCGAATGAAGCGCTTGATGAACTGTTCTTGCCTTGGCCGGACCAAAACCCGGTACGGCCTGCAAATCCTCGATTGTGGCGGCCTGGATGCCTTCCAGGGTCGTGAACCTGTCCCAGAGAAGCTTGGCCGTTTTAGGGCCGACGCCAGGGATGGACATGATCTCGCTTTTCATCCCGATCTTCTTCCTGGCTTGGCGCTGCCTGCCGATGACGAAGCGGTGCACCTCGTCGCGCAGCTTTTGAAGAAAGAGCAGCTCCTTGCTGCCGGGCCGAAGCGCCAGGGGGTTCTTGCGGCCTGGTCGGAATACGCGCTCCTCCATGTCGCTCTTGGTGTGTCCGGCCTTGGCGATGGAAGCGAGCTCCCACAGATTGGGCAATCCTGCCTGGGCGAGCGTGCGCTCCACTGTGGACAGCTGCCCCTTGCCGCCGTCGATGAGCACAAGATCCGGCCAGGGTTCGCCCGAATCGATGCGCTTCTCGGCCCAGCGGGCCAGGGCGGCGTAGTCGTCGCCGGTGCCTTCCAGCTCCGGGAAGGCGTACTGGCGGTAGTCCTCCTTGGCGAAGCGGCCATCGTCGTAGACCACCATGCCCACGCGCATGCCCTTGCCGCCCAGATGCGACACGTCCACGGCCTCGATGCGCGTGATCTCGCGCCCCACCTGGAGTTTCCTGCCCAGAAGCGACGGGATGGACTCCTCCGAGCCCTTTTCCTGGGCCTCGGCCACAGCCCGGGCCGCGTTGGCCGAGGCGATCTCCAGAAGCTGTTCCTCTTCGGGGGACTTCGGCCCCCGGATCGACACCCTGCCCCCGCGCCTTTCGGCCAGGACCTCTTCCGTCATGGACGCGCCGCCTTCGCCCAGGGCGGCCATCAGGCGTTTTGAAAGAAGCAGACGCCCCGGAACGAAGCTCTCCGGGCGGTAATACTGGGCCAGAAAACTCGGCAATGCCTCGGGAAGCTCGTGTTCGGTGAAGTCCGGCCAGAAATAATTTTTGCGGTCAAGAAGCCTGCCCTGGCGCACGAACAGCACGCTAAGCCCCATGCCACCGCCCGCCGCGAAGGCCGACACCGCGTCCAGGTCCGGATGGTTGGGCAGCACGGCGGCCTGACCCTCGATGGTCGCGCGCATGGCCGAGAGCAGATCGCGCAGTTCGGCGGCGCGCTCGAACAGGAGCGCGTCGGAAGCGTCCAGCATCTCGCGTTCCACGCGCTTCAGCACGTCGGCGGAGCGCCCGGACAGGAACGCCTCCACCCGCTTTACCAGCACGGCGTAATCATCCTTGCTCACGTTTCCCACGCAGGGGGCCAGACATTGGCCGATGAAATGATACAGGCAAGGACGCACGCGGTTCCTGAAAGATGCGTCGCGGCATTTGCGCAGGGGAAAGAGCTTATTCAGTTCCTTCCATGTTTTACGGGCAGCCTGGGACGAGGTGAAGGGGCCGAAATAAGTGGAGCCGTCGCGCACCACTTTGCGGGTGAAGGCGATTTTCGGGAAATCCTGGGTTTTGTCCAGTTTGAAGAGGATGTGGCTTTTGTCGTCGCGCAGGACGATATTGTAGTGCGGGCGGTGCTTCTTGATGAGGCTGGCCTCAAGAAGCAGGGCTTCTTTCTCCGTGGCCGTCACCAGAACGTCCACCCCAGCGATGCGGGCAACCAGGGCGCGCGTCTTGGGGTGGGCCACCTCGCAGCGAAAATACGAGGACAGGCGCGAACGCAGGTTCACGGCCTTTCCAACATAGAGAACCTTTCCTTGCGTGTTCTTCATCAGGTACACGCCGGGGTCGGTGGGGAAATCCTTGGGCACGAATTCAAACATGGCTCCTCCATGCCCTGAAGAAGCCGTGCATTCAAGCCCCGCCGAAGTGGCTCTCCGGCTTGCCCTCGCGCCCGCAAAAGTGTAGGAAGGCCAATCCAAGCGGGTGGAAAGTAAGGATGAAAAAACGCATCGCCATTATTGGCGCGGGTACATGCGGCCCGGAGACCGAAGCCGTGGCTGAACGGCTCGGTACACTCATTGCCCGAAGCGGATTCGATCTGGTCTGCGGAGGGCGTTTTGGCGTGCAGCGGGCCGCATGCAAGGGAGCCAAGGCCGAAGGCGGATTGACCATCGGCATCCTCCCCGGCCTGGACTTCGCCCAGGCCAACGAATTCGTTGACGTTCCCGTCCTCACAGGCCTTGGGCACATGCGCAACTTTCTGGTAGTCAAGAACGCCGACGTGGCCGTGGCCATCGAGGGCGGCGCTGGCACCCTTTCCGAGATCGGCCTCGCGCTCAAATCCGGCATCCCCGTGGTGGCCGTGGGCCGCTGGACTGGCATTGAGGGCGTCCACGCCGCTTCGGACGCAGATCAGGCCTTCGCCCTGGCATCTTCCCTGGTGACGCGCTGATGGACGTGCTCTGGGCTCCCTGGCGGATGGACTACATCCTCGGCCCCAAGCCGGACGCCTGCGTGTTCTGCATCCCGGAGCACACCGGCGAGGACCGCGACCGGCTCGTTCTGGCGCGCGCCCGGCACTGCTTCGTGATCATGAACAAATTCCCCTACAACAGCGGGCACCTCATGATCTGCCCGTACCGCCACACCAGCTGTCTGACGGACCTTTCCCCGGAGGAATCCGCTGAAATCATGGCGGCCATGCAGGCGGCAACCGCCGTCATGAAGGACGTGTTCAGGCCCCACGGCGTGAATATCGGCCTGAACCTGGGCGAGGCCGCCGGATCGGGCATCGCAGCGCACCTGCACTTCCAACTGGTGCCGCGCTGGAACGGCGACAATTCGTTCATGGCCGTCTTCGGCCAGACACACGTGATCCCCGAGCTTCTGCTCGACACATACGACAGGATCAAACCGCGCTTCGACGGCGCGGCCCCGTTTTGCAACATCTGATGAGGGAGGCGGTTATGCGTTTCATCAAGTTCGTCCTGCTGGTGCTGTTCTTCCTGGTTTTCATGATCTTCTTCGTCCAGAACCAGGCCCAGCTGTCTGCGGCCCTGGAGCTGAAGTTCAACCTGTTCACCCTGAACTGGCAGGCCCAGCCGCTGCCGTTCTACCTGGTGGTGCTGGTCTTCTTCGTGCTTGGCGCGCTGTTCAGCACGGTCTTCTTCGTCATCGACCGCATCCGCGTCGGCTCCATTTGCCGCGAAGCCCAGTCGAAGGCCCAGAGCCTCCAGTCCGAAGTTGACGCCCTGAAGGCCAAGTCGAGCGTTGCCGCCCCCGCGCCGGCTCCGGTCTTTGCGCCCAAGATTGAGACCGAAGAGCCCAAGGCCTAGTTTCTCCGACGCTGCGGTCAGGTTCACCCTGTCCGCAGGCCAGCTTGCGAACGCCCCCCTGGGGCGTTCGCGACTGCGGCGGGACCTGTTCGCACCACCGGATGCCGCTTGGCGTCCGCGCCCTTTGTCATTTCCCGGCCGGACGCGCCGTGGCGTCCGGCCACTTTTCTCTATTGACGCCACGAAAATGTCTGTGCAAGGTATCGCAATGCCAGCCAGGACAGATATTAACAAAATCGTAAAAAGAAGCCCCTTCGCGCCATGAGCACAGTCAGGCTCACCCCCATGCTGGAGCAGTACCTGTCGATCAAGGGAGAATACCCTGATTGCCTGCTCATGTACCGTATGGGCGACTTCTACGAGATGTTCTTCGAGGACGCCGAAGTCTGCGCACGCGAACTCCAGATCGCACTGACCTCTCGCGACAAGAACTCCGACAACCCCGTGCCCATGTGCGGCGTGCCGCACCACGCCCTGCCCACCTACGTCAGCCAACTTCTGGACAAAGGCTACAAGGTCGCCATCTGCGACCAGGTGGAAGACCCCAAGCTTGCCAAGGGACTGGTGAAGCGCGAGGTCACGCGGGTGCTCACCCCCGGCACCGTGGTTGAGGACATCAACCTCCAGGCTAAAGAGAACAACTACCTGGCAGCCCTGTTCTGGGAGCCGGAGGAACGCGCGGGCGGCCTGGCCTGGATCGAATTCTCCACCGGCGAGTGGCAGGGCCTCTATTCGCGCGAAGAGGCCCAGCTGTGGCAATGGGTGGAGAAACTCCACCCCAAGGAACTCCTGCTGCCGGACATGAAGGCTCCGCCGCGCCACGTGCCGGAACTGGGCATCCAGATCACCAACTTTCCCCACAAGCCGCACTTCGACCTGCCCTCCTCCACCGAGCGCATCCTGAAGGCCCAGAACGTGGCCAGCCTGGATACGTTAGACGTCTCCGACAAGCCCCAGCTGGTGCGGGCCATGGGGGCCATCCTCTCCTATCTGGCCCAGACCCAAAAACAGGAGCTCGGCCACCTGTCCTCTTTCAGACCGGTGAA
>WSYE01000016.1 GCA_009773665.1 Desulfovibrionaceae bacterium | reverse complement strand
TGGACCCGGCTTTTAGCTTCGCGGGATGTGCCGGGAGCCGTGTCGGAGCGCGGGGTAACCGCCGGGAACGCCCAAAGCGGCTTATCCCGGCGGCCAGCCATCGCCGACGACGGCGATCTCAAGAATAAAGCCTGAAGCGCGGCTCGGTGCGCTTCAGGCTTATTGAACAAGAATTCTGCATTGTGGCGGCGCGTTACGCGAAGCCCACTGAGGGTCCAGGGGGATCATCCCCCTGGCAGGAGAGTGCAGAGAGGGCGGAGCCCTCTTTGCCCGCCGGAGGCTCTTATCGCCTTTGCCTCCGGAACGCAGCATTTCATTGGGAGCCTATCCGGTGAGCAACCGATTCGTAGAACTGACCAACGTCGATCTGGCCTACACGGAAGACAGCGACGCCCTGGCCGTACAGAACCTCTCCCTCAACATAGACGAGGGCGAGTTCATCGCGGTCGTAGGGCCGTCGGGCTGCGGCAAGTCCACGCTCCTCAAGCTGGTCACGGGACTTCGTCCCCCCAGCAAGGGCGCGGTGGTGGTGAACGGTCGCGAGGTGACCGGGCCGCTGTCCTTCGTGGGCATGGCCTTCCAGAACGCCACGCTGCTCCCCTGGCGAAAGCTCCTGGACAACATCATGCTGCCCCTGGAGATCGTGCAGCCGCACAGGTCCCAGCTGCGCCGGGAGCGTGAGCGCTATGTGGAGCGCGCCCGCGAGCTCCTGCGCACGGTTGGCCTGCAAAATCACGAGGACAAGTATCCGTGGCAACTCTCCGGCGGCATGCAGCAGCGCGCCAGCCTGTGCCGGGCGCTGATTCACGAGCCCAAGCTCCTGATGCTGGACGAGCCCTTCGGCGCGCTGGACGCCTTCACCCGCGAGGAACTCTGGTGCGTGCTGCGCGATCTGTGGGAGGCCAAGCCCTTCACCGTGGTGCTGGTGACGCACGACCTGCGCGAGTCGGTGTTCCTGGCGGACACGGTGCATGTGATGAGCCGCAGGCCAGGGCGCATCGTGCACACCCGCAAGGTGGACATTCCAAGACCGCGCAGCCTGGAAGCCTGCTACGACAAACATTTCGTGGACATCGTGCACGAGCTGCGCGACCAGATCGAGGCGGTACGCTGCGTTCCCGAAGTACAGACCGATCTCCAGGAGGAACCGCTGTGCCGCTAAGCCGCAAACAAATGGAGGCGCTGTCTCCCTGGCTGGTGACGCTCGGCCTGTTCATCCTGTGGGAGCTGATCGCCCGCGTGGGCAAGATCCCCAGCTACATCCTGCCCACCCCCAGCGAGTCCATCATCGAGGGCTGGCAGTACAAAGGCCCCATCATGCAGCACGCCTTCCAGACCCTGTACACCACCTCGGCGGGCTTCGCCCTGGCCGTCGTGTTCGGGATGCTGCTGGGGGTGCTGGTCGGCTCGTCCAAGGTGGTCTACAAGGCGCTCTATCCCGTGCTGGTGGGCTTCAACTCCGTACCCAAGGTGGCCCTGGTGCCCATCCTGGTGATCTGGTTCGGCATCGGGTCGGTCCCGGCCATCATCACGGCGTTTCTCATCTCGTTCTTCCCGGTGGTGGTGAACGTGGCCACGGGCCTTGCCACGCTGGAGCCGGAACTGGAGGACGTTCTGCGGGTACTCGGCGCGACCAAGGTGGACGTGCTCATGAAGGTGGGCATCCCGCGCTCGCTGCCGTTCTTTTTCGCGTCGCTGAAGATTGCCGTCACGCTGGCCTTCGTGGGCTCGGTCATCTCCGAGACCGTGGCCTCCAACTCGGGCATCGGCTACCTGATGATGTCGGCCAGTTCCAAGTTCAACGTGCCCCTGGTGTTCGCCGGGCTCATGGTCATCGCGGCCATGGGTGTTGGCATGTACGAGTTTTTCGCCATGCTGGAGCGGCGCTTCACGGCCTGGGCGCACCGGGGATGAACGTGGTGCGCCGCGCTTGTGGCAGGTCCGCGTTGTGAACCCGGTTCGCGAGATGCTCCTGCCGGTTGAGCGGGTTGTCGCCTTCGTGGGCGCGGGCGGCAAGACCAGTCTGATCTACGCCCTGGCCCGCCAGCTCTCCGGCTGGGGGCAGCGCGTGCTGGTGACCACCACCACCAAGATGATGCCTCCGGCGCGCAACTTCATGCTCCTGCCCGGTGAGCGCGTCCCCCATTACAATCACCTGACCGTTGGCAGCGCCCTGGACCCGGAAACGGGCAAGCTCCTGGGCGTTGGGCCGGATGACATCCCCGGCCTGCGGGAGCGCTTTCGGGCGGATTACGTGCTAGTGGAGGCCGACGGTGCGGCCGGGCGGCCCATTAAGGCCCCGGAAGCGCATGAGCCGGTGATTCCGGAGTGCTCTGATCTGGTGGTGGGCGTGATCGGGCTGGACGCGCTGGGAAAACCGGCGGACGCCGCAACTGTACACAGGTTGGAGGCGTTTTTGCGCGTTACCGGGATGAGCGAGGGGGAGCTGATCGGGCCAAAAGCGCTGGCAGCACTGGCCGCTCACCAGGAGGGTCTGTTCAAGGGAGCCCCGGAGTCCGCGCGGCGGGTGGCCTTCCACAACAAGGCGGACCTGGGCGAGGTGGCCGGGCGGGTGTTCGGTTCGGCGCGTCAGGGCTGGTTCTTGAGCCTGGAATAGTCGTCCGGGGTGTCCACGTCGTAAAGGATGGCCGGGTCGTCCACAGCAAGATAATCCACCAGGGCGTTCGGGCTGGCCAGCAGAGGCCTAGCCCCGGTGTCGCCTTCCAGTTCCAGCACGCGCAAGAACCAGTCCGAGGGGATGATCACCGGATTGCCGCGTCGTCCATCACAGCGCGGCACCAGAAAACGCCCCGGCCTGAAGGCGCGCGCCAGTTTTCCCACCAGCTTCGGCGTGATGAGCGGCATGTCGCCCAGAAGGATCATGGCTCCGTCCAGGCCTGGGGGCAGGGCGCGTATGCCCGCCTTGAGTGAGTCTGCCTGGCCTGCGGGACGCCCCTGAACGGGGCTGGATACGCGCGTTACCTGCCCAGGCATGCCGGAAATATCGTGCGGTCCGCCCACCAGAACCACGGGTGAGAGCGCGCAGGCCGCGTCCACCACCCATTCCAGCATCGTGCGCCCGCGCCAGGGCAGTCTGAGCTTGTCCGAGCCCATGCGGGTCGAGCGCCCGGCGGCCAGGACCACTGCCGCAATCCGGTGATTTGTTACGATCGTGTGCATGGAGGGGCGTCCGTTTGTTACGTTTTGTTGTCATCCGGGCTCTGGAGCGGCTTCATGGTTGACAATTGGCCGCAATATCTTCACTTCCCGTAGTAGAGCGTGCAGCATCGCGGCGCGTCAGAGCATCAAGGATACAACATGACCCACGAATTCGACCAGGAACTCGACCGGCTGCGCATCGACTCCCTGCGCATGTTCTACATGGTGCGGGAGGCGGTGGACAAGGCCGTGCGGGCCACCCGCCTGCGTGACAGCGCGCTGTCCCAGGAAGTCATGGACGGCGATGAGGCCGTCGACGCCATGGAATGCCTGACCGAGCATCTGGGGCTGCGCCTGCTGGCCCTGAAGCAGCCTGTGGCGCGCGATCTGCGCACCATCATGGGCAGCATGCGCATAGCCTCCAACCTGGAGCGCATCGGCGACGAGGCGGTGAACATCGTCGGGCGCAACCTGCTGATGCTCGAAAGCGGCGAATTCCAGGACGTGCCCTCGGTGTGGAGCCTGGGCGAGCTGTGCCTGGAACTCTTCGACAAATCCGCCCGCGCTTTCGCGGACAACTCCTACGACCAAGCCCAGGCCGTGCTGGACGCCCACGAACAGACCGCGATCCAACACATGAAGTCCTTCCGCGACCTGACCGAGATCATGATCCGTGAAGCCCGCACCGTGGACCGCGCCGTGCAGCTGTCCTTCGTGGCCTACAGCCTGAAGCGCATCTGTGAGCGCTGCTTCAACATCTCCGAGAGCGTCATCTTCATCGTCAAAGGCCTGGACGTGAAGCATAAAGGCTGCCGCATCGCTGGCTAGCCGAACCAGCCGCTGTACATTCGCGCGCCTGCCGTCATAATGCGACGGCAGGCGCGTTTTTTTGTGAGGGGAGCTATGATGCTGCCACGCACTCGGCGGTGAGCAACTGAATTTCCACGAGCTTGCCCCTAATTACCGGGCAGATCGGGATGTAGAGTATTAGTGGCGCAGGGCGATCAGGGAAATTACGGTACTTCTCATTTACAGCCCCTGGCCTTAGCGAGTGATGAGCCGACGTGGCAATCAGGGCGATGGCTGTTTCCTTTACCGACTCCGCAGACAAGGCACGTTTTCCCGTCCCCGACCCATTCGAGGGCCGTCAGTGAATCATAGAGCTCGGGCGACGCACTAATAACCAAGGCGTCTTCTTTGCTGACCTTGATCAGTCCGGCGCAATTGGGCTCTGTGCAAGACGTGCATGCCTTGCTCTCTTCCTGCACTCTTTCGCAGACCGATAAGACAATCTTGCCAGTATGGTTGCCTTCTGTGTCGTAGATTTCCTGGGCGAGTTCATTAGCCCCGGACCAGGGGGTGCAAGAGTTGTCCGGTGTGGCCCCGCACTCATCCCAGAACGCCCAGGGGCCTTCGGTGTGTCTGGCCACGGCTAATCCTCCTCGGCGAGGCGCAACTGTTCGGATGCGATCCCAAGAGCGTCAGCGAGGCGTTTGCGCGTGGGCAGGCGAAGCACGCGGCCCGGCTTTTCAAGCTGGGCAAGCGCAGGTTGGGAAATCTTCATCTCCTTGGCGAGGGCGGCTTGGGTGAATCCCAAGTGTTCTCGCCAAGCGCGGACGATGCCCTTGCTCTCTACGATAGCGAGTCTCACCACTTCGTTGGGGATCTCCACTTTGTCGTCGGGGTGCTCTGACGATTCCACAGACTCCATGTATTGGGCATAGGGAACCAACACATAAAGGGGCTTCCCGTCAGGGCCGTTGAGGATCTGCACTCCCTTGGGTAAAGCCAAAGGATTGCCGGTCTCGACAGGAAGTAGTTCGTTCGTTTTGCCCTTGGTCTCATTGGTATGTGTGTTCATCACGCTTCTTAACCTCCTCAATCCTGACAACAACAGGAACCTGCGAGGTGCTTACAGTAAAAATGACTCGGTACCGACCAACGCGTAGACGGAAATCATTGCGCCCAACCAAAGCCTTCACGTTATAGCAGGCAGGCCAGTTCTCCAGGCCATCAACGCCTTTGCTCACGGCCATCTGGTCGTGCTTCGGCAACCTCGCAAGCTGCTTGGCGGCGCGCATGGTCCACTTCACCGTTGCCATGGTATCAATATAATGCATATGCCTGTAACTGGCAATAAAGACTTATGAAGTATTATACCCTGGTTCGTCTGCCCATCAACACGGCCCGCCGGGACAGCAGGGTTGCTTCAGGCTGATGGCCTTTTCCGGGCACATTTCCTGACAGCAGAAGCAAGCGATACAGGCGGCGGGGTCCACCACGGGGAGGTTGGCGTCCAGGGTCAGAGCATCGGCGGGGCATTGCTCTACGCAGGTACCGCAGCCGGTGCAGCGGGCCGGGTCCACCACGGGGCGGCTGGCGGAGCGGTCCTCCAGGAGCTTCTGGATGTGGGATAGGTGCTTCAGCGCGTCCTCGCCCAGTGGCGGAACCTTGAAGTCCGGGATGGGGATGATTTCGCCCTGGATGTCCAGGTCTTCCAGGGCGTAGCTGCCGAGCCCAAGCTGCGCGGCGCGGTTCAGGAACCGGAGCTTTTCCGGGTCCGCGCCCATCATGCGGGCCATCACCGAGTCCATGGCCACGGCGTTGTCGGCGGCCAGCACCCGGCCTATCCAGCGTAGTTCCGTGGAGGCCGGGCCGTTGCCCTGCATGCCGAGCACGGCGTCCACGATGAAGAGATCCGGCACACGCAGGCGGAACACGTCCACCACCACGTCGTGGAAGCGCGCCTGTCCGCCGGAGAGCTTGTGCAGGGTGGCTTTCTGCGCGCCGGGCAGGATGCCGTAGCTGTTTTTTATGGCCCCGGTGATGCCTGTGAGGCCGTGGGTCTTGAACTTGGGTACGGAGATGACCACGTCCGCGTCCAGCACGTCGGTGGAAACGCTTAGGGAGCCACCGTAGGCCGGATCGAAGGGGACCTCGCGCGCATCCAGACCGATGTTGCGATAGTGGCCGCGCGAGGCGTCCAGCAAACCGCAGCGCTCGAAGCTCTGCTCGTTGGCTCCGTAGCCCATGAGGCCGGGGTTGTCGCCCACCACGATGCTGGCCGGATTCCTGGCCTCCACGCAGCGCACCACGGCTTCGAGAATGGCCGGATGGGTGGTGACGGCCTCTTCCGGGCGGGCCGGGCGCAGTACGTTGGGCTTTATAAGTACTCTCTTCCCCTCAATATCCAGCGAAAACGTCTGAAAGATCTTCTCCACGGCGTCCTGGCAATCCTGGTAGTCGGCGGGCAGAATCATGACTTTATGCATACTCTCTCCATTCTTTCATGCACGGACTACCCGCGCCTGTGACCGACGCGAAGCGGAAAGCCGGGTCCAGGGGGAGGCTTCTCCCCCTGGCCGCCGGAGGCATCTTACTCTTTTCTTCACTCTTCTCTTCTCACTCCTCACCCATCCAGCCCGAACTCCTTCACCTTGCGGTAGAGCGTGGCCAGACTGATGCCCAACGCCTCGGCGGTGGCGCGCTTGCCTTTCAGGCCGTTGCCGAAGCGGGCGAGTCCGGTTTGGATGGCGCGGCGTTCCAGCTCGGCCAGGGGCAGCAGCGGCAGATGGGGCTGTGTACCCTCGGGGCCGGAAGACTCCAGACCGCCTGGGCCGCCCGAGCCATCAGTCCGGTCGAGCCCGGCTCCTGACCCGGAAGCCAGCGCCTGCCGGGGCTTGGGCGGCAGCAGCCCCTCGTGCGGGGCGGCTCCTGGCGTGAGCATGTTCACCAAAAATTCCATAGCGTTCTCGAACTCGCGCACGTTTCCCGGCCAGGAGTAGGCCTTGAGCGAAGCCAGAAACCCGGCGTCTGGCTCGGGCACGGGCTTGTTGAAGAGGGCGGCGTATCTGGCCAGGAAGTGGCGCGCCAGCACCTCGATGTCCTCGGGGCGGTCTCGCAGTGGGGGCGTCTCCAGGGGGACGACGTTCAGCCGGTAGAAGAGATCCTCGCGGAAGCGCCCCTGGGAGATGAGCGTGGGCAGGTCCTCGTTGGTGGCGGCAATCACCCGGATATCAAGCTCCAGCAGGCGGTTGGAGCCCAGCCGGGTGAAGGTGCGCTCCTGGAGCACGCGCAGCATCTTCACCTGGAGATACAGGGGCAGCGCGCCGATCTCGTCCAGGAAGAGCACACCCGTGTTGGCCAGCTCGAACTTGCCCATGCGGCCCTTGGAGCTGGCCCCGGTGAAGGCCCCACCGGTGTAGCCGAACAGTTCGCTCTCCAGGAGGGTGTCTGGGATGGCCCCGCAGTTGATGGCGATGAAGGGCTTGGCCTGGCGCGGCGAGAGCTGATGGATGGCGCGGGCCACGAGTTCCTTGCCGGTGCCGGATTCCCCGGTGATGAGCACCGTGGAGGTGGACTGCGCCACATGGGAGATCTGGTCCTTGAGGCGTTTTATGCGTGGGGAGCGGCCCATGATGGCGTCCAGGCCGAAGGTCTTGCCGGTTCCGGCCAGCGAGGACATGCGCTGGGTGACCTTGGGGAGGGACTCGAACGCGAGTACCCTGGCGAAGTGCGGGTCGCGTCCGCCGAGGTTGGCCATGTGGCCCACCAGGGAGAGCCTGCGCCCTTCCAGGGTGAGCTCGAAGGCGTCCAGATCGGAGAGGCCGTCGCGGGTGCGGCGCACCTCGATGCCGGTGAGGGGCGCGTCGATGGCCAGACCAAGTTCGCGTCGGGCCAGAGCGTTGGCATAGCTGGCCCCACCCTTGGCGTTGAATACGATGACGCCCCGGTTGTCCGCGTCCACGATCTGAAGCATCAAGTCCAGAAATTCCGAGGCCTTGGTCATGCGCCGGTGTTCGGAGAGCTTCTGGCCGATGGCTTCGGCCATCTGGGCCACGAAGTCCAGGTAGGTGTCGCGGTTTTGCAGCACGCGCTCGCGCTCGGCCTGGGTAAAGCAGACCAGGCCGATGACCCCGACGACGTCCTCTCCGTCCACGATGGGGGTGCACAGGGAGAGCGTCTCGCGGCACTGTTCGCGCTTGCGGCAGCGGCGGCAGAGGGGATGCTCGCGCGGGTTTTCAAGGAGCGTGGTCTGGCGGGTGCGCAGCACGTGGCGGTAGACCTCGCCTTCCTCGATGATGCTCTTGCCGACGCCCTGGGCGTAATGTCCGGTCCCGGCGATGCGGATGAAGCCGACGTCCACAATCTCCACGTCGATGCCAGTAACCGTGGCAATGACCTGGGCGTGACGGGTGAGGGCGTCTTTGATCTGGGCCAGCATGTGTTTCTCAGATTGAGATTTTTTTCAGAATAAGAAAGGCGCATCGACCGTGCCGTTCCGTGCTTCTCAAAATAAGAAACCAGGAAACGTTTGTCCACGACTATCAGCGCAGACGTGGACGCTGAAATGCTCCCTAACTCAGGCTTGGACGCTGCGCGGCACGGGCCTTGCTGCCTGAGCGTCCATGACCAACCCCACGCTCTTCTGTCCGGCCTGCCAAAGCGAATACGATCCCGCCGACGGGCACTTTGCCTGCCCCAAGGCGGGTGACGGACGCGAACACATCCTGGATGCGCGCTTCGATGCCTCGCCAGAGCTGGCCGAGGAGCTTCTGGAATCCTGGCGCGGATACCCCGACGACCCGTTGCGCGCCTTCGCCTGCCTGGGCGCTGCACAGGGTGTGGCGGGAAGGCCTGCGTACCGTGACGCTGCCGGACGCCTCCAGCAGGGCCTGGCCCGCCTGGAGGGCGCGCCGCTGGCCGTGACGCCGCTCACGTCGACGCCCAAGCTCGCCAGGGCTCTGGGCATGTCCGGCACGCTGGCCGTGAAGGACGAGACCGGCCAGCCGGGCGGTTCCCACAAGGTGCGCCATCTGGCCGGGACCATGCTCTATCTGGAGGCCCTGCGCGCAGGCGGCCCCAAACGGCCCCTGGCCATATCCAGCTGCGGCAACGCAGCCCTGGCGGCCGCCTGCGTGGCCCGAGCCGCCGGGTATTCGCTCACGGCCTTCGTGCCGGAGGACGTGCACCCGGTTGTTCTGCGCCTGCTGCGTGAGCGCGGCGTGAACCCGCAGGTTGTGGCGCGGCTGTCCACCGGGGGCGGCGACCCATGCTATCTGGCCTTCCGGGACGCGGTGTGGCGTGGGGCCGTGCCTTTCTGCTGCTCCGGGCGCGACAACTGGTCCAACATCGAGGGCGGGCAGAGCCTGGGGTACGAGGCCGCCTTGCAATGGCTGGGTATGGGCGGCGGCCCGGACCACATCGTGCTTCAGATCGGCGGCGGAGCCCTGGCCCGGTCCGTGGCCGGGGCCTGGAACAACCTGGATGCCCTGGGCGTGGTGCGGGATATGCCGCGCATCCACGCCTGCCAGACCGAAGGCGCCTTCCCTTTCGCCCGCGCCTGGCTTTTGCTGCTGGCCGAGATCGCCCGCAATGCCGGGTGTGCCTTTCCGCCTGCTTCCGGGTACGCAACGCTCGCGGGAGTGCGGCAGGTGCTGAGCGAAGAGCAGGACGCCATCGCCAACGTGGTGGAATTCGCCCGCGCCGCGTTCCGGTCCTCTCCCGTGCGTGATGCACTACGGGCCGCAGCAGCCAGCCCTGAGCGTTTCATGTGGTCCTGGGACGGCGCTCCCCCGCACAGTCTGGCCCATGGCATCCTGGATGACGAAACCTACGACTGGTATTTCCTGGCCCAGGCACTTCTGCGCACCGGAGGCCAGGCCGTGGTCGCGCCTGAGGCCCTGATTGCCCAGGCCCACGAGCTGGCCCTCACGCACACCCTCGTGAACGTCTCCGCCACGGGCAGCGCCGGACTGGCCGGGCTGCTGGCCCTGCGGCAAACGGGCATCGTGCCTGATAACGCCCGCGTGGGCCTCTTTTTCACCGGATTAAACCGCTAATCACCCAAGGACACCCCATGCCCCGCACTCCCATAGCCGTCCCCACGTTCGCCGAGATGCTCGATCCCTCGCGCATCGATCCCGAAATCCGCCGCAAGGCCCTGGCCGCAAAATCTGCCGATCCCCTGGACCCCATCAACCTGTTCAACATCACCTGGCGCGACTCAGACGGACAGGTGACGCACATGGTGCTGCCCAAGGAACTGACCGGCGTGGACGCCGAGATCGTGGTGATCTACGGAAAAGAATTCCCTACTGGCAGCCACAAGGTGGGGGCGACGTACTCGGTGCTGATCGAGCAGTTGGTGCGCGGGCAGGTGGAGGCTGGCAAACACACGGTGGTGTGGCCCTCCACGGGCAACTACGGCATCGGCGGAGCCTGGGTGGGTGGGCGCATGGGCTTTGATTCCGTGGTGGTGCTGCCCGAGGAAATGAGCGCCGAGCGCTTCGAGATGATCAAATCCTTCGGATCGAGCATCATCGCCACGCCGGGCTGCGAGTCCAACGTGAAGGAGATCTACGACAAGTGCCACGAGCTCTCCGGCGCAGGCCCGGAAACCGTGCGCATCATGAACCAGTTCGAGCGCTTCGGGAATTACCGTTTCCATTCCACCGTCACCGGGCCTTCCGTGGCCGCACTGGTGAAAGAGCTGGGCGAGAAGGGCGTGGGCAAGGGCAAGGCCTCGGCCTTCGTGTCCGCCATGGGTTCATCCGGGACCATCGGCGCGGGCGACGCCCTGAAGCTCCTGTGGCCGGACCACAAAATCGTGGGCCTGGAGCCCATCCAGTGCCCCACGCTGTATATGAACGGCTACGGCGGGCACGACATCCAGGGCATCGGCGACAAGCACGTCACCTGGATTCATAACGTCATGAACATGGACGCCATGATGTGCATCGACGACATGGAATCCAAGCTGGGCCTGCAAATGCTGGTGGAGGCTCCAGGACATGAGGCCCTGATGGCTGCGGGCGTCAGCGCCGACACGGTGCAGAAGCTGGCCTCCATCGTGGGTATCTCCGGGGTGTGCAACATCCTGGGAGCCATCAAGACCGCGCGTCATTACGGTTTCGGCAAGGACGACGTGGTGGTCACCGTGTGCACGGACAACATCGCCCGCTACCATTCGGTGATGAAGAACCTCACCGAGTCCCACGGGGTTATGGACCGCTCCGTGGCCGACCACCGCCTGGAGGGCATCTTCCACGGCCAGAAGACGGATTGGATTCAGGAGGGCACCCAGGAGGTGCGCAGGCGCTGGCACAACCTGAAGTATTTCACCTGGGTGGAGCAGCAGGGTAAGAGCGTGGCCGAACTGGACGCCCTGAAATCCCAAGAGCTCTGGGCCAGGGAGCGCGAGTACGTGCGTGAGACCGACCGCCTGATTGAGGAGTACCGCAAGGGGTAAAGCTTCCCACGCATTAAGATGCAAACAAGTTTTCCTGGCCGGGCAGGGGAGGGCGGAGCCTTTTCCCTGTCCGGCCAAGCATTTGTCGGACCCTGTGTCCGGGAAGTGGCTGCCGCCCGTCCGGCGGGCTCTTCACAAGAGTTTTTTTTCAGGCTAATGTGTCGGAATTGTAACACAAGCGCTCAATGGGCGGCACCCAGCCGCAGGGACCTACAACGCAGACAGGAGAGAACGGTATGAAGAAACCCTTTGCAGTCGTGGCCGCGCTGGCCCTGGCGGCGGTCCTGGCGGTAAACGCCCAGGCCAAGACCCTCAAGCTCGCGCTCGACGCTGACCCCCCGCGCCTGGACTACATGAGCCAGCTGTCGGGCAACCTGCTGTCCTACGCCGAATGGACCTTCGATCCTCTGGTCCGCTGGACCAAGGACATGAAGATCGAAGCGCGCCTGGCCGAGAAGTGGGAACAGAAGGACCCCCTGACCATGCGCGTGCACCTGCGCAAGGGTGTCACCTTCCACTCCGGCAACCCCTTCACCGCCGCCGACGTGAAGTGGACCTTCGATCGCATCCGCAAGGCCCCCGACTGGAAGGCCCTGTACGACGCCTTCAAGGACGTGGTGATCGTGGACGACCACACCGTGGACTTCGTCTTCAACCGCCCCGAGCCTCTGACGCTCAACCTGATGACCTACATCTTCCCCATGGACTCCAAGTTCTATTCGGGCAAGGACGCAGCGGGCAAGGACAAGGACCTGGTCTCCAAGACCGACCCCGTGTTCGCCAACTCCAACGCCTCGGGCACCGGACCCTTCAAGGTCACCTCCTACGAACCCCAGGTGAAGATGGTGCTGGACCGCTCCCCCGCCTACTGGGACAAGAAGTCCAAGGGTAACGTCACCCAGATCGTGCTGACCCCCATCAAGAACCCAGGCACCCGCACTGCGGCCCTGCTGTCCGGCGACGTGGACTTCATCAACCCCGTCAACCCCCAGGACCAGGACCTCATCAAGAAAGAGAAGGGCCTGTCCCTGGTGAACATGCCCTCCGGCCGCGTGATCACCTTCGGCTTCAACCCCGCCGTGCAGCCCGAGTTCAAGGACCTGCGCGTCCGTCAGGCCGTGATCGCCGCCGTGAACAACGCGGGCATCGTGGACAAGATCATGAACAAGCTGACCGTGCCCGCCAATCAGTTCTCGGCCAAGGGCATGTCCGGCTACAACGACACCCTGAAGGGCCGCTTCGACGTGGAGAAGGCCAAGAAGCTCATGAAGGAAGCCGGATACGAGAAGGGCTTCACCGTGACCATGATCGCCCCTAACAACCGCTACACCAACGACGAGAAGATCGCCGAGGCCGTGGCCGGCATGCTGGCCAAGATCAACATCAAGGTCGACCTGAAGACCATGCCCATCGCCCAGTACTGGCCCGAGTTCCAGAAGCGCCAGGCCAGCCTCCAGATGGTCGGTTGGCACCCCGACACCGAAGACTCCGCCAACCTGTTCGAATTCCTGGTCTTCTGCGTGGACAAGGACAAAGGATTCGGCGCGTACAGCTCCGGCTTCTGCGATCCCAAGCTGGACGAACTGGTCAAGTCCGCCAACACCGAGACCGACCTGAAGAAGCGCGACAAGATTCTTCAGAACGCCGAGAAGATGGCTTACGACGAAGCCGCCTTCATCCCCCTGCACTACGAGCCCCTGTCCTGGGCCGCCAAGAAGAACGTGAAGCTCGAAACCTGCATCAACCAGCAGAACTTCCTGTACCTGGGCGATCTGGTCATCGAGTAGCAAGCGCCTGAACGCGCGCACTGATTGAACAAGCCGGAGGGGCCATGCCCCTCCGGCTTTTTGCGTTTGCGGGGGAGCGCGCCGGAACAAGCCGACACTCTGAAAGAAAACGAACCAAATCAGTTCCGCTTTTCTTGCCCGGTATGCTTGCGAAACAGTCGTCATTTCCACGGGTTGGTTTCCCAAGGGCGGCAGCGTGCCCGGGACCGCGCAAGTCCGCTTGCTCTGGACCAACGGCCCTAAATCGGCTATGCGAGGCAGTTATTTCTGACTCCGGGCTGTCTTCAGACCCGCACGGCACGCCTTGCGCTTCGGCATTTCGCCGATTCTCCCGCGCGGGGCGCTTCACGCCATGCGGCCATCATGCGGCCCGGAGGTATTTCGGGGGCACGCCCCACCGGTAGGGAGGTCAACCAATGTTCGCCTTTTTCATCAGACGGGCAGGCCAGGCCGCACTGGTCATGGTCGTCATCAGCCTGGTCTGCTTCGCCGTGCAGCACAAGATCGGCGACCCCATCCGCGACCTGGCGGGCGAGTCCGTGTCTGAGGCGGAACGCCAGCTCCTGCGCGAGAAGCTGGGCTTGTCCGATCCGCTGCCAAAGCAGTACATCCGCTTCGTCACCAACGCCGCGCGCGGCGACCTCGGCATCTCCTACATGTTCGGCAAGCCCGCCCTGGACGTCATCCTCCAGAAATTCCCGGCCACGGCCGAGCTTGTGTTCTGCGCCGTCATCTGGGTGCTTGTGCTGTCTCTGCCCATGGGCATCTATGCGGCCATCCGGCCTAAATCCGTGCTCACGCGCATCATCATGGGCGTGTCCATCGTGGGCGTGTCCATCCCGGTGTTTCTCATAGCCATCATCCTCATCTGGATATTCTCGGTGTACCTGGGCTGGCTGCCCTCCTTCGGGCGCGGCGACACCATCGTGCTGCCCGGCGGCTGGACAACCGGGCTTGCCACCTGGGACGGCATCCGCCACATGGTGCTGCCCTCCATATCGCTGGCCTCGCTCACACTGCCGCTGTTCGTGCGCCTGATCCGCTCCGAGATGATGGAAGTGCTCCAGAGCGAGTTCGTGAAGTTCGCCTACGCCAAAGGCCTGCCCCTGTGGCGCATCTATCTGGTGCACGCCTTCAAGAACACGCTCCTGCCGGTGATCACCGTGGGCGGCGTGCGCATCGGCACCATGCTGGCCTTCACCATCCTCACCGAGACGGTGTTCCAATGGCAGGGCATGGGATTTATCTTCCTGCAAGCCGTGGAGCGCGCGGACACCTCGCTGCTGGTGGCCTATCTGGTGGTCGTCGGTCTCATCTTCGTGGGCGTGAACACCGTCGTGGACCTTGTCTACGGGCTGGTGAACCCCATGGTCCGGGTTACGGGGAGGAAATAGCCGTGCTTGCCAAATGGACTGCCTTCAAGAATTCCTGGTTCCTGTACCGCTTCCTGCGCGACCCCGTGGCCGTCTCCTGCACCGTCGTCCTGTTCGTGATGGTCGCTGCGGCCTTCCTTGCGCCGGTCATAGCGCCCCATGACGTGTACGACGCCTCCAACACCGACATCCTGGACGCGCGCACCGCGCCCATGTGGCTGGAGGACGGCTCGTCGAACTTCATCCTGGGCACGGACCAGCAGGGGCGCGACCTCCTCTCCGCCATGCTCTATGGCATGCGCACCTCCATCATCATCGGCCTGGGGGCCACCATCCTGCAATGCGTGATCGGCGTGGTGCTTGGCCTCACGGCGGGCTACGCCGGGGGCAAGACCGACGCCTTCCTGATGCGCATGGCCGACGTGCAGCTTTCGTTCTCCACGCTGATGGTGGCCATCATCATAAGCGTGCTGGTGGACGTGCTGCTGGGCAGGCACGCCCTGGCGCTTCGGGAACAGATGGCCGTGCCCATCCTGGTGCTGGTCATCGGCCTGGCCGAGTGGCCGCAGGTGGCCCGCACGGTGCGCGCCTCGGTTTTGGGCGAGAAGAAGAAGGAATACGTGGAGGCCGCGCGGGTCATCGGCCTGCCGCCCTTGCGCATCATGTTCAAGCACATCATGCCCAACACCCTGTCGCCAGTGCTCGTCATCGCCACGGTGCAGGTGGCCGGGGCCATCATGAGCGAGGCGGCCCTGTCGTTTCTCGGCCTTGGCATGCCCGTCACACGCCCGTCGTTGGGGTCGCTCATCAAGACCGGCTTCGAGTACATCTTCAGCGGCGCGTGGTGGATCACGGCCTTTCCGGGCATCACGCTGGTTGTGCTCATCCTGGTGATCAACCTGCTGGGCGACTGGCTGCGCGATTTCCTGAACCCCAAGCTCTACAAGAAGGGGTAGCCCCATGACGCCAGAAACCCTTCTCCAGGTGAAAGACCTGGAGGTCACCTTTGCGCTGCGTTCCGGGAAATACCAGGCCGTCAAAGGAGTCACCTTCGACGTGGCCAAGGGCGAGCGCCTTGGGCTGGTGGGCGAATCCGGCGCGGGCAAGTCCATCACCGGGTTCTCCATCATAAATCTCATCAGCCAGCCCGGCTACATCAGCGGTGGGCAGGTGCTCTTCGAGGGCCGCGACCTGAGCAAGCTCTCCCCCGAGGAGATGCGCTCCATCCGGGGCGACCGCGTGGCCATGATCTTCCAGGACCCCATGATGACGCTGAACCCGGTGCTCACCATCGGCCAGCAGATGCTCGAAACCGTGCGCGCCCACCGCAACGTCTCCGGGGACGAGGCCCGCGCCATCGCCATGGACAAACTGGCCAAGGTGCACATCTCCTCGCCCGAGCGCCGCCTGAAGCAGTACCCGCACGAATTCTCCGGGGGCATGCGCCAGCGCATCGTCATCGCCATCTCGCTGTTGTCCGATCCGGCGCTCATCATCGCGGACGAGCCCTCCACCGCCCTGGACGTGACCATCCAGGCCGAGATCATGGAGCTTCTGCTTGAGCTGTGCGAGTCCGACCGCATGGGCCTCATCCTCATCAGTCACGACCTGGGCGTTGTCAGCCAGGTCACCCAGCGCATGGCCATCATGTACGCCGGCTACATCGTGGAAGTCGGCCCCACCGCCGAGATCATCACTAACCCGAGCCACCCCTACACCCAGGGGCTCTTGGCCGCGCTGCCCGGCCTGCAAAAGCGCCGGGGCCGTCTGAATCAGATTCCGGGCGTGATGCCCGGCCTCACCAGCATCCCGCCGGGCTGTCCGTTCCATCCGCGCTGCCAGTCCGTGATGCCCGTGTGTTCGGAAAAGATTCCCGCCCTGTGCGACCACGGGGCCGTTCGCGTGGCCTGCCACGCCGTCACGCAGGAGGCCCGCTCATGAGCGCCCTGGTAGAGATCAAGAACGTCGAGAAGCGTTTCGACATATCCGGGGGCTTCCTGGATCAGCTGAAGCTTGAGTCCGGACGCATCGTGCGCCGCCGCACCGTGGTCAATGCGGTCAACGGCGTGACCCTGTCCATCGCCCAGGGCGAGACCCTGGCTGTGGTGGGCGAGTCCGGCTGCGGCAAGTCCACCCTGGCCCGCGCGGTCATCGGCCTGCACGCGCCCACGGCGGGCGAGGTCTGGTTCGACGGCCAGCGCACCGACAACCTCTCCCCCAAGGCCATGCGCCCCTTCCGAAAGCGCATGCAGATGGTTTTTCAGGACCCCTATGCCTCGCTGAACCCGCGCCTCACCGTGCGCTCCATCCTGGAGGAGCCGGTGCACATGCACTTCCCGGAGCTTTCCCCGGCGCAGGTCTCCGAGCGCGTGGCCGAGGTGATGTGCCAGGTGGGCCTGGACCCGGCCTGGGCCGGGAACTACCCCCACGAGTTCTCCGGCGGCCAGCGCCAGCGCGTGTCCATCGCCCGCGCCTTGACCGTGGACCCGGAATTCATCGTGGCCGACGAGCCCATCTCGGCGCTCGACGTGTCCATCCAGGCCCAGATCCTGAACCTGCTCATGGATGCCCAGGAGCAGCGCGGCCTGACCTATCTGTTCATCAGCCACGACCTGGGCGTGGTGCGCCACATCTCCACCCGCGTGGCCGTGATGTACCTGGGGTCGCTGTGTGAGCTGACCGACGCGGACACCCTGTTCGACAGGCCGCTGCACCCCTACACCCAGGCGCTCCTGTCCGCGATTCCCAGGCTCGGCGCGGACCCGGCCAAGCGCGTGCGCCTGATCGGCGAGATTCCCTCGCCCATCAACCTGCCGCCGGGCTGTGTGTTCCATGGCCGCTGCAAGCACGCGGAAGAACGCTGCCGCGTGGAGGTTCCCGTGGTCATCGAGGCCGAGCCGGGGCACATGGTCGCTTGTCACGGTGTGCAGGAGGGGCGGATTTAGTCGCGAGGGATTAGGCGGTCTGGGAGAGTGTGTCTGGCTGGGGGCGGGGAGAGTGGCGTGGGGGAAAGCCTCCGGCGGCCAAAGGGCTCCGCCCTTGTGGAATCCCTTATGGGGTCTGAAGTGCTTTTGCGGGCCAGGACAGGCCGAGTTGCGCGAGGAGCTTGCGAACCCCGGCGGAAGCAGGCACAGTCTTCTTCGCGTGCCTTACCAAGTACGTGCGCTTCCTGACAGAATTCAATACAAGCCCAGGACGTCCCGCGATTGCCCAGACCGTGCGCGTTCAAGGCGTTAGCCGCCGCCTGCTTCATCCTTGCGCTGTTTGCCGTTCCCGGCAGCGTCCAGGCGCTGCCGTTCGTTTCGCCCAAGCCTGAACCTTTCGAGCGCCCCTACAATCTGGTCGCCTCGCGCATCCTCCCACCGGCCCTGCTTTCAGGTCCGCATCACCGCGTGGAAGAGGCCGTGCAGAACGACGGCTATGTGAACGTCTACCGCGTGCGCTCACGCTATGGGCCGTACCTCGTCACGTCTACGGCGCTTTTGGCACAGCGCGTGGACGAGTTTGCGGCCATGGCCGCCATGGACAAGGCCAGCGGCGCACAAGAGTTCGGTAAGGGCGTGTGGGACGGCGGCGTGAGCCTGGTGATGGGCGTCAAGAATCTGGTCACGGAGCCGGTGAAGACCCTGGGCGACGCGGCGTCCGGCGTGGGCAAGCTCTTTTCGCGCGCGGGCGAATCCATGAACGGCAGCCCAGCCAGCAAATACGAGGACTCCGCCGGGGCCAAGCTCACCGGATTCGCCGCCTCCCGGCGCGAATACGCCGTGGCCTACGGCGTGGACCCATATTCCGCCAACCAACCCATGCAGGAGCGCCTGCGCTCCGTAGCCGGGGCAGGCTACGCCGGGGGGCTGACCGCCACCGGCCTCAAGGTGCTCATCCCCGGCGGGGTGGGCATCGCGGTCTCGTCCGTCGGCGGCGTGAACTGGCTCAAGGAGGTGGATCTGGCCCTGCCTCCTGCGGAACTGCGCATGCAGAACCGTCAGATGCTCGAGTCCATGGGCGTCCAGGACAAGGCCCTCACGGCCTTCATGGACAACGCCGAATTCACTCCCACCCAGCAGACCCTTTTGGTCAAGTATCTGAACGATATGCGACGCGCCGGAAGCAAATCGGAGTTTCTGCGTCTGGCCGCAAAGGTTGCCGATCAGGATCAGGCCAACTTCACCGTGCGCATGGACAGGATGTACGCCGGATACCATCGCGTCGTGTCCGCACTGCGCGGTTTTACGCCCGTTGGGGCGCTGCCGGGCGCGGTGAGCGGTGATCGCAAGCTGGTGCTGTGCTTCCCGCTGGACCATCTGTGCTGGACCCAAAACCTGTCCGACCTGACCAAGAGCGTTGAAGCTGCCCTGGAGCGCCATGATGTGATCGGCGTGGAACTGTGGCTGACGGGCACGATAAGCCCAGCGGCCAGAAAGGCCCTGACCGCCCGCAAGTGGACCATCCGGGAGAAGGCGGGCAAGGAACTGATGGGCGAGAGCATGTGACGCAAAAAAAGGGGGCCGTGTGGCCCCCTTGATGTATCAGCTAGGTCAGGCGTTTAGGCAGCCTGTCCATCCTCACGCTTGGCGGCAACGGGACGCTCGTCCTGTTCGCGGCGCGCGGTCTCGCGGTTGCCGGAGGCGTCGCCTTCGGTAGGACGACCGTAGAAGCCCTGGTTGCCGCCACGGTTGTTGTAGGGGCGGGCGGCGCGGGGGGTGTCGTCGCGTCCGGGGCCGGCATAGGGACGGCTCTGTCCCGGCTCACCGTAGGTGCGGCGGGTGTCGGAACGATCGCCTTCCTGGCGGCGGGGCTGACCCTGGTAGCCGTCAGCGCGTCGGTTGTCCTGGCCGCGCCAGTTGCCGCCGTCCTGCCGGTCGGTGCGGGGAGCGGCGGGCCTGCCGCCGTTGTCGGCGTAGCGGCCAGCGGGGGCCTGGGAGCCGGTGCGGGCGTAACCGCCCTGGCCTTCGGCGCGTGCGGGGCGTCCCTGGTACTGGCCGCGCGGGGCCTGCCAGGAGTTGCCTTCACGGTCGGAGGCGTTGCTGCGGGGCTGGTCGGAACCGTAGGAACCGGCGTTGCCCCTGGAGGGAGCGCCCGAAGCGTGATGCCCGTGGCCACGGTCGCCGTAGGCGGACCTGCCGGAATCGCCTGCGCCGCCGTTGGCGCCGCTGTAGGCGGAGCCGGAGCGACCGTACTGGCCGCGCTGGCCCTGTCCGTGCCCGGAGCGCTCGTTGCGAAGGGGCGGACGATCAAACTCGGTGTTGCGCTCGGCAGACGAGGCCGCGTAGTCGAAGCCGGGCAGCTTGCGACGGTCGATGGCCTTGCCCAGCAGACGCTCGATGGCCCTGACCATGGAAACATCGTCGCTGGTCACAAGCGTATGGGCCTGACCTTCGCGCTCGGCGCGACCGGTGCGGCCCACGCGGTGCGTGTAGGTCTCGGGAGTGTCGGGCAGGTCGTAGTTCACCACGTGGGACACGCGGGACACGTCGATGCCGCGCGCGGCGATGTCGGTGGCCACCAGGATGCGGAAGCGTCCCGCCCGGAAGCCTTCCATGGCCTTCTGGCGCTGGGCCTGGCTCAGGTTGCCCTGGAGGCAGGAGCTGGAATAGCCGCTGCGGTCCAGCTGTTCGGCCAGACGCTTGGCGCGGTGCTTAGTGCGGGTGAACACCAGCACGGAGCCTTCCTTGTTGTCGTCCAGCAGGGTCAGCAGCAGCTTGGTCTTCAGGTGCTGGGGCACGGGGTACAGGCACTGCTCGATGGTGCAGGCCGGGGCCGTGCGGCCGATGCGCACCAGGGCCGGGTCCTTCAGGGTCTCGTTGGCCAGGCCGCGAATGGAATCGGGCATGGTGGCCGAGAAGAGCAGGGTCTGGCGCTCGGCGGGCAGCCTGGACAGGATCTTCTTGATGTCGGGGAGAAAGCCCATGTCGAACATGTGGTCGGCTTCGTCCAGAACCAGCACGTCAACGCCGGAGAGGTTGGCGTTGCCCTGGTTCAGGTGGTCCAGCAGGCGGCCGGGGCAGGCAACCACGATGTCCGCGCCACGGCGCAGGTTGTTGGCCTGGGGGCCGAGGCCCACGCCGCCGTACACGGTGACGGTGCGGAAGCGCAGTCCCTTGGTGTAGTCGCGGGCGGCCTCATGAATCTGTTCGGCCAGCTCACGGGTAGGGGCGATGATCAGGCAACGGCACGAGCCGCGAAGCGGCTTGGGGTTCTTCAGAAACCTGTCGATGATGGGCAGCAGGAACGCGGCGGTCTTGCCGGTGCCGGTCTGGGCCAGACCCATGACGTCACGCCCCGCGATCACGTGAGGCATGGCCTCGCTCTGAATCGGGGTGGGGGTTTCGTAGCCGAGAGCCTTGATGTTGGTGGTAATAGCGGAATGAAAATCGAAGTCTGCGAATTGCAAAGGAGATCCTTGGGTTCGTGTTGCAGAGCGATGACGCAGATATGACACGCTTTTTAGCTGCAAACACGGTCAAGGAGGCTTCATCGGGGAAAATGCCGGTGCGGCAAATACAGTCTGATTGGGATGGGCGGGACTTGCAGCTGGTCCTCACCTCGCAGGCAGGCATGCCGGGGCGGATAACCGCCAGACACCCTTTCTAAGCCTTTCCAGGGCGGTGTCAACTCCTTTCACGACCATATTCGTATTGTTTGGAAATGGTTCCTTGGGGCGACAGGGCACTGCGTGTGCCGAAAAAGATGCATAATTTAGCTGTGTTGCTCCCGAACTGTCCGGTCTGGGCCTGCCTGCCGGATTATTCCCGGTCAAATTTTATGGAATCCTGGCGCAAGCCGGGATATATGGCTGAAGATGGCCGCCCGGCGCACGGTTGGGGTATATTTGCCACGCGCACGGGAATCATCACATCGTGGTCAAGTATCCTGGGTGGCGGCGGAACATTTCGCTTCGCGTGCACGCGAGCATCGTCAAACGACTCATCGTCCGGGATTGTGCCGTGAAACAGAAAAACGGCCTTGACCCAGGCCTGCTCTTCTGCAAAAAACCGGAGGTTTTTCCGATTTTTCGTCAACCATAAGACAACAAGGAGCGGGGCATGCCGGTAACCGTGGTCGATCATCCGCTGGTCAGACATAAGCTGGGCATTTTGCGCGAAAACGGCGTGAGCACCAACAACTTCCGCGATCTGGCCAACGAAGTGGCCAGGCTTCTTACCTACGAGGCCACCAAGGACCTGAAGACCGAGAAGAAGGTCATCACGGGCTGGGCGGGCGACGTGGAAGTGGAGCAGATCAAGGGCAAGAAGATCACCGTGGTGCCGGTGCTGCGCGCGGGCCTTGGCATGATGGACGGCGTGCTGGACATGATCCCCGGCGCGAAAGTCAGCGTGGTGGGCATGTACCGCAACGAGGAGACCCTGGAGCCGGTGCGCTACTACGTGAAGCTGGCCAAGGCCATCGAGAAGCGCACCGCGCTGATTCTCGACCCCATGCTGGCCACCGGCGGCACGCTCATCGCCACCATCGACCTGCTCAAAGAAGCCGGGTGCAAGAAGATCAAGGGCCTGTTCCTGGTGGCTGCCCCCGAGGGGCTGGCCAGGCTGGAAGCCGCCCACCCCGACGTGCACGTCTACGTGGCCGCCATCGACGAACGCCTCAACGACGTGGGCTACATCATTCCGGGCCTTGGCGACGCGGGCGACAAAATCTTCGGCACCAAATAAGGAGTCCGTCACATGGCGCAGTCACTTCCCACTGATTACAAGCTGCGTGCCCGCGACTTCCCGGTCGGCGCGCAGATGCTCTTCGTGGCCTTCGGCGCGCTGGTGCTGGTGCCGCTGCTCACGGGCCTGGACCCCAACGTGGCGCTCTTCACCGCAGGCGTCGGCACGCTCATCTATCAGGTGCTCACCAAGTTCCAGATCCCCATCTTCCTGGGGTCCTCTTTCGCCTTCATCGCTCCGGTGATGCTCAGCATGCAGCGCTACGGCATGGCCGCCACACTGGGGGGCCTCGCTTCTGTGGGCATCATGTACATCCTGTTCGCCTTCATCATCAAAGCCAAGGGCACCGCGTTCCTGAAACGCTACCTGCCCCACATCGTCACCGGGCCGGTCATCATGGTCATCGGCCTGATCCTCGCGCCGGTGGGCGTGTACATGGCCATGGGCAAGACCGGCGACGGCGCCATGGTGCTCTATCCTGAGAACCAGGCAATGATCATCTCCATGATCTCCCTGGCCGTCACCGTGCTGGTGGCCATCAAGGGCAAGGGTATCCTGAAGCTGATCCCCATCCTGTGCGGCATCATCGCGGGCTACGCCACAAGCCTCGCCATGGGCATCGTGGACTTCGCCCCCGTGGCCGCCGCCCCCTGGTTCAAGCTGCCCAACTTCGTCACCCCCACCTTCAGCCTGGAAGCCATACTCATCATTCTGCCCGTGGCCATCGCGCCCATCATCGAGCACATCGGCTCCATCCTGGCCATCGGCTCGGTCACCGGCAAGAACTACATCGACAACCCCGGCGTGCATCGCTCCCTCATGGGCGACGGCGTGGCCACCACCCTGGCCGGTTTCCTGGGTGGACCGCCCCTGACCACCTACGCCGAAGTTACCGGCGCGGTGTCGCTCATCAAGATCTACAACCCCGCGCTCATGACCTGGGCCTCCATCACCGCCATCAGCCTGGCCTTCATCGGCAAGCTGGGGGCGCTGCTTCAGACCATCCCCACCCCGGTCATGGGTGGCATCATGCTGCTGCTGTTCGGAGCCATCATGGTGGTGGGCCTCAACTCCCTGGTGCAGGACGGGCAGGACCTGATGAAGCCGCGCAACATGGTCATCGTGGCGCTCATCGTGGTGCTCGGCATGGGCAAGATGAGCTTCTCCTTCTGGGGCATTCACCTGGAGGGCATCGGACTGGCCGGTGTGGCAGGCGTTTTGCTGAACGCGCTTCTGCCGCGTGATAGAGTCGAGACGGAGAGCTAAGCAGGAATATCGGGCTCCGCCCAGACCCGGCAGGGCGCTGCCCTGCACCCGCCAGGGAAGGCTTCTCCCCTGGACCCGGCTATTCGCTTCGCGTCGTATGCAAAACGGCCGGACTTGGATCGAACATGATCCGGGTCCGGTCGTTTTTATTCAACGGCGTGCGGTATTTCGATACCCGATGGATTCTATTTCTGTTTATGCTGGATTTGCCGACCTGAAAGCGTCATACTTGTGTCTGCGACGGTCAGACTCTGGCCGTAACCCCAATTGCAAAGGACCACGCATGCGTAAATTCGCTCTCATCGCAATTGTTATCGCCCTGAGTCTGGGCGTGTCCATGACCGCTTTTTCCGCTGTCACCAAGGAAGACCTGCGAAAGGCCCTGAAGGAAAACCCGGACGTCCTTCTGGATGTTCTGCGCGAACATAATATCGAGCTGTTTGAAATCGTGGACTCAGGCATCAAGGCCAAGCGCACCGCAGACGTGAAGAAACGTCGCGACGCCGAGCTGGCCAAGCCCCTGGCCCCGGTGGTGGATGTGGCCCGCGTGGTTGTCGGCAACCCGGACGCCCCCATTACCATTGTGGAATATTCGGATTTCCTGTGCTCGTACTGCGCCAAGGGAGCCAAAATTCTGGATGCGCTCGTGGTCGCACATCCGGACACGATCCGCGTGGTATTCAAGCACATGCCCGGCGAGGACACCGCGATCAAGGCGGCCCTGTACTACGAGGCCATCCTGCTCCAGGATCGCGCCAAGGCCAAAAAGTTTCACGATCTGGTCTTCGCGGCGCAGGAAGAGGTCCTCAAGGGCAAGGAGGACACGCTTAAGAAGCTGGCCAAGGAGGCCAAGGCCGACATGTCGCGTCTGGCCGCCGATGTGAACGGCAAGGAGCTCATGGCGCGGCTGAACGCGGACGAAAAAGAGTCCCGCCAGTTCGAGATTCAGGGAACCCCCGCCTACGTGGTCAACGGCGTGTCCATACGGGGCGCGCAGCCGCTGGCGGAGTTCGAGGAAGTGATCAGCCTGACTACCGGGAAGAAGTAGCCTCGTGTCGCGATTTTGAAAAACATGAAAATGTTTTTCAAAATTTAAATAAATGGTTTTGGCTGGTTGCCTTGAAAATCCGTATGGACGGATTTTGAGGACGCAACACGAGCCGGGCTCCGCCCAGACCCGGCAGGGCGCTGCCCTGCACCCGGCGTTTAGCTTCGCGTGATTTGCCAACTGACAAGGGCGGGCCGGGATCGTTGAATACGATCCCGGCCCGCCCTCATTACGTGAATCACCCGTTGGACGTGGCGTCTTTACGAACCCGAAAGCTCCTTGAGCACCTCTTGCATGTGCTTGATGTGGAACTGCACATGGAAATCCCCCAGCCCGAAGATCAATTGCCCCAATGTCGGGTATTCACCCAGCGGCGATTCCTTGAGCATGGGAATGCGCGCCTTGCGGGAGAGCTGATCCTGGGACAGCGACGCGGCGAAATCGGCAATCCGTCCGTATTCCTCCTGGGCTTCGCGGCAGAGCTTGGCAAAGGGAGTTCCGGCCCTCTCAGGGCTGAAGTGGGTGTTTTCGGGAATAAGATCGAGGGTGGGAGTGTCTTCTTCCAGAAACCTGCGCATCACCTTGACGTGGGCGTCCTTGCCCGGCCCGATCAGATGCGAGAGGATTTCCTTGGACGACCAGCGTCCCTCGGGGGACCGGGATGCGTCGGCCTCGTCCACGCCCTGGCAGGCCGTGGCGAGCTCCGACATCTTTTGCCGGACCACCTGCGCCAGTTGCGTTCCAGTCATGTCGGTCATGTCGTGTCGCCTCCGTCTACTCGCCGGTTTTGGCGCTCTTGGCGATGGGCTGGATGAATTGCGGCTCGGAGTCCCAGGGGAAGAGAATCCAGGTGTCCTGGCTCACTTCGGTGATGTAGGCGTCCACCAGGGGGCGTCCTTCGGGCTTGGCGTACACGGTGGCGAAGTAGGCCTTGGGGACCATCTCGCGCACGGCCTTTGCGGTCTTGCCTGTGTCCACCAGGTCGTCCACCAGCAGCCAGCCTTCGCCGTCGCCCACCACGCCCTTGAGAACGGTGACCTTGTCGCTCTGGCTCTGCCAGTCGTAGCTGGCCACGCAGATGGTGTCGATGACGCGCACGTCCAGTTCACGCGCCAGGATGGCCGCCGGGATGAGTCCGCCCTTGGTGATGGCGTAGATGCCCTTCCAGGGGCCGAGTTCCATCAGTCTCCAGGAGAGAGCTTTGCAGTCGCGGTGCAGCTGATCCCAGCTGATGGGATACATGCGGTGGTAGCGTTCGGCGTCGGACATGCTAAGGCTCCTGTGTGGGGTGGAAAGTGCTTGGCTCAGTAGGGTATTTCTTCGCGCCGGGCAAGCCCCGGCGGCTGTCCGGAGAGGTGGCGGCCCAGTGTTCACGGGGGCTGCGGAGCTTCGGGCTTGCCATCGCGCACAAAAAAATGTAGAGTAACAATTAGTTGATAATATTGCAGATTTTCCTTCCAGGCCAAGACGTAACACTCCAAGTGCGAGAAATGAAACGTGGAAATCACCGATTCCGTCTCTGATGAATCCTCTTCCTGTTTTCTGTCTCGCCATCCCGTTTTTGACAAGTCCAAAAAGGTGGTGGCGTACGAAGTTGCGGCCCGGTCCTGCCTGACGGCGTCGAACTCCGCGCACGTGGATGTTGACGCTTTCTCATGGATGGTCAGCGACGGGGCGTCTGAGCTCCAGATCCTGCTGGAGGAGTCCGACCGGCTTCTGGTCAGCGTGCCGGACATCATGCTTGACGCGCCTGA
The DNA here is from genome assembly GCA_009773665.1 of Desulfovibrionaceae bacterium. Classification (GTDB taxonomy): domain Bacteria; phylum Desulfobacterota; class Desulfovibrionia; order Desulfovibrionales; family Desulfovibrionaceae; genus Fundidesulfovibrio. The sequence continues at coordinate 65,091 of WSYE01000016.1, read as the reverse complement.
GGTGCATCTTCTCCCCATGGACTTCTGCCAACTGGTGGTGAGCCCGGAGCAGACCGAGCGCGAAAACCTGGAGGAGGTCCTCTCCTTCCTGAACGAGTTCGGTTACCGCATCGCCCTGCGTTTCGACGAATCCTGCCAGGGTTACGCCCCCCTGATGCGCTTTGCCGACACGGTCATCCTGGACCTGGAATGCTTAAAGCCCATGGAGCTGGCCAAGGATCGCAAGTTTCTGAAAAATATGAATGTCTCCTGCATGGTGGACAACGTGAACTCCTGGGAGGCCTTCGCCGGGTGCCGCGCGCTCGGGTTTGACTCCTTCCAGGGGGCCTTCTTCGGTCGCCCGGAGATCGTGAAGGGCCGCAAGCTCGAAGCCAACCAGCTCACGCGTGTGGAGCTCATGGGCAAGCTCCTGGAAGAAGAGACCACCTACAAGGACATGGCTGCCACCCTGGCCAAGGACGTGCTGCTCAGCTACCGGCTGCTGCGCTACGTGAACGCTCCCGGCATGGGCCTTGGGCGCACGGTGGACTCCATCGAGCACGCCGTGGCCATCATGGGCGACACGGCCTTCAAGCGTTGGGCCATGATGGCCCTGGTGGCCAGCCTGGACGCCAGCGCCAAGGGCGAGGAGCTGGCCTATCTTTCGCTTCAGCGCGGCAGCTTCCTGGAGAAGCTTTCGCAACGCGCCGCCTCTTCGCCGTTGCCGCCAAAATCCATGTTCCTGCTGGGCCTGTTTTCCCTGCTGGACGCCATGATGGGCCAGCCCATGAGCGAGCTTACGCCCACCATGCCCATGGACCCGCGCATCAAGGCCGCTCTCTGCGGCGAGACCAACTCCCTGAGCCCGTGGCTGGAGCTGCTCAAGTGCATGGACCAGAACCGTTGGTGCGACGTGGGCATTCTGCTTTCCGGCAAGAAAGTCAGCCACTTCGCCGCCGCCAAGGATTATCTGGCCGCCTCCCGCTGGGCCAGGGCCTGCTTCAAGGCGGGCAAGGAAGGCATCGTTCAGGCGGCCGTTGAATAGGCTGCGTTATTGAAAAACATGACCATGTTTTTCAAACGCAAAATTATTGGTTCTCTTTGTTCAGGTTCATGAACTGCATGAACCTGTCTTGAGAACGACACACGAGACCTCGCCATCCCTGGCCGGGCTGAAAATTTCGAGAAAAACAACCACCCCGCGATGTGAAGGAGCTATTACGGAGATGATCAAGAATATTGTCATTCTGCCCGGAGACGGCATCGGCCCCGAGATCATGACCCAGGCCGAGAAGACCCTGAAGAAGATTGGCGAAAAGTTCGGGCACGAATTTACGATCAGCTACGCGCTGATCGGCGGCGCTGCCATCGACGCCGAGAATAATCCCCTGCCCCAGAAGACCATCGACGCCTGCAAGGGCGCCGACGCCATCCTGCTGGGCGCGGTGGGCGGCCCCAAATGGGACAATATCGAAAAGTCCATCCGCCCCGAGCGCGGGCTGCTCGGCATCCGCAAGGAGCTTGGCCTGTTCGCCAACCTGCGCCCCGCCAAGCTGTTCGAAGAGCTCAAAAGCGCCTGCTGCCTGCGCCCGGACATCATCGGCCAGGGCCTGGACGTCATGGTCATCCGCGAACTGACCGGCGGCGCGTACTTCGGCACGCCCAAGGGCCAGGAAGTCCGTGACGGCGAGCGCGTGGCCTACAACAACATGATTTATTCCGAGTCTGAGATCCGCCGTATCGCCAAGGTCGGCTTCGAGACCGCCCGCAAGCGCGGCAAGAAGCTTTGCTCCGTGGACAAGGCCAACGTGCTGGACGTGTCCCAGCTGTGGCGCGAGGTGGTGCTGGAAGTCGCCAAGGATTACCCCGACGTGGAGCTGTCCCACATGTACGTGGACAACGCCGCCATGCAGCTGGTGCGCAACCCCGCCCAGTTCGACACCATCGTCACCGAGAACCTGTTCGGCGACATCCTCTCTGACGAGGCCGCCGTCATCACCGGATCCATCGGCATGCTGCCTTCGGCCTCGCTCGGAGCGTCCGGCCCCGGCCTGTACGAGCCGATCCACGGCTCCGCCCCGGACATCGCGGGCCAGGACAAGGCCAACCCGTTGGCCACTATCCTGTCCGTGGCCATGATGCTGCGCTACCAGTTCGCCATGGCCGCCGAGGCCGACGCCATCGAGAACGCCGTGACCTCCATCCTGAAGGACGGCTACCGTACCGGCGACATCATGGAGCCGGGCAAGACCCTGGTGGGTTGCGTAAAGATGGGCGACCTGGTGGCCGAGCGCCTCTAGGATCGCTTTGACGGATGCCCGACCGGCTCACAGCCGTGTCCGGCAGAGTGCGGCGTTCCTGGCGGACGCTGCGCTGATCGATTCACGCATACGAAAAGGGAGGGCTTTGCGGCCCTCCCTTTTATGTTTCGCTGCCAGCCGCGCGGGCGGCTGCCGGTCAGTGTTCCCCGTTGATGACGCGCCAGCCCTTCACCCGCTTCTGGAAGAACCCGCTTTCATTGAACGCCCGTTTGATGGTTCCGTCCTGCTGAAGTCTTTTCAGGCCGATGTTGAGAGCCTTGAACACCTGGTCCCCTTGAGGATGCTTTTGGGAGACCATCCAGCAGCGGTTCCCCGGCAGGACCAGCTTGATCCCGGGAACAGGAATCAGGGTCTCTCCGTAATAGGATACGGCCATGTCCGGGTTGGATGAGAATTCCAGGAGTGTGAAGTCCGCTCTGCCCAAGCAGAGAAATTTCGGAATAGTTCGGTACTCGTAAACGGTGTGAACTTCTCGTATGTTGAGCGATTGAAGCACAGCAATATCGCCTTTCCAGGTTCCCCCGATCACCGCAGATCGGTCTTTGAGACTTTCCCTGTTTCGCACGGAGAGCATGGAAGCGTTCGTGGGATGCGTGTATAGACCCTTTTCAAAAGTGCCATTGGGGATGACGGGCTCGCTCATGTACACTGTGTCATCGAAGTCATAGTCCCAATAGTCTTGTGATCCCAAAACTACCCGTCCGCTCTTCACCTCTGCCCGCTCCCTTTCGGAGTTCGGCACAACATGGAATTCAAATTCGACGTCGCCCAGGCCCCCAAGATGCAAGGCCTTCTGTATGAGTACCAGCGTAACAACGATACGTGAGGCAAGGGGCGAATTGAAAGAAGAGACTTGGACTGCTGTCCTGTTGTTCATGAAGGCCAGGTAGTTCTTTTCAATATCAACCGTGACCGGAACAGAAATGGTCGTCTTTGCCAGGAGCGGCTTGTGGGGGGATAACAGGGAAAAGACAAGGCAGGCGCACAGGCCGATGAACATACGCCGGGCACGTCCAAGGCTGCATGGACCACGTCTCGAACGGGTGGGGGCCTGGATACTGCTGGACGTAGCGGACTGCCTCATAGAATTAAAAGTATATATTATGCGTGAATGGGAGTCCAGTGCCCTCATAAACAGCTACCTGCGTAAAAAACAGGAGGTGTGAAATGAGCTGTGCAGTCGGGTGCATCTGAAACCGTAGCGGCGGCGTCCATCCCCGGCCTTGCGGCAGCCAGTATCGTGCGTGATGCATTGAGAATGTCTCCAATGGGGGTGTCCACCTGCCAGGATTCCTGGCAATGCGGTCAGCCCCGTCCTGGACCAGTTCCCTGTCGTGCATGCCGACATTGACGGACATCAACCTAACATGTCAACCTTGGCATAATGGCGGTAGGGCGCGAAGGGGCTTTCCCGACGTCCGCCCGTTCTTCATGGAGGTATTATCATGAACAGGAAAGACAACGCCGGACAGGCGAAAGTTGCCGTTGTGGGAATCGGGAACGTGGGTGCGGCGTTCGCGTTCGCCCTCAGCCTCAAGCGTCTGGTGGGTGAGCTGGTTCTGGTCGACGCCAACGCGGCCAAGGCGGAAGGCGAGGCCATGGACATCATGCACGGCCTGCCGCTGACCGGTCCCATGGACATACGCGCCGGAGGGTACGACCAGTGCGCTGGAGCGGACATCGTGGTGATCTCCGCCGGAGTGAACCAGAAGCCAGGGCAGACCCGCCTGGATCTGCTGAAGGCCAACGCGGACATTATGGGAGGCGTGGCCGAACAGGTGATGATACACGCGCCAAACGCCATCTTCCTGGTGGCCACCAACCCCGTGGACGTTCTGACCCTTAAGGTGCTCAAGCAGACCGGCCTTCCGTCCGCGCGGGTGATCGGTTCGGGCACGGTGCTGGACAGCTCGCGCCTGCGCAGTCTGCTGTCGGACTATCTGGCCGTGGACGTGCGGGGCATCCACGCCCACATCATCGGCGAACATGGCGATTCCGAGCTCGCGGTCTGGAGCCGGGCCAACATCTCGGGCATCCCCCTGGCCGAGTTCTGTGAGCTTCGGGCCAAACCCTACGACGGTGATTTCCGACGTACCACGCTCGAGAAGGTCCGCCGCGCCGCCTACGAGATCATCTCCCGCAAGGGCGCGACCGCCTACGGTGTGAGCGTGGCTCTGTGCCGCATCGTGGAGGCTATCCTGAAGGACGAAAAAAGCGTGCTGACCGTGTCCACGCCGGTCGAAGGGCTGCACGGCCTGCCGGACGTCTGCCTGTCGCTGCCGTGCGTGGTCGGGGCGGGCGGGGTGGAACTTGTGCTGGAGTCGATGCTATCCGAGGAGGAACATCAGGCCCTGGCCAATTCGGCTAATGTCCTTCGTGAGAATGCACGGGCATTGGGTGTAATCTGAGTGTCATTTCTTCGGAATATGGTGCATGTAGTCCACGAAAGCTCAATAACAGCAAGGAGAGCCGCATGCTGGATTGCGAAAGAAGCTACTTCAAGACGCTATACGAGGCCATCCGGGTCATCAACTCGAGCCTGGAACCCATGGAGCTGCTGGGCAGAATTGCCGAGCAGACCGCCAAGGCGCTGGAGGTAAAGGCCTGTTCGCTCAGGCTTTTGGACCGTTCCGGCGCAAACCTGCTTCCCGGGGCGTCCTTCGGGCTGTCCAAGGGGTATTTGCGCAAGGGCAAGGTCGAGGTGGAAAAGAGCAAGCTGGACAAAGAGGCCCTGGCCGGGGCCACGGTGCACGTCCGTGATGCCTCCACCGACGACCGTTTCCAGTACAAGGAAGCCGCCAAAACGGAAGGCATCAAGTCTGTGCTGGTGGTGCCTCTGAAGCTCGAAGACAAGAAGATCATAGGCGTCATGCGGGCCTATTCCGCCGAGGAACGCGTTTTCTGCGATTCCGAGGTGGAGTTCTTCATCATCATGGCCAACCTGTCGGCCATAGCCATCGAGAACGCCAGGCTGCACCAGGCGCTCAAGTCGGACTATGAGCTGCTCACCGCCTTCCAGTATCAAACCTTCGAGGACTAACGAGGTCTCCATGCGCAAGGTAAAAGTCGGCATCAACGGATTCGGCCGCATCGGACGCCAGGTGCTCAAGGCGCTCTACGAGCAGCACAAGGATATTGCCGAGGTGGTGGCCATCAACGATCTCTTCGATACCCACACCAACGCTCACCTGCTGTCCTACGACACCAACTATGGCCGGTTCGCCGTGGACATCCGCACCGAAGGCGACGACATGGCCGTGGGGGACTGGAACGTGCGCTGCTTCAAGGAGCGCGACCCCAAGAATATCCTCTGGGCCGAGACCGGCGTGGACATTGTGGTTGAATCCACCGGTATTTTCAGGACCGGACCCCAGGCGTCTATGCACCTGGAGTCGGGCGCGAAAAAGGTCATCATCTCCGCCCCGGCCAAGGACGAGGACATCACCATTGTCTTGGGCGTCAACGAGGCCCAGTACGACCCGGACAAGCACAACATCATCTCCAACGCCTCCTGCACCACCAACTGCCTCGCCCCCGTGGCCAAAGTGGTTCATGAAGCTTTCGGCATCAAGTCCGGCGTGATGTGCACCATCCACTCCTACACCAACGACCAGCGTATCCTGGACCTGCCCCACAAGGATCTGCGCCGGGCCAGGGCCGCCGCCTGCAACATCATCCCCACCTCCACGGGAGCGGCCAAGGCCGTATCCCTGGTGATCCCGGAGCTCAAGGGACGTTTCAGCGGCTATTCGCTTCGCGTGCCTACCCCTGCGGTGTCGGTGGTGGATTTCGCGGCCATCCTGGAGCGGCCCACAGACACCAAGGGCATGCGCGATGTTCTGAAGGCTGCGGCGGAAGGCCCTCTCAAGGGCATCATGGGCTACAGCGAGGAACCGCTGGTCTCTTCGGACTACAAGGGCGACCCGCGCTCCGGCATCGTGGAGTCGGAGTTCACGTCCGTTCAGGACGGCGTGCTGGCCAAGATTGTGGCCTGGTACGACAACGAATGGGGCTATTCCTGCCGGGTTGGCGATCTGATCCGCTACATGGCCGGGAAGGGCATGTAGCCGGGAGACTTCTGGCGGGGCTCTGCCCCGCACCCCGGCGGGCTCCGCCCTGCACCCGCCAGGGGAGAAGCCTCCCCTGGACCCGGCTTTCCGCTTCGCGTCGTGTCGGGTGGGTAGGATTCGGTGTGCGGAGGGCGAAGGCTGTAACGTCCATGTCTCGCGCGGCGGGCTCGAATCGATTTGAAGACGATTCGTCGCCCGCAGCGCGGGACATTCCCGTTTCAGCCTCCGCCCTCCGCGTGACGTCCGTTCTGCCGCGATGAGATACACAGTCGGGACGAGGGGAAATCTGCTCGGGAACGCCCCAAGCGGAGCTGACCATGCCCGGCGGCAGGGATATACAATAAGAGGCATGAAGCGCGGCTTTGCGCGCTTCATGCCTCATTTGCGAGATATCTGATGCATAACAGTGCTGCCCGCGAAGCTAATCGAGGGTCCAGGGGGATCATCCCCCTGGCGGGAGAGTCCAGAGAGGGCGGAGCCCTCTCTGGCCGCCGGAGGCATCAGGCGTCTCGTCGCGACCCCGTCTCGAAGTCGGCCATGAAGGCCAGAGCGCTGTCGCGTTCCGCCGCCTTGGTCCAGCTGCCTGCGCCGCACAGCAGGAGCAGCAGGGATTCGCCCTTGCGACCGAAATAGAGGCGCACGCCGTGTTCAGTGTCCAGACGGACTTTCTGAGCCTTGTCCGGTGATGAGCCTGGGCCTGCGTCCAGGCGCACGACGTACACGTTGTTGCCAAGCTGGCGGCACTCCGTAGGCATGCCGGAACGCAGCTGCTCAATCTGGTCGGTCAGGCGGTTGCGCGCGCTGCTGTCGGGCAGGCTCTCGATCCATTCGGTCACGGGTTCGTGTCCGGTATGCGTCCGGTAGCGTTTCAGGTTCATCATGTGAAATCTCCCCTTGTGCATGCCGTGGCTTGTTGCGTGGACATAAGCCTGATGAGGTTTCTGGTCGAAAACGGGCCTTATTCTGAGAGTCGCGTCGAGGCCTGTACGGGTTACTGTCCGGCGGGCACGGGAGCGCCGTCCAGACGCAGCACGCCGCGCACCTCGGCCTTGGCCTTGGCGAAATCCTCCTGGAAGGCCGGACTCTGAAACAGCGCCGAGGCGATCACGGCGGCGGCGATTTTCCCGGCCTCCACGTCGCTCGGGTAGTGCACGCCGCCAAGCACCCGCTGAGAGGCGTAGCGCCCGGCGCGTTCGTAGAGCTGCTCCGCTTTCTCCGGCACCATGTTGGCCAGGATGATGCCTGCCAGGTGCCCCCAGGTGCTGTGTCCGCTGGGATAGGATTCGTTGTGCGGCCTGGACAGGCTGGGTTCCACGCTTAAGTCCAGGATGTAGGGCCGGGGCCTGTTGAAGTGCTTCTTGGCCGGTGACACGAAGAGCCGCTGGTCGGACAGGACTTTCTCGAAGAACACCGCCGTGTTGGGCAGCTTGTCCTTCACGAACCGGGGGCCGAGCACGTCCGCGAAGGGAAACGGCGACATCTCCCGGTCTGCCCTGGCGGCGGCCTCCTGGGCCGGGGTCCTGCCCTGTTGCAGCGAGAGCATGGTTTCGATCTCGGCGCGGGTGCGCTGCGAATCGTTGGCCGGAGGCGGGGCCAGCAGCCTGGAGAGGTCCACCTGTCCGGGCGACAGGTAATGGCCTTTGCCTGCCAGGGCCAGCGCGGCCAGCAGCATAAGCGACAGAAGAAGAACAGGTATCTTTCGCATCATGCGGGCAGTATACATCACAACAACCATTTTTCCAGAATGTTGGCCTTGTCCGGGCCTGCTCCGCATGGGGAACATGTCCTGGTTATCTCAAAGAAGCCTGCGGAATACTCTTGTATCCTGACTGTTTGCGGCTAAAATCGCTCAGTTCGCACGTTCTGCCAGCTGGTCCAGCGAACGCGCCAGGGCCGAGAGGCCGGAACTCCGAAGCATCATGAACGGCTTCATGCAGTGCTTGCAGGCCTTCTTGACGCTCTGGCAGGCTTCGTGGCTCACGCAGTCCACCGGGCAGAGCACCACGTCTGCGGCAGCCAGCTTGCCGTAGAGCTCGGAGGTGGAGTTCTCCACGCCGCCATCATGATGGTGGAAGCGGCAGCCCATGCGCTCCACCATTTCGCGATAGTGGCGCACCAGATTGCACCGGCCACCGACGTACAGCACCTTCTTGCCGGACAGGGCAGGGCAGTCGGTAGTGCCGCAGACGCCCGCCTCGGCGCACGCGCCGTCGGAACAGTCCGGGCAGGACGCATCCCGGCAGGCGCTCCCCTGTCGCGATCCCTGGCGGCAGGCGTCGCCGCTCATGCAGCCCCCACCCTCGGCGCAGGGCATCACCCGCACCAGTTCCATTTCTGCCCGCTCCAGGTCGGCGTTCACGTCGTCCAGGCGCTCACGCAGTTGCGCGTTCTCGCGGTAGAGTTCTTCGATGATGGCGGCTTGGCGGCGCACCTCGTTCTGGGAGGCTTCCAGCTGGTCGCGCAGCGCATTTGCGTCCGCCTGGGCGGGCTCGATGCGGGGCAGGGCAGACTCGCGCACCAGCCTGGAGATTTTCAGCCGCTCCTGGCGCTCGGACTCCAGCTTATCCTCCAGTTCGCGAACGCGCACTGCCCACTCCATCTTCTGCGCCCTCCTCAGTGTCTGCACGCGCGAAAGCGCCTGGCTCAGTTCATCCACGCGGGATTCCAGCTTGCTCAGGCGTTTGAGGTCCGCCCGGTTGGCCGCTCCCATCAGGTGCGAGAGCATGTGGATCTCGCCGAAGGCGCGTCGCGAAAGCGCCGTACCCGTGTCCGGGTGGGACATCAGCGCCCAGAAGGGACCTGGGATGTCGCCGGATTTTAGCGAGTGTTTCCACATGGCCTCCAGGGCAGTGGGCTCGGAGGCCTTGGCGAAGAAGCGGATGTGCTTGCGGTATTTTTTGTCCAGGTACTTGTGGATGTAGCTGGCTATGGGGCCTTCCTTGCGGCATTCATGCACGAAGAAGACGTGCAGCTCGTAGTCGGTGGCCGAGGGCTGCACGGTGACGTCAAGCTTGCGGGCCAGCTTGCGGAGTTCGGTCATACTCAGGCAGGTTCCCAGAATGGGGCACTGATAGTCCTCGTGCTCCCAGAGCTTTCGGCGGACGGGGACGGTCATGATCTCTCCTCCTGCGGTCGTGTTGGCCATCGTCTATTGAAAATGATTTTCATTGTCAATCTGGTGGGGATTGTTTTCCCACATGCCTAGAAGCACGAATTGCGACACAGGATGCGGAAACAAAGGGAGTCTTGCGTTTCCCGGCCTGATACGCAATCATATGATAGTTGTCAGAATACCTGGAGCAGGCCATGCCAACCCACGCGCGCGCCACGGCGTTCATAGTCCTTGCGGCCCTCGCCGTTCTCTTGTCCTGGAGTCCGGGGCATTCTTCGCAACCGTTCAAGATATCCCAGATCGCTGACGACACGGGGACTCTCCACTATTTCCCGATCCTGCAGGAAGCGTACAAGCGGCTTGGCTTTGAGATCGTCGCCGTGCCACTGCCAGCGGAGCGCGCCTTGCGGGTCGCCGACAGTGGACTGACCGACGGGGAAACCGTCAGGATTGAAGGACTCGAGGCTCTCTATCCCAATCTGGTGCGCGTTCCCGAATCTGTAGTCTCGGTCACGGTAAAGGCCTTCACGAAGGGAAAGAAATTTCCGGTAAATGGGTGGGAGAGCCTGCGCCCCTACAGCATCTGTTACATGCACGGGCTCAAGCTGTATGAGCAAGGCACACTGGGCATGAACCGCATGTCCGCCTTGGGGCTTGAGAACGCTCTCCGGCTGTTGCATGATGGAATGTGCGACGTGGCGGTGCTGTCGCCCTATGCATGGATGATGGTGGACTCCCTGAATTTCGGACCGATGCTGGAGCTTGAGCCGCCCATCGCGACGTACAATCTCTATCACTATGTCCACCGCCGCCACGCAGACCTCGTTCCGTTACTGGCTGCGGAATTCAGGAAAATGAAACACGAGGGAGTGATCGAAGCAATCCTGGAGCCGCACCAGCAGGCCTTGCGGGCTGCCAAGGCCCGCCAGTCATTGCCGTGAACGCGTGGGCTAGCGTCGCGTCCTTGAAATACATGAACATGTGTTCCAAGGCCAAGATCATACTGTCAGCTTGTTATCTCAGAATGGCTGGGCATTGATTTTGAGGGCCAACACGAGGTTGCGGGGAGAAGGTCAGGTGGGGCAGAAGCGGGAAGATTGCTTATGATCGTTTGTTACCAACAGGAGCTAAACGATGCAGTATACGGTGCTCGGTAAAACCGGCGTTCTGGTATCGGAACTGTGCTTTGGCACCATGACCTTCGGAAAGGAGGCCGACGAGGCCGAATCCGGGCGCATGTTCAATGCCTGCCGCGACGCCGGGGTGAACTTCTTCGACTGCGCCAACGTCTACAGCGGTGGGCTGGCCGAAAGCATCCTGGGCAAGCTCCTCAAGGGCTGCCGGGACGAGATGGTGGTCACCACCAAGGTCGCCCAGGTAGCCGGGCCTGATGTGAACAGCCTGGGCGCGTCCCGCCGCCACATCATGCTTGAGGTGGAGAAGAGCCTTGCGCGTCTGGACACCGACCGCATCGACGTCTACTTCATCCACCATTTCGACCCTATGACCCCCATGGAAGAGAGCCTGCGCGCCCTGGACGGTCTGGTGCGCCAGGGCAAGGTGCTCTACCTTGGGGCCAGCAACTGGGCTGCGTGGCAGGTGGCCAAGGCGCTCGGCATTTCCCAGGCCAAGGGGCTGGCCCGCTTCGAGTGCATCGAGCCCATGTACAACCTCGTGAAGCGTCAGGCCGAGGTGGAGATTCTGCCCATGGCCATGTCCGAGCAGTTGGGCGTCATCCCCTATAACCCGTTGGCGGCAGGGCTTCTGACCGGCAAGTACTCGCGAGGACAGGCCCCGACAGAGGGTCGCATCGCCGAGAACAAGATGTACAACACCCGCTACAGTGACCCCGTGTACTACGAGGTGGCCGAGCGGTTCGTCAGCTACGCGCAGTCCATAGGCGTGCACCCCGTGAGTCTGGCCGTGCGCTGGGTGGCCTCGCATCCGGGCGTCACCGCGCCCATTATCGGGGCTCGCAGCCTGGAGCAGCTTCAGGCCTCGCTGGCTTCGGCGGAGCTTGATATCTCGCCGGAGGTGCTCGAGGCAGTCACCAAACTGTCCATCCAGCCGCCCACGGCCACGGACAGGCTGGAAGAGGTGATCGACCCCAAGTACAAAACCCGCAACCGGCAGGGGGCCGCGCAGGCGAAGTAGCGCCTCCGGGCCGGGCCAGCGTGGGGTTTGACATGGCATGCGCGGGGGAGCATAGTCCCCGCGCACATTTCTTATGTCTAAAATCACCATACAGAATCTCTCCAAGTCCCTGGGCGGACGCGACCTGCTGGCAGGCTTCAGCCTTGAAGCCTCTGCCGGTACGCGTCTCGCCGTGGTCGGTGCCAACGGCTGCGGCAAATCAACATTTCTGCGTCTTCTGGCGGGCGAGGCCGAGCCGGACTCCGGGCGGGTGATCCTGCCTCCTGGCGTGCGCCTGGGTTACGTGGCCCAGGAGCTGGCCGGGTCGGAGCTGGACGAGCCCCTGCTGGCCTGGGTCATGAGCGCGCTGCCCTCCTGGAAGGAGTTCTGGCGTGAGTGGGAGCATGCGAGCCTCGCCCACGACGAGCACGCCCTCGGCGAACTCTCCGCCCGTCAGGCCGAGATGGAGCACACCCTGGGCTACAACCCGGAGCACCGGGCCAAGTCCATCCTGTCTGGCCTTGGGTTCACCGACGCGTCCTGGCCGAACCCCGTGCGGCTTCTTTCCGGCGGCTGGCGGGAACGCGCCAAGCTTGCGCGCGTGCTGGTGGCCGGCGCGGACGTCCTTTTGCTGGACGAGCCCACCAACCACCTGGACCTTGAGGCCGTGGAGTGGCTGGAGCAATACCTGCTCTGCTTCCAGGGCGTGCTGGTGTTCGTGGCGCACGACCGCATCTTCCTGGACCGGGTGGGCACCCACGTGCTGTTCCTGGGCGGCGACAAGCCCGTTTATCGCCAGGACAGCTTTTCCGGCTTCCTGGAGTGGCGCGCCCAGATCCAGCAGCAGATGGAGGCCAAGGCCACGCAGCTTTCCGGGGCGATCAACCGACAGATGTCCTTCATCACCCGCTTCGGAGCCAAGGCCACCAAGGCCCGTCAGGCCCAGAGCAAGCTCAAAGCCGTGGACAAGCTGCAAAAAGAGTTGTCCAACGTGGCGGGCAATATCGAGCGTAAGCGCAAGACCCTTGATTTCAAGCTGCCCGAGCCCGCCCGCGCCGACAAGAACATCCTCTCCGTGGCCGACCTGGAGTTCGCCTTTCCGGGCGGCGCTCCCCTGTGGCCCAAGCTCACCTTCAATCTGTACCGGGGCCAGAAGGTCGCTCTGGCCGGACCGAACGGCGCTGGCAAGACCACGCTGCTCAAATGCCTGACCGGGGAACTGAAGCTGACCGGCGGGGTGGTGAAGATGGGCTCCCAGGTGCGCATGGGCTATTTTAGCCAGCACCAGACGGAAATACTTCGCGAGAACGAGACGGTGATGTCCGAAATCCGTCGCCTCTCGGACCCGCGCTCCAGCACCGAAGAGCTGTGCAGCGTGCTCGGGCTGTTCATGCTGGGCGAGAACTACTTCGACCGCTTCGTGCGCGATCTGTCCGGCGGCGAGAAGTCACGCCTTGTGCTGGCCAGCCTGTTTCTGGCGCGCGCCAACTTCCTGGTGCTGGACGAACCCACCAACCACCTGGACCTGGAGAGCCGCGAAGCCCTGGTCAACGCCCTGTCCGACTACGAGGGCACCATCCTGTTCGTGGCGCACGACCGCTACCTGCTTTCCGAGGCGGCGGAAGTGGTCTGGACCGTGGGGCATGACGGCCTGTCTGAGTTCCTGGGCGGTTACGAGGCCTACGAGCGTCACCTGAAAGAAGAGGCCAGGGCCGCCTGCGAGCTGTCCTGCCCGTCCAAGCCCAAGGGCGAGACCCGCGAATCGCGTCAGGCGGAAAAACGCCGTCAGGCCGAGGAGCGCAATGCCATCTCCCGCGAGCTGAAGCCCAAAAAGGACCGCTATTCCACGTTGGAAGTGCAGCTCGAAGAGATCCTGCCCCGCCAGTCCGAGGTTGAGCAAATCATGGCGGACCCGGCCACCTACGCCGACGCGGCCCGCTTCTCCGAGCTCTCCAAGGAGTATCACGCCCTCCAGGAGCAGTCCGACAAGCTGGTGATGGAGCTGGCCGACCTGGAAGACGTCGGGAAGCCCTGTGATCCGCGTTGTGGCGGGCATTCTCTGGCAGGAGGGGCGCTACCTGGGCGTTTGTCGCCCCGAGGGCAAGCCCCATGCCGGAGAGTGGGAGTTCCCCGGCGGCAAGATCGAGCCCGACGAGGACGCCGCCAGCGCCCTTACGCGCGAACTGCGCGAGGAGTTGGGCATCGAGAGCGGCCAGCCTGAATTCTGGCGGGAAAAAATTCACGAATACCCCAATATCACTGTACACTTGTCTTTTTTTCATATCCGTGATTTCAAAGGCGTTCCCCACCCTCTGGAAGGCCAGGGGCTTCGCTGGCTTACCCCTGCTGAAGCCGTCAGCCTGCCTTTTCTGGAAGCGGACCGGGACATCGTTGCGGAGTTGTCGGCGCTGGCCGCCATCTGATAGAGAACTCCCATCCTCCCATGGAGTCGTTCTTGCGTATCAATGATCTCCTTTCCCAGGGCAAGCGTTTCATATCCCTGGAATTTTTTCCTCCCAAGGAAAAGGACGCCTGGCCTTCCTTCTTCTATGAGGCAGGCAAGCTCTCCATACTCAATCCCTCGTTCGTGTCCGTCACCTACGGCGCGGGCGGTTCCACTCAGGCCAACACCCTGGAACTGGTGACGCGCTTCTCGCGCGACCTGGGCTTAAATCCCATGGCGCACCTGACCTGCGTGGGTGCGTCCGAGGATTCGCTACGCTCCTTCCTGGACGGCCTTCAGGAGGCCGGGGTGGACAACGTGCTGGCACTGCGCGGCGATCCGCCCCAAGGCCAGCCGGACTTCAAGCCCGAGAACTCCGCCTTCCAGTACGCCTCGGACCTGACCGGGTTCATCCACAAGGCCTACCCGGACCTGTGCATCGGCGTGGCCGGATACCCCGAGACGCACCCGCAGGCCGAGAGCGCGGAAAAGGATCTCGACTACCTGAAACTCAAGGTCGACAAGGGCGGCAGCGTGATCATCACCCAGCTGTTCTTCAACAACGACCATTATTTCCGCTTCGTGGAGAGGTGCCGGGCCAGGGGAATCGACAAGCCCATCATTCCGGGCGTGCTGCCGATTCTGAATCTGGCCTCGGTGAAACGCATCCTCTCCCTGTGCGGGGCCACCATCCCGGCGGAGTACCTGGCCCGCCTGGAAGCCGCCAACGACCAAGGCGGGGCTGGCGCTGTGCGGGAGCTGGGCGTGGAGTTCGCCCGCGAGCAGTGCCGCGATCTCATCGCGCGCGGCGCGCCGGGCGTGCATCTGTACACGCTCAACAAGGCCCAGGCTTGCCTGGATATCGTCAACGGCCTGGAGCTGTAGGCGGTTCAGGTTCTTTTGAAGAGATAGTAAAACTTGAAGAGAAGATGCCTCCGGCGGCCCAGAGGAGAACTTTTTGAAAAAAGTTCTCCTCCGGGACCTCCTCTCAAAAACGTTTAGTGGGCTTCGCATTCCAGCGCGGCAGCATGTCGTTCGGCGACGGTCGGGGGTTGGAGGTTGGAACGGACGCGGCATGCGCGGCGGGCGACGAATCGTCTTCAAATCGGTTCGAGCCCGCCGCGCATGACGCGGACGGGACAGCCTCCAGCCCCCGGCCAGAGTCCACGGCCAAAACTGACGCACACATACGCGAAGCAAACTGAGGGTCCAGGGGGATCATCCCCCTGGCGGGTCAAGGGCAGAGCCCTGCCGGGGCCTGGGGCAGCGCCCCAGCATCTCTCTTCATTAAGGAGCAATACCATGTCCAAGCTCGTCGTCGCCGTCGCAGGAGCCACCGGGGCCGTTGGCCGCGAGATGCTCAAGACCCTGGAACAGCGCAATTTCCCCGCCACCGAAGTCATCGCGCTGGCCTCCGCGCGTTCCGCCGGAACCACCGTCCCCTTCAAGGACGGCGAGTTGACCGTGCAGGAGATGACGGACAAGAGCTTCGAGGGTGTGAACCTCGCGCTGTTCTCGGCGGGCGGCTCCACCTCCAAGACTTTCGCGCCCCACGCCGTGAAGAGCGGCTGCGTGGTGGTGGACAACTCCAGCGCCTGGCGCATGGACCCCAAGGTGCCCCTGGTGGTGCCCGAGGTGAACCCCGACGACGTGGACTGGCACGCGGGCATCATCGCAAACCCCAACTGCTCCACCATCCAGTTGGTCGTGGCCATGAAGCCCCTGCACGACGCCTACACCATCAAGCGCGTGGTGGTCTCCACCTACCAGGCTGTCTCCGGCACGGGCCAGAAGGCTATCGCGGAGCTGGAAACCCAGGTGCGCCAGATGTTCAACGGCCTCGACCCCGAGGTGAAGGTCTACCCGCACCAGATCGCCTTCAACTGCCTGCCGCAGATCGACGTCTTCTCCGAAGGTGATTATACCTTCGAAGAGATCAAGATGATCAAGGAGACGGCCAAGATCATGGGCGACG
This sequence comes from Desulfovibrionaceae bacterium, assembly GCA_009773665.1. GTDB lineage: Bacteria > Desulfobacterota > Desulfovibrionia > Desulfovibrionales > Desulfovibrionaceae > Fundidesulfovibrio. Next base: position 49,058 of record WSYE01000016.1, on the reverse strand, counting down.
AGTCCATCAAGGTCACGGCCACCACGGTGCGCGTGCCGGTGTTCTACGGCCACTCCGAGTCCGTGAACCTGGAGTTCGAGAAGCCGGTGACGGCGTATCAGGCGCGGGCGCTGCTGGCCAAGTCCCCCGGCATCCAGGTGTACGACAACCCCGGCGAGAAGATGTACCCCATGCCCCTGATGGCAGCGGGCGAGGACGAAGTCTTCGTGGGCCGCATTCGTCAGGACGAGACCGTGGAGTCCGGCCTGAACATGTGGATCGTGTCCGACAACATTCGCAAGGGGGCGGCGCTGAACGCCGTGCAAATCGCCGAGCTGCTGATAGTAAAGGGCAAGCTCAAGGTCTAAAATGGATATCCTCGGCTCCAAAGAGTATCTGGAACGCATGCTCGCCGCCCCGCGCCCCGGCGCGGGGCAGGTGCTGGCCTTTTACGAGCACCGCATCGGCGCTGTCTGCAAGGACCCGGAGCTCATGCTCATGCCCTGGGACGACCATCTGGTGCACCGGGGCGACGGCGTGTTCGAGACCATCAAATGGGTCGACGGGCGCGTGTACCTGCTGGATGAGCATCTGGCGCGCATGGGCCGCTCCGGCAAGGCCATTGGCCTGGAGCCGCCCTGTCCGTGGGAGGAAGTGCGCGAGATAGTCCTGGAGATCGGGCGCGCCACGGGCGTGGACAAGGGGCTCTTCCGCATGCTGCTGGGGCGCGGTCCTGGGGGCTTCGGCATCGATCCGTCCGAGTGCCCCACGCCGAGCCTGTACATCGCGGCCTATCAGTACACGCCCAAGCCTGCGGCCTTCTATGAGAAGGGCGTTACGGCGTTCCGCACGTCCATCCCGGCCAAGCAGAGCTATCTGGCTACAATCAAGAGCATCGATTACCTGCCCAACGTGCTCATGAAGAAAGAGGCGGCGGCCAAAGGCAAGGACTTCCCGGTGTGCTTCGACGCCCAGGACTTCCTGGCCGAGGGCGCGACCGAGAATATCGCGCTTGTTGACGCGTCGGGCTGCATCTGCGTGCCCAACCTGAACAACGCTCTTTCAGGCACGACGCTGCTGCGCGTGCTGGAACTGGCCAAGGGTGAGATTGCGCACTGCTACAAGGCCATCAGCGAGGCGGATATTGCGGTCGCCAACGAGATGATCGTGCTGGGGACCACTGCGCAGTGCATTTCGATTGTCGAGTACAACGGCAAACCCGTGGGCGACGGCAAACCCGGCCCGGTGAGTAAGCGGCTCTTGGAGCTTCTGAAGAAGGACTTGGTGGAGTACGGGGTGGCGTTGTAGACGAGTGCAAGCGAGAATCAGAATGATTACGAAAGGGGCCGCAAGCCCCTTTTAACTTTTGTCGGTATCCATGCTCTCCAACAACCACTTCCCATCCACTACCGTATCGTCCCTGACGAATTTCCAGACCTCGTTCACCTTGCGTGACGCATTGGTCTTGGGGTCGTCGCTGATGGTGGCCTCATAGGCCACATCCACAAGGGTCTGTTTGTCTTCCTTGGTGATCTTCATGACCGTTGCCTCCACCAGCATCACGGCCACGGTTTCGCGGTCCGGCTTCTCTTCGGCCATCTGCTCGAAGCGGCGCATCATATCCGGAGCGGTGAACTGGCGCAGGTCCGCCATGTTACGCATGGCCAGGGCCTGCCGGATGCGCCCGTAGATCAACTTCGCGCCGCGCAGAAATTCGCGCTCGTTGAATTCGCCGGAGGGCGTGGCCTGCTGGGCCTCCTGTTCTCCTTTTCCCTGCTTGTCCTCGGGGTGGATGTCCGGCCCCTTTTCGCCGGTCAGGTATTCCCAGGCGGCCTGGGCGGCGCGGCTGCGGCGCTCCTGCGGCGGGGCCTCGCCGTCTTCGCGGGTGGGCGTCACGTCGATGGTGGAGTCATCGTCGTCTTTTTTGCGGCGGGCGGAGTTGGTGAACATGCGCCAGACCACGTAGACGGCTATGCCGATGAACACCAGGTCGAGAATGCCGATCCCTCCCGGGGCCTGGGCCTGGGCGGGGCCGGGCAATGCCTCAGAGGACGCCGCGCACGCGTCCCCGATGCCGGCCGCCAGCATGGCGGTCAGCGCAAGGAGGAAGGCCGTGGCGCGTTTATGTGTCATCAGGTGATCAGGTTCAGGTTCTTGAGAAGGTGCAGGAGCATGGCCCGGTCGATGGGCTTGGGAACGTAGGAGGTCGCGCCGCCTTTGTAGTATGCTTCCACCACGTTCTTGGGGTCGTCCAGGGCGGTGGTCATGATGACTTTGGACTCGCGGATGGAGGGCACGCTGCGCTCGCGTTCGATGGCGCGGATGCGTTTTAGCGCTGCCTGTCCGTCCATCTCGGGCATCATGATGTCCATGCAGATCAGGTCGTAGGGGGAGTCGCTCTCCAGCGACTTGGTGAAGGCCTCGATGGCCTCCAGCCCGTTGACCGCGATATCCACTTCGCCGTAGGGGGTGAGTATCTTTTGCAAGAGCTTCCTGCTGGCGAAATCGTCTTCAACTACGAGCGCTTTCATCCATGTCCTCCGGGTCGGCGAAACTTTCCTAAATTTGTACAGAGTATGCCGGTTGGAGACAAGTGTTTGTTCTTGAAAATACCCACTCGATAATGCAGTGATGCCGAGCCATCCTGGTATTCCGAGGTTTTCGTGATCGATTCGCATGTCGCCTGGTTTGAGGACCACGTGCGCAGCTTCCTGACGGGTGACCCGCAGGACGACGCGCACATCGAGCTCAAACGCGACCACTCCTTCAAGGTGCTGGCCGAGGCCAGGGCCATCACGCCCACGCTGGACCTGTCGCCGGGGCTTGCGCGGGCCGCGCATCTGGCGGCCCTGTACCACGACGCAGGCCGTTTCCCGCAGTACCGCACCTACAAGACCTTCAAGGACGCCCAATCCGCCAACCATGGCCACCTGGGAGTGCGCTCCCTGCGCGGCCACGCGGCGCTCTCGGACCTGGACCCCGCCACGCGCGCCCTGGTGCTGGGGGCTGTGGTCATGCACAACCGGCGTGAGCTGCCCACGGGCATTTCTGACGATCTGTCTCTGGTGACCCGCGTGGTGCGCGACAGCGACAAGCTGGACATCATCCGCATCATGCTTGAGCACCTGCGCCCCGGAGGCAAGGAGTCCGACGTGGTGATGCTGCACGTGGAGGACGACCCCGAGCGCTACACCTCGGCCATCGTGACCCAGATCGAGGCCGGGCGCATCGGCGACTACGCGCTCATGCGCTACCGCAACGACTTCACGCTGCTGCTCCTGAGCTGGGTGTTCGACCTGAGCTTCCGGGCCTCGCGCCGGATGTTCCTGGAGCGCGGCCACCTGGACGAGCTGTGCGGCCTGCTGCCGCGCACGCCGGAGTTGACGCGCATCGGCGACAGGATTTATGACGTCCTGAATCGGTAGACTTTTCTCGCTCTGCCTGGGGCCAGCCGCCCCCCAACCCTTCGCCTTGGAGTCCCCGTGTCGGAATCGATCTCTTCCCCCGTCAGACTGGATGTGGTGGCCGTCGTCTCCGGCCTGGAGGAACACGTTCGCCGCGACCGTCAGTGCCTGAAGCAGCTCAAGGCGGGCATGATCAAACAGTTCACCTCCGGGTCCGAGGCCATCGACTTTCTGGGTATGCAGGAAGTTGACCTTGTGGTGCTGGACTCGCAGCTCACAGATATGGACGGCTTCAAATTCCTCAAACTCTTGCGCCTGAACATGAACCTGAAGGACACCCCCGTGGTCATGGTGACCCAGGAGGGCCAGAAGGAGCGCGTGCTGGAGGCCATCGCCGCCGGGGTGGACGGCTACGTGCTGCGCCCCTATTCCATGGAGACCTTCCAGCGGCACATGCTGCGCGCCCTGAAGATCGACAGGCTTGTGGAGATCGAGCAGGCCCAGCTGAACGAAGGCCGCAGGCTGCTGGCTGCGGGCCGTTTCGACGAGGCCATTGAGACCTTCGAGGAGCTGGTCAGCGAGGACAACCAGGCCCAGAAGTACTACGACATGGGCTGCAAGTACCTGGTCAAAATGAAGTACGGCCAGGCCATCATCGCCTTCAAGAAGGCCGTGAAGATAAACGAGCTGTTCGCGGAAGCCTACAAAGGGCTGGCAGAGGCCTACAAGGGCAAGGGCGACCTGGAAGGCTACAAGACCTATCTGCAAATGGCTGCCGAGACCTTCGCCCACTTCAACCGGCTGGAGGAGACCAAGGAGCTGTTCATCGAGGTGCTCAAATACGACGCCGCCAGCCCCAACCCCTTCAACTCGCTTGGGGTGAAGCTTAGAAAGGCCGGGGACCTGCCCGGCGCGCTGCACGCCTACCGGCAGGCGCTGGAGCTGACGCCGGATGACGAGAACATCCACTTCAATATGGCCAAGGCCCAGTTCTTCATGGGGGACGTGAAGGGCGCGCAGGAGGCGCTTTTAAAGGCGCTGTGGATCAACGCGAACTTCGCCGAGGGACTGAAGCTGCACCTGAAGCTGTTCAATAGGGAGTTCAGGCCCCCCAAAGGGGCCGGGATGCCCGGCGGGCCGCCGTCGACCGGGACGCTGGACAGCATGCAGGATATATAGCGCGCGTTCGGCCGCGCCAATCGCCCTGATCCGAATGCTCAAGCCCGGTAGGCCATCCTGCCGGGCTTTTCCCGATAATCCACTATTCCTGTGCTGCACTGGCAAAAGCGAAGCCCCGGCCTGTTGAATCAGGCCGGGGCAGTAAGGGCGATTTGCAAGCGTTTGGGCGCTAAGCCTTGGCGCTGTCTCTCCTGCGCTTGAGATATGCGGCACCGGCCACACCGATGGCCATGAGTATCATTGTGCCGGGTTCGGGAGTAGCAGCGACCGGGTTGGGCAGGGGGGTGGTTCCGATGCCATCAAGGAATGCCGCTCCACCGTGTCCGCCCCAGCCGCAGTCGATGACAGACATCATTACGGTAATGGTGTCCCCTATGCTAAAGTTGGAAAGGGAGTAGGTGTACAGGTCGGTCTTGTACCAGGCCGTACCCCACAGGTCGCCATAATTCGCCCAGCCACCACCCTGCTTATTAAGCGCATCAGCATGGAAGGAATCGATGGGGCTTCCGTTTTTCTGGATGACGATGTCAAATGCGGGCTGAGCACCCGTAGGGTGCGTGCCGTCTTCTGGTTCGATTAGAAGTGCGCCCCAGCGAACATACAGGGTTTCAGTCAGATCCGTAGCAGAGAGCACTGATGATTGCGAGATAGTTGTTTGATGGTAGTATCCATCAAGATCCTGAAGACGGGCCATATTGCTCCCGTAGTATGGGGCAATGTTTGTTGTTTGGCCAAACAGCATGGGGGTGGCGTTGTTTATCACTGAAGACAAGTACGCACCCGATCCAGTCAGCGTCCAACCAGTGAAGTCCCCTGTTTCAAATCCACCGTTAACGAATGCTGCCCATGAAGAAGTCGACAAAAATAATGTGACGAGTAACGAAAGTAATACTGATTTCATACATAGCCTCCTCGCTGTTATTAATATGAAAGGCAAACGCATGGTGTTTTGAATAGAAAAGCATAAAATGTGCCATGCCTTGATTGCTGAAATGATTGTGAAAGTGAAGTTTTATGGCGAGCGATGTAATGTTTCTCGACAGTTCATTGTAACCAATGCCGACGGATGCATCTAGCTGGTTTTGTTTGTCAGTATTATAAAGTAGTAAAAACTAAGTTGTATATTTTCGAAATTGTATGACGTGGTGATTGCATGGTTGGATATGCAATAAATGTCATTCGATTCGGTCACCTGTGTCATGTGCAACAGGCTAGCCGCCATGTTTACTCTCTTGTCGTCGTGCTCAGCGAGAAAAATTCATATATATAGGCAGGGCCACGGATGCCAGCAGGCGCATAAATCTTGCCCTTTGCCTGGTCACTCCTTGCTGCCTTGCCGTTTCACTTCAGCATCGCGCCGATCCTATGAATTGGCCAATAATATCGATGGCAAAGCGGGCCTCTTGAAGTATTCAAGAAGCCCGTTTCACTGGGTCAACATGGAGCCGTGGGATGGTGCTGATATGGGTATGTCCCCGCCCGAGGCCTAGGCGATGAACACAGGCTTGTCCGGGATGAGCACTGACAAGTCGTCCTCATTCACGCTGACGCGTCAGGCCTAACAGCCTGTTGAAAAATCCTCGCTGGCTGCGTTGCATGGAAACAGCCAAACCCTCACGTATGCCAAATACGCATCGGGCTGGGCTTTTTCCTGCGCCTTGCCAGCGCGTCTTTTGAACAGGCTGCAAGAATCGCGTTTCTCAACGGCCTGCTAAACCCCGCCCGTGATGGCCTTGCATCGCCTCGCGGGGTTTTTCATGGGCAGGTGGCGGGCGTGAAGAGTGCCCACGATCTTTCCGCCAGCTATTTCTTCCTCTGGGCCAGTTTGGCCAGTTTCTTCTCCCTGCTGCCCATGGCGGCGTCACTGCTTCCCGCTTCTTCCGGCTTGGAGTCTTTGGCTGACCCCCTTCCGGCTTCCTGCATGTTGCCCTTGGACTGCTTCTTGTTGCCGCCGGACTTGTCATTGTTCTTTGAGCTCATGGGATGTCTCCTTGGGTCGCATATTCATTGGGGCTGAATGCGAATCCAGCCGTTGCGTGCGCCAGGATTGGTGCCAGCCTGATTCCTTCACGACGCCCGAGCCTGGAAAAACACTCAGGGACGTCCTCGCAATCGTATTGCTTCCGGAAGTAACCGCCTGAAAAATCACTGCAATAGGCAGATGCTCTCTCAGCTTGGGGCAGATGCATGTCCGGAGATGCTCCTGTATCTACGTCATCCCCATGGTGTTGCATAGCTGTATGACAGAATAATCATTTAATATTTCGTTAATTCTAATTTATAAATGGACAAGTGTGCAATATTGTACGCAAAGTATTCGGAGTGTGTCGGTGGCTCGTCGGCTTGAATAATAGTTTGTATCACGAACTGCATACGCAACACGACTCCCATTTGGCGCTTGCACTGTCCCAGGCAGTCGCTCGCTCCATGCAGCGCTGCCATATTCTTTGTAAGGAGCATCAACCACTTGAAAGAATAACAATAACGAGACGGGCCTCCTGAAGAATTCAAGAGGCCCGTCTCTGCGAAGCAAACTGCGGGTCATCCAGGGTGTTGAGCTGGCAGGAACCCCAGCGCCGACACACCGTTCCGGAGCGCCCCAAGATATCCCTGGGCAACCCGTCGCCTTAAAATTCCCGCGCCATCTCCCGCGCCTTTGCGATGGCCCCGGAGCGGCTCTCCTCCACCTGGGCGTCGCTGGAGAGCGTCGCCTCCACCCGCACGGAGCGAACGTCCTTCAGCCCCATGTACCCAAGTATCATCTCCAGGTAGGGCTTTTGGTGGTCCATGACCGCCGCGCCGCTGCCGGGCGGGTACGCCCCGCCTGAAGCGTAGGCGATGAACACCGGCTTGTCCGGAATCAGCCCGAACGCGCCTTCGTCGTTTACACCGAAGGACAACCCTGGCTGCACCACCAGGTCGATGTAGTGCTTCAGCCGGTAGGGCAGGCTGAAGTTCCACATGGGTACGGCCATGACGATCCTGGCGCAGTCCTTCAACTCGTCCACATAGCGTTTTACCTGCTGCCAGGCGCGCAACTGCGTCGGGTCGTGGGTCAGGCCGTGGATCACGTTGTATTTTGCCTGCAAGGCGGGGCCGTCGAAGGGGGGCAGCTCATCCTCGAACAGGTTGCGGGTGGTGACCAGATACTGCGGATTGGCCTCCTGGTAGGCTTCCAGGAAGGCGTCGGCCACGGCGATGGAATGGGAGCGGGGTCCCCTGGGGGACGCCTTGATGTAGAGAATGGCGGACATGGCGGCTCCTTGGCGTCTGATGGAACGTCCCCGGACGCGGGGCGATGGTCATCAGATAGCCTGGACAGCCAGCCGGAACAAGAATTATCGGGAGTTCAGGCGTCGCGACGACACGTCACGCGTCGGATAGGTCGCGTCCGTGAAACAACAGTACTCTTTGAGCCTCTTGCAATATTCATCGCCCACAGCCACCCGTACAGAAGGGTGATCCAGTAGCAAGCTGGGAAAATTGCGGATTCCAAAGGGCGCAGCCCTTTGGCCGCCGGAGGCGTACTCCTACTGCGAATTGTGCATGTCCCTTATGTTTATAACAGACAAACGCAATTGTTCTCGTGGCTTAGGGTTCTGTGCAGTGTGACGTATTTTGAGAACGACGTGCTAGGCCCCGTCCAGCAGCGACCCCAGCTCGCTACGCTTCAGGGCCTCGCGGTCGAAGTGGGCGCGCAGCTCCTTGTCGTGGGGGAAGATGCGGTGCTTGCGCAGGTAGGCCAGAAAGGCCAGGGCCTCGCGGAAATCGGGATTGAGTTCGATGCAGTCGCCGAGCCCACGGTAGGCGTTCTCGGTGTCGCCCTTTTCATACCAGGCGCGGGCGATGTTCAGGAGCAGGTTTTCGTCGTTGGAGCACAGCGCGCGGGCGCGGTTGTAGAAGGCCAGGGCCTCGTCGAAGAGCCCCTTCTTGCGAAGCGCGATGCCGAAGTCGTTGAACAGGTGCTTGTGCTCGGCGGAGAAGGCCTCGTCCATGCTGACCAGCTTCTCGAAGGCGTAGCGGCCCTTCTCCAGCTGGTTGAGCGCCAGATAGGTCAATCCCAGCCCGAAGTTGCCCCGGATGTTCTCCTCGTCGATGCGCAGCACCTTCTGGTACTCGATCTTGGCTTCCAGGTTCATGCCCTGCTTGCGGAAATAGTCTCCGGTGAGCACCCGCTGGGTCAGCAGGCGGTAGCCCAAGTCCGGCTCCAGGGTGAAATCCTGGAGGAAGGGGTCCTTCTGCATGCTGTGCTGCTTGGGGGTGGGCAGGCCGTGCTCGTCCAGTAGCTGGATGCTGATGAGCCCTTCGCCCAGTTCCCTGGCGAACCAAAAGCGCTTGGGGATGGCCGGATCAGGCTCTTCGCCGGGCATGGCAGGAGACGAGAAGATTCCCTTGAGCTTGTGGGAGGACTCGTCGCGGCCGCAGTCCAGGGTGTCGCTTTCGTTGGTCAAGGGTTTATCAGTATGACCACGCGGCGGTTGCGGGCCTGGTTTTCCGCCAGGGGCTGGCCCTGGGCGGAGTCGTTGGGGGCCACGGGGCGGGTGTCGGCGAATCCTGCCACGTGCAGGCGGTCCTTGGCCACGCCGTGGTCGATCAGGTAGCGGGCCACGCGCGAGGCCCGCGCGCCGGAAAGTTCCCAGTTGGACGGATAGATGAGCGACTGGATCGGGAGGTTGTCGGTATGGCCTTCCACGGTCACCTTGTAGGGGGTGCTGCGCAGCGAGGCCGCAATGGAGTCGAGGTAGGGGATGGAGGAGGGGGTAAGCTCGGCGCTGGCCCTGTCGAAGAGCACCGCGCCCTTGAGGGTGATGGCGAAGCCACCCTCGCGTTTTTCGATCTGCACGCCTGCCGGGTCCTGGGCGAAGCGCATGCCCAGTTCCGCGCCGATCTCTTCAAGCGATTTGGGGCGCGTGGCCTGTCCGGACTGGTCGCCAAGGCCGGGGCCGGTCTGGGCGGTGAGCCCGGCCTGTCCCGAGGGAGCGCTCTGGTAGACCTGCGGCGGCAAGGACGGCGGCAGCACGGGATAAACCTGTCCGCCCGGCCCGGCGGGAAGCTCGTCACCCAGGGATGACCCGAGCCGCTTGCCCTGTGCCTTGATCTGGGCCTGGGCCTGCTCTCGCTTGGCCTTTTCGGTCTTCATGGCGTCTTCCATGGACTGCGCCACCTTTTTGTAGCGCTCCTGGTCCACGCTGGATACCGACAGCATCAGCACGAAAAAGCACAGCAACACGGTCAGCAGGTCCGCAAGCGAGACGAACCACGTCCCCTCGTCTTCGTCTTTTATCCTGCCGCGCAGTTGCGAGAGCTTGAGCATGGCGGCGCTCTAGGGCCGTATGCCGATGGATGCCCAGCGGCGGGGCGGCAGGTAGGCCTTGAGCTTGTCGTAGACGATGGGCGCGGGGGCCTTGTCCTTGATGAAGAGCACGCCGTCGCGGATGACGCACATGAGCAGCACCCGCTCCTCGATGCGCTTCTCCACCTTCACGGCGATGGGCAGAAAGATCAGGTTGGAGAGCAGGATGCCGTAGAGCGTGGTGGTCAGGGCCACGGCCATGTGCTGGCCCAGCGCCCCGAGCCCGCCTCCGCCCATGGCCTGCATCAGGCCGATGAAGCCGATGAGCGTGCCGATGAGCCCGTAAGCGGGCGAGAGCTTGGCCATGGTGCGGTAGATGCCTGCCGAGGAGATCTCCTGCTGGTAGGTCTGTTCGATGCGCGTCTCCAGGATTTCCTTGATTTCGTCGCGCGAATAGCCGTCCACCAGCATTTGCAGGGCGTTCTGCAGGAATTCGTTCTCGATGCCGGGCAGCGCCCTCTCCAGGTGCACCTTGCCGCGCGCGGAGGCCTCGCGGGCTATCTGCACGATGGACTCGATGTAGTTGCCGATGGGCAATTCCTCGCGCTTCAGAGCCGTGAGGAAGATGGTGAAAACGCGCGTTACTTCCTTCAGGGGGAAGCAGATGAAGGTGGAGGCCAGGGTGCCGCCCAGCACGATGGCCAGGCCAGGCAGGTTGATGAACACCCGCACGGAGTCCGTGGCGAAATACGTGGCCGTGCCCAGGATGATGACGCCTGCAACGAAACCGATGACCGTGGCGACGTTCACCCGGCAATCCCCTTCATGGTTTTGATCATGTTCAGCAGTTCCTCTTCGATGTCGGCCGCCTCGCCGGAATCCAGGCCGTCCATCCTCGCGACCTCTTCCTTGACCACTGCGGCGATCTTCTTGGAGAGGTTGCCGTAAATCTTGTTGCGGGCCTCTTCACCCGCCAGGGATGCAAGCACCGAGACCTTGTAGAAGCCCAGCTTGGAGAGGGCCTCCTCCAGCGTGGTGTTGTCCACGGCGGTGATGTCGTCCACGGATTGCAGATCCTCGATCTTCAGGCGCGGGCGTTTGGCGCGCTGGAAGAACTCGGGGCCTTTCTGCGCGGCGTAGGACATGATGGACGCCTTATGGAAAAAGAAGGAGCTCTCGGGGATCTCTGCGTAGGCCAGCTTCTTGAGGATGACGTCGGGCTGGGCCTGGATCTCCTTGGCGAACTCGTGCAGGTCGATGAATTCCAGGTCAGTGCCGCAGATGTCCTGCTGATCCTTGGCCATGTTCTTGGACACGCGCGCGAAGCGGTCGGCGTCGGGGATGGTGAGCAGGCGCTCCTTCACGAAGTCGCTGGACTTCTTCATGGTGCCAAGCAGCGGGTCCTTGCGGTAGTAGCTGCCCTTGATGTCCACGATGTCGATGACGTGCACCTTGGCCAGCTTTTCGAAAATCTCGTCGATCTCCACCTGGGACACCAGGAGGATTTCCTTGATGGTCTTGGAGAGCTCCACCGTGGAAATCTGCGCGGCCTCGCTCTTGGGTGTGGACTTAGTGGCGGCGCGCCAGGCCAGGAGCATCACGCTGCACACCGAGGCGAAGGTGTTGGAACAGGGCCGATCCGCCACGCGGGCGTTCAGCGCGCGTACGCGCTCCACCAGGTAGGAGGTGATGATCTGGACCGGGCGGGGGCTTTTGAGCAGCAGGGTGTGCAGGAGGTTCTGGTCCAGCACGATGACTTCGGTATATTCCAGGGCCTCGGCGGAAGCGGTGCGCTTCTCTTCGCTGATGACGCCCATCTCGCCGAAAATTTGTCCGGGACGGAGTATTCCCAGGTTGACGCGCTTGTTGCCGGAGAGACGATAGAGCCCAATGGCGCCTTGCTTTATGATGTAGGCTTCGTTGCTGGACTGGCCCTCTTTGTAGATGACCTGTCCCTTGTGGAAGATCTTATTCTTGTCTCCCACTTCAGGTGTCTTCATCGACGCTCTCCGCTCCAAGTAGCGCCCCCTTACGTCTTCGGACGATTATGCCGACATTCTATGTACATGCGGCGGGAGGCAGGATGTGTCAAGGGATTGGGTCCCGAAAGGCCGGGAATTCCGGACTTTGGGCAGGTTCTTAGTAACCGTAAAGGGTTCGAAGGACAAGGAGGGCCATCGCTCCGGCGAAAAGATTTACTAATTGCACGCTTGAGGCTAGTTTGCACGGCAGGAGCGAGCCATGCCCATACCTTATAATCGTTGCAAAGACGTCACGGTTTTGAGCCTTACCCCCCACGGTCCGGAAGGGCGTGAGAACGGGTTGTGGCTTCTTGAACTGGAAAATCCCGGACTGGCCAAAGCCCGTCCCGGCCAGTTCGCCATGCTGCGGCCCGCGTCCTGGGGGTTTGATCCCCTGTGGGCCAGGCCGCTCTCCATCTGCCGGGCGCTGCCCGACAGGCTGGTGTTCAACTTCCTGGTGGCCGGACGCGGCACCTCGGCGCTGACCAGGCTCACCCCCGGCGACAAGGTGACCCTCTGGGGGCCGCTTGGGCACGGGTTCGCTGTGGAACCGGGCGTGCGCACCCTGATGCTGGCGGGCGGCATCGGCATCGCGCCTTTCGTGGAGTACGCCGCCGTGCATCCCACCCCCGGCCAGCTCTCCCTGCTGTTCGGGCACAGGCCACCGCTCTCCTGCTACCCGTATGAGGACCTGGCCCAGACCGTGGGCGCGGAGTCCTTCCAGGACCGCAGCGCCGAGGACATCCCGCGCTTCGTGGAGCTTCTGGAGAAGCGCATGGCCGAGCACGCGGGCGCTCTGGCCCTGGCCTGCGGCCCCACGCCGTTTTTGCGCTCCGTGAAGGCCGCCGCCGAGAAGTACGGCGTGCGCTGCCAGATCTCGCTGGAAAACCGCATGGCCTGCGGCGTGGGAGCGTGCCTGGGCTGCGTGGCCGAGACCCCGGACGGGGAGCGGGTGCAGACCTGCACGCGCGGGCCGGTGTTCTGGTCGAACGAAATAACTCTCTAGGAGCCTTTGATGGACCTTCGCGTCACCCTTGCCGGGCTTTCCCTCAAGAATCCGGTCATGACCGCCTCGGGCACCTTCGGCTACGGCCAGGAGTTCACCCCCTACGGCGACCTGCGTACCCTGGGGGGCATCGTGGTGAAGGGCCTCTCCCTGAAGCCCCGCGCTGGCAACCCCATGCCCCGCGTGGCCGAGACCCCCTCCGGCATGTTGAACGCCATCGGGCTCCAGAACTGCGGCGTGGAAATTTTCCTGAAGGACAAGCTGCCCTTCCTGCCCTGGCGCGAGACCCCCATCCTGGCCAACCTCTACGCCTGCGACCCCGACGAGTTCGCGGAGCTTGCCTCGGTGCTGGCCGCCGAGGAGGGCGTGGCAGGGCTTGAAGTGAACATCTCCTGCCCCAACGTGAAGGAAGGCGGCGTGCTCTTCGGGCAGGACCCGGCCCAGGCGGCCAGGGTCACCGAGGCCGTGAAGAAGCGCGCCGGAAACAAGCCGGTCATCGTCAAGCTCTCGCCCAACGTGGCCGACATCGTGGGCATCGCCAAGGCCGTGGAAGCCGCCGGGGCGGACATCATCTCGCTCATCAACACCCTGACCGGCATGGCCGTGGACGTGCGCACCAGAAAGCCCCGGCTGGCCAACGTGGTGGGCGGGCTTTCCGGCCCGGCCATAAAACCCGTGGCGCTGCGCTGCGTGTGGCAGGTGAGCCGCGCTGTTAGCGTGCCGGTGATCGGCATGGGCGGCATCGCCTCGGCCATGGACGTGCTGGAGTTCATCCTGGCTGGCGCGCACGCCGTCCAGGTGGGTACGGCCAACTTCCTGCGCCCGGACTTCAGCTTCAGGCTTGTGGAGCAGCTTCCGACCGTGGCCCGCGAGATGGGCGTCACGGACCTGGAGAGCTTCCGGGGGAGCCTCAAGACCGCGTAGTTCCTTGGTGCATTGGCAGCGCTTGCGTGTTATGCGCTCCTGACGTCCCGCCCTGCGTTTTGCATGGCGGTGGGGTGATATCACTACGTTTGCGAGGCTTCATGAAGCGTCGTTATTCCCTGGCCTCCCTGGCTGTGCTGCTGCTCGTGCTGGGCGGGCAGGCGGTCGCGGGCGATGGCGCTTCGGCTGGGCGTCCGGAGTCTTCAGCTTTGGGCACGGCCCTGGGGGCGTCCCGGCACGTCTTCATCCTGCACAGCTACAATCCCGAGTACATCTGGACCCAGAACATAAACCAGGGAATCCTGGAGGCTCTGCGCGATCTGGACGTGGTCTACGACTACTTCTACATGGACGCCAAACGTCGTCCAGACAAGCCCTCGCTGGAAATGGCCGCGAAAAAGGCCCTGGCGCGAATCGCCGACTTCTCCCCTGATGTGGTGCTCGCCGTGGACGACGTGGCCCAAGAGTACGTGGTCGCGCCGTCGCTCAAGGGCAAACCCTCTCCGCAGGTCATCTTCTGCGGCCTCAACGCGCCGCCCTCCCTCTACGGTTTTCCCGCCTCCAACGTCTCGGGCGTGCGCGAGCGCTGGCACTTCCGGGAGGGGTTCGCCCTGCTCAAGAGGCTTTTGCCGAACACCCGCACCGTCGCCTTTCTGACCGACGCATCCGAGTCCTCAGGCTACGTCATCAAGGACATGGAGGATGACCAGGCCAAAGGCGGCCCCTTCGCCCTGGAACTCAAGCACGTCGATTCGGTCGGCTCCTTCCAGGAGTGGCAACGACGCGTCATCGCGTACCAGTCAGGCGTGGATGCCGTCGCTTTTGGAATCTACCATTCGCTTCGAGACGAGCGCACCGGGAAAGTGGTCACTCCGGAAGAGGCCGCCGCTTGGATGCAGTCGGTGAACGCGAGGCCCACGCTGGGGTTCGCGGACTACGCCCTGTCCGACGTGCTCTGCGGCGTGCTGGAGGCTGGGCACGAACAAGGGTTCCTGGCCGCGAACATGGCCAGGAGCGCGCTTCTCACTGGTGATGCGGCGGGCGGACTGCCCATGCGCATCAACGAAAGGGGGGTGATCATGGTGAACCTCAGGATCGCAGAACGCCTGAACGTGGACATCCCCTACGAAATCATCGAAGCGGCGGGCGAAGTGGTCAAATAGGGCGGTGGCGCGATGCGGTCTTCCTTCATCACTCGTTCGCTGGTTCCCATTTTGTTTGTGGTCATGCTCGGCGTGGCCCTGACTACCACCATCACCTTCTTCTATACCAATAAGACAGCGGAAGATCTGGCCCTGGGCCAGATGAGCCAGGCCCTGACGCTCCTCGACGCCGATGTCTCCGAAAAAATCCGGAGCATTCAGGCCAACGCGAGCTTCTGGGGCCAGGAGGACGTGTTCCGGCTGGCCCTGACCGAGGGCTACCTGGGGCGCTCCGCCAGGGTGGCCGCCAACAGGCGGCTCGCCGAGCGCATGCCCTATACCAGCTACGACAGGGCTTTCCTGGCCCTGCCGGACGGTTCTGTGGTCTCAGCGTCCGATCCGGGCATGATCGGGGCCATCAACGTGGCCGACCGGGAATATTTCAAGCGCTCCCTGCTCGGTCACCCGGCTTTTGAGGCGCTGGAGGTTGGCAAAGTCACGGGCCTGCCTGTGCTGGTGGTCGCCTCACCGGTGTTCAACCACGAACGGACCGTGGAAGGCGTCATGGTCCTGGTGATGGACATCCACAGGCTGGCCAGGGAAATCCTGGATCAGGTCCGGATTGGGCAGACCGGCGGAGCGTACATCCTGGATTCGCGCGGGGCGTTGTTGGCCAGGCCTTCCTGGAGCAGGGAGGGGCAGTTCGCGCCGCTTCCCCAAGTGGTCTCGGCCCTGCGCGCCGCGACCAGTGGGGGGATGGTCACGTATAGTCGGGGAGGGGATGAACGGCTGGCCGTGGCGGCTGTCAATCCCATAACGGGCTGGCTGGTGGCTGTCGAAGCGGACGGTGCGGAAACCATGCGCCCTGCCGCCAAGCTTACGGCGCTGAACGGGCTCATCTCTCTGGCGGTGCTGACGGTGGTCAGCGTGGCTTTGGCCTTCGTTCGCGGGGCCGTGGGCAGGCTGCGGGAATCCGAGGCTCGCTACCGCACCCTGGCCGAAACGACTCCGGTCGGCATTGCCACCTTCGACCGCCATGGGCGGGTGGTGTACATGAACCAGCGCGCCCTGGATCTGCTGGAACTCTTCCCGCATGAGGCGCAGGAGGACGCCTGGACCAGTCGGTTCGTCACCCGCGAAGGGCAGCCCCTGGCCTTTGGCGATCTACCCATGCATCAGGCTCTCGCAGGGCGCAAAGCCGTGATGGGCCGCGCCATCTGGTATGACAAACCCTCCGGCGGGCGCGTGGTGCTCTCCATGAGCGCAGTTCCGCAGGATACGGGCGTGGACGCGGCGGGAGCCGTGGCCGTGATGGAGGACGTCACCGAGCGCGTTCGCATCCAGGAAATGATGGTGCAGACCGAAAAGATGCTCTCCGTAGGTGGGCTCGCTGCAGGGATGGCCCACGAGATCAACAACCCCCTGGCCTCCATCCTCCAGGCTTTGCAGGTAATCATCCGCAGGCTGGACCCGGACATGCCCGCTAACGCCAGGGTTGCCAAGGAAGTGGGGATCGACCTGCGCGTCGTGCAGGCCTACATGAGTGAGCGCGGCCTGAACGAGTTTCTGGAGGGCATCCACGAAGCCGGGGTGCGCGCCGCGCGCATCGTCACCAACATGCTGGGGTTCGCCCGCAAATCCGGCGGGGATTACGGCGTGTGTCGGCTCGATGAACTGCTGGACAAGACGGTTGAACTGGCTGGCGGCGATTACGACCTCAAGAAGCAGTACGATTTTCGGCAGATAGAGATAATTCGTGACTATGACCCCGATCTCGAACCGGTGCAATGCCAGGCTATGGAGATCGAACAGGTGTTCTTCAACATCATAAAGAACGCGGCCCAGGCCCTCAACGAGTCGGGGCCGGAGGGGTCGACTGCGCCGAGGCCGCGCATCATCCTGCGAACGCGCCAGGAAAACAGCATGGCCGTGGCTGAGATAGAGGACAACGGGCCGGGCATGCCCGAAGAAATCCGCAAGCGCGTGTTCGAGCCGTTCTACACCACCAAGACCATCGGCGTGGGCACGGGCCTTGGCTTGTCGGTGGCCTATTTCATCGTGTCGCAGAACCACAAGGGGAGCATCACCGTGGAGTCCACGCCCGGAAGCGGGACAAAGTTCCGGGTGCTGCTGCCCATCAGGGCTGCCTGACGGGGGATTATCGCGTGAGCCTTGCGTCGCGCTCCATGGCCTGGGCGAGCTTACGCATGGCCGTGGGGAAGGCCAGGCCTTCGAGCGCCTCGAAGGGCAGCCAGCGATGCGAGGTGGCTGCCGTGAGCACGGGTTCCGGAGGCGTGACGCCATCCGGAAAAGCCATCAGGTAGGCGTGCATGGTCACCCGGTAACGGGTGTAGGCGTGCTTGATGACGGCCAGCTTGCCCCTGGACTCCACCTCGAAGCCGGTTTCCTCCCGCACTTCCCGCAGCGCCGTCTCTTCCGGGGCCTCGCCCGGTTCCATCTGACCGCCCGGAAATTCCCACAGCCCGGCCCAGACCCCGCCGGGTCTGCGCTTCTGCACGAAATACAGCCCCTGGTGCGCGATCACCGCCGTTCCCATGCCGATGGCCACCGGGGCCTTTGACGCAGGCAGGGTGGGGCGCTCTTCAACCGTCCCGGCGGCCAGGGCGCGGCAGACTGCGGCCATGGGGCAACTGGCGCAATCCGGGCTTCGCGGCGTGCACACCAGCGCGCCAAGCTCCATCAGGGCCTGGTTGAAGTCGCGGGCCTTTCCGGCGGGAATGAGCGACGCGGCAAGCTCAGTGAAACGCTTCTTCCCGGCTGGTTCTTTGGGAGAATCCGCGATGTCGTACACGCGGGCCAGCACGCGCTCCACGTTGGCGTCCACAGCAGGCACGTCTATTTGGTGCGCGATGGAGAGCACCGCCCCCGTGGTGTAGCGCCCGACTCCCGGCAGCGCGGCCAAGGCCTGCGCGTCAGCTGGAACGAGCCCCCCGTGACGGGTGGCGATCTCCTGGGCGGCTTTCAGCAGGTTCCGGGCGCGGCTGTAATAGCCCAGCCCCTCCCACAGACGCAGCACCTCGTCCTCGCTGGCGGCGGCCAGGGCGAACACGTCGGGGAAGCGCGACAGGAAGCGGTTGAAATAGACCATTCGCGCCAGGGCAGCGGGCGTCTGGCCTGCCGGAACCAATCGAGCAGCAGCGTGGAAAAGAGTGAGGGGTCGGGCATTCTGGTTTCCAAAATCAAAGAGATTGTCTTATAGCAGATCAATACACCGCCGTCGATCATGGAGCAGTCATGCGATTTCGCGCCGCGCCGTATCTCGTGTCCGTGTTGTGCCTGCTGAGTGTGCTCTCCTGTGCCATTTTGGCCCTGGCCCAGCCGTCGGGCCAGACATCAGGCCAAGCATCGGGCCAGCCTGGCCGGGCCTGGCTGCCGCCGGACCTCAAAACCTGGGAGGGCTGGGCGCTCTACGGGCAGGACAGCGCCCTGTGTCCGCCCCTGGCCACGGACCCGGCCCGCAGGCAGTGCCAGTATCCCACCCGGATAAGCCTCGTCGTTGACAGTTCCGGCGCGGCATTCACCGCCACCTGGCGCGTGTTTTCGCCCATGAACGTGCCGCTGCCCGTGGCCCCCGGCCTGTGGCCCGCGCGCGTCACGGTGGACGGTCAGAGCGCCGCCGTGCTGGATCAGTCCGGCACTCCGGCCGTACGCCTGGAGCCCGGCGAGCATCAGGTCGCAGGCCAGCTTCCCTGGAAACGCAGGCCCCAGGCCCTGCGGATAGCGCCCCAGACCGGAGTGGTGGAGCTCACCGTGGACGGCGCTTTGGTGGCCGCTCCCAAGCTCGCAGCAGACGGCAGGCTGGATATCTCCCGCCAGGACGAGCGCAAGGCCCCCGAGGATTCCGCCCAGGTGGCGGTGTTCCGGCTCTTGCGCGACGGCGTGCCCATGACAATCACCACCCTGGCCCGCCTGGAAGTATCCGGTAGGGTCAGGACCATCAGTATGGACGGATTGCTGCCTCCGGGAACCGAACCCATGGCCGTGCAGGCCCCGGTGCCCGTGGGCTTCGGCCCAAGCGGGCAGGTGCTGGCCCAGGCCGGGGCCGGGCGCTACGATCTGGAGATAACCAGCCGCGCCCTGGAACCCATGAAAGCCATGGGACCGGCCACCACGCCGTTCGGGCGTGAGATCTGGGCCTTTGCCGCCGACCCCGCATTGCGCGACGTTCAGCCGCGCGGGCTTGCCCCCATCGATCCCCAGACCACCGAACTGCCGGACGCCTGGAAAAAATATCCGGCCTTCCTGGCGGAAAAGGACGCTGTTTTGAACCTGGACGTCATCCGGCGCGCTTCACCGTGCAGGATCGTGTGAGCGGCGCGCTGCGTCACGGCTGGTCTTTGTCCATGAACGCGCCGGGCGAACTTGGCCGTGCTGCCCAGGCCGGGAAGGACCTGCCCGTGGTGCTTTTGGGCGCGGACAAGCTTCCGGGCGTGGAGCTGCGGGAATCCGCCGTGAACCTGACCGCCGAGTCCCGCTATCCGGACGCGGGCGCGTCTGTTCCTGCTTCCGGCTGGCGGGCCGGGGTCACGTCGCTTTCGGCGGAGCTGAAGCTGCCCCCGGGCTGGAGGCTCTTTCACGCCTCGGGGCCGGACATGGTCAGCCAGTCCTGGGTGAG
Organism: Desulfovibrionaceae bacterium; assembly: GCA_009773665.1. Classification (GTDB taxonomy): domain Bacteria; phylum Desulfobacterota; class Desulfovibrionia; order Desulfovibrionales; family Desulfovibrionaceae; genus Fundidesulfovibrio. The sequence continues at coordinate 29,474 of WSYE01000016.1, read as the reverse complement.
CCGCTGGAACCTTTTGAACATCTTTCTGACGCTGTTTATGGTGCTTGGAGCCTGGAAGCTGCGCGGCGTGGCCGCAGGGGGAGTGTTGCTGGCCTATCTGGTGGCGGCCCAGCACGAGCGGGCCGCTCCCGTGGAGCTGTGGCTCGTGCTGCTGGCGGCGCTCGGCGTGCTCACGGCCCTGGACCGGGCTGCCAAAGAGACCTGGCAGAAGGCCACGCGGGGGGCCAGGGCGTTTCATATGATGGCGCTGGGGCTCATGGTGCTGGCGGCGTTGCCCTTCGTGTTCAGCCAGATCCGCACGGGGGTCTATCCGCAGCTGGAGGACGTGCGCTTCACGTCCACCATGGCTGAGAGGGCGGCGGACCTCGACACCGGCATGGAGTCACAGGATGTTGCGGCCCCGGCTCCCGCAGCCGCACCCATGCAGGCCCAGGATTCGCGGAAGGAGGTCCGCAAGGCCGCGCGCGAGCCGTCCGCCCCGTATTCCTACCAGGGGTTGGAGCAGGACCCCAACAGCCTGATCCAGACCGGACCGGGCATCCCGAACTGGAACTGGCGCACCGTGAGCCTTAACTGGAACGGCCCGGTGGACCCGGCCCAGACCGTGCACCTGACGTTGGTGTCTCCCTTGGTGAACACGGCCCTGTGCTTCGCGCGGGTGCTTCTGCTGCTGGCCGCCCTGTGGCTGCTGGCGGACTTCAGGCGTCTGCGCGGCGCGGCGTCGCCCCTGGGGTCGAAACCTGCCCGGCCTGCGGCGGGCGATGGCGCTCCCGGAGCTGCCGGGTCAGAGGCTTCCCCGGTCAAGCTTGCGTGCCTTGCGGCAGCGCTGTCCGCAGCTCTGCTCCTGGCTCCCGGCGCAGCCCTGGCCGCTCCCGAATCGCCGGACGGGTTCAGGTCGGGCGTTCCTCCCAAGGAAATCATCGACGAATTGCGCGCCCGGCTCACCAAGCCGTCCGACTGCTTCCCGGACTGCGCCGGAATCTCGGAGCTTGGCGTGGTACTGGACGCCAAGTCCCTGCGCCTGACTCTGGAGACCGGTGCGGCCACGCGTCTCGCCCTGCCGCTGCCCGTGGTAGGCGACGGCTGGCGGCCCCAGTCCGTGACCGTGGACTCAAAGCCCGCCGTGCTCTTTGCCGAGAACGGCGGGCTGTGGGTGCTGCTCGATCCAGGCCCGCACAAGGTCCTCGTGAGCGGCGCGGCCCCCGGCGGGGTGACGTTTAGCATCTCGGCCCCGTTCTCCACGCGCCGGGCCGTGGTGGATGCCCCCGGCTGGAGCGTCCTGGGGCTGGGGCCTGATGGCGCGCTGGAGGGCGGGCTCAAGTTCTCCCGCGGGGAGGATGCGTCCCAGACAGGCAGGCCGGGCAGCGCCAGAGCAGTTGTCACCGCCGTTATCCAGCCGTTCCTGGAAGTGGAGCGTTCCCTGGAGCTTGGCCTCAGCTGGGAGGCCGTGACTACCGTGCGCCGCCTGACCCAGACCGGCGAACCCGTGGTGATCCAGGTGCCGCTGCTGCCGGGAGAATCCGTGCTGGACCGCGACGTGCGCGTGGCGGACGGCAAGGTGGTGGCTGCCCTGGGCGCTGGGCAGCGTCAGATCAGCTGGCGATCACGCTTGGAGATAATGCCTGCGTTGCAGCTGTCCGCCCCGCAGGGTGTCAACTGGGTGGAGTCCTGGCGGCTTCGGGCTGCCCCGTCCTGGGATGTGGCGCTCTCGGGCATCCCGGTGTCCTCCAGCCTGGACGCTTCGGGGCATTGGGCGCCCCTGTGGCGGCCCTGGCCCGGCGAGACGGCCCGCATCGCGGTGACGCGCCCCGCGCCTGCTCCCGGCCAGAGCCTGACTATCGACTTCGCCAAGCTTCGCCTGACACCCGGTGAGCGTCTGGACGCCGTGGCCCTGGAGATGTCCGTGCGCTCGGCTCTGGGCGGGCGGCACGTGCTGCGCCTGCCGGAGAAGGCCGAGGTCACCGGCGTGGTGGTGGGCGGTAAGCCTTCGCCCTGGTCCGGAGACAAGCCCGGCGAAATCGGGGTGGCGCTCTCACCGGGCAGGCAGTCCATTCTGGTGTCCTGGCGTCAGCCCCGCGAATCGCTGACCACGGTGGCCACGCCCGCAGTCAGCCTGGGGCACGAGGCCGTGAACGCCGTACTGACCGTGGAGATGCCCCGCGACCGCTGGATTCTCTGGGCGCGCGGGGCCACACACATGGCCCCGGCCATCCTGTTCTGGAGCGCGCTGGGGGCCACGGCCCTGGTGGCGTTCGGCCTGGGGTTCGTGCCCTTCACACCGCTTCGGCGCTGGCAATGGCTGCTCCTGGGCCTGGGGCTCACGCAGGTGTCTGCGGGCGTGGCCCTTTTGGCTGTGGCTTGGCTCATCGCGCTGGGCCTTCGCCGCAGATTCCAGCCCGCGTTGGGATGGTTCGGCTTCAACGCCATGCAGATCGGGCTGGCGATTCTGACCCTCATCGGCCTGTCCTGCCTGTTCGAGGCGATCCGCACCGGGCTTCTGGGCTCTCCGGCCATGCACATAATGGGCAACGGCTCGTCGGCCTACAGGCTCATCTGGTCCTTCGACCGCGTCGGCGAGACCCTGCCCCAGGCGCAGGTGTTCTCGGTGTCCCTGTGGTGGTACCGGGGCGTGATGCTGGCCTGGTCTTTGTGGATGGCGTTCTCGCTGCTGGGCTGGCTACGCTGGGGCTGGGATTCGTTTGGCGAGGGCGGGGCGTGGCGCAAGCCGGAACTCCGGAAGGCCAAGCGTCCCGATGCGCCGCAGCCGCCCGAACAGGACCGCAGGCCGCAACTGCGCGAGGGCCTCGCGCCCCCAAAGCCTGATCTGGCGGACAAACCCGTCGGGCCGCAGGACATGCAAGAGCCGAAAGAACCGGGAGGGCCGGACAAGAGCTGAGGCCGCGAAGAACGGGCAATACGACAAATTGAGGCCGCCCGGCTGGGAATCGTCGGGCGGCCTTTCGCGTTATTTCTTTTTGGCCTGGTTGGCCACGGCCTCGATCTGGCGGGCGATCTCGTCCGGGTCACCCAGGTAGTGATGTCCCACGGGCTTGAGGTCGTCGCTGAGTTCATACACCAGGGGCACGCCCGTGGGGATGTTGAGCGAGGCGATTGCCTCGTCGCTGATACCGTCCAGGTACTTCACCAGGGCGCGCAGCGAGTTGCCGTGCGCCGCCACCAGCACGCGCCTGCCTGATTTTATCGTCGGGGCCAGCACGTCGTGCCAGTAGGGCATGACCCTGGCCACGGTGTCCTTCAGGCACTCCACTGCCGGGAGCTCCTGCGGGGTGAGCGCCGCGTAGCGCGGATCGAAGCGCGGATGGCGGGGGTCGTCGTTCTCCAGGGCAGGGGGGCGCACGTCATAGCTCCTGCGCCACTCGAACACCTGCTTCTCGCCGAACTTCTCGGTCATCTCGGCCTTGTTCAAACCCTGGAGCGATCCGTAATGGCGCTCATTCAGCCGCCAGGACTTGGTGACCGGCAGCCACATGAGGTCCATGGCCTCCAGGATGATGTCCAGGGTCTTCACCGCTCGCTTGAGATACGAGGTGAAACACAGATCGAAGGTCAGTCCGGCGTCTGTGAGGGCCTTGGCCCCGGTCAGGGCCTCGCTCTCGCCCAGGGGCGAGAGCGGCACGTCGGTCCATCCGGTGAAGCGGTTCTCCAGATTCCACTGGCTCTGGCCGTGGCGCACGAGCACGAGCGTATGCATGGCGGGTCTCCGTTGTTTTCGGGCTATGCGGACAATCACCCCGTATCACGCGCACATGCCAAAAGAAACAGCCCGGGGAACATTGGCGTTCTCCGGGCTGCGTCACGTTCGCGATGAAAGGGGGCTAGTCGTGCTTCTTGCAGACGATCATGGCGTCTTCCACGCCTTCCAGCATGCGGATGGCGCAGAAGGAGCCGCACATGGCGCACTCTTTTTCCTTGTGGAAGTCCTTGCGGCGCTTGCGCAGGGTATGGGGGTCCAGGGCGTTGTCGGCCATGGCTTCCCAGTCCAGCGCGGCGCGCGCCTTGGAGATGGCCAGGTCGCGCTCCACGGCCCAGGGGCGTCCCAGGGAGTTCTCGGCGCTCTGGGCGGCGATGAGGCTGGCCTTCACGCCGTCCCACACGTCCTCGGGTCCGGGCAGGGTGACGTGCTCGGCGGGGGTCAGGTAGCACAGGAAGTCCGCGCCGTAGAAGGCGGCCTGCGCGCCGCCGATGGCTCCGGCGATGTGGTCGTAGCCCGCTGCCGCGTCGGTGGTCAGAGGCCCAAGCACGTAGAGGGGGGCGTTGTTGGTCAGGCGCTTGATGCCCTGGATCTGGCTCTGCACCAGATGAAGGGGCACGTGGCCGGGACCTTCGATCATGATCTGTACGCCGTGTTCCACGGCGCGCCGGGCCAGGTCGCCCAGAACCGAGACCTCTTCCCACTGGGCAGCGTCACCCGCGTCCGCGCCCGCGCCGGGGCGCAGGCCGTCGCCCAGGCTTATGGTCACGTTGTGCTTGAGGCAGATCTTCAGCAGATCGTCGTAGTGGGTGAGTAGCGGGTTTTCCACGTTGCGACGCTTCATCCAGCGGGCCATGAGCGCTCCGCCGCGCGACACGATGCCCAGAATGCGGCGACCGTCCGAGGCCATGGCCGCGCCGCGCGCGGTGACGCCGCAGTGCAGCGTCATGAAGTCCACGCCCTGTTCGGCCTGCTTTTCGATTTCCTCAAGGAGCTCCTGCACGGTGAAGTCGCTGGGGTCCTGTCCGCGCGCCACGTAGGGCTGGGCCACCGAGTAGAGCGGGACCGTGCCCAGAGGCAGGGGGGAGGCTTCCAGCATGCTCACGCGCACCACGTCCAGATCGCCCGCAGTGGAGAGGTCCATCACGGTGTGGGCGCCGGCTTTTTCAGCCAGTCGCAGCTTCTGGACCTCCATCTCCACGTTGTTGATCATGGGGGAGGTGCCGATGTTGGCGTTTACTTTCACCCTGGCGGGTTGACCGATCAGGGTGGGCGACACATTCTTATGGGCGGGGTTGGCCAGAAGGGCCATGCGTCCGGCATCCAGACCGGAGCGGATGTCTTCCACGCCCATGTGTTCATGGGCGGCGATGGCCTGCCCGTGGGTGCTCAGGTACGTGGCGACAATGGCGTTTTTACGGGTAAGAGACATGGTTCGACCTCGAGAGGGGTTGGTTGGGGAATCAGAGGGCGGGCGCTGCCCTCGTGTATTGGCAACGTCGGTGGTGTTCCAGCGCGGGAACGGCCCTGTTTCTAGCACGGAGAGTCCGCGTGGAAAAGAGCCGTTTTTTGCTTGCCACCCGGCTGGGGCAGGTGTATAGGTCCCGTCTTCGATTTGATCAAGGAGCTTTTCATGAAGAGCGATATCCATCCCAAGACTTACAAGGCGAAACTCGTCTGTAACTGCGGATTCCAGGCTGATGCCCTGTCCACCAAGGGCGAGACGGTGACGGTTGAAATCTGTTCCAACTGCCACCCGTTCTACACCGGCAAGCAGCGTTTCGTGGACACCGCTGGCCGCATCGACCGCTTCCGCAAGAAGTACGCGAAGTTCGAGGAACCGAAAGCCTAGTGTTCCACGAGTCCTGCGAAGGCGTTTTGCGCCGCTGCGGGACCTGTATCGTATTGCGCGGCCGTCCGGCTGGGGGAATGCCCGTCGGACGCGCCGTTTTCGCGTGGATTGCAAACGGTGTTTCCGGGGCTTGCGCCTCGCGCGGCGGAGCATTTGTTCCGCATGCGTCGGCGCTTTCGCCCCATACGCCGTCCCCTCTGGCCCACAAGCGTGAAGCGGCGCTCCGTGCGCCGCTTTTTCCTATTGTACGGAGCTTATGAAAAACGCGCTCGCAGCCAACGATACCGTCGGGGGACAGGCCGTCATGGAAGGGGTGATGATCCGCTCCAAGGACTGCCTGGCCATTGCCGTGCGCAAGCCCAATGGCGAGATCTTCGTGGAGACCCGCCCCTGGTTCACCCTGACGCGCGCCGCATGGTTGAAAAAGCCCTTCATCAGGGGTTTTCCCGTGCTGCTGGAGACGCTGGTCAACGGCATCAAGGCGCTCAACTTCTCGGCCCAGCACTCGCTTGACGAGGATGAGGGTGAGCTCTCCCCGTGGGCCATGGCCCTGACCATGGCCTCGGCCATCGGCTTCGCCCTGTTGCTGTTCGTGGTGGCCCCGCACGTTTTCTCCATCGGCATGAACCTGATCGGCCTCTCCGGCGACGCGGAGGCCCTGTCCTTCCACATGTGGGACGGCCTGTTCAAGCTGCTGATGTTCGTGGGCTACATCCTGGCCATCTCCTACATCCCGGACATCAGGCGCGTGTTTCAGTACCATGGTGCGGAGCACAAGGTGATCTGGGCGCACGAGAACGGCGTGGAGATGTCTCCTGAGTCGGTGCGGGATTTTTCCCGCCTGCATCCGCGCTGCGGCACCACCTTCCTGCTCTTTGTGCTGGGCGTGTCCATCGTACTCTACACCTTCCTGGTGCCGCTGCTGCTCGGGGTGTGGTCGCCCGAGAACACCATCCTGAAGCAGGCCTACATCATCGGCGTGAAATTTCTGCTGATGATCCCCATCAGCGCCATTTCCTACGAGATCATCAAGTTCTCCGGAAAATTCCATAAGAACATCCTGTGCAAGGCCATGGCCTGCCCCGGCCTCGCCATGCAAATGCTCACCACCCACGAGCCAGACGACGCCCAGATCGAGGTGGCCATCGCCGCGCTCAAGGGCGCGCTGGACCGCAAGTAAAACGGACCCATCATCATGTTCGCCAAGCTCGAAAGCATCGAAGCCAAATATCTGGAACTGGAGAGGGAACTCTCCTCCCCCGACGCCGTCTCCGACCAGGAGCGCTACCGCAAGCTCACCAAGGCCCACGCCGACCTGGGCGACCTGGTGGCGGTCTACCGCCGCTTCAAGAAGCTGCGTGAGGACATGGAGGAGAACACCCTCCTGCTGGAAGACTCCGACCCCGGCATGCGCGAGCTGGCCAAGGCCGAGATCGCGGTCCTCGAGGAGGAAACCCCCAGGCTTGAGGAAGAGCTCAAGTTCCTGCTTCTGCCCAAGGACCCCCTGGACGAGAAGAACATCCTCCTGGAAATCCGCGCCGGAACCGGTGGCGAGGAAGCCGCCCTGTTCGCTTCGGACCTCTTCCGCATGTACATGCGCTACGCCGAACGCAAGCGCTGGAAGGTGGAGATCATGAGCGAATCGCCCTCGGACACGGGCGGCTACAAGGAAATCATCGCCAGCATTTCCGGTGAGAAGGTCTACAGCCGCCTGAAGTACGAGTCCGGCACGCACCGCGTGCAGCGCGTGCCCGCCACCGAATCGCAGGGACGCATCCACACTTCCGCCGCCACCGTGGCCGTGCTGCCCGAGGCCGACGAGGTGGACGTGCAGCTGGACCCCAACGAGCTGCGCATCGACGTGTACCGCTCCAGCGGCCCCGGCGGCCAGAGCGTGAACACCACCGACTCGGCCGTGCGCGTCACGCACATCCCGTCGGGGCTGGTGGTTATCTGCCAGGACGAAAAGAGCCAGCACAAGAACAGGGCCAAGGCCATGAAAGTGCTTCTTTCGCGCCTTCTGCACCTGGAGCAGGAGAAGCAGCGCCTGGTGGTGGAGGCCAACCGTCGCCAGCAGGTGGGCTCCGGCGACCGTTCGGAACGCATCCGCACCTACAACTTCCCCCAGGGCCGCATGACCGACCACCGCATCAACTACACCATGCACAATCTGGACAAGATCCTGGACGGCGACATCGAGGACATGATGAACGCGCTGACCAACCACTACCAGACTGAGGCGCTCAAGAATCAGGCCGACAGCGCCTGATTGGGCCGCCAGGCCAGATGCCCCTTTCGGGTTTTTCACGTGCCCGGAGAGCAGAGGATGCTCTCCGGGCACTTTCTTTTTTCGAGGATTGCCTCGCTCGAGTTATGAACACTCAGCACGTCCCGATAACGCCATGCAGCCCTGAGTGGTCCTGGCAACGGGCAGTTACATGCGCCAACAGATGCAAGCCCGCCCATGGCTACCAAACAACAATCCGGCACAACACATCCCTGACTAGACAGTCGCTCCCAGATCATCCAGGCCCCTCATGCCAAGAAGATAAACCCAGGGACCTCTTCATCTGGAAGACAACAGCAGAAGTGCTGAAGTAAGCATACATATCAGAGTCATTCAGGTGGAAATTATTACGAAATATACCCTCTTGAAATACTGGACAAAGAGCGTACGCTCCAGACCGTTTTAGCATAGCCTTGCATTTTCCTAATTTTACCGAGCTGTTGTCTTCGGGCATCAACCCGCCTTGGGTCTTGAGGAGGGAGTTTTGGACACTGAGATACGTTCGGGGCGCGGGCAGGCACTCTGGCCCGTGCCCAAGTTGTTCAAGGTATTGCGCCGGGGTCTATCGCCCCGCGACTTGAGCCGGGACGTCCTGGCTGGCCTCACCGTGGGCGTGGTGGCCCTGCCGCTGGCCCTGGCCTTTGCCATCGCCTCTCACGTGCCGCCAGAGCGGGGGCTGTTCACCGCCATCGTGGCCGGTTTCATCATCTCCTTCATGGGCGGATCGCGCTTCGCGGTGGGCGGGCCTACCGGTGCCTTCGTGGTGATCATCGCGGGCGTGGTGGACCGGCACGGCTACCAGGGACTGGTGATGACCACGCTTCTGGCGGGCGGCATGCTGGTCATCATGGGGCTCGCACGTCTGGGCAAGCTCATCAAGTTCATCCCGTATCCAGTCACCACCGGGTTTACCAGCGGCATCGCCGTGCTCATCTTCTTCAGCCAGCTCACAGACTTCTTTGGTATGAAGATCACCCAGGTGCCTGCCGAGTTCGTCCCCAAGCTGTCGGTGCTGGCCTCCTCCCTGGACAAGGTGGATCCGGCAACGGCAGGCGTGGGGCTTGTGTCGCTGGGTGCGATCCTGCTGGCGCGGCGCTTCTTCCCGGTCATCCCGGCTCCGGTGTTCGGCGTGGCCGTGGGCGCGGTGACGGCTGCGGCCTTCATGCTGCCGGTGGACACCATCGGGACGCGCTTCGGGGGCATCCCGAGCGAACTCCCGGCCTTCGTGCCGCCTACGCTGGACTGGGCCTCCATCAAGACCCTGATGCCAGACGCCATGACCATCGCTCTGCTGGCGGGCATCGAATCCCTGCTGTGCTGCGTGGTGGCCGACGGCATGACCGGCGACCGGCACGACTCCTCGGCGGAGCTGGTGGCTCAGGGCACGGCCAACATCGCCTCCGTGCTTTTCGGCGGCATTCCGGCCACGGGGGCCATCGCCCGTACCGTGACCAGCATCAAGGCCGGGGCCGTCTCTCCTGTCGCGGGCTGCGTCCACGCCTTCGTGCTGGTGGCCTTCGTGCTGGTGGCCGCGCCGGTGGCTTCGGCCATCCCGCTGGCCAGTCTGGCTGCGGTGCTGCTGGTGGTGGCCTACGACATGAGCGAATACCGCAGGTTCGCCCGGCTGCTGAAAGCTCCCCGCTCGGACGTGGCCGTGCTGGTGACCACCTTCGCCCTGACGGTGCTCATCGACCTGACCGTTGCCGTATACGTGGGCGTGCTGCTGGCCTCGCTCTTGTTCATGCGCCGCATGAGCGAGATGACTGAGATCGGCGTATGCAGGCTTCCCGCCAGCGACAACCTGGACGAGGCGGTGCGCATGTCCGACATCTCGGCAGGCGGCGAGGATTCCAGTTACGCCAAGGATTCCTGCGCCATACCGTCCGTCAAGTCCGTCATCGACGACGACATCCAGGTTTATGAAATCGACGGCCCGTTCTTCTTCGGCATAGCCGACCGCTTCCAGGACATCCTGGACATCGTCTCCAGGAAGCCGCGCGTATTCATCCTGGACGTGACCCACGCCCAGACCATCGATTCCACAGGAATCAATGCGCTGGAAGGGTTCATCAAGAAATGCAGATCGCGGGGGATCGAGCTGTATCTGGCCGGGAACAGGGGCCATTTCATGGGCACCCTTCAACGGTTCGGGACCGACAGCCTTATCGGCTGGGACCACATCGTGGATTCCGTGGCCGAGGCTGTTCTGATCGCCTCTTACAAAAAAGACGTTCCGGGCAAATAGCCTCGAAACTGCGCGGGGCCGGAATTTCCCGGCCTCGCACCTGCTCATGGAGCGCGAACAGGGTGTACCGGGCACGCCCGGACGCTTTACATCGATCCCTAGCCATGCCAAAGATTCCCGTGCGTATGTAATACTTTGAAGTTGGGGACGATTTTGCAGTCTTATTCCACGCTTGGCCGCTGCAACATCCCCGTCATACGGCCCACGGCCGCATGGTGGTTGTTCGGCTGTCTCCTGGCTGCATGGGCATGCCTCGTCGCTCCGGACTCCGCCTGGGCGCAGTCCGGCTTCACTCCCCGTTTCCAGCACTTCGGCGTCGAGGAAGGCCTGTCCCAGTCCTCGGCGGTCTGTCTGGCCCAGGACCGCTCCGGGTTCCTGTGGGTCGGCACCTATGCGGGCCTGAACCGCTACGACGGCTATACCTTCAAGCTCTACACCTCCGACCTCAGCAACCCCGGTTCCCTGGCGGACGGCAACATCCGCGCCCTGACCGTGGACGCTTCCGGCGCGCTGTGGGTGGGCACACGAAGCGGCGGCTTGTCACGCTACGACGCGCTCACGGATTCCTTCGCCAATTATCTGCACGCCCCCTCCAACCCCTCAAGCATCCCAAGCAACGAGGTGAACGCTGTCCATCAGGACTCCCAGGGCGTCATCCGCGTGGGAACAGCCGCAGGAATGGCGGTGATCGACAAGTCCAGCGGGGTGTTCACCCGCATTCCCGTGTCTTCGCCCCAGACCAAGGGCTCCACCGAGATCGTTTCCGTCACCGAGGACGACAAGGGGCAGATCTGGGCTGCTTCGCGCAAGCTGGTGTACCGACTGGACACCGAGACGGGGTCGCTCGTGTCCATCGTGAACGAGAAGATGGCCAAGGACATAATAAACGCCCAGATCAACCAGGTATATTGCGAGGGGCGCAACATCCTGTGGATCGTGAGCGACGTGGCCGGACTGTTCCGACTCGATTTGACCACAGGACGGGTGGAGCCGCACATGGCTTCCACGGGCGTGTTCAAGCTCATGCTGGACAGGTGGGGCACGCTCTGGGCCGCCACGGCGGCGGGGCTTGCTCGTATGGTGGAAAACGGGGCCGGGCGGAAGTTCGAGGTTTTCAGCCACAACCCCTACGATCCCGATTCCATCGGACAGAACGACGTCATTTCGCTGCTTGAGGATTCCTCTGGCATCCTCTGGGCCGGAACCTACTCCGGCGGCCTGAACAAGCTGATTCCGGGCTCACGCTGGTTCGCCTCCTACCGGCACATCCCAGGTGACCAGGAAAGCCTGCCGGGCAAGGAAGTGAGCGCGGTGCACCTTGGGCGCGACGGCGACCTGTGGGTGGGTACCCGCTACGCAGGCCTGGCCCGCATGGACCGCACCAGAAAGGTGGTCGAGCGCTTCCGCCATGATCCCCGCGATCCCGCCAGTATCGCCGAAGACCAGATCAACTGCGTCATGGAGGACTCCCGTGGGCGCATCTGGGTGGGCACGGTGGAGTCCGGTATCAGTGCCCTGGACAGGGCCAGCGGCGCTTTCACCCATTACGTGCACGACCCCCGCGACCCACAAAGCATAAGCCAGGACAAGATTTGGTGGCTCTTCGAGGACCGGGACGGGATCATCTGGGCCGGGACCAGCAAGGGCGGCCTGAACCGCCTGGACCCGCAGACCGGGAAGGTCACGCGTTACCTGAACGACCCCAAAAATCCCGAAAGCATAAGCCACGACCGGGTCCGCCACATCATCCAGGCCCGCGACGGGGCGCTCTGGCTGGGCACCAACGCGGGCTTGAACCGCTTCGACCCGGCCACGAAGGTTTTCGAGCACTGGCGCCACGACCCCACCAACCCCCGGAGCCTCTCCAACGATCGTGTGACCCCAATCGTCGAAGACCCTTCCGGCATCCTCTGGGTGGGGACCGACAACGGCTTGAACCGCTTCGACCCGCTTACAAAACTCTCCACACGCTACGGTGAGCGCGACGGGCTGGCCGACGACGGAATCCAGGGCATGGCCATGGACGAGAAGGGCTATCTCTGGATGAGCACCTTCAAGGGTATCTCCCGTATGCATCCTGCCTCCGGCGAGATACGCAACTATTCCCGCCGCGACGGGCTGGTCGGCGTGGAATTCTACATGAACGCCTTTCATAAGGGCGCCACAGGCGAGTTGTTCTTCGGCGGCTTTTCGGGGATTAACGCCTTCTTCCCGAAAGATGTCCTGCCCAACAAACATCCCCCCGAGGCGGCCTTGACCGAACTGCGCGTCAACAACCAGCCCAGAGCGCTGAAAGCTGGCGGCAAGCCCGCTGACGTGGTGCTGACGCCCAGCGCCCAGACGGTCACCTTCGAGTTCACGTCCATGGACTTCACCAACCCGTCGAAAAACCGCTATGCCTATCAGTTGCAGGGTTTCGACCAGGACTGGGTGGAGAGCGGCACGACCCGCCGGGCCACCTACACCAACCTCGACCCCGGTGATTACGTGTTCCTGGTGAAGGGCACCAACGACGAGGGTGTGTGGAGCCGCAGTCCGCTGTCCGTCACGGTGATGGTGGTGCCTCCCTACTGGCGGACCCTATGGTTCAAGGGCGTGGTGACACTTCTTGCTCTGGCTGGCTTGTATGGCATCTATTCCATGCGCCTCTCCGCCCTCAAGGCGCGGCGCAAGGAACTTGAGGAAACCGTGGCCCGCCAGACTGCGTCGCTGCGCATCGAGATCGAGGAGCGCGTCAAGGCCGAGGCAGAACTGCGCGACAGCCAGCAGAGCTTCCAGGCCATCTTTCAGTACAGCCCGGTGGCCGTGGCCATCTCCTCCCTGCGCGACAACAGCATCCTCCAGGTGAACAAGGCGTTCTGTTCTCTCACGGGCTTCTCCGCCGAAGAGATCCTGGGGCGTAGTGCGGCGGAATTGGGCCTGTGGGTAGACCGCGACAAGCGCCAGAAACTCCTGGACGAAGTGCAGAAGAACCGTGTGGTGCTCAACCGTGAGCTGGACATGTGCGCGCGTTCCGGAACCCTCATGCACGTGTTGTCCTCGGCCGCGCTCATTGACGTGTTTGGCGAGGCCAGCGTCCTCTGGCTGGTGTCAGACATCACCGACCGCAAGAAGCTGGAGTTCGACCTCATCGACGCGCGCGAGAAGGCCGAGGCCGCAAGCCAGGCCAAGAGCGACTTCCTGGCCAACATCAGCCACGAAATTCGTTCGCCCATGAACGCCATCCTTGGTCTGACCGAGATCTCCCTGCGCCAGAACCCGCCGGAGAAGCTGCGCGGCAATCTGGACAAGATCATCTCCGCAAGCCACGTGCTGCTGGGCGTCATCAACGACCTGCTGGACCTTTCCAAGATAGAGGCGGGCCGCATGGAGCTGTGTCCGGTGCCCTTCAGCCTGAAAAAGGTCCTGGACCGGCTGGGGGACATCTTCTCCGCCAAGGCCGGGGAAAAGGGGCTGGCTTTCTCCATCGACATCCAGGACGGCATGCCAGGCGCCCTCATCGGCGACAGCCTGCGCCTGGAGCAGGTGCTCATCAATCTGGTGGGCAACGCGGTCAAGTTTACCAGCCAGGGCGCGGTGCGCGTGACGGTTGGCTTCGCCCAGGCCAATCCCGGCGTGGTGATGCTGTCGTTTTCCATAAGCGACACCGGAATCGGCATGACCCCGGAGCAACAGGCATACATCTTCAACCCGTTCGTCCAGGCGGAAAGCTCCACCTCGCGCCGCTTCGGCGGCACCGGGCTCGGGCTCTCCATCGTGCGCCGCCTGGTGGACATCATGCAGGGCGAGATCACCGTGAAGAGCGAGCCCGGCGCGGGCAGTGAATTCTCCTTCACCGCACCCTTCGAGCTGGACGTCTCCGAGGCCGGGCAGCTCGAGCGCGCCGCCGAAGAGGACGAGCGCCTGAAGGGTGTGCGCGTGCTGGTGGTGGACGACAACGCCCTCAACAGGGAACTCACCGCCGAACTGCTCAATATGGCCGGAATGCTTCCGCAGGTGGCCGAGAGCGGAGCCGAGGCGCTGAACATGCTTGGCCGCGAGGATTTCGACGTGGCCTTGCTGGACGTGCAGATGCCCGTGATGGACGGCTACGATCTGGCCCGCGCCATCCGGAGCCGCGAGGGCGCAAACGCGATCATCCTGCTGGCGCTCACGGCCCGCGCGATGTCCGGCGACCAGGAGCGCTGCCTGGAGGCAGGGATGGACGGCTACCTCACCAAGCCCGTCATGCCCGAGATCCTCTTTTCAACCATCCGCAAGAAGCTGGGGCAGAGCAGAGCGCAGTCGGCCTGATGCAAACGGGCTGATGCGCCCTGGCATCGACCCGAGGCGAACCCAGAAAACGCTTGGAATCCCGGCGGGCCGGGCGTATGATAGCTTTCAGGAATGACCAAACAGCCCACTGTCCGCGAAATCCTCCAGAAGACCGAAATCTACCTGCGCGAAAAGAACGTCGATTCCCCGCGTCTGTCGGCCCAGATGATTCTGGCCCACGGCCTGGGGCTTGATCGCATGGGCCTGTTTCTGGACATGGACCGGCCTCTTCAGGCCTCGGAGCTGGACGCGGTGCGCCCGCTGGCCGCCCGGCGTGGCCGTGGCGAACCCGTGGCCTACATCCTTGGCGAGCGCGAGTTCTTCAGCCTGGCCTTTGAAGTCACCCCAGATGTGCTCATCCCCAGGCCCGAAACCGAGCTGATCGTGGAGGAGGCCATCCGCCTCTTTCCCGGCGATGCCGAGATAGCCATGGCCGACCTGGGCACCGGGTCGGGCTGCCTGGCCGTCACCCTGGCCACTCGTTTCCCGTCCGCGCGCGTTACCGCCTTGGATCTGAGCCCCGGTGCGCTGGCTGTGGCCCGGCGAAACGCCGCCCGGCACAACGTGGCCGAGCGCATGGAATTTCTGGAAGCCGCGTTTTCGGAGCTTCCTCCCGTGTCCGAGGGCTACGGCCTCATCGTTTCCAATCCACCCTATGTCAGCCAGGAAGAATACGACACGCTCTCGCCCGAGGTGGCTTCGTTCGAGCCCAAGTCCGCGTTGGTGCCGGTGCCGGGGCAGGACGGGCTGGAGGCCTATCCGGTCGTGGTGGCCGCAGCCTTCAAGCGTCTGGCTCCGGGCGGAGTGCTGATGCTGGAGATCGGCTGGAAGCAGGGCCAGGACGTGAAGCATCTGCTGGAGGCCACGGAGTTCGGGTTCGAGGGCGTGGCCGTGCTGCCCGACCTCGCCGGGCTGGACCGGGTGGTGATCGGCAGAAAGCCGGACTGACCGGAGTTTCGTTTGCCGGGTGCGGGCTCTTGCGCACGCCGCACTGTGATCGTCCTTCTATCGCGGACGCCTGGGTCGAGTTGACGCCGCCTGCCCCTGCCGTCCGGCGCAGCCTTCCCCGTCATCCGTCCGCCTTCGAGGAGTTGCCATGCTGGAAGTGGTGGTCTTTCTGTGCGGTGCGGTGGTCATGGTCATCGAGCTGGCGGCCACGCGGGTGCTCGCGCCGTTTCTCGGCACATCCACCGTGGTCTGGACCAGCATCATCGGCGTCATCCTGGGCGCGCTGTCCCTGGGGTACTGGTGGGGCGGACGCCTCGCCGACCGCCATCCCAATCCCAAAGCGCTCTCCCTGATAATCCTCGGCGCAGCGGTCTGCACCGCGCTCATCGGCTTTTCCCGGTCCTTCGTGGTGGAAATGATCCAGGCTTCGGGCGCGGGCCTGCACGCCGGGTCGCTTCAGGCTGTGCTTCTGCTGTTCGCGCCTGCGGCTACGCTGCTTGGCATGGTGGCCCCCTTTGCCGCGCGCATCCGCATGACTGACCCCGCACGCGCGGGCAGCACCGTGGGCCGCCTGTACGCCCTGTCCACGATGGGCAGCATCGTGGGCACCTTTGCGGGTGGCTTCTTCCTGATCGCCTGGTTCGGCAGCGCGGCCATCCTGTTCCTGATGGCCGGGGTGCTGGCCCTGGCATCCATCCTGTGCCATACGGGCCGCTGGCCGCTGAAGGCCGGGCTGGCCGGGGTGTTCGTGGCCCTGTACCTGCTGGCGGCAGCTGACGCTCGGTCGCTTGCGGCCAGCGGCGTCATCGACGTGGACACGCCCTATCAGCGCGTGCTGGTCTATCCCTCGCGCGACTTCACCACTGGCAGGGAAATGCTGGCCATGAGCACCGGGCCGGAGGGCGTACAGGGCGGCGTCTACCCTGACGATCCCCAGGCCCTGGCCCTCAACTACACGCGCTCCCTGACCCTGGCCTCGCATTTCGCGCCGGACATGCGCCGGGTGCTGGTGCTTGGCGGCGGGGCCTACGCCTTCCCGAAATACGTGCTGGGGAAACACCCCCAGGCGCGGGTGGATGTGGTGGAGCTCGACCCCGGCATCACGGACCTGGCCCGCGCGCACTTCTTCCTGCCGGACGACCCCCGGCTGAGCGTGCGCCATGAGGACGCCCGGACGTTCCTGAACGCCAACACCGAGCGTTACGACGCCATCGTGGTGGACGTGTTCAACTCCCACGCGTCCATCCCCTTCCATCTGGCCACCCTGGAGACCGCCCGGCGTCTGGCCGCAGCCCTGGACGACAACGGCGTGCTGCTGGTGAACACCATCACCGCGCTGGAAGGACCGCGCTCAAGGCTTTACAAATCCTTTTACGCCACATACGCACGGGTCTTCCCGCAGGTACACCCCGTCAGGACCTGGAGCCCCGGCTTGAAGACCGACATGCAGAACGTCCTGCTGATCTGCTTCAAGAACGCCGCGCCGCGCGCCTGGACCAGCCCGGACGAGTCCGTGCAAGCGCGCCTGGACCAGCGCCAGCCCGCGCCGGACCTGGACGGAGCCCTGGTCCTGACTGACGACTACGCACCTGTTGAACGCTATCTAACCAGTTGGTGAACACATGATCGACACTGATTCCTGCCCTTGCGGCTCCGAACTGGCCTACGGCGACTGCTGCGGCCCCATCGTGACCGGCGTGCGGCTCGCACCCACGGCCGAGGCGCTCATGCGCTCGCGCTACACCGCCTACGCCATCGGCGACATGGCCCACCTGAAACGCTCCCTGGACCAGCGCTGGCAGGCGACCTTCGATGAGGACGGCGCGCGCGAGTGGTCCGAGAAGGCCAACTGGCAGGGACTGTCCGTGCTCTCCACCAAGGCCGGAGGCCCTGGAGACGAGGAGGGCGAGGTCGAGTTCGTGGCCAGCTTCGAGATGGACGGCGAAGTGCAGCAGCTGCGCGAACGTGCCCGCTTCCGCAAGAAGGGCGGCGAGTGGCGCTACCTGGACGGCAAGGTGAAGTCCACCAAGGAGCCCGTTGTGGCGTCCGGACCCAAGGTGGGCCGTAACGATCCCTGCCCCTGCGGCAGCGGCAAGAAGTTCAAGAAGTGCTGCGGCTAGAAACTATTTTCAGGTATTTTGAAATAGTCGTTGACACCCAGGGGCCCCCGGCGTAAACCCTCTTTCTCAGCAACGCGGGGTGGAGCAGACCGGTAGCTCATCGGGCTCATAACCCGAAGATCGTGGGTTCAAATCCCACCCCCGCAACCAGAGAAATCAAGGGCTTACGAGAAATCGTAGGCCCTTTTTTCGTGCCTGGAAATTTCCAGCCAGACGCCACCGGGCGGCGCGTGAGTCGCCCGGTGGCATCTGTAAGGCAGCGCGCGATTCGGCACTGATTTGCGCCGCTGTCGGCACACCGGGTAGAACGAGCAAAACAGTTTGAGAATTTCTTCAATTTAGTTTGAGAATTCCGGTAAACGGTGAGGTGGGCGTCACAGTGTTCGAGCTCCGCGCCGTTGGGCTGGCATGATGGCCCCTTGCAGACATTGGGGAGGATGCCGGGCTGTCGTTCCGGAAGCCTTTGAATGAGGCTCATGCCCTTTTAGCTAGTTTGTTTGCCAGGATCGAGATCAGTCAAGACGCCGGGCCCCTTGTGTGGGAGCCGCTATTATTGAACGGCGCACCGAGCGCGACGCGCCAGAAACGCCTCTGCATATGTGATGTTCTTCCTGGGTGGGGGCAACTCAATCGGGCTGTTTGCCTGACATTCTGTCGATAACACTTGCCAGATCTTCCATTGTGAAGGGTTTGGCCAGATAATCATCCATGCCAGCGGCCAAAAAACCTTCCCTGTCTCCCTTGAGAGCATGAGCCGTGAGCGCCACCACCTTGATTCCGGCCTTGTCCGGTCCAGCAGCGCCGCTGCGGATGGCCGCTACCGCCTCTGTGCCGCTCATCTCCGGCATCAGCTCGTCCATGAACACCAGGTCGAAGTCCCCGGCCTCGAGCTTCGTGATCGATTCAAGTCCGTTCTCCGCCACCTCGACGTAATGGCCTTGTTGCTTAAGAAGCGTGACCATGAAGATCTGGTTGATTTTGTTGTCTTCGGCCAGCAGGATACGGAGCGCGCCGGAGGGAGATGGGGCGTCCGGCAATCTTTCGGGTTCAGACTGCGCGAGTTCCTCGGCAAGGCCGAAGACGGCGGTGAAGTAGAAGGTGCTCCCCCTGCCGACCTTGCTGTCGGCCCAGATTGCCCCTCCCATCATCTCCACCAGACTCTTGGAGATGGACAAGCCAAGCCCCGTGCCCCCGTACTTGGCATGGCTCGACTGCCCGACTTGACTGAACGGTTCAAACATGTCTTTCAGCCGCTCTTTCGCAACGCCTATACCGTCATCCTTGACCTTGAAAATGAGACGCGTCGAGCCGTGAGCGGCGCTCTGGCCGTCCACCGCGACAGACACCCGCACCGCCCCTGTTTCCGAGAATTTGACGGCGTTGCCGATGAGGTTGGTCAGTACTTGCCGAAGTCGTCCCAAATCGCCCATCAGCCGGTCGGGTACGTTGAGGTCGATGGCATGGTAAAAGTTCAGCCCCTTGCTGCGGGCGGTCATCAGGAAGATCTTGAACATCGAGTCCAATCCATCGCGAAGCATGAACGCCTTGTTCTCAAGATCGATCTTTCCTGCCTCGATCTTGGACAAGTCCAGGATGTCGTTTATGATGTCCAGCAGCAATTTCCCGGACTGCCTGACGAATTGAAGATATTCACGGACTCGGACGGGGTTGTCTTCCATGAGGGCGAGTTCGGTCATCCCAAGGACGCCGTTCATGGGGGTGCGGATTTCGTGGCTCATGTGAGCCAGGAACTCGCTTTTGGCCTTGTTTGTGCTCTCGGCCTCTTCCCTGGCCTGCTTGAGCTCCTCGGTCTTCTTCTGCTCGCTCAGGTCAGTGATCACCACGCTAAGAATGGTCTTCTTTTCCAGAATCAGGGGACTCAAGGACATAAGTGCCGGGACTACCTTGCCGCTGGCCGCCACAAGCATAAGCTCGCCCTTGGCCTTGCCCTTTGAACCTTGCTCAAGCAGGCACGAGAGAAACTCATGGTCCTCATGCGAGACAAAGCCCAGGAAAGATTTCCCCAGCACCTGCTGTGCGGGATACTCAAGAAGAAGGGGAAGATTGGAGTTGGCGAAAAGAATCAGGCCGTTGGAGTCCATGGTCAGGGCAGACTCGCTCATCTGTTCGAGCATTATCCGGTAGACGTGGTCCGCACCCTTGAGCGTGAATACTTGGTCGCCCTCAGGGCCTTGGGCCAAAACCGCGTCGACCTCCCCGAGCCGTATGGCACGCAGGGTTTCCTCGGCCTCCTCCAACCGTGTGCGCAGATCGGCGATTTCACGAGCCAGTTCTTCCGGCGACTTGCAAATATCCATGTCCACCTCAGGGCCTACACTTTGGGCACGATATCAAGGCTTGTGAGGATGCGTTCCCTGTCCGACAGGGTGCCGATGAATTTGCGCAGCGGGAGCGGCAGGGTCTTGATGAGCGTGGGAGCGGCCAGGACTTGCTGTTCTTTGGCCAACCCGGGCTGCTGGTAGATGTCGATGACCTCAATCTCGTAGCGGCCCAACAGGTGCTCCTCACAAATGCTCTTGATTGAGGAGATGGCCTGCATGGACCTGGGGGTCATGCCGGCCACGTAGAGGCGCAGGACATACTTCTGCTGGTCGCGAGCCTTAAGAGCTTTCTCGAAGTCGGCAGCCCTGTTTTTCGATTTGTCCACGACAGGCTCCGGTTGTTCAGCTGGGCGCATCGGTTCGTTTGTGAATTTCAAGGCCAACAAGGACCCTCTCGGTGTCGGCCAGGGTGCCGATGATCTTCTTGATCGGTTCAGGAAGCCTGCGGATCAGTGTAGGTATGGCCAGGATATTGTCCTCCTTTGCGAGGTGAGGGCTTTCAACAAGATCGATGACATCGATCTCGCATCTGCCCTCAAGATATTCATCACAGATTTTTTTCAGGTTTGCGAACGCCGTAAGGGATTTGGGGGTCACCCCGGCCACGTACAGGCGCAAGTGATAGAAATCCCCGGCTTCCCAAGGAGCATTCACGTGTTGCGTGTGCTCGTTTTCAGTCATTACGTCCTCACTCTATATCACTTCAGTTTCAGGAGAGTCAGTCGGCCTTGCGGATTTTCGCCATCATATCCCGGTCCTTGAAAAGGGCTGCATTCTGGGCCTTGGCTGCGGTCTCCACTGCCTCTATCTCTTCCTGCATGGACAAGAAGTCCTGCTTGAGGGCAGCCATCTGCGATTCCAGCGCGGCCCGTTTGGCCTCCAGGGAGCGTTTCTTGCCGCTGAGTTCCTGCCCGCGCAGTCTGGATTCCTCAAAGTCCCGCGCTTCCTGGCCCACCCTGGCCGAGCCCATGAGCACGCCCTCGGACCCCAGGTAGGCGTCGGTCAACTCCAGCCCGTCGCTTGAGAGGATGAATTCCCGCACCTGGTTGGAGTGCTCCATGCCCCTGGACTTGAGCACGAACAGCGCCCGGTTGCGCTCCCCGTTGGTCTCGATGTTGCGCAGGAGGATCCACGTGTCCATGAGCGAGGAAATGGCAGACTCGGTGTACTCTCCAACGGTCCTTCCGAAGGTGAGGTCGGTGAACAGCGTGGTTATGTTCTGGCC
The DNA here is from genome assembly GCA_009773665.1 of Desulfovibrionaceae bacterium. Taxonomy (GTDB): domain Bacteria; phylum Desulfobacterota; class Desulfovibrionia; order Desulfovibrionales; family Desulfovibrionaceae; genus Fundidesulfovibrio. Next base: position 8,429 of record WSYE01000016.1, on the reverse strand, counting down.
CTTGAGGAAGTCCACGAAACGGGTGAGGATGGATTTGACCTCCTCCTCGCCTCCGACAGCGGACAGGTTGGAGATGGGGTCGATGATGACCGCATCGGGCTCGAACTCTTTGACCATGTTGTACATGGTCAAAAGGTGCATCTCCATGCCGTAGGTGGTGGGCCTGGACGCATGGAACTTGAGCAGGCCCGCGTCCATCAACTTGCCCAGGTCCATGCCGATGGAGCCCATGTTGCGGATAATCTGGCTGACCGGCTCCTCGAAGGCGAAATACAGACACCTGCCTCCCCCGGCGCAGGTGGCCCGCGCGAAGGCGGCGGCCAGGCTCGATTTGCCCGTGCCCGCCGTTCCCGAGATGAGGACGCTGGAGCCCTTATAGTACCCTTGGCCGCCGAGCATGGTATCCAGCCGATTGACCCCTGTCAGAACCCGCTCGCTGGAGGTGGCGTAATCCAGGTTGATGGAGGTGATGGGCATTACCGAAAAGCCGCCCGCACCAATGAGAAAGGGGTACTCGTTGGTGCCGTGCTCGCTTCCCCGGTACTTGACGATGCGCAGCCTGCGGGTGGCGATATCGCTCTTGACTCGGACGTTCAGGTCCACCACGCAGTCGGACACGTACTCCTCAAGCCCATGCCGGGTGAGGGTCATGTCGCCCCGCTCCCCGGTGATGACCGCCGTGAGGCCTTTCTGCTTGCACCAGCGGAAGAGCCGCCGAAGCTCCGAGCGTAGGATCAGCTCGTTGGGAAGTGCCGCGAAAAGCGACTCCACCGTATCCAGCACGATCCGCTTGGCCCCGATGGCATCCACTGCCGCGCCCAGACGGATGAAGAGCCCCTCCAGGTCGTACTCGCCGGTTTCCTCGATCTCGCTGCGCTCGACCAGAATATGCTCGATAATGAGCTTTCCCCTGGCTTCGAGTTCCTTCAGATCCCATCCGAGAGACAGGACGTTCTCAGCTAATTCGTGGGCCTTCTCCTCAAAGGTGACGAATATGCCGGGTTCGTCATACTCGGTCGCTCCGCGCACCAGAAATTCCATGCCGAAAAGGGTCTTGCCGCAGCCCGGCCCGCCGCAGACCAGGGTTGGACGGCCCTTTGGCAGGCCTCCACCGGATATTTCGTCAAAGCCCTGAATGCCTGTCGGACATTTGGGAAGCGTGGCTTCGCGGGCAATTGGCGATGAAGTATCAAGGACCATCCTGGAAGCTCCTTTGGTTTAATCAAAATAGTTCCGATAATATTCGAATAAATGCAAGTATAATTCTTATTTGCTGAGGCTGGCCTGAGCAAGTCGCGACATTAATAATCAATACGCTGGTTTGCTGTTGTCGGATTGTATTGCAGCGGATTCCGCGTATGGCTTTGCCGCAGGGGACAGCGAAATGGCCCACATGTTCACCTGCCGGATACAATAGGCCTTCACACCAGCAAATGCTGGTCGTTCTTGATGGGGGGCCTTCTCCACGAGCTGGTAGATCGCCGCTCGGTGAGGCCGCAGCGCGTGGCTGGCAGGTTGGCGTTGCGACCGTCGTAGTGCTCGATGCTGAAGGGCGAGGTGTAAGTCAACGACGTGAACACCGATCTCATCACATCCGTGGGGCTGCCGGTCGTCGCCCAGGTCATCGAGGCGAGCGAACAAAAAAACTACCTCGGTCTGATGCTGCAACTCGACCAGCGTTTGATTGCCCATTTGATGGTGGAACGAGATCTCCCCCAGCCCAGAAAGGAACCGACGCGCAGGGGGATGGCCACAGGCGAGATGACCCCGCAGTTGCTAAACGCGTTCATCCGGCTGGAGGATTTGCTTGATAACCCCGATGGCATCCCGATCCTCGCGTCTCTTGTCCAACGGGAGATATTGTACCGGCTGAAGGTGGGAGAGCAGGGGGAACGCCTGCGCCAGATCGCCTCGGCAGGAAGCCACAGCAACCAGATCGCACGCGCCATCGACTGGCTGAAAAGCAACTGCAACCAGTCCTTTCGAGTGGACGACTTTGCCGGACATGCCGGGATGATCATGCATCTGGCAATACAATTTGGAAGTGTAGATAACACAATTTCGTATTCGACCAAATTTGTATAGATGTAAACTGACCTGACATATTTCATTGCAGCGCTTTACACAATGTCTCTCCATAAGAGAGGTGCTCACAAAATGTAAGTTATAACAATGAGGTCCAGGCTTGGAATAGTGGAATGTATTTTGCTGATAATGTGTCGGAGTGGTGCTCGTTGCGATTGTATTCTGTAAAATGTAACTATTACAGGCAAATGGCAAGGAGACATGTATGCGGTCAATAGTAAACTGCCACGATTTCAAGGGTTTTATGGCAAGGTTCGTTCTTGTACTGGTAATCTTGTCGCCATCAACACTTTACGCATATTCGATCAATATTGATCCAATTCAAGAGGTATTGGGTGGATTTTCTATTCCGACACTTCCCGTGAAATATCAGTTTATTGACGGGGAAAATGTCCTCGACAAATGGACTGAAAGGGAAAAGGCCATACTCCGCGAGGCATTCAAAGAGTGGGATCCATACGTATGCAATACGACAACATTTTTTGAGGATCAATCTTACACGCTGTCATTGAGATGGGCCGGAAGTGATCTGTTCAAGGCTGGAACAGATTATGCGAATGCGCTGGGTGTCTGGTCAGGAAGGGCTGGAGATTTTACCATGCCCACGTGGTGGGATACGACCAAATTTCCACTTGGCGAGATTTACTTTAACTCTCAATATTTTGATTCAAGTTTCAGCACAAAGACGTGGTACATAGACTCAGATCCTGCCACAGGCGAGGTGTTCGAGGGCTACGACCTGCTCACGGTGGCAAAGCATGAAATTGGGCACGCATTAGGCATTGCTGGCGACTGGGGCCAGCGTCCGAATCCACCAGCAGGAAAGACCAAAGACGAAGTCATGTGGGGAGTCATTGATAGTGGTCAAAGAATCCATCCGCAGCCTTCAGACATCGCCGAACTCAAGAAACTTGGCCTGTATCACCCTGTGCCCGAACCGGGAGCCATACTTCTTATGGGCATCGGCATTGCTGGCGCGGTCTTCATGCGTCGTCGCGCCAAGCGTTTCTAGTCCTCCTCGGTCCAATCTTGGCGCCCCTCGGGATAAGCCCTTGGGGCGCTTTTGCGTGGGGCCGGCAACCCCTCGGTCATTTCCGTCGTCAACTCAAGATGCTCCCGCACTTCCGCTCGAAACGTGATCTCTTTGGCCGAATGTGCGCCATGCCCCGACCTGCTTACGGCCAGCAAGTCCTTGGCCACCCCCACCGGCTTGCCCGTCAGGTGTACCTTCTTGGCTATGTTTACCGAATGCTTGAACACTCCGGGGAAGCACTGCTTTGCGCGTATTCTCGCCGGTTGACTTCTCCAGGATCATATGGTGCATAATATACTGTTATCAATTTCTCCTGAGAGGTGCTTTATGCATATCCACAAAATGTATGGCGTTCTGTCGGCGTTGTTTTTGGTCTTGAACCTGGCTGTAGGATTGGACGCAAGTACAGCATATTCACAACAATATCCGTATGGTTCGGATAGGCAAACCAGGGAGCAGTATGAGCGCGAGCGCGCCCGCGAGGAAGGCCGGCGGGAAGGGCAGCTTGAGGAGCAAGAGCGAAACCGCGATAATTATCGGAATGAAAGCAACCAGTACCGGGGTGGGGACTGCAATGTGCAGTGGGATTCATGCGTAAGAGATTGCAATACTATCCGCAACTCTAATCAACGTATGACGTGTGTCGGGAACTGCAACAATGAACTTGAAAGGTGTAATAAACGCTAGTATCGGTCAGCCACGTACTGGTGCGCGTCTAGGGCGCGGTACCGTTCGGTTCGGATATGTCCGGGACGGCTCTTCTCGACCCGAATCTAAACAGACGGGCCTTTGATGGCGTGGCTGGTCTGCGCTCCCGCCTTGAAACCAGGAATCTGCGGCGTACCGGGTGCATCCTGGGGCCTCATGCCAAAGGAGACGGCCGTGAAGATGCACACGAAGGATTCGGGCGTTGGTGCCGAGAAGGTGGCCCAGGCCAGGGAAATGTGCCTGTCCCGCTTGCGCATGGTCCCACGGGAGAGGCGCGAAGCGGTGGCTGATTCGATACTCGCGCTTGCCGAGCCTGAGTGGTGGGAACAACGCCAGAAGGGCTCGGACGTGTTTCTTCTCATCCTCGAACTGCGAAAGACCAAGGTGATGCAGATCATGCAGGAGGCTTCCAAGTAGCCGCCGCGTCTCTCTGGCACGGCTGTTGCGTTCCCCGTGTATGATGTGGACGCCTGATATGCGCCGCCGTGGTAAACCCACGGCCCACGGGCGTTCCTGCGGAGACTGCCGGTGCGGTTCAGAAGCCGATGTTTCAGAAACGTCGGGACAAGGTACATTTTTGTAGCACGTCCCGCCTGGGATCGCCTCCAGGCCAGGACCTAAAGGGACATAATGAAAGCTCTCGACGACCTGATGCTCTCCATCCGCCGTATGGGGGAGGAGGACGAGGCTCCCTCGCTTCCCGAGACCCCCGCCGACCTTCTTCTCTACGCGCCGTGCCCGGTGAAACTGGTAGTGAAGGACTCCATCGACGCCATCATCGCGCAATACGCGGCGCGCGGGCAGGCGGTCACCGCCCACATCCCCATGGGCTGCACCTCCATCGATCCCTACGACCCCATCTATCGCCAGCCTGACCCGGACAAGCTCCCCGGACTCATCGGGTCCATCGGCTTCGGTGACTTCTGGCGGCGCGAGTTCGTGGACAACCACGTGCGCGCCGGGGTGTTCGAGGCCGTGCTGCCCGAGAAGGTGAACCCGCTGCACGTGAAGGCCGGACTGCTGGACCCGCGCGGGGCCTACACGGTCTACGGCGTCACCCCGTATGTGTTCATGGCCGACACCCGCCGCCTGGGCGACTTGCCCCTGCCGCGCACCTGGGAGGACATCCTGCACCCGCGCTACAAGGGCGAGGTGGTCATGTGCGGCGACGGCGACGACATGGCCGACGCCGTGGTGCTGAACCTGTACAAGGATTTCGGCATGGACGGCCTGGACGCCCTGGCCTCAAACAGCAAGGGGCTCATGCACTCGTCCTCCATGGTGAAGTCCGCCGGGTCCAGGGACGAGGACGCAGGCGCGATCTACGTCATTCCGGCCTTCTTCGCCGAGAGCACCCGCCAGCCCGAGCACATCAAGGTCATCTGGCCCGAGGACGGCGCGGCGGCCAGCCCGCTGTACCTGCTGGCCCGGCGCAGCGAGCATCACCGGTTGTCGGACCTGGCTTCGTTCTTCGCGCGCGGGTTCGCCTCCATCGAGAGCGCCGGATGGTTCGCACCCATGGACGGGTCCGTCCCGTCCAGGCTGCCCGCCGGAGCGTCACTCAAGTGGGTGGGCTGGGATTTCATCGAGAACAACGACGTGAGCGAACTGCGCGACAAGCTGAACGTGCTGTTTCGGTCCATGGTCAAGAAGAACGCATGCGCCTCATAACTGTGGCCGGGCCGCCCTCCTGCGGCAAGACCTCCGTGGTGGCCAAGGCCTGCGGGGTGCTCCAGGGGAATGGCCAGGCCTGCGCGGTGGTCAAGTTCGACTGCCTGCAAAGCCGCGACGGCGACCTGTACCGCGCCGCCGGGGTGCCCGTGTCCGTGGCCTTTTCCGGCGGGCTCTGCCCGGACCACTTCTTTGCCACCAATCTGGAAGAGGCCTTCGCCTGGGGCGTGGAGTCCGGGGCGCAGGTGGGCCTTATCGAGACTGCGGGGCTCTGCAACCGCTGCTCCCCGCACATTCGGGGCGCTCTGGCCGTGTGCGTGATAGACAACCTCATGGGCATCGACGCGCCCGAGAAGATCGGCCCCATGCTGCGCATGGCGGACATCGTCATCGTCACCAAGGGGGACCTGGTCTCCCAGGCTGAGCGCGAGGTCTACCGCTACCGCATCCGCCAGATGAACAAGCGGGCCGTCATCCGCCACGTCAACGGGCTCACCGGCCAGGGCTGCGCGGAGCTGGCGGCCATCATGGCCAAGGCCCCGGACATCGACTCCGTCACGGACATGCGCCTGCGGTTCTCCATGCCCGCCGCCGTGTGTTCCTACTGCCTGAGCGAGACGCGCATCGGCGGGCGCTACCAGAAGGGCAACGTGAAAAAAGCCAAATTCGCGGGAGGCGTCCATGCTGAGTGAAGACGCCGGACTGGATGTGCCTGAGTCCCCAGACTCCCCGGATTCCCCGGAGTCCCAGAGCGAGAACAGGATCTACGCGCCCGCCAGCATGACCCTGACCGCCGGGCGCGACAAGTCCAGCAGGCCCGAAGCCGGGGACGTGGTGTTCCGCTCCGGCGAAATAACGGCGCTGCTCGGCCCTACGGGTTCTGGAAAGAGCCGTTTCCTGTCGGACATCGAGTCCCTGGCCTGCGGCGACACGCCCACCGGGCGCACGCTTCTCCTGGACGGGCGCGCCCCTGACGCGGACGAGCGCTTCGAGTTGCAGGGGCGGCTGGTGGCCCAGCTGACCCAGAACATGAACTTCGTGCTGGATATGAACGTGCGGGATTTCGTGCTGGCCCACGCCATGAGCCGCGAGGTGGCGGACCCCGAGGCCGCTGCGCGCCGGGTGCTGGACGCTGCCAATGCGCTGGCCGGGGAGCCTTTCGGTCCTGGGGCGCAGCTGACGCAGCTCTCGGGCGGGCAGTCGCGGGCGCTGATGATCGCGGACACGGCGCTTTTGAGCTGGTCGCCGGTGCTCCTGATCGACGAGATCGAGAACGCTGGCGTGGACAAGCGCAGGGCTTTGGACCTGCTGCTGGCCAGCGACAAGATCATCGTCATCGCCACCCACGACCCGGTGCTGGCCTTGTCCGCCGACCGGAGGCTGGTGTTCGAGCACGGCGCGGTGCGCGCGGTCCAGGCCCGCACCGGGGCCGAAGAGGCGATCCTGACGCGGCTTGAGCATATGGAAGTCGAAATATCGCGGGTGCGGGCCATGCTGCGCGCCGGAGAGACGCTGGACTGACGCCGCGCCCTCAAGATCAGGTTAAATGCCCTGTGAGGTTAACACACGAAAATTGTTCTGTTTATATGTGATGGCATAGCCATAAGCCTCATGCACACTTCACCGTAGGGGGAACGCCCCCGCACTTCTTGCCCGCGACGCTCCACGTACCACCACCCATGCCCGGAGACGGGGAGGAAACCTGCCAGGTAGAGCAGGACCCCTAGATGCCGATGTATTTTCTTCCAGAAAATGATCATTTTCTGTTGTGCTGAGTAATAAATGTGATATGGTGCTGCAAAATGTATTATTTTATAAGTAATACAGGTGTTTGTGGTGCTTCCGTGTTCTGCGCCATGCTTTGGTTGCGGAGTCGTCATTCTGACGGATAAGTCCGATTTACATCTGTTTCGCCTCGGCAGGTACGATTCATCACCATCTGCTGGTGGACGATGACAAGAAATGGAGGAATGTGATGTCTGACAAACAAAGCGGTAAGATTGGATGGGCTTTGCTTTGGATTCTGGGTGTTCCCTTGCCGATCCTGTTCGTGGTGTATCTTTTGCGCGGATGTTCCTGAGGAGGGGCGCGCACCGCTTCCCATCTTTTCGGCAGGTGGAGGACAACACTCGTGCCTTCGAGTGATTACCATAGGAGAGGCCGGGGCTTTCGTCCCCGGCCTCTTCATGTGTGTTTTCGCTTACGCCCGTTCCTGGCAAACGCCGCATCCCCGGCTTATTTTTCCCATTCCTTGCGCCGTCTGGCCATCTCGGCCTTCAGCCGGGACACCGTGCGCTCGTAGCCGCCGGGGTGATGGGGCTTCAGGCATTTCGTGCAGTCCTTGATGGGGCCGAGCATGTCGTAATCGCCCTCGCAGTCCTCCAGGAAGTACAGGGGGCAGTAGCAGAACAGGCAGTTGAAAACATCAGTGTCCGCGCCGGGATGACAGGGAAAGTACTTGCAGGCGCGGTTCTGGTAGAAGGCGTGGGACGCCTCCTGGCATGCGGATTGCTTCTCCATGGTGCAGACTCTTCTTCCAAGGGGTTAACGTCATGGTTATGACGCCGCAGAATATCGCCGCCGCCCTGGCGGCAAGGCCAGAAGTGATGAGGCTCGGCGCTTCCCGGCTGTCGCAGGACCAGGGCGCGTTCAAGACCATGCTCACCAGCGAACTGGGTGTAAGCCAGGAGGTTCTGCGGGGCAAGGGCAAGGACGCGCTGTCGCTGCTCAAGCAGAATTCGCCCACAACGCCTGGATTCCAGGACGCTTCCGCAACCGTCGGGAAAGGCGCGTCCGGGGCCATGCAGGCCCTGATGCGTGAGCAGGCCAAGGCCCAGAATCAGCCCCAGAACCAGGCCCAGGCCCAGGTAAAAAACACCGCTCCGGTGCGTACCAACGAGGTGCGCGGTAAGATCGCCTCCAACGAGGCGCG
>WSYE01000015.1 GCA_009773665.1 Desulfovibrionaceae bacterium | reverse complement strand
CAGGAACGGGTAGCGGTGGGGAAGGAGCTTGAGGATTTCGGTGACGGGTATGGGCAGTTGGGCCATGTCGCCTCCTGGAGGGTAAAAAAAAGGCGGCTCCCGGCAGGGAGCCGCCTTGTTGAAGAGCGTGTGGTTACTTCGAGCGCCTGGCAGCGGCGTCGAAATCCTTGGTAATGTCGGCGGTCACGTCGAGGCCGGAGCCGTAGTAGAGGGCGGCGCGCTTGTCGATGATCAGCGAGAAGCCGTTCTTCTTGGCGTAGTCGCCGACGACCTGGGTGAAGACCTTGAACAGGGGCTCCATGAGCTTCTTCTGTTCGACGTCGAGCTGCTGGGCAAAGCCCTGCTGGTCTTCCATCATCTTGCGGGCCTTGGTCTCCAGCTCGGACTGAGCCTTGGCACGGGCTTCGGCGGACAGAGCGGCGCTCTTCTTCTGGTAGTCTTCGCCGAGGCGCTTGATCTCTTCGTTCTGGCGCTGGATGTCGCGCTCCTTGCTTTCTACCTTGGCCTTCAGGTCAGCCATGGTCTTCTTGCCAACTTCGGAGTTCTGGAGAACTTCGTCGGAGCTCACGACGCCGACCTTGTCTGCGGCGTTGGCCAGGATGGGCATGGCGACGATAACGGTGGCAAGCAGCACATATTTCAGCACATTACGCATTTTTCTCATTCTCCTTGTGTATCCTGGCAGTTCGCGGTGCCCGACCCAGATCCTTCCCGGCGGCACGGCGATGCTCACATACCCTTTTGCAGTGAAAGTCAAGCCCTAGTTAGAACGTGTTGCCCATTGTGAAGCCGATCTGGAACTTCTGCTGGCTGCTCTGAATGGTGTCCAGAGCGTAGCCGCCTTCAACCCGGATGAGGCCCATGGGCGAGAACCAGCGGATGCCTGCGCCGACAGACTTCATGAACGAGAGCTCGAATCCGTCGCGCATGCGCCAGATGGTGTTGCCCGCGTCGAAGAAGCCCAGGCCGTAGACTCCGTACTGCTTGCTGATGGGGAAGATGTACTCCAGGTTAGCGAAGTAGGTGGTGTCGCCGCCGATGCGCTCGTTGGTGCGGTGATCCTTGGGGGAGATCATGTCGGTCTCGTAGCCGCGGACGTTGCCGATGCCGCCCAGGTAGAAACGTTCGAAGACGGGGATGTCGCCGAAGCCGTTCTGGAACAGGAAGCCGGTCTGGGCGCGGGCGTGGAAGACCGTGTCCCAGGGCAGGGGGTAGTAGTAGTTAAAGGCGTAGTAGCTCTTGACGTAGCCCCGGTCGCCGCCGAGACCGGCGTATTCCAGGGAGATTTCGTTGATGGTGCCTTTGCTGGGCTTGGTGCGGCTGTCAGTGGTGTCGCGCGAGGCGCCCACGATGATGGCGCTGGTCCAGTGGATGCCCTTGGACTCTTGGATGACGTAGGAGGCCATGGGGTTGGTGTGGTACACGTCGTCGCGGGTAAGGCGGTAGTCCCAGCGCAGGGTGGTGTACTCACCCAGGGGATAGGCTAAGCGGAGCAAACCACCCTGGGACTGCTTGTAGTAGTCCGAGTAGGCCCGGAAGGTGCTGAAGGCGTCCACGCCGGCGGAGAGCTGCGAGTCGTAGACGGCGGGGTTGGTGAAGGAGAGCACGAAGCGGTTGGTGATGCCAGAGAACATGCCCTGGAACTGCGCGCCGTAGCCCTTGCCGAAGAGGTTGCGCTCTTCGACGGAGCCGCCCACGAACACGGAGTCATAGGTGGAGTAGCCGACGCCTGCGGAGATTGAGCCGGTGTTCTTGTCCTTGACCTTGACGCGGATGTCGACTTCGGCGGGGTTCTCGGTGGGAACGGTCTCCACGTCGACCTTGTCGAAGTAGTCCAGTTTGTTCAGGCGCTCGTTGGAGCGTTTGAGCTTGGTGCCGGAGAACAGGTCGCCGTCGGAGAGGCGCAGTTCGCGGCGGATGACGTTCTCGCGGGTGCGGTCGTTGCCTTCCACGGTGACGCGGCGAACGTAGACCTTCTGGCCCTTGCTCATGATGTAGGTGACGTCGACGATCTTCTCGTCACCGCGCTTCTTCATGTCGATGTCGGTCTCGGCGAAGGCGTAGCCCATGTCGGAGTAGGCTTCGTTCAACTTGGTCATGTCTTCGCGGACCATGGACCGGTCGAAGTAGTCTTTCTTCTTGGAGGCTGCGTCCAGCTTGGAGAGCTCGCGCAGCTTGGCCTCGTCAAGCAGCAGATCGCCCTTGAAGCCAACGTTGCCCAGCTTGTAGCGGTCGCCTTCCTCCACCTGGATGGTGATGGTGATGCCGTCGTCGGCGATGTCCACCTGGGGCTGGCCCACGCGGGCGTCGATGAAGCCCCGGTTGGTGTAGTAGTTCTCGATGGCGGCCGAGTCACGGTCGAGCAGTTCTTCCTTGAGGACGCCGGTCTGGAGCATCCAGGAGAGGAAGTTCTTCTCCTTGAGGCCCATCTGATCCTTCAGGTCGGAGGTGTCGACCTGCTTGACGCCCTGGAAGACAATCTTCTTGATATAAAGCTTCTTGGCTTCCTTGATCACGATGTTCAGCCTGGCCAGACGCGGGTCGGTCTGCTCCAGCTTGTAGTCCACGGTGGTCTGATAGTAGCCTTTCTTGCGGTAGAGTTCGCGGATTTTTTCCAGGTCGTCGGCCAGCACCTGCATGTTGAGCACCGAGCCGGCCTTGGTGCCCATGGCCTCCTGGATGTCACTCTTCTTGATCTCGTCGTTGCCCACCACGCTGATGGCCTGGATGCGCGGCTTTTCCTTGACCACGAACACCACGCGCTTTCCACCGCGCATGTCGTCCACGCGGATCTGCACGTCGTCGAAGTAGCCGAGTTCAACAAGGCGCTTCAGGTCTTCGTTGATGGTCTTGGAGTCGAAGGGGTCGCCCACCTGGGTCTTGACCTTGAGGAGCACCACGTCCTTTTCCAGGGCGTTGTTGCCTTCCACGTCAAGCTCCACGACTTTCATGCCGGAAGCGGAGGGGGCGACGTCGGGTTTGATCTTCTGGGCCAGTTCGTCCACGGCGGAGGGCAGGGCCATGAGGCCGGGACGGGTGACGACGATCGCTGCCGGATCGTCGGAGCCGGAGGCGCTGACGGTCTTGGCGTCGATGGAGATGGCTTCGCCCACCTGGCTCACCGTGCCGAACACGGCCAGCGCCGCTCCAGCCGCGCGGGCGGCCTGACGGGCTTCGGAAGCGGAGGTCACTTCCTTTTTGCCCTTCAAAGCTGAAGCGGCCGCAGCGGAATCCACCACGGCCACGCCCTGCTGTTTCAGGCGTTCGACCAAGAGTTGGCTGACGCTTTTGCGTAACGTTTCCTTGTCGCCGGGCGCGTTGACCGCGAAGGGCAATACCAGCACCTTGCCTGCGCCGGCCTGGGCGAAGGCCTGCCCGGTGAGGCAGAGGAGCAGGGTGGCGAGAAGGGCGAGGGTCAGACCGGTACGCTTAGGGCCGCGCAGAAAGTTCTCCACCATGCAGTTCCATCCGTCGGCCCATGAGTCGGGCCAGGTTTTGGTTGTGGGTGACCACCACCAGAGTCATGCCAAGATCACCGTTGAGCGCGGCCAGCATTTCGCCGACACGCTCTCCGGTAGCTTCGTCGAGATTGCCTGTGGGTTCGTCCGCAAGCAGGACTTTCGGGTCCAGCAGCACGGCACGGGCTATGGCGGCTCGCTGACGCTCCCCGCCGGACAGCGTTGTTACCCTGTGAAGCAACCTTTGTTCAAGCCCTAAAAGCACCAATGCGCGCCGGGCTTTTTCCAGTGCCTCGTCTTTGTCGATGCCTGCGATAATCGCGGGCATGGCCACGTTTTCCAGGGTCGTGAATTCCGCCAGCAGATGGTGGAACTGGAACACGAAGCCGATGTCGCGGTTGCGCAGCTGCGCCGCCTCGGCAGGTCGCAGCCTGGAGATGTCCTTGCCATCGAACTCCACCGTACCCCTGGTGGGCGTGTCGAGCGCCCCCAGCATGTGCAGCAGCGTGGACTTTCCTGAGCCGGAAGCGCCCAGGATAGCGAGGGATTCTCCAGGAAGAATGTCCAGGTCTATGCTGCCAAGAATGCGCACCGGCTCTTCGGGGCCGGCGTAGTCCTTGCCCAGGCCGCGAAGCGAGTACAGCGGCTTAGTCATGGCGCAAGGCCTCCACGGGTTTTAGAGAGGCGGCCTTGCTGGCAGGATACAGCGTGGAGAGAAAACAGAGCACGAAAGCCGTGGCCGCGATGATGGCCATGTCCGACCACACCAGCGCCACCGGCAGGGTGTCCATGGGGTAGACGCCCGGAGGCAGCTTTATGAATTGAAATTCTTTCAGCAGGAGCGCCACGCCAACGCCCAGCGTGAGGCCCATGAGCGTGCCCACCGCGCCGATGATGCTGCCCTGGAGCAGGAAGATGCGCCGGATGGCGTCCGCCGTGGCACCCATGGACATAAGTATCGCGATGTCGCGCGTCTTTTCCATCACCAGCAGCACAAGCGAGGTGATGATGGAAAACGACCCCACCAGCACGATCATCATGAGCACCACGAAGAGGCCCAGCTGTTCCAGCTTCAGCGCGGCGAAGATATTGCCGTTCATGTCGATCCAGGTGCGGGCGTAGTAGGGCATGCCGCCAAGAGCCTTGACGATCTCGTTGGAGATTTCCGGGGCCTTGTCGGGGTCCTTCAGGCGCACATCCAGGTACAGGACGGCGTCGGACTTGAAGCCGAGCATCTCCTGCGCCGCCCCCAGGGAGATGAAGGCCGAGGAGGAGTCGTACTCGAACATGTGGGTCTTGAAGATGCCCGCCACCTGGAAGATCTTCACCTTGGGAGTGAAACCCACGGCCGAGCCGCGAAGAGACGGGGTGAGCACGTTTACCGTGGAGCCCACAGCCACGCCCAGGCGCGATGCCAGTTCCGACCCCAGCAGGATCGGCGGCAGTTCGGAGACCCTGGAGAGGGCCTGGTCGTCGCCCTCCACCATGTCCTTGTGGAGCGTCAGGACGTTTCGTGCGCTTGCCGGGTCTATGCCGCGCAGGATGACACCCTTGGGCGATCCCGCCTTGGAGAGCATCACCTCGGAGTACACCACCGGGGTGACGGCGGTGACGCCCTCGACCTTGGCGACTTTCTCCATCTGGGCCGGATAGTTGCGCAGCGGCGCACCGGCCACACCGGTGATGACGTGGGAGGACAGCCCCAGGAGCTTGTCGCGAAACTCCGTGGAGAAGCCGGTCATCACGGCCATGGTCACGATGAGCGCCGCCACTCCAAGGCCCACGCCCAATACGGACATGAGCGAGATCACCGAGATGAAGGAGTGCTCCCTCTTGGTGAGCAGATACCGGAGGGCGATGAACAGCTCGAATTTCATTCGGTGGCGACGCTCTCAGGCTTGAGCAGCGGGAACAGGATGACCTCGCGGATGGAGGCCGAGTCGGTCAGCAGCATGACCAGACGGTCGATGCCGATGCCCTGTCCTGCCGCAGGGGGCATGCCGTACTCCAGGGCGCGGACGTAGTCCTCGTCCATGTAGTGGGCCTCGTCGTCGCCTGCGTCCTTCTCGGCCACCTGCTCCTCGAAGCGCAGGCGCTGGTCCACGGGGTCGTTCAGCTCCGAGAAGGCGTTACCCATCTCGCGCCCCGAGATGAAGAGCTCGAAGCGGTCGGTCACATCGGGGTTGGCCTCGTTGCGCCGGGACAAGGGAGAGATGTCCGTGGGGTAACCGTAGATGAAGTGGGGCTGGATGAGCTTGGGCTCCACGAACAGGTCGAAGAGCTTGGCCTGGAGCTTGCCGAGCTTCTCGCCCTTGAGGACCTTCTCGCCGTGCTTGAGCACGTGGGCCTTGCAGGCTTCGTAGTCGGTGTAGATCTCAGGGGACACGCCGCCGATCGTCTCCAGGGACTCGTGGAATTGCACGCGCTGCCAGGTTCCGGCGGTGAGGTCGATCTCCTGGCCCTGGTAGGTGATCTGGGTGGTGCCGCACACGTCCTGGGCCAGGGTGGCGTACATCTGTTCGGTCAGGTCCATGAGGTCGTCGAACCGGGCGTAGGCCCAGTAAAACTCGCACATGGTGAATTCCGGGTTGTGCCGGGTGGAGATGCCCTCGTTGCGGAAGTTGCGGCCTATCTCGTAGACCTTCTCGAAGCCGCCCACCAGGAGGCGCTTCAGGTACAGTTCCGGTGCGATGCGCATGTAGAGCTGGAGGTCCAGGGCGTTGTGGTGCGTCAGGAACGGCTTGGCCGATGCGCCGCCAGGGATGGCCTGCATCATGGGTGTTTCCACTTCGACGAAGCCGCGCTCGTCCAGGAAGCGCCGCAGGCCGGAGACGATCCGGGTGCGTATCTTGAAAATCTCGGCGGTGCGCGGGGTGACGATCAGGTCCACGTAGCGCTGGCGATAGCGGATCTCCATGTCCTTCAGGCCGTGGTACTTCTCCGGCAGGGGGCGCATGGACTTGGTGAGCAGGCGCACGGTGGCGCTGGAAAGCGTCAGCTCGCCGGTCTTGGTGCGGAAGAGCTTCCCGGTCACTCCGACCACGTCGCCGATATCCAGCTTCTTGAAAAGGCCGTAGGCCGCTTCGCCCATGTCTTCGCGGGCGGCGTAGCACTGGAGCCGGGCGGAGGAGTCCTGGATGTGGAAGAAGGCCACCTTACCGAAGGAGCGCATGGCCACGATCCGGCCAGCCACGGAGAAGACCCGGTCCAGGGCCTGGAGGGCTTCCTCGTCCAGGGCGTCATGGTCTGCGAGGGTGCGCCCGAGGTCGTCGGTTTTGACGAAGTCGTTGGGATAGAGCGGGATATCCGCGTCGAGGTACTGGCAGGCTTTGGCCACCCGGTTCTTGATGACCTCGTTGAGTTCATCGCGGTTGGCCAGGGCGTCGAGCAGGGGATGGAACCGCTCGACCTTATCCGATTTAACGGGCAGCTTGTACTCGCGGCGGCGAGGCTTGTCTTGGGATGCCAAAGGAACTCTCCGTGGTCGAAAAGAGGGACGAAAGGAATCGGCATGCCCTAAGTCAAAACCCTGGGAGCGTCAAGAAACGGAAAAGTTTTGAAAAAAAATGGTTGACGCGAGGGGCCTGTTTTCATAAACCGTCTTTCCGCGACGCGAGGCGCCACAACGCAACGCCAAGCGGGCACGGGAAACCGTGTCGGCCTTCTGTTCCCCGGTAGCTCAATCGGCAGAGCGTCTGACTGTTAATCAGAATGTTGGGTGTTCGAGTCACCCCCGGGGAGCCACGAGAATACAAGGGTTCCAGACGTAGCGTCTGGAACCCTTTTTCGTTTTGGCCTGTTGCACGAGTCGTGTGCTCTAGGGTACTCTCCCAATAGTCTCGCATACCTCAACTCCTTGGCTGGTCAGCAGCACAGGCGTACTAGGGATGGCGGTTTCTCATGGAAACGACGACCCGTGAAGAGTTGGAAGCCGCGTTGGCGGCTGCCAGGATTCGCATTGCCGAGCTTGAGGCGGCCTTGGCCCGTAGCCCGGAAGATGAATCCCGCCGCCCCCAGGACGCGAGCCCGGACTTGGCTCATGACGCGCGCGAATCGCGCGTCATGCTCAATCAGGTGCTGGACGCCCTGCCGGTCAGGGTGTTCTGGAAAGACGCCGACCTGAACTACCTGGGCTGCAACAATCCCTTCGCGGCCGACGCGGGCTTCGACTCCCCCGACGCGGTCATAGGCAAGAGCGACCTCGAGATGGCCTGGACCGAACAGGCCGAATCCTATCGGACCGACGACCGGGCGGTGATGGCCAGCGGCATGGGCAAGCTTGGCTACGAAGAACCCCAGACCACCCCCGACGGCAGGCAGATATGGCTGCGGACTACCAAGGTTCCCTTGTACGATGCCGACGGAGCCATAAAAGGCGTGCTCGGCGCATACGAAGATGTCACCCGGAGAAAGCGCACCGAACTGGCGCTTCGGGAAAGCGAGGAAAAGCACCGGGCCATCGTCACAGCCTTCGACGGCATGATCTACATCTGCTCTGCTGATTTCCGCATCACCTTCATGAATCAGGCCCTGATAGTGCTCCTGGGACGCGACGCAACCGGTGAAACCTGCCACAAGGCGCTGCACGGTCGGGATTCGATTTGTTCCTGGTGCGTGAACGACCGGGTCTTGAAGGGGGAAACCGTCCGCTGGGAGATGTTCAACGAGCAGTTCGGGCGTTGGTATTACAACGCCAACACCCCCATCTACCACGCCGACGGCACCATTTCCAAGCTGGCCCTCATCATTGACATAACCGAACGCAAGATGGCGGAGCAGGCGCTTACGGACAGCGAGGCTCGCTACCGCCGCCTGCTGGGTTCGGTGACCAGCTACATCTACACGGTCACGATCGACGCGGGGGAGGCTGTCCGCACCGTCCACGGCATGGGGTGCGAGGCCGTAACCGGCTACACCTCCGAGGAATACGACGCGGACCCCTATCTCTGGCACAAGATGATCCACCCCGAAGACCGGGAGGCGGTGATCGACTGCTGCCGCCGGGCGCTCTCCGGCGAGGGCAGCGCGGAGTTCGAGCACCGCATCTCCCATAAGGATGGCAGCGTCCGGTGGATTTCCACCACCATCGTCCCCAGGCGCGACGCCTCTGGCAGGATGACCGCCTACGACGGCCTGATCGTGGACATCACGGAACGCAGGCGCATAAAGAACGAGCTCCAGCGGGCCAAGGACGCCGCCGAGGCGGCCAGCAAGGCCAAGAGCGAGTTCATGGCCAACATGAGTCACGAGATCAGGACCCCCATGAACGCCATCCTGGGCCTGACCAAACTGGTGCTGCGCCGAGACCTCTCCGCCGAGCAGCGAGAGTTCCTCGAAGGCGTCATGGACGCCGGTGCCTCGCTCATGCAGATCATAAACGACGTGTTGGATTTCTCCAAAATCGAGGCAGGACGACTCGACCTGGAATCCGATCCGTTCGCGTTGCGCCCCCTGCTGGACAAGATCATGAAGAGCTTCGCCCATCAGGCCCGGAGCAAGGGCCTGGCCCTGAAGCTCCACGTGGACGCCAGCGTGCCGGACGCTCTCCAGGGCGATCCCGGACGCCTGCGCCAGGTTGTCGTGAATCTCGTGGGCAACGCCCTGAAGTTCACCCGGCAGGGGGTGGTGGAGCTGTCGGTCTGGCCGCAGCCGCCCGTGCAGTCCGGGGAAGAGAACGATGCCCGCGTGGAAAAGACCCAGTTGCTGTTCATGGTGCGCGACACGGGCATAGGCATCGCCAAGGACAAACTGGAGAGCGTCTTCGAGAGCTTCACCCAGGCGGATTCCTCCACCACCAAGCTCTTCGGCGGCACCGGGCTCGGTCTGGCCATCTCAAAGAAGCTCATCGGCATGATGCGCGGCGACATATGGGTGGAGAGCGAGCCGGACAAAGGCGCCACGTTCAAATTCACGGCGGTCTTCACGACGCCGTCTTCCGAGGACGAGGCGTGCGGCGCAGCTGCACAGGCTGTCTCCGCCGGAATCAGGAGAATCGGGGACGTCAGCGGTCACATGCCCCTGCGGATACTCGTGGCCGAGGACGACCGGATGAACCAGATGTTCGCCGAGACATTCCTGAAGGACGCCGGGCATACGGTGGCCATCGCGGCCAACGGGAAACAGGCCGTGGAGATGCTCGGAGCCGGGCACTACGACCTGATCCTCATGGACATCTCCATGCCGGTGATGGACGGCATGGAGACCACCCGGATGATCAGGGCATCCCGGTCGGGCACGTTCGACCCGGACATCCCCATCGTGGTCATGACCGCCCACGCCCTGAAAGGCGACCGGGAGCGGTTCCTGGCTTCAGGGGCGAATGGCTACGTCGCCAAGCCGGTGGAGCCGGAGGATCTGACGCGGGCCGTGGCGCAGGCCATGAGGGGGGGAGACCTGACGTCCGGCACAGCCGCATGCGATCTGCAACACGCCGAGACCAGCCTTCCGGACCTGGACAGGGCGTGGGCCGCCTCCCAGTTTGCGGCCAAGCCCGAGCTTCACAGCAAGCTCGTGGAGGTCTTCAGGGAGGAGCTGCCCCGGCGGATTGCAGAAATCCGGCAAGCCCTGGCCGACGGGGACCAGAAACAGCTTGTGGGATCCGCCCACGCCCTCAAAGGGGCTTCGGGTGTGATTGGGGCAGCCACCGTCCGGCAGTGCGCGCTGGACATCGAACAGGCGGGGCGAAGCATGAACCCTGCGCTGGCCGCAGAATTCTTCCAGGGGCTGGAAGCCGCGTCCGCCAGGGTGATGAACCTGCTGCTGAGGGAATTCCCGTGACCGTCCGCTTGTGAGGGGCGAAGGCGCGATCAGGCGAAAGGCCTCTTGTCTGAACGGCCTCTCCCTGGCAAAGGAGCGTCATGCCTACCATCTATCTAGCTGGACCACTTTTTTCGCAAGCCGATAGGCAGTGGCACCGCGCCACGAAATCCCGCATTGAGGCCGAGACGGGCCACCCGGTCATCTGGCCCTTCGAACTGTTCGACCAGGACGAGATCGCCAAATGGGGCGCGGACGCCCCGCGCATCATCATGGCGGACTGCCGCGACGCCCTGGCTGCGTGCGCCCTGGTGGTGGCCCTGCTCGACGGCCCGCAGGTGGACGACGGCACGGCCTGGGAGATCGGCTACGCCCACGCCAGGGGCATTCCCGTCATCGGCATCAGGACCGACTTCCGCAGGGCCGGGGACGTGCCGGGAGCGGCCGTCAACGCTATGATCCACGCCAGCTGCGAGGTCATCGTGCGCAGCGTGGACGCGCTGGTGGAACTCCTGAAAGAACGGCCCTGATTTCTCTCCCCCCGGCGTGCTTCCCGACGGTTACGCCGCCGGATATCCCACCGTCTGGGCCAGCGTGACCATCTGGTCCGCGCCAAGGTTCATTTCTTTGGCCAGTGCGGACTTGTCGGCGTTGGCCCGGACCACCGTGACCAGCCCCAGCGAGGCGCAGGCCAGGTAGACGTTCTGGAAGATGGACCCGGAGTCGCATCCCGCGACGAACATCCGCTCTTCGGGCGAGGCCTCGCTCATCTGCGCGAAATCGACTACATAAATAAGGTTCAGGGGAGCCGTGGCCACGAAGTCCTGCTTGCCGGTCAGGGCGCGCAGGTCCTTGCCCGAAACTGCGTCCAGGGCGTGGCGCTTTGCGTCGTAGCGGAACAGTCCGCCCGGCAGGGCAGCATAGACGGCCATCTCCTGGCGGTTCTTCCATGATGGAGCGGTACGCTTGGCCGAGCCGTCGGTTCGGTTGACGCCGAAGGCCGCCCACAGCAGGTCGGACAGGACCTGCGGCTCAAGGGCTTTGGGGGCGAAACTCCTGGTGGAGCGCCGCTCCCTGAGGGCGTCCATGAGGGGCTTGCCGCCGGAGGTCCGGGGCGGTGGGAGAGGCATGTCCTGCGCCTGGGCCGAGGCCAGGCCGGGGGCTGCCACGCTTGCGGCCAACACGGCGCTTGCGGCCAGAACGGCTCCGGTCTCGATGAATTCGCGGCGATTCATGGAATCCTCCTTGATTCAGGCGGAAGTGGAGTTGTTGCGCCTTACGCGGCGGGTCCGCGCGGCAGCAGGATGGAGAATGTGGTCCCGTGGCCGAGGGCTGACTCCACCAACAGCTGGCCGCCGTGGTGCTCAGTGACGATGCTGTAGGACACGAACATGCCAAGGCCCGTGCCTTCGCCCGTGCCTTTGGTGGTGAAGAACGGCTCGAAGATGCGCTTGCGCACGGCCTCGTCCATGCCTGGGCCGTTATCCTCCAGGTCCAGGCGCATGAAGTCGCCCTCTGGCCGTAAGCGTATGGACAGCCTGGGTGCGTCGTCGTCTTGCGTGCTAGAGGCCATGGCCTGCACGGCGTTCTTGAGGATGTTCAGGATGACCTGTCCGATCTTGGTGCGTGAGCAGGGTACGGGGAAGGATTGTGGGGAATAGTCCTTCTGGATATTTATCTTCTTGAAATCGTAGCGTTTTACGATGTCATAGTCGCTTGATATTATGCTCAGGACGTTCTCGGTGATGGCCGCGAGGTCGCACGGCTCTTTCCCTGATTCGCTCTTGCGGCTGAATTCCAGCATGTTCTTGACGATGGTCGCGGCCCGCTCTCCGGCCTCGCGGATGTCGCCCACTGCGTCCAGGATTCCCCGACGGCGCATGTAGGCCGCCATGGCCTCGCAATCAAGGCCCAGCTCCATGGCGGCCTGCCGGTTGGCGTCCAGGCTCTCGAAGAGGCGGCGGTGCAGGTTCTGGGCGGACTGCATGACGATGCCCAGCGGGTTGTTGATCTCGTGGGCCATTCCGGCGGCCAGCCCCCCAAGCGAAATCATCTTCTCGGCCTGCACCACCATGTCCTGCATGCGCTTGAACTCCGTGATGTCGCGGACCACGCCGAGGATGAAGGCCTTGCCGGTGCTGTCGGTGTAGGGCGTTTTCCTGGTCAGGAAGTTACGCATGGAGCCGTTGCTGTCCGGCAGGCATTCCTCGAAGAGGTCTTCATGCCCGCTTTCCCTGACGGCTTCGTCCTTCTTCCTGATGACTGCGGCGTGTTCCAAGGGGAAGATGTCGAAGTCCGTGAGCCCGACGACGTCCTGGGGTTTCCTGCCGAACAACTGTGCGGTGGAGTCGTTGGTCAGCACGTAGCGATGCTTCGCGTCTTTTACGAAAATGGGGTCGGAGGTGCTGTTGATGACGTTCTGGAAAAAATCGCGCGACTCTTTGAGTTCCCGTGTGTGTTCGGCCACCTTGCGGCTCAGGCGCTTGTTGAAGACCAGCAGGACCACCCCGCCCGATGCAGCGAGCAGCGCGGCCACGCCTGACGCCACCAGGAAGGTGTTTACGGTGTGGCGCTCCCGGTCCTCCTGGGCCTGCTTGAATTCGGGATAGAGCATGCCCTCCAGGCTGAATCCGTGAGGCAGCATGCCCAGGCGCTCGTAAGTCTGCGCGATGTGTTCCCAGCGCGCTGGGTTCATGTGTCCGATCTCCACCATTTCGGGAAGAATCAGCTTGCGCATGGCCTCGGCCTCGTACAGCAGTTCCTCGCGGGTCTTCGAGGTGGGGTAGCGCGCCAGGATCAGGTCCGCGATCTCCTCGGGGTTGGCCATGGCGTAACGCCAGCCGTCGCCCACGGCGCGCAGGAAGGCTTCGACCCTGCGCGGATGCTCGGTAATTTCAGCCTCGGACGTGCTGAGGCAATCCCCGTAAAAGTCCACGGCGTAATGGTTTGGGTAGAGGATGCCCGGCGCGACCCCGCGCTGCTCCATGAGGAAAGGCTCGTTGGTGAGGTAGGCGGACATGGCGTCCACCGTGCCGTTTATCAGAGGGTCAATGCTCCATGAGTGGGGTACTGTGGTGTAATCCCTGGGGAGGACGCCCTCGTTGGCCAGCATGGCGCGGCATTCCGGGTCCGTGGGGTCGGTGAACATGATCCGCTTGCCCATCAGGGATTGCGGCGTGGTGAGGCCGCTGTCGCGCCGGGTCATGACGATGTTGGGGGAGTGCTGGAATATGGCCGCCAGGGCCACCACCTTCCGGCCTTTCTGTCGCTGGAGGAGGATGGCCGTGGAATCCACCGCGTACTCGGCCTGTCCGGTGAAGAGCCGCTCGGACGGGGTGAAGCCGGGAACGCCTTCGATCAATTCGACGCGCAGGCCCTCCCTGGTGAAGAAGCCCTTTTCGATGGCGGCGTAATACCCGGCGAACTGGAACTGATGCTTCCACTTGAGTTGCAGCCGGACCAGCGAGGGCTGGCCGTGGGAGGTGTTCTTCGAATCGGCGGCTCGCGCCTGGGGCAGGCAGAGAAGACAGGATAAAGCCAGGAGAAGCGTGAAAGCACAGCGGCGCGCCAGACTACGCATTGCCGGAGCGATCGCCCGAACCAACCAGGAGCGCCGCACTGGAGATTGTCCCTGGTACTGGTGAACGTTTCTCATGGCATAGAGGTTTACTGCCGGAGGCAAACGCCGGGATGATTTGCAAGCATGGAAATTCTATCGGCGCTAGGGAGCGTGTTTGTCAAGAAATGGCTCCGGCGAGGCGGAGTGGATACCTCGCCGACAATCGTCGCCTGTATTGGCGTGGAGGGGCGCGGGAATCACTCCGGGAAAAGAGAATCAACCGGGGATGCGAAGGCCGCACAGCCGGGCCGATGTGGCCGACATGGGACAACCCGGCGGTCCGGCTGACAGGAACAGGCCAGACCGTGCAGGCCATTCGGGAAATCAGGCTATTTCTTGAATTTTCCGGACAGCTTGCCCTTGGCCAGGATGTGGCCCTCCACGGCCAGCAGGAACTCCTGCTTGGTGGCGTTCTCAGGCAGGTCCAGGGCGTCGTCCAGCGCGAACACTTCAATGACGTAGCGGCGGGTCAGTCCCGTGGGCGGGCAGGGGCCGCTGTAGCCCATCTTGCCTCCGGGGCCTTGCAGTTGCAGGCCTTCACCCTTCATCTGGCGGGTGCGGGGCTGGTTCTCGGGCAGGGTGGCCGTGGTTCCCGGGATGTTGTAGGCCATCCACAAGGCAGTGCCTGGTTTCGTCGAATCCTGCTCGGTCATGAGGATGGCCAGGGTTTTCGTCCCTGCCGGGGCTCCGTGTATGCTGAGCGTCGGGGAGTGGTCCCCCCCCTCGCATCCCGCCGACCGGGGCATCTTGTCGCCGTCCTTGAAGGCCGGGCTTGCCACGGTGAGGCTGGCCGCGAACCCGGCCCCGCTCCAGAGGAGCAGGGCCAGCGCTGCGGTCGCGAATGTCTGGAAAACACGTGCCATCGCGCCGCCTTTTAGCGCTCCATGCGCCAGGTGTAGGCCTTCACGGTGTTGGCCAGCAGCATGGCGATGGTCATGGGGCCGATGCCACCGGGCACGGGGGTGATGGCCGAGGCCAGGTCCTTCACGGCTTCGAAGTCCACGTCGCCGCACAGGCCTTGCTCAGTGCGGTTGATGCCCACATCCACCACCACCGCGCCGGGCTTGACCATCTCGCGGGTGACGAACTTGGCCCGACCGATGGCCGCCACCAGGATGTCGGCTGAGCGGCACTCGCCCACGAGGTCGGGCGTGCGCGAATGGCAGATGGTAACAGTGGCGTTGGCCATGGGTTCCGCCCTGGCCAGCAGGAGGGCCATGGGCTTGCCCACGATGTTGGAGCGGCCGATGACCACGGCCTTCTTGCCTGCGCAGGAGATGTCGTAATGCTTGAGAAGTGCCATGACACCGGCGGGCGTGCAGGGCATCAGGCAGGGCAGCCCGATGCACAGCTTGCCCACGTTGACGGGATGGAACCCGTCCACGTCCTTGTCGGGGTCCACCAGGGACTGCACGGCCAGCAGGTCCAGATGGCGCGGCAGGGGGGCCTGCACCAGGATTCCGTCGATTTCGTCGTTGGCGCTCAGTTCGCGGACCAGCGCCTCCAGGGAGGATTGGCTGACGTCCGCGTCGATGCGGTGGGCGCTGGAGGTGATGCCCGCCTCGGCGCAGCCGCGCTCCTTGTTGCGGACGTAGACCTGGGAGGCGGGGTCATCGCCTACCAGGACCACCGCCAGATGCGGGGCGCGTCCGTGGATTTTCTGAAGCCGTTCGACATCCGTGGCGAGTGCCTGGCGGATGGAGAGTGCGGTAGCCTTCCCGTCGAGAAGCTGCATGCCGGTATCCTCGGGTGAAACAGAATATTCCGGGGCCGGACGGGAGGAATCGCGGCAAACCGGAAACGTCAGGATAGGATAAATGACCCGGCATTGCAAACCGGAGCCGGAAAGGTTGGGGCGCGATCAGGGGCGCAGGCGTTCGCAGTGTGTGGCCGCTGCTCCCGGGGATCTCCAGGGCGGGAAATGATCACGCCGGGCACGGGGAGCGCAAGCAATACGCTAGATTCGGCCAGGGTGTTACGCGGGTTCGGGCCTGACAGTCCGGTGGCTGACTCAGCGTGCCTGGGCGCAATGGCCGGAAAGCCCTTCGTGCAGGCCGAGGTTCACGTTTTTCAGCAGGTCGCGGCCCTGGGCGTCCGGCAGGGTCTGGACGTAGAATTCCAGGGACGCCTTGAAACCGGCCAGGGCCTCTTCGGGAGTGTCTCCAAGGCCATGACAGCCGGTCACGCTGGGACAGTGGGCAAAGAAGCCGACTTCGTTTCTGGTCAGGACGACGTGGTACGCGCTGGTGCTCATTGCTGGTATCTCACTGCAATAAATATTCTTGATGATCCTATGCGATAAATCCGGCGTGTTGTCCAGCGGCGGCGCGTGACGTTTGCGCGTCGCAGCAAAACTATCGGGCCGGTATGTTCTCCCGGCCCGGCCTGAACGGGTGTTTCGCGTCTGGTCGCGGCGTCAACATAAGTCGTCAGTCTTTCAGAGAGATTACCTCATCGACCATAACTGCCGACTTGCGTGCAGACAGGCCGACTGACGGAAAGCGGACGCACGGCGACTCTCCCGTGGGGTTTGTCAGGGCCGTCTTTCACGCTGGCTAACCGGGCGAGGGCAGTACAGTCGGGTCACGTTCGCCAGCAGCGTATGACATGGCTGTTATGTCACTGGACATCGTGATTTGATTTTAGTAGGTGAAAATATGCGGTACAAATTGATAGCTTTCTCAACCTCGCAGCTGGTTTCCTCGTTTTTATCTGTTAATCCCTGATTTTCCAGTGCCATAACGACTTAAGCATGCATTCGAGTGCGTGCTGTTTTTGTTTGTTGCTCCATAACGCCAAGTCATAGCCATAGAGGTGTGTTGCAAATGTCAGATATATTGAAGACTAAGAGAATTCAGAGTGAAATTTCTCGCAGAAGAACATTTGCAATAATCAGCCATCCTGATGCGGGTAAAACAACATTGACTGAAAAGCTGTTGCTGTTTGGTGGTGCGATTAAGATGGCTGGAGCAGTGAAATCGCGCAAGACATCAAAGCATGCGACGAGTGACTGGATGGCGATTGAGCAAGAAAGAGGAATTTCTGTTACGAGCTCGGTTATGAGATTCAGTTATAGAGATACAGAAATCAATCTTCTTGATACGCCTGGACACAAAGATTTCTCTGAAGACACATACAGAGTTTTGTCTGCGGTAGACAGCGTCATTATGGTTA
Organism: Desulfovibrionaceae bacterium; assembly: GCA_009773665.1. GTDB lineage: Bacteria > Desulfobacterota > Desulfovibrionia > Desulfovibrionales > Desulfovibrionaceae > Fundidesulfovibrio. Next base: position 53,467 of record WSYE01000015.1, on the reverse strand, counting down.
TTGATCATGTGAAAGGTGTGGAGACGCAAACGAAAAGGCTTATGGAAATATGTAGAATGCGCAATACTCCGATATTGACATTCATAAATAAGCTCGATCGAGAAGGTATGCCTCCATTTAGTGTATTGTCTGAAATCGAGGACTTGCTTCAGATCGAGTGTGCGCCGATGACTTGGCCAATAGGGATGGGGAAAGACTTTAGAGGGACATATAACATATATCGTAAAGAGCTCTGTTTGTTTTCTCCTGGGAAGATATGTTCTGAAGATGATGTATTTTCGACATTCGGTCTGTCAGACCCTGCTCTAGAGAGTTTGCTGGGTTCTCAGGCAGAGGGGTTGAGAGAGGATGTCGCCCTCCTTGAGGGTGCCGCCTCGCCATTTATACTTAGTGACTATCTTAAGGGAAGCCAAACCCCAGTATTTTTTGGCAGTGCATTGAACAATTTCGGCGTTAAAGAACTCCTTGATGCGTTGGTTGACATTGCTCCCGCTCCATTGGTCAGGCCAACGACAACTCGCAGTGTTTCACCAGATGAATTGACATTCTCAGGGTTTATTTTCAAAATTCAAGCCAATATGGACCCAGCGCATAGAGATCGTCTCGCATTTCTCCGTGTATGCTCTGGTCATTTTACGAGAGGGATGAAAGTCCGTCATCATCGGCAACAGAAAAATATTACGATTGCCAATCCCATTTTATTTATGGCTCAAGACAGAACTCTGGTCGAGGAGGCCTGGCCGGGAGATATCATTGGGATACACAACCATGGAACGATTAAGATCGGTGATACTTTTACAGAAGGGGAATTGCTTAAATTTACAGGCATCCCAAGTTTTGCGCCAGAACTCTTCCGTAGGGTCAGGTTGAAGGAGCCGTTCAAGGCAAAGCAGATGCAAAAAGGGTTGCATCAATTAGCTGAGGAAGGGGCAGTGCAACTTTTTCGGCCAGTTCAAGGGAATGAATATATTTTGGGTGCTGTTGGTGAGTTGCAGTTTGATGTGACCATTGAGCGTCTGGCAAGAGAATATAATGTTGAAATTTTTTGCGACCATGTTGATTATGTGTCAGCACGGTGGCTTCATTTCGATAGTGAGAAGACTAAGAAAGAGTTTGAAAGCGATAACTCTCGGTATTTGTTTACTGATACAGAGAATAAGCTTGCATATCTGGCGAGTAGTGATTGGAACTTGAAGTGTATTCTTGAAAAATGGAAAAATGTGCGTTTCATGACTGAAAGAGAGTACGAATAACACGTGTGACTGAAATAATTCCTGGTTGAAGTGTCGTCCTTCGGCACAATTTACGCAGTTGGGAGCCTCTGGCATTGTCAGAAGTCTGCCCAAGGGGATGTCGCATCCGCATTCAGCGCAAACGCTGAAATCTTCTTCGTCCAGGCGTGTGAGTAGAAAATGAAAGTCGTGTCCCCCCAATACATATATAAGTATTGGGGGGACACGAACTCTGTACTTGCTGCTGTTATCCTGAAAAGCATGTTCGTGCTTTTCAAGAAATCGGCACTAGTGTCTCGATTTTGAAAAACATGAATATGTTTTTCAAAATTAAAACAAATGGTTTTGGCTGTTTGTCTTGAAAATCCGTATGGACGGATTTTGAGGACGCAACACTAGCTCCCGATGGGCACGCGCGTCGGTTTGGCGTCCTCGGACTTGGGGATGGTGATCTTCAGCACCCCCTTGTCGAAGCTGGCTGACGCCTTGTCGGCCAGCACTCCGCTCGGCATGGCCAGGGAGCGGGTGAAGCTGCCGTAGCGGATCTCGCGCGCGAGCACGGTCTCACCGTTCTTGTGTTCGCTGGTTTCGCCCTTGCGGCCCCGGATGGTCAGCACGCCATTGTCCAGGGTCAGCTCCACGTCCTTGGGTTCCACGCCGGGCAGTTCGGCGCTCACCAGCACTTCGCTCCCGGTCTCCATGACATCAACCGAGGGAGTGATGTCCTTCATGTTTGCAAAACCCGAAAAGGGTTCGCGCATCATGCGTTCCATGGCCTCGAAGGGGGATGGGAACCTTCCGGCCGGGTCGCTTTTGCGCAGTGCGGGGAAGAATTGTTCCAGCATACGTACCTCCGTTTACAGCAGGCTGCTAGCCCATCTGGATGTCGATCTTGCGCGGCTGGGCTTTCTCGGCTTTTGGCAGATGCAGCTCCAGCACGCCATTCTTCACGTTGGCCTTGATGCGGGCCTTGTCCACGATGTGCGACAGGGTGAAGCCCCGGTAGTACTCGCCGTTGCCGAACTCCACATGGATCAGCTTCTCGCCGTCGGGCGAGGGGTACGCGGTCCTGCCGGACACCTTGATCTCGTCCTCGTTCAGGTCGATAATCAGGGATTCCTTGGAGACGCCAGGAATATCCATATAGATGTAGAAGCCGTCGGCGGTCTCCACGATGTCGGTGGCGGGCTTGGCGCGGGGCAGGCCCTTTTCCTCGGTCCTGGTTTCTTCGATCATTGTTCTGTTCCTCCGCTATCAGGCGATATCGATGGAGATTTTTTTTGGCTTGGACGATTCGGACTTGGGGATAACCACTTCCAGCAGCCCGTCCTTCATCTTGGCGGTCACGCGTTCGCGGTCGATGGGGGAGTGGATGTTCACCACCCGCTGGAACGCGCCGGTGGGGCGCTCCTGGCGGTAGTACTTGCCCTTGGCGGGCTGGCGTTCGCCCTTGACCACCAGCGACGATTCGGTGAGCGTCAGGTCGATCTCGGAGATGTCCATGCCGGGAAGTTCGCAGCGCACGGTGATGTTCTCCTGATCCTCGGAGATGTTCACGGGAGGATAGGCGTAGGGGCGCTGGGATATGGACATGGAAGGCGACCAGAAAGCCTCGAAGATCCGGTCGAGCGGCGTCTGCTGTCCGAAGAACGGACTGAAGTCTATGACCATGCTTTTGTCCTCCTTTCTGAGTAGTTGCGTCGTAAAAGTTTACAATAATCACACCCCGGAAGCGGTCAAGGCCTTCGGGAGAGAATGAACATCCTATTTCATATATGCTCCGGCCCGTTGGCGGTCAACACCACTTCGGGCGCGGCCTGACGGGTGCCCGGAAAGGCCAATCAGGGGCTGGGCCTTGACAGGGCGGCAACGCTGTTTAAGGTACTCGGTTGACTACACATCTCAGCCAGGAGACCCGTCATGCCCCTCTATGAATACCAATGCGCCGCGTGCGCCAGCCGTTTCGAGGAACTGATGAGCGCCACCGCCACCGAGGCCCCTGTCTGCCCCGTGTGCGGCAAGCCCGGCGCCCTGCGAATCCTGTCGCCGGTGTGCGGCCAGACGTCGGACAAGGGTGCGGCCACGCCTTTCGCCCCCGGTCCGTTTCCCACCGGGTGCACTCCGGGCGGCTTCTCCTGAGGCTAGTTCCGCCCTGCCGGTCGGGCAGGCCAGAATCGTCAGGCGCAACCGTTCGCACGGAAAGAACCAAACAAAAGCAGAAGAAGAGGTTGAGACATGTCTGAAAACGAGAAGGTCACGAAGCGCGAGTTCAAGGCCGACATCGTCAAATTGCTCGATATCATTACGCATTCCGTCTACACCAATAAAGAAATTTTCCTGCGCGAGCTGATCTCCAACGCCTCCGACGCCCTGGAGAAGCTGCGCTTCAGGCAGAGCAGCGGCAGCGCCGTGGCAGACGCCGAACTGCCCCTGGAGATCCGCATCACCACGGACAAGGAAAACGGCGTGCTGACCATCGCCGACACAGGCATCGGCATGTCCGAGATCGAGCTGGTGGAGAACATCGGCTCCATCGCCCACTCCGGCTCCGAGGACTTCCTGAACGCCCTGGGCTCCGACGCCTCCAAGGCCAGCTCCATCATCGGGCGCTTCGGCGTGGGCTTCTACTCGGTGTTCATGGTGGCGCGCCAGGTTGTGCTGACCACCAAGTCCGCAGAGACCCCCGAGTCTGGCGAAGCGGCCTGGGTCTGGGTGTCCGACGGCCTGGGCGGCTATGAGCTGATCCAGGCCGAGGGCGAGGTGACGCGCGGCTCCTCCCTGGAGATCCACCTGAAGGACGACGCCAAGGAATACGCCGACCCCGCCGTCATCAAGGACATCATCAACCGCCACTCCCATTTTATTTCCTTCCCCATCCTTGTGGACGGCGAGCGGGTGAACACAGTCCCGGCGGTGTGGCGTGAGCCCAAGACCTCCGTGACCGCCGAGCAGTACAAGGAGTTCTACACCTTCCTGACCCACGACCCTGAGGCCCCCATCGAGACCATCCACATGAACGTGGACGCGCCGGTGCAGTTCTCGGCCCTGGTGTTCGTGCCCGCCAAGTCCGAGGAGTTCCTGGGCTTCCAGAAGCTTGAGCGCGGCCTGGACCTCTACGTGCGCCGGGTGCTCATCGCCAAGGATGCGACCGAGCTCCTGCCCGAGTACCTGCGCTTCTGCCGGGGCGTGGTGGACACCGAGGACCTGCCGCTGAACTTAAGCCGCGAGACCTTGCAGCAGAACGCCATGCTGCGCCGCATCGCCCAGGCCGTCACCAAGGAGATCCTCTCGCGTCTTCGCAAGAAGGCCTCCTCCGACCCCGAGGGCTACGCGGCCCAGTGGAAGGAGCACGCCAAGATCTTCAAGCTCGGCTACTCCGACTTCCTGAACCGCGAGGCCTATTCCGAGCTGCTGCGCTTCGACTCCTCGGCCCTGGACGGCCCGGACAAGCTGACCAGCCTGGCCGACTACGTCACCCGCGCGAAAGACGGCCAGAAGACCGTCTACTACCTGTCGGGTTCCAGCCGCGAGGCCCTGGACATGAACCCCCACCTGGAAATCTTCCGGCGCAAGGGCATTGAGGTGCTCTACCTGTACGAGCCGGTGGACGAGTTCGTGCTGGAATCCATCGGCGACTTCAAGGAGTTCGCCTTCAAGGCCGCCGAGCAGGCCCAGGCCAAGGACCTTGCCGGGTTCGACGACGCTCCGGACACTGGCGAGGCTCCGGCTGCGCTGACTCTCGAAGAGACCACTCTGTTCGAGGGGCTCTTGGCCCGCATGAAGGAAGTACTGGGCGATCGCATCAAGGACGTGCGCGGCTCGCAGCGCCTGAAATCCAGCCCCTCCTGCCTGGTGGCCGCAGACGGTCAGATGAGCTCCCAGATGCAGCGCCTCATGCGCATGATGAACAAGGACGAGTCGGCCCCCGAGAAGATCATGGAGCTGAACCCGGACCACGCCCTGACGCGCAATCTGATCGCCATCTACGGCGCGGACCCCAAGGACCCGTTCATCGACCAGGCCACGGAGCAGCTGTACGAGTCGGCGCTCTTGCTGGAGGGCTACCTGTCCGACCCCCACAAGATGGTCGGGCGCATAAACTCCATCCTGGAGCAGGCCAGCGGCTGGTACGCAGGGCTGAAGAAGGGGAGCTAATGGCGCGTTTTTGAAAACATGAAGTGTTTTCAATAATTAGAGTTATGGTTCTTTTGGTTTAGGCTTGTACGTTGAAGTAGGAATAGCCTCCGGCGGCCAAAGGGCTGCGCCCTTTGGAAACCCCAATCGGGCCATGCCATTGCCCGCAGACTACTTGTTAGCGGGGTTGTTGCCAGGTCGCTTTGCATGAACTTTGACTGGATAACAGTCTAGAAGTATGGATTTTATTCAGTGTTGTCTTGGATTGTACAGTGGGATTGAGTTCTCGCCGGGACACGCCTGGATGATGGCGAAGACGAATTGATCACGAAATATTGGACCGGGGCCGCGAGGCCCCGGTCTCTATTTTTCGGGCGCGGCCCAGGAACGCGCCAAAGCCTCTTGGCACGGCGCGGCTTTCTCCTGTAGAATATACCCAACCACGGAGGTCTACATGGATATTTCCAAGGCAATCGCCGAGTTGAAGAAGACGCCCGGCTTCGCCGAGAAGGTGGGCATGTTGCTGGTACATAACGGCGTGGTGCGCGGCACCCAGCGCCAGAGCGGCAAACCGGTGGACCGGCTGGAGATCAAGCCGGACCTGGCCAAGATTGACGCCATCTGCCAGGAGCTGTCCCAGCGGCCCGGCATCTTCTCGGTGACGGCCAAGGCCAACTCCGGCACGTTCGTTCCCGGCGACGACGTGTTGTTCATCATTGTGGCGGGCGACATCCGCGAGAATGTGGTTCCTACCCTGGCCGACGCCCTGAACCGCATCAAGGCCGAGGCCGTGGGCAAGGCCGAGCACCTCACCGTGGAGTAGACGGCTTCCTGGGCGGATGCCCGGAAAACGTGTTCACAGCGCGCCGAAATGTTATCATCGGCCCTGCGTCCGTCAGTCTGGCGTCCGCAGGGCTTTCACGTTCAGCCGTCGGGCGCGTCAGCATTCGAAACAGGGTTTGATGTCCAGAAGCGGTGAGCCGTTTCGCATGTCCACGCCCTGGAACACCACCACGCCTTCGCTCACGGACACTACCTCCACCGCGCTCATGCCCAGGCGCGAGGGCCTGCGCGGTGAGCGTGTGGCGAAGATTCCGCGCACGCGGGCGTCCTCGCGGGAGGTGGTTATCAGTTCCACGGGCTTGGCCAGGTCGAACACAAAGATCAGCCAGACCTTGCTGCACTCCTCAAGCGTAAGCAGGCCCTGCGCATACTCCGGAAACACCTCGGCCCGGCCCAGCACATCAGCCGCCAGGGACGACTGGCGCGGGATGTCCTCCATCCTGTCGTAAGGGGTGACGATGGTTCCGATGCGGGGAAGCAGATAGCCTGTATCGTTCATGATATCTCCTTGCTGGGCGACGGTCATGTCCTGGTTCCGGCTTTGAGCCGTGCGGTCAGGAAGTCGGCCCGTCGCACGGCGTTTGGAGGCTTGTCCGGATGCTCCGGCGTTGCGGGCTCTGCATGACGTGCAGGGCAGGTTTGGCCTGTCCGTTCCCCGATTTGCCGGTATTGCCGGATGCGCCTGATCGTCCAGGCTGCCCGGATTTCCCCGGCCTCTCCCGAACGTGCGGATCACTTCCTGCTTGCCTGCCGGGCAAAGCAGCCTTATGTAGGCCGCGCCGGGGAGGCTCTTCTCCCTATTCTCACACTATCAAGGACAATGCATGGAAATCCTGTCCCAGTTCGTCTGGATGCTCGGCCACGTCAAGGAAACCCTGGAGATGATCGTCACCAACTATGGGGCCTGGGCCTATCTGGTGCTGTTTCTTATCATCTTCTGCGAGACGGGGCTTGTGGTCACGCCGTTTCTTCCCGGCGACTCCCTGCTGTTCATCGTCGGAGCCTTCTGCGGCGCTGGCAGCCTGGACCCTCTCCTGACCACGGGGCTTCTGATGTCGGCTGCGGTGCTTGGCGACAACACCAACTACTGGATCGGGCGCACCGCCGGGCCAGCCGTGTTCAACCGGGAGGACAGCAGACTCCTGAACAAGAAACACCTGGAAAAGACCCACGCCTTTTACGAGAAGCACGGCGGCAAGACTCTGGTGATCGCCCGGTTCATGCCCATCGTGCGCACCTTCGCGCCGTTCGTGGCCGGAATAGGCAAGATGACCTACACCAAGTTCCTGGCCTACTCCGTGGGCGGTGGCATACTGTGGATCGGCGGCCTGATCGGCCTTGGGTATCTGGTGGGGAACCTGCCCATCGTGGAGAAGAACTTCAACAAGGTGATCTACCTGATCATCATTGTGTCCATCATGCCCGGCATCATCGAGTTCGTGAAGGCCAGACGCTCGGCATTGCGGGCGGCCCGGTAGTCCGCTGCATCCGGGAAAGTCGTTCCTGTCGTTGCGGAGCGGCATTGGCTATGGTCTGAGTCGACATATCTCTGCTTTCCCAGGCGCAACGCAGTGCCTTTATTCCCGGAAGACAATCCGAAATGCGAAAGGCCGCTCCTCTGAGCGGCCTTCTTCTTTTGCGGAAACATCGTAGCGGCAACACGCGCGGTCATTCGTAGGAGAACCGGAAACCGCAGCCCGGCAATACGTTGCGCCCCGTGAAGTAAAGATTCGTCGTGGGGTAGTTCGAGCAGAATTCAAGCCTGTTGCCGTAGTCGGCGCACCTGTTGGCCACAAGGCTGGAGCACTTGAACACCAGCGGGCCGAAGCTATCCTGCCCGGTAATGACAAAGCGCTCGTAACGCGGGTCTTTTGCGCAGGCTTCGCGGAATTGATATTCGGACTCGATGAACCCGCCGTCCACACTGATGCAGAGGCTCTCGCAGCATTTTCCGCATTGGAGGCAGCTTCCCGCGACCGCCAGCTGCTTGCGTCTGATAAGCGAATGCAGATACCTGAACGCTCCAAGAACAGTTTCTGGAGGAAACATATTCATGAAGATACTCCTTGTTTGTCTCAAGGGGTATTTGTGCCAGTGCAGAAGAGGCGAAGCTGCTTCAGCAGCTGCCTGCCCTGCCAACTCCTGCCGATTTTCGCACAACACAACACGTCACGCAGCATATACCTCCAAGAGGGAGGCTGTCCAGTGGGAGGGAGATTATGTCAGTAATACCTAGCAATTACTGGGTGTTATGTTGACATCAGCTTGGCCGCTTCCTTCACGGCGGCCTCCACCAGCAGCGGGCATTTGGACTTGAAGAGCCCCTTGCCCGCAGCCTGCGAGACGCCCGCGTCCGTGGCCATGTCTGCCCCCAGCAGGGCCGAGCAGTCGAGGTTGCCGAATTGCGCACGCATGGCTGCGGCCAGTTCGCGCATCTTCACCTTGGTCACGTCCGTGGCCTTGCCGTCGCCGTCACTTGCGCGCCCGAAGCGCATCCCCAGGGCCATCATGGCTCCGGTGACCGCGCCGCAGGTCAGTCCGTTCCACATGCCAGCCGCGAAGGGCGTGGTGATGCGGGTGAGGGCTTCGGCGTCCATTCCGGCGTGTCCGGACAGGGATTCCAACACCGCCTGGGTGCAGTTCCAGTGGGAGAGGAAACGCTCCCTGGCGTAGGCGGCGGGGTCCGCACCTGCGGGAAGCACGGCTGGCTGGTGCGCATCCGCGCCTGCGCTGACGGATGGCGACAGCAAGGGGAGGGCGGCTCCGGCTGCCGCAACGGCGACCGCACCGCAGCAGGCTCCGGTCACGAACGAACGACGGTCGATGGACATGATGGGTGATCCTCCAGGCCTGATGTCAGATTCGGATGGATGCTGCCAGACGCCGCGCGGGCCAGGGAGCGAATTCCAGGTCACTGGCGTATGGCCGACGTCCACTGCCTCCGCAACACCTGGCTCGGTCGTGGGGTCGAAAGGTGGCGGCGGCGTCCCCCCGGAACACAGGGGCGGGTTTGTCAGGATCGGGAAGCTAGGCGCTCAGGCGGAGTTTGTCCAGGCCGATGCCCTGGACCTATAGATCAGGTCGGGAAGGGTGTGGAAAAGGAAATACCTGGAGCGTGATTCCAGCGACAGGTCGGGCTGGCGCGCCACCAGACGCGGGTCTTCGAGCAAAAGCTCGTACACCCGCTCGTAGTGGCGGATCATGCGCTCCTCGGGCCAGTACTCGGCCAGCCAGCGCCGTCCCTGCACGCTCAGTTCGCGGGTGAGCTCCGGCTGCGCCACCAGATGCTCCAGCACCTCCCCGGCGTCCTCCAGGCGGACGTTGACGAAGGGGTGCGTGTCGCTCCCCGAGAAGCGGCGCAGCAGCATGAGCGAGCGCTCGTCCAGGTAGGACAGCACACACTTGCCCTGGGCCAGCCCCTCAAGGCCGGTCAGGTGGTAGCTGCCCGTGACCAGATCATCCACCACGATGCGACTTGCGCGTTTCTCTTCCAGCGCCTGCGCCAAGGGCAGGCCGGTGACGATGCGCGTGGCGGCGCGCGTGCGCCTGCCCACACCCTCGATCACGGCGGTGGCCTCGGGCATGCCCTTGGTGCTCCAGCGGTCGGCCCAGGCGCTGAAGTCTTTCGTCGGGCTGTAGAAGATGTCCCAGCGCGGGGTCTTGGAGGAGGGCAGGTAGGCGTCTTCGGTTTCGGGCACGAAATTGGGCACGATCATGGCCTTGGGGTAGAGCCGCTCGGGGTACTGGGCGATGGCCAGACAGGGGATGTCCTGGGCCAGGAGCTTTTCCGGCGTGATGCCCATGACCTCGGCCACCAGCGACGGCGCGGAGTGGAACTGGCGCACCACGCGCTTGCCCGCCTGGGCCAGGGCGCGGAAATCAATGCGGCCAAAGGCCTTGGAGTCGTAGTCCAGGTAGTTGTGCAGGTGGATGACGTCCGCGTCCCAGGCCAGATCCAGGGCCTCCTGCGGCGATTCGGACAGAATGAGGTCGTGGTCGTAGAGGCCAAAACGCTTGAGATCCACCAGCCGGGCGTCCACGCCGGTGTGGCGGCGCAAGGCCTGCACCAGCCGCACGGGCATGCCCGCCAGGGGGGTGATGGAGAAGTGGAGGACTTTCATGGCCGGCCCGCAGCGCCCTGGAAACAAGGCGCTGCGTGATGCGAAGGCTTGGCGCGATGCGCGGGTATCGCGGCTGTCATGGGCTTGGCGTCCGCGCCGTTTCCTGATGTGTGTTTAGCGGCTCTGGGCCAGGGGCATCTCGCGTACGATGCTCCCGCGCGCGCTGATGGCCGGAGCAAGCTGGTCCCACTGGACCAGATCCTCATGACGCACGGCGGTGACCAGGGTGCGGCCCAGCACATCGTCCCAGTGAACGGGGCTGATGCCGTGGCCGGGGCATTTCACGGTGAGGTCGGCCTCAGCCAGGGTGTGCCCGGCGGGCAGGTCGCGGGCGAAGACCACGCTCTTGCGCAGCTTCACGGCAACCTTGCGCTCCGGTTCGGAGACTTCCTTGCGGCACACGGTCATGGCCGCCTCGGCCTCGCGGATCATGCCCACCATGCTGGCGAACCCGGCGGGGTCCAGCGAGGCCTGATGGTCGGTGCCGCGCAGGGTGCGGTCCAGGGTGAAGTGGCGCTCCACCACGCAGGCTCCAAGCGCTGCAGCCGCAACGCTCGGCCCGATGCCCTGCTCGTGGCCGGAGTAGCCCACGGGCAGGCCGTAGCGCTTGGCCAGTTCGGCCATCACGGGCAGGCCCACGCACTCGTCAGGGCAGGGGTAGGTGGAGTTGCAGTGCAGGATGACGATGTTGTCATGGTAGCGGCGAAGCTCGGCCACGGCCAGGTCGATCTCTTCCAGGCTGCTCATGCCGGTGGAGAGGATCACGGGCAGTCCGGTGGCTCCGGCCTGACGCAGCAGCGGCACGTTGACCAGATCGGCGGAGCTGATCTTCAGGACCTCCACGCCCATGTCCAAAAGTTCGGACAGGCTGACCTGGTCCCAGGCGGAGGCGAAGAACACCATGCCCAGCGACTCGGCCAGTTCCTTCAGTTCGACCATGTCCTCGATGGACAGTTCCAGGGCGAGGCGGTGCTCACCGTAGGTTTTGCCGAAGCTGTTGGGGCCGCCGTAGGGCATCTGGAGGCCTTCGTCGGTGAACAGGGCGTTCATGTCTCGTTTCTGGAACTTGACGGCCTGGACCCCGGCCTTGGCGGCCTCATGGACCATCTGGCGGGCAATGGCCACATCCCCTTGGTGGTTGTTGCCGATTTCGGCGACCACGAAGCAGGGGCGTCCATGCCCGATGGCAACGCCGGACTTGAGCTGGATGGGGGGGGGCGTCTTCATAAGCGTATAATCTCCACGTTGTGCTGCCCGTAAAGCTCTCGAAGCTGCCCGTGAATTTCCTCCTGGCAACCGTAGGAGGTAATCACAACGGCCTGGGGCCGCAGGGAGTCGAGCACCACCGGCGGGGATATGACGTACCCGCCGAGAGTTTTGCCGGCTTTGGCCGGGTCGTTGTCCACCAGGGCCATCACCTCGAAGCCGCCTGAGGTGCGCAAGGCCTGGAGCACTATCTCACAGGTCTCGGAGGCTCCAAACAGAACCAGCTTCACCAGGGAGCGGCTCTTTAAGTTGGCGAGCTTGTGGACGATGGCCGCCTTGAGGGCGGTGTAAATCTGTACCGTTTCCGACGAGAAACTGGAGAACATGGTCCTCCGGCGGGCTTCGCCCTCGTCGGTAAGCAGGTAGCGGAAACTTTTGCCGTTCACCCGTTCGAACTCGATGAGGTTCGTCTCCGCCATCTCTTTCAGGTACTGGTTCACCATGGCGCCTGAAAGGTTCGCGCGGCGACCAAGCTCGTTCTGGCTCACCTGGTTGTCCTGGGCGAGGGTGTCCAGGATTGCCAGATAGCGCGCCGCCTTGCTTGGCCGGTAGTATGTTTTGTTCACCAGAAACATATGCCAGGACCACCGTTCGTTTGTAAGGTGAACGCGGACGGCAAGGCCGCAAAGCGCCGAACTTGCTTAACGTACTTGCTTTCGCAAAGGATAACAAGATGTTGCCGCATTTCAAATTGTCCCGTCATTTCAGTGTGATGCCCGGTGAGGCCCTGCTTCAACCATTCATCTCATGAATGGATTATCGGCAGGAGTTTCCCGGCGCTTTAGGCCTCCGGGGTCGAAATTACGTAAGCAACCTTCGTGCCGACGCTGTACGGCGGCGCTTTTCGGGCTGATATTGCCGGGCGGTCGGCGTTTTGAGGGGGGAGGGACGGGGTGGGGATTCAATTATTTGTCGCATGGCGCACGCGCATGGCCTGGGCACGCGCGTGTTGCAATTGCTGGTCACTTGGGTATGAACCGGCCCGGAGGCTTCACGTGTCCACAACGCTTATCCAGATCAAAGACCTGAAAAAGTCCTTCCAGGGGCGCCCCGTGCTTACGGGCGTGAACCTGGACATCAAGGCGGGCGATCTCACCGCCGTCATAGGCAAGAGCGGCGAGGGAAAGAGCGTGCTGCTCAAGCACATCATGGGGCTTCTGCGGCCCGACTCCGGCGACGTCTGGTTCGAGGGCAAGGCCCTGGGGACCATGTCCAACGCCGAGCGCCGGGGCCTGAAATCGGTGATGTCCTATATGTTCCAGGCCATGGCGCTGTTCGACTCCCTCTCCGTATTCGACAACGTGGCCCTGCCGCTTCGCGAGAAGCTGCACCTGCCCGAGCCCCAGGTGCGTGAGCGCGTGGAAAGGTTGCTGAAAGAGCTGGAGCTGTCCCAGATGCCCGGCAAGTTCCCCTCGCAGCTCTCGGGCGGCATGCAGAAGCGCGTGGCCCTGGCCAGGGCGCTGGTCACCGAGCCGCGCATCATCTTGTTCGACGAGCCCACCACGGGGCTTGATCCCATGCGCAAGTGGGGCGTGTTCAAGCTGATAGACGAGTCGCGCCGGGCCTTCGGGTTCACGGCGGTGATGGTCAGCCACGACATCCCGGACGTGTTCTCCATCGCGGACACCGTGGCGCTCCTGGACGAGGGGCGCATCGAGTTTACGGGCACGGCCCAGGAGGCGTTGGCCTCGGACCACCCCACCATGCGGGCCTTCATGCCCGGCCTGGATGAAAACGGCAGGCCCGCCGGGATGGCGGAGACGGCGTAGCGAAAGTTCGGTTTTTCGAGGAGAAGGCGAATGGTTCCGGTTGGTCAAGTCCGGGGCTGCTGGCCGATTCTTCAAGACGCGACACAGACTCGTGTGGCGTCCTCACAATAGGTTCATACAATTTGTGAGCATAACCCAAGAGAACCATTTGTTTTATTTGTGGGGAACATGTTCATGTTTCCCACAAACGCGACACTAGGCTAGGTGCCGGAATAGTGACGGTCCAGAAGGGTCAGGGCTTGCGTCTTTTCCCGGCCATAGCGCGAGAGCATGGCTCCGCGCCCCACCAGGGGGCTGTTGCCCCAGCAGCTCAGGCGTCTCCTGTACACTTCTTCGATCAGGGCCTTCTCGAAGTGCACCACGCGCCGCTCCTCCACGATGCGCCCCTTGATGGCCGCGACCGAGGCCACGAAGATGTCCGCCGCGCCGCCCGGCCCGTGCTGCACGGCGGTGCTCCAGAGCACCTCGCGGCTGGCCGGGGACAAGACCGACACGTCCATTCCCGAGCGTGAATAGATCTCCGCCACGGCGGGGCGATAGTGCGTGGCCTGGATGAACTCGTATTGCAGCCGCTCGAAGCGCTTGGGATTCTCCGCCGCGATGCGCCGCCATTCGGCGGGCACCGAGCCGGCCGTGGAGCCGGTGTCCGCCGGGCCGCGCCCGGAGAGCCTGACGTGCAGGTCCGGGGCGCGCTCTTTCAGGTAGCGCAGGAAGTTTCCGAAAGTGGGCGTGCCCGCCGCAATCTGGAAGGTGCCGTAGCTGGTTCCGGCAGAGGGCGTATGCCCGACGGAGGCCGCTCCGTCCGTGCCCGACTCGAATCGCGCGGCCAGGGTGCCCGGCGTCGGCGTGTGCGCGGGCTTGGCTCCACGGGGCTGCTGCGGTATGAAACAGGCCATGGTGTAGGTGGGCGTGGGGCGAAGCACGGCCTTTGATTTCCCCCACAGGGTGGTTTCGGCCCGCCTGGCCCAGCCTTCGGGGACGTCCGGGCTGACGGAGGCCAGCGCCACGGGTTGGCGCACCGACTGCCAGTCTATGCTGGCGCGCACCTCACCGGGGATGAGCGGCTCACCCAGGAACATGTCCCAGACGGCCTTGCGGGCTAAAGACGGGTTCAGCGCGGACACGGCCATGTCCGATGCGTTGGAGCCGGGCGCGCGGGCCAGGTCCGGCCAGGGAGGGCTCACGCAGAAGGCCTGCCAGATGCACAGCAGGTATCCCACGCCGGCGGACAGCAGCAGGCGTTTGCTCTGCGGGTCCAGGCGTGCGATTATGCGGCCCAGGCGGCCTTTGACGCGTATGGGATCGTCCATCGTGTACATTGCGGCGGGTGCTGGGTTTTTCCTCGAGGCACCGCCCGCCATAATGACTGCCATATACGATTTTGTGGAGAGTGGAAAGTGTCCCGCAAGTCCAAAAACTCTTCAGGCAAAGACTTTTTCAGACGCCTGCGCGACCCAAGGCTCTGGCTCATGCTGTTTCTGCCCGGGCTTGCGGTGACCGTTGCGCTGTCCTTCGTCCACTGGACCAGTCCCTCCTGGCTGGGCTTCCTCGATTACAAGGTCTACGACGTCCTCCTGAAGCAGCGCCCCCGCCCGGTGCAGTCCGGCCATGTGGCCGTGATCGACCTGGACGAGAAGAGCCTGGCCGAGATCGGCCAGTGGCCCTGGCCGCGCCACCAGGTGGCCCTGCTGCTGGGGCGGCTCAAGCAGTACGGCGTGCTGGCCGTGGGCATGGACGTCATCTTCGCCGAACCCGACCAGACTTCGCCCGAGAGCATCCGCAAAAAGCTCGCGTCTCTCGGCGTGAACATGGACTTCACCGGTCTGCCCGACGACCTGCGTGACAACGACAGGCTCCTGGCCAGGATGCTCGGGGCCGGACCATACGTGCTGGGCTACTTCTTCACCTATCAGGCCAGCGACAGCGCCACCGCGCAGGCCTGCAAGCTGCCGCCGCCGCGCCTTGCCGTGCGCCGCTCCCAGGACGCGGCGGGCGCGTCGCTCCTGCTGGCCCAGGCCTATTCCGCCGTGTGCCCGCTGCCGGAGCTGGCCGCTTCCGGGGGCTGGGCCGGGTTCTTCAACTCCTTCCCGGACCGCGACAACATCGTGCGCTGGGTGCCGCTGGCCGTATCCTACAACCAGACCGCCTTCCCGAGCCTCGCCGTGTCCACGCTGATGCGGGCCTTTGGCGATCAGGGGGCGGTGCTGAGCGTCTCGCCGGACGGCTACGGCGGGCAGGACATGGACATAACCCTGGACATGGGGGAGCTGGGCAAGCGCAGGGTGCCCCTGGACCGTCGCGGGGGCCTGCTGCTCGACTATCGCGGCCCGGCCAGGACCTTCCCCTACATTTCGGCGGCGGACGTCATGCGCGGCGACGTGGCCGCTGCGGACCTGCGAGGCAAGATCGTGTTCCTGGGGACCTCCGCGCGCGGCCTCCAGGACATCCGGGCCACGCCCCTGGACCAGGAGTTTCCCGGCGTGGAAGCCCACGCCACCATCGCGGACATGATCCTCTCCGACAAATACCTGCGCCACCCCATCGACGCCTGGTACCTGGAGCTTATGCTGCTGGCCGCGTTCGGCCTTGGGGTCACGGTGCTGCTCATGTTCACCCGCTCACTCTGGGTGGGGGCCTTGAGCCTGTTGGCCGGGGGCGGCATGTGGTACGCCTCGGCCCTGTGCATGAACCGGCTGGACCTGTACGTGTCGCCGCTGACGCCGCTGATGGCCCTTGGCGTCAACTTCACGCTACTCACGTTCCTGAAGTTCCTGAACGAGGAGCGCCAGAAGCGCTTCATCCAGGGGGCCTTCTCGCACTATCTGTCCCCCGACGTTGTGTCCCAGATCGTGGACGAGCCGGGCAAACTGACGCTCACCGGCGAGGAAAAGGATGTGAGCATCCTGTTCTCGGACGTGCGCGGCTTCACCACCATGTCGGAGAAGCTCTCGCCCACGCAGGTGGTGGCGCTGCTCCATGAATACCTGACTCCCATGACGCGGCTGGTCACAGGCAGCTTCGGAACCCTGGACAAGTTCATCGGCGACGCCATCATGGCCTTCTGGAACGCGCCCCTGGACGTGGCGGACCATCCGCGAAAGTCCGTTGAGACCGCACTTTCCATGCTGCGTGAGCTGGATACGCTCAATGTCGGATTCCGGGAGCGCTATGGGTTCGAGATCCAGATCGGCATCGGCCTGCACCACGGCCCGGTGCGCGTGGGCAACTTCGGCTCCGAGGACCTGTTCGACTACACCATCATCGGCGACAACGTGAACCTGTGCTCGCGCCTGGAGGGGCTCACCAAGTATTACCACCAGCGCGTGCTGGTCACCGGAGCCGTGCGCGACAGCGCGGGCGCGGGCTTCTTGTGGCAGGAAGTGGATCGGGTGCGGGTGAAGGGCAAGAATGAACCCGTGAGCATCCACACCGTGCACGGGCTGGCTGCTGCTGTCCCGCCAGAATTGGCGCAGGAACTGGCCCGCTGGGACGAAGGGCTGGCCCTGTACCGGCAGGGAAATTTCCGCGAGGCACTGGCCGTGTTCGAAGCCCTGAAGGCCGACACCGGGCAGGAGCTCTACGGGCTTTACGCCAGCCGCTGCCGCGCCCTAGAAGCCGCGCCGCCCGGCCCGGACTGGGACGGCGTGTTCGAGCACACCACAAAATAGGCCGTCATAGCCGCAAAGACGTAAAGACACGATAATGAAGCAAGCCAGTGATATCAGAACGTGGTCAGCACGTTTTCAACAAGTGGACGCCACTTCGAACGAGGACATCAAGCCCGCAGGGAGGAGCGTCCGTGGGCGCTGAAGACACCATCGTGGCCGTGGTCACCCCGCCGGGGCGCGGCGGCGTGGGCATCGTGCGTTTTTCCGGGCCGAATGCTTTTAGCATGGGGCAACGCCTTTTCAGCTCCCCACGCGCGGATTTCGCCGGGTTCAAACCTTACCGGCTGCATCACGGCACGCTCCTGGACGCCACGGGCCGCCACCTGGACGACGTGCTGGCCGCGTACATGCCCGGCCCCGGCTCCTACACCGGCGAGGACGTGGTGGAGTTCAACTGCCACGGCTCCCCGGCCATCCTGCGCGCGCTGGTGGGGGCTGCCCTGGCCCTGGGGGCGCGTCACGCCGCGCCGGGGGAGTTCACCAAGCGGGCCTTCCTGGCCGGGCGCATGGACTTGAGCCAGGCCCAGGCCGTGGCCGAACTGGTGGCGGCGGACACCCTGGCCGGGGCGGGGCTTGCGCTTTCCCGGCTGGAGGGGCTCATGGCCCGGCGTGTGGGCGAACTGCGCTCCCGGCTGGAGGCCCTTCGCATGAGCATCTGCCTGGCCGTGGACTTTCCCGAGGACGAGGGCGAGTGCCTGGACCCGCCTGGGTTTCTGGCCGCGCTCACCGAGGTCATGGACCACATCGGCCTTCTGATCTCGGCGCACGGGCGCGCCCGGCCTTTCCGCGAGGGGGAGCTTGCCGTGCTGGCCGGGCCGGTGAACGCAGGAAAATCAAGCCTCTTGAACGCGCTCATCGGGCGTGAGCGGGCCATTGTCTGCGACGTGCCCGGCACCACGCGGGACTTTCTGGAAGAGCAGCTGGACCTGGACGGCCTGCCGGTGCGGCTGGTGGACACCGCCGGGCTGCGCGAAACCGACGACCCGGTGGAGCGCGAGGGATTGTCGCGCTGCGCGCGCCTCCTGGGCGAGAGCCGGGCCGTGCTGCTGGTGGTGGACGGTTCCAGGGACTTCGACCCTTCAGAACTCTCCGGGGCGCTCTCCAGTGATTGCACCTTCGCCAGTCTGGACCCGGCCCGGACCCTGGCCGTGGTCAACAAGTGCGATCTGCCGCTTGCCGGGCGCGACCCCGCACTTGTGCTGGCGCAAGCCGGATTCTCCGTGGTGCGCGTGTCGGCCCGCACCGGCCATGGCCTGGAAGAGCTGTGCCGGACCCTGCGCGCGCGGCTTCTGGGCTCGGATGCCGCACCGCCCGAGTCGGAGCCCGTGCCCAACGACCGCGAGTGCGCCCTGCTGGCACAGGCCCGCGAAGAGCTCTCTCTACTGGCCGCCGACCTGGAAGCGGGCGTTCCGCCCGATCTTCTCGGGGTGCGCCTGGAGACCGCCTGCGCCCATCTGGCCGCCATCACCGGGGAGATCACTCCGGACGGCGTCCTGAACGCGGTCTTTGACGGATTTTGCATCGGGAAGTAAGGCCGTACACGTTTTTAAGTTTCCTTTTGGCAGGCTCCAGTCTATACCAATCAAGAGGATTTCCGGAATGCAGGAACTAGCGTCGCGATACCTGGAGCATTTCTCCATCGATTTCGACGGTGGAGCGCGCGTCAGCCTGGAGAGCACTGCGCCGGAAGAACTCAAGGAACTTGATCGTGTAATCTGCGACCTGTTCGGACCGGACAAACAGGTCTGCGTGTACGAGGCCCTCTGCGTGGCTGCGGAAGCGGAATTGCCGCATTGCGCCGAGGTTGACGAAAAAGTCTGCCCCCTGGACCTCTATTTCGTAGTGGTTGATTTCCTGGGTGCGCAGGCTTTCCCAACATAATGGAGGCGCTTGATGCGATCTGTCGGCTCTTCGGCAAGAACAGTATTCTTCCTGATGCTATTTGTTTTCGGTCTGGCCATCTCCTCTTTCGCCCAGGACGCCCCGGCTGCGCCTGACGCCGCGCCCGCTCCGGCCCAGCCCGCCAAGCCCGCGAAGCAGCCGGCCAAAGCCGCTGCCAAGCCCGCCGCCAAGCCCGGCGAGATAATGCCCCTGGATCAGCCCGCAGCGGCAGCCGATACGGCTGCGCCTGCTCCCGCAGCCGCTCCCGCCCCCAAGGGCAAGGCAGCCGCTGCCCAGGCTCCCGCTGCTGATGGCGCCGCCCAGATCAGGCCTCAGAAGGGCATGGCCGTTCCCGCCAAGTCCAAACTCGCGGGCGGCAAGCTGATCCTCGGCGCGCTGCTGCCCCTCACCGGCCCCCAGGCCGCCCAGGGACAGAGCTCCAAAGTCGCACTTGAGCTGGCCGTGTCCGACATCAACGCCTATCTGGCCGAGAACGGCTCCGCCGAACGCGTGAGCGTTCAGGTGGAGGACACCGCCTCCTCCGGCGCGAAAGCCCTGGAACGCCTGAAGGCCCTGGCCGTGTCCGGGGTGCGGGTGGTGATCGGCCCCTACAGCGACAACGAAGTGGACGCCGTCCTCGATTTCGCCAACAAGAACAACATTATGCTCCTCTCGCAGGGCAGCGCCGGACCCTACCTGGGCAAGCCCGACAACCTGCTGCGCTTCTCCCCCGCTGACGCCTATCAGGCCGAGGCCCTGGCCGTGCTGGCTTCTCAGGAAGGCTGCACGCAGCTCATCGCCATCTGGGAAGGCGACATGTACGGCGACGAACTCATCACGCACATCAAGGGCCAGTTCGCCAACCAGGGCGGACAGGTGCTGGCCGGAACGCGTTTCCGCCCCGAAGTGAACCAGTTCGTCAGCTATGTGGCCGACCTCAAGGCCCAGATCGACAAGCAGGTCAAGGACAAGAGCAAGCTGGCCGTGATCGTCGCCGCGCGCGGTGCTCAGACAGCGGGCATCCTGCGCGAGGCCGCAAAGCTTGCCGGACTTGGCGATGCCAAATGGTACGGCGGCGATGACTCGTCCCTGCGCGGCTCCGTCATCTCCGATCAGGCCGTGGCCCAGTTCGCGGCCAAGGTGCGTATGGCCTTCGCCCGCTACGGCGAGACCGGCACGACTCTCTATTCCGAGGTGGAAAAGCGCCTGGAAGAACGCCTGCAAGCCTTCGTGGACACCCAGGCCGTGGTCGCCTACGATATCGTCTGGCTGGCCGCCTTCACGGCCATGGCCTCCGGCGAGGACGCCTCCGTGCTCAGGAAAGCCATTCCGGCCACCGCCGAACGCTTCTACGGCGCAAGCGGCTGGCTGGCCCTCAATGAGTACGGCGACCGCCGCGAAGACTACGACTTCGATTTCTGGACCATCAGGAACATTGACGGCAAGTTCTACTGGGTCAAGACCGCCCGCTATCAGTTCGATCCAGGCAGCGTGAAGCAGCTCATCATAAACGCGCCCGAAAAAGAGTAGTACCCGGCTTCGCAGCCAAGGCCCCGGAAACGATAGTTTTCGGGGCCTTTTTCGTGTTGAGAGCCGGGCTCCGCCCGGACCCGCTGGGCTCCGCCCAGACCCGCCAGGGCCCTGCCCTGGACCCGGCAGGGGAGAAGCCTCCCCTGCACCCGGCTTTCCGCTTCGCGTTGTGTGCGGAAGGGTTGAGTTTGGGAAGGGGGGCTGGATGCTGTCCCGCCCGCCAGAACCCGACCGTGACAGCACCCAGCCGCCAGCATCGTCCTCGTTGTCTGCGAAGCCTCTTCGCTGCTGAACGTGTGAAGAAAGGCATGGATTTTTGGGCTGCCCGGTTCTATGATAACAAAAAATGACAAGCTTTGTTATTAAGAGTCCCCGAGAGGAGTCACTGCCATGAACATTTCCCTTACCCCGCAGCTTGAAGAATTGGTCAAAGCCAAGGTGGGCAGCGGGCTTTATGGCTCCGCAAGCGAGGTCGTGCGGGAAGGTTTGCGCCTTCTTGAAGAGCGCGACCGATATCGAGCCATGCGCCTTGAAGGGTTGCGGGCAGAGATTCAAAAGGGTCTGGATAGCGGCGAGGTGACGCCCCTGGACTTTGTGGGCATCAAGGCGCGCGGACGTAAACGCCTTGCTGCCGAACGCGCTGAAGGCCGATGATGCCGGGTATACTCGCGCGGCCTCAAGCGCAAGCCGACCTTGATGATATCTGGTGGTACATCGCCCAAGACAATCCGGACAGTGCGGACCGGTTTCTTGGAGAGATCGAACAGCGCTGTAATGCGCTTTTACAGTTTCCACGCATGGGCGTAAGCCGGGATGAGCTTATGCCTTTGCTGCGAAGCCTCGCAGTCGGTAATTACATCATCTTCTATCTTCCGGTCGAGGACGGCATTGAAATCGTCAGGGTTTTGCAGGGTATGCGGGAGATGGAGGCTCTATTTTGATTTCATGAGTCCGAGCCGCAATCTCCAGCACAGGACCTGAAGAAGGTTTCGCGTCATGTGCGGGCGGGTTGAGTTGGGGCTGGCGGCAAGGTGCTGTCCCGTTCGTGTCCTGGCGGGCGGGCTAGAACCGATTGGAAGACGGTTCGTCGCCCGCCGTCCTTGGCGCGTCCGTCACAACCCCCAGCCCCAGCCTTCACCGACGGCGGCGATTTCCAGAAAAAGAGCCCTGAATCGCGTCTTTGCGCGTTTCAGGGCTTCCTTGCGAGATATCTGAACAGTAACGGTGCTGCCCGCGAAGCGAATGCAGGGTCCAGGGGGATCATCCCCCTGGCGGGTCCAGGGCGGAGCCCTGGTGGGGTCTGGGGCGAAGCTCCAGCATCGCTCTCACAACAATCAGCGCGTCACGCCGCGTCCCCGCCTAATCCGACTTTTTCCCGCGTCCCTTCGGCTTTTTCGCCGCTCCCTTGGTCTGGCCGAAATAGCCCCCCTTAGTGCTCTTTGCCTTCCCGGCTGGCTTGCGGCCACCGCCCGGCCTGGGCGCCTCGCCGTTGCGCGCCGAGCGGGGGGCGGTGAGCTTGCCGTGCTGCTTGCGAGGGAGCCCCTGCACGCCGCCGTCCTCGGCCAGCTTGAGGTTCACCTCCAGCCTGCCCAGCTGCACGTCGGTCAACTCCACGCGCACGGCCTGTCCCAGGCGGAAGCGGCGTCCGGTGTGCTGGCCGAGCAGCTCCTGGCGTTCGGGGAACAGGGCGTAATAGTCGTCGGTGAGGGTGGAGAGGCGCACCATGCCCTCGGCCATCACCTGTGTCAGCTCCACCCAGAAGCCGAAGTCGGCCAGGGAGGAGATGACGCCGTCGAAGGTCTGGCCCACCTTGTCGCGCATGAAGAGCACGGTGATGCGCTTGAGTATTTCGCGTTCGGCTTCCATGGCCACGCGTTCGCGCTGGCTGATGTGCTCGCACACGGCCTGCATGCGCTTGGCTGGGACAGGAGCCTCCTGCTTGGCCAGCACGGCTTTGAGGCCCCGGTGCACCATGAGGTCCGCGTAGCGGCGGATGGGCGAGGTGAAGTGGCAGTAACACTCCGAGGCCAGGCCGAAGTGGCCCTGGTTGGAGATGTTGTACTTGGCCTGCATCATGGAGCGCAGCATAAGCCGGTTGGCCAGGAACTCCATTTCGGTGCCTTCCACCTGGGCCAGCAGGCTCTGGAGCGACTCGATGGAGGGCGTGGCCGGGAGCTTCAGGCCGATGTCCGTGCGCTTGAGCACCCCGAAGAGCGTCTCCAGCTTGTCCGGGTCGGGCTCGGGGTGGATGCGGTAGGGCAGGGGGGCCTTGTGGGCCGTGAGGAACCGGGCCACGGCTTCGTTGGCCGCGATCATGAATTCCTCGATGATCTGGTGGCCGAAGTGGCGCACGCGCGGACGGATGTCCTCGGCCTCGCCCTGGAGGTTGAAGAGGATCTCCGGCTCGGGCAGGTCGAAATCCAGGCTGCCGCGTTCGGAGCGGCGGGCGCGGATGGCGCGGGCCAGCTTCTCGGCGGTTTCCAGCATGGGCATCACGTGGGAGATGGCGGCGCGCTCGGCCTCGTCGCCAAGGAGAAGCGCCCGGTTCACCTGTGAGTAGGTCAGGCGGGCCTTGCTCTGGATGACCGCCGGATAGAAGCGGCTCTCGCCGGGGTGGCCGTCCTGGGAGTAGTCGGTCTCCACCACCATGGCCAGACGGGCCACGCCGGGATTTAAGCTGCACAGGCCGTTGGAGAGGGCTTCCGGGAACATGGGCTCCACGGACTGGGGGAAATAGTAGGAGTTGCCGCGCTCCATGGCCTCGCGGTCCAGGGCGGAGCCTTCGGGCACGTAATGCCCCACGTCCGCGATAGCCACCCACAGGCGGTAGCCCTTGCCTGCGGCCTCCACCAGGATGGCGTCGTCGAAGTCGCGTGCTTTGACGCCGTCGATGGTCACGAAGCCTGCGCCGCGCATGTCTTTTCGGTCGGCAAAGTCAGCCTCGCCGGGCACGGAGGGCAGCCCGGCGGCCTGATCCAGGCAGGACTGCGGGAAGGGGCCGGGCACGCCGTGGTTCAGCTTTACCAGCCGCTCCTGCACGGACACGTCGTTCTCGTTGCCCAGGGCCTCGATGAGCTCTCCGGCGTAGAGTTGTTCGTCGAGCTTCTCTCCGGCGGCCAGGGTGAGCACGTCGCCCAGGGTGGGGGCGTCCACGCCCGGTTCCAGCTCCAGGAGCAGGGCGTGCTTGTGGCGCGGGTCAGTGGGGCGGCACAGGTAGAATCCCTGGCGGATGCGGCGCTCCACGCGACACGGCAGGTTGGGATTCTGACGCTCCAGCACCCGGACCACGCGACCCTCGCAGCTGGGGCCGCGCTGGCGCGTGACCACGATGGCCACACGGTCGCCGTGCCAGGCCTCGCCGAAGTCGCGGGGGTTTATGAAGATGTCCTTGCGGCGCTTGTCGTCGCAGATGACGAAGCCCACTCCGGAGCGCTGGATCTCCAGGCGTCCGGTGACCATATTCATGCTGTCAGGCAGACCCCAGGCCCCCTTGAGGTTTATCAGGCGGCCCGCCTCAACCAGCTGTCCCAGCAGGTGGGTCACCTTGGCCTTATGCTGCTTGTAGCCGCCAAGGCCGTGCAGCACCTCTTTGAGGGTGAGGGGCTTTGCGCGTTCCTTGAACAGCCGCAGGATAGCGGCCTGATCCATGGATGCCTCGGGGCGTTGTGATTTGTCTTTCTTTCCCATCAGGCGGTCTCCACCCGGTTGCGGCCATTGTTTTTGGCCTTGTATAGCGCTTTGTCCACCCTGTTGAAGAGTGATTCCAGCGATTCCCCGTCGGCGGCCTCGGCCACGCCGAAGCTGCACGTCAGTTGCCCGGCCACTGGGAAGGATGTCGATTCTATGTCCTCGCGCAGGCGCTCCGCGAATTCCAGCGCATCGACCAGGGTGGTCACAGGCGTGAGGATCATGAACTCCTCGCCGCCCCAGCGGCCCAGGGTGTCTGTGTCCCTGATGGCGTGCTGGACCAGCGCGGCAAGTTCCGCCAGCACCAGATCTCCCACGGTGTGGCCGTGGGTGTCGTTTATATTCTTGAAGTGGTCGATGTCGAACATGATGAGGCTCATGGGCATCTTGTAGCGGCGGAAGCGTGTGTGCTCAGCGCTTATGTATTCGGCCAGCTTGAAGCGGTTGGACACGCCGGTCAGGCTGTCCGTGGTGGCCCGGTACAGGAGTTGGACCCGTTCGCGCTCCAGGGGGGTGATGTCCGTTAAGGTGACGATGTCGCGGTCCAGTTCGCCGAAGCGCCGGGCCGTCACCCAGAAGGTGTTCTCGGCCACGCACTCCTCGCCAGAGGCGGAGAAGCAGGCGGTGTGCTGATGGTCCGAGAGCTTCGTGAGTGCCGAAATCCAGCTGAAGTCCGCCAGATGGTAGCGCACTCCGGCCACGTGGATTTCGTTCATCGCACCACGCGTTCCGGCGAACAGAGTCTCCAGACTGTCCTGCCCACGCGTCCGTGCTCCGAGGAGATGATGAGGTGCGGATTGATGTCCAGCAGGTAGGACACCAGCTGGTTCCTGGCCTCTTCCTGGTTGCGTTGCAGCACGAAGCTGGCATTCTTGAAGAGGATCGGAATCAGTGCATCGGGGTCGATGGGTTTGGACACGTAGCCGTCAATGCCCACCTCGATGGCCTTTTGCAGGAAGTGCTCCTCGTTATGGGCGGTCACGGCGATTATCGG
Source organism: Desulfovibrionaceae bacterium (assembly GCA_009773665.1). Lineage (GTDB taxonomy): Bacteria > Desulfobacterota > Desulfovibrionia > Desulfovibrionales > Desulfovibrionaceae > Fundidesulfovibrio. Next base: position 28,342 of record WSYE01000015.1, on the reverse strand, counting down.
GGTGTCGGGCGATTCGGCTTTGATGATGGCTGCCATGGAGAGGCCGTCCATGACTGGCATGTTGATGTCTGTCAGCACCATGTCCGGCTGGAGGTCCCGGAAGAGGCGCAGCGCCTCGGAGCCGTCCGCCGCCGGATGGACCACGTCCACCGTGCGCGCGAGCAGCCTGGTCAGCTGTTCGCGGGTGAAGGCGTCGTCCTCCACCAGGAGCAGGCTGATTCGTGAGAGGGTTTCGGTCGGGGAGAGCGGGACATTTCTCAACGGCATGGGCTGTCGTCCTTTTATACTGCTTCGGCGGGCGCCAGGGGAACGCTTACGGTGAACACCGTCCCGATTGTTCCGGGGCCGGTCCCGGAGTCGGAATTGAAGACGCCGAGGCGTCCCTGCATATGGTCTTCTATGATGCGCTTGGACATGTATAGCCCCAGTCCGGTACCTTTGTCCTGGGGTTTCGTGGTGAAATACGGCTCGAAGATGCGCGTCATGTTCTGCTCCGGTACGCCCCCACCGTTGTCGGCGATGCTGATCTCGGCGAACCCGTCGCGCTCGGCCACCGACACCCGGATGAAGCCGAGGCGGTTGCCCGAATTCAGGATTGCGTCGCGGGCGTTGGCCAGGAGGTTCAGGATCACCTGGGAGAATTCGCCCCGGTAGCCCAGGATGGTCGCAGGCAGGCCGAGGTCGCGCTCCACGCTGATGCCCGCCTGGACCAGGCTCGCCTCCATGAGGCTCAAGGCTTCCTTGACGGGGTCGCAGACCTGGAAAATGTTCTTCTCCTTGTCGGGTTTGAAGAAGTTCCTGAAGTCGTCGATGGTGCGTGACATGGCCGTCAGGATGTCGCGCCCCTGCGCGGCGTAGATGTCGAATTCAGCTGTGTCGGCGGTGCCGGTCTTGGCGTCGAAGGTCAGGTTGGCCATCAGAAGCCCCAGCGCGTTCAGAGGTTGGCGCCACTGGTGGGCGATGTTTCCGATCATCTCCCCCATGGCCGCCAGCCTGGACTGCTGCATGAGCAGGATGTCCTTGCGGCGGTTTTCCTCGATGCCCTGGGCAACGCTGGTTTCCAGGCTGTTGCGGACGCTCCTCAGTTCCTCCATGGCCTGTCTGGACGAAGTGATGTCCTGGCGCAGCACCATAAGTCCGGCGGTCCTGCCGCCGCGCACCAGGGTCTTCTTGAGCACTTCCAGAGTGGACTCGCTGCCGTCTTGATGGCGGAAGGCCACGCAGTAGCGGACCTCGCCTTCCTTCCAGGCCAGAGCGTCGGTTTCCAGCACCGTGGAGTTGATGAACCCGGCGTTCGGGGAGAGGGCCTTGATCTCGGTGACGGTTTTCCCCTTCAGGGCGGCTGTGTCCAGGCCGGTGGCCTCCTGCATGGCCTGGTTCACCACCAGCCATCCCCCTGCTGCGTCCTGGAAGCAGACCTGGTTGGGGATGGCCTGGATCAGGGCGTTCAGGCGCTGCTCGGTCTCGATGCGGGCGTCGCGCTCCTTGGCGCGCTCGGCAGATCCCATGACCAGTGCGGCCACGCAGGCGCAGGCGAATGCAGCCGCGTGCAGCAGGGCGGCCAGGGGGAAGGCGGCATCACCGGGGAGACTTGCGAATACCAGCAGGCCGGAGAGTGTCAGCGCCGCACACACGGCCATCATCACGCGCTTGCCAGGGAGAAAATCAGAAAAGATCATGGGTGGTTCCGCCCGCTAAGAATACTTCATTTCCTGGATGCCACAAATCGGCTAGGCATCAAAGAGAAAATGCGGGCTTTCGTGCGCGACTGCGCGCAATCCCGATGGAGAATAATGGAATGTCGCGCGATTCGCATCAGTTGGTTGCGGCAATCCGCGATGCAGAGGAGGTATACAGTGCTGACCGACAAGCTTCTCGTGGTTCAGGCTCCGGTGACCGACCAGCGCCTGCCCACCCGGCGCATCCTTCAGGAGCGCGGCGAGCTGGCCCTGATCGAGGACGGACCGGAATTCAACCATCTGGCTTGCTTCACCCTGCTGCCCGGGCCTGGGTATTTCCGGGGCGGGCACATCCACCGCTCCAAGACCGAGCATTTCTATGTGTTGCGCGGGCGCGGAGTGCTCCTCTGGATGGATCCTGCACTGGGCGCGCGCGGGCGCACCGAGGTGGGGACCGGGGACAAGGTGACTATTCTGCCGGGCCTGGGGCACCGTTTCGAGGCCCTGGAGGAATTGATCGTGGTGGAATACTATCAGGGAGTCCACGACCCGGCGGACGACTCGGTTTTTGACGACTTCTCCTGATCGTCAGGCTGAAGGAGGGCGGCTGCATTTGAATGCAGCCGCCCCTTTCCATTCACAGCGCATCGCCATGAGTGCGCAAATGGTGCCCGCACTACCGGATGAAGCCGCGCTCCTGCGTTGGGTCGGTGTGGTGCGTCGCCCGCATTCCGTGCAATGCCCGCGCACGATGCGATCACCGTTGCGGAACGTCCCGCTTCCTCCACCGTACTGACGCGCAAGCGCATCCCGCCATGAATGTCGCCCTGTCTTCCTCTTCAGAATGGGCAGAACGTCACCATATCGACATTCCCGTAGCTGGCTGGCCTAGACCAATGCGGATATTTGTTAAGGTGTTTCGTTGAAGTGTCCAGAATGTCATGTGAAATTTTTCTTGTGAAATGTTTCCCGCTGGATGCGTCGGCACGCAAATATTGATAGAGATCATAAGCTATGTCGTTGTCAGGCCGGTAGTCGGCCTGCTCGCCATAAATCAGCTTATCGCCTGCGATTTAAAACGATTAGGGGGACACGAAGCCGGATGTGGGGAGCGGAGAGACTGGTTCTTCCTGTTTCTCGTGGTTGGCTGAATGGTTCCAATGTCGTTACGGTCGCGATATGGTAATGTTTGTCATTTGTTCTGTCTATTTATCGTGAGGGAAGTGATGGGAATACGCAATAAGATGTTCATGCCCTTTGTCGCGACCATCGTGGTGCTGGGCGGCGCGTGCCTCTGGATGCTCAGAAGCTCCCTGGAAGAAGTGGAGGAGAAATTCGTCTCCCAGATCGTCAGCGGCAAGGCCGGGGAGGTGGAGAGCTCCATCGCTAACGTCTCCCGCCTGGCCCTGGAGCAGGCCGTTCTCTTCTCTCAGATTCCAGGCGTGACCGACGCCTTCGAGGAAGCTCTCACCGGCAACATTGCCGACGAGAAGGACCCTGCCGCGCAGCGCGCCAGGGAACGCATCCGCACTGAGTTGGCAGGGGCGCTTAAGGGTTTCTCGGACAACATGGGCGGGCGCAAGGTCCAGCTGCACTATCACCTTCCCAACGCGCGCAGCCTGGTGCGTCTGTGGCGCGACAAGCAGGTAACGCGCGACGGCCAGAAGCTGGATATCTCCGACGACATCTCCAAATTCCGCCCGACGGTCCTGGACGTGAACCGCTCCGGCAAAGCGGTGATGGGCATCGAACTGGGTGAGGGCGGGTTCGCCATCCGAGGCGTGGCTCCGGTGAAGAATGCGGCAGGCAAACAACTCGGTTCCGTAGAAATACTCACTGACTTCGACCCCATCCTGCAAGGAGCGTCCGGCAGCGGCACCAAGCTTCTGTTGTACATGAACTCAGAGTTCCTGAACATCACGGGCTCGCTGCGCGACCCGGCCAAGAACCCCGTGCTGGACAACAAATTCGTGCTGGTTTCCGGCCTCAAGGAGAAGGATGCCCTGAGTCTGGTGACCGGCAAGTTTCTGGCTGAGGGCCAGAAGGGCCTGGTCATGGCCCGTCACGGCGACGTGGCCCTGGGCGCATTCCCCATTAAGGACTACAAGGGCGCGCAGACCGGCGTCATGGTGGCGGCCATCGACACCTCGGCGGAGAGCGGCCTGATCGACCGGGCCAAGTACACCCTTGCCGGGCTGCTGCTGGCCCTCCTGATCGTTCCCACGATCATCGCCAGCATCGCCTTCACGCGCTTTGTCGGGCGTCCGCTGGATGTGGTGGTGCGCAAAATCCAGGACATCACTGAGGACAAGGCCGACCTTACCGCCAAGCTCTCCGAGGATTCCAAGGACGAAATGGCGAGCCTGGCCAGCTGGTTCAACCAGCTCATGGTCAAGCTGTCGCGCCTGATCGCCCTCAACCAGGCCGTGCTGGATTCTGTGCCTGACCCGCTGTTCGTGGTGGGCGAGGACATGCGCGTCAAGATGGCCAACAAGGCCACCGCCACGTTCGCCGGACGTCCGCAGAATGAGCTTATGGGCGTTTCGTGCAGCGACATCTTCAATACCGGAGTCTGCCGCACCGGCAACTGCCCCATTGAGATGGGCAAGAGGGGCGTCGCAGTGGCGGAGAACACCCGCATCCAGTGCAGCAAAAACGGCAAGCGGGTGGTGATAAAACCCTATGTGCAGTCCATCACCGACGCCGAGGGGCACCTGCTGGGCTATCTGGAGCTCGCCCAGGACATCACAGCCGTAGTGGACCGCGAGGACGCTCTGGAGGACCACCTGGCCAAGCTCCGCGCCGTGAATCAGGAGATCACCGCCGTCTCGGGAGCAGCGCCGCGTGGAAGAGACCATGACCTCCATGTCCCAGATGACCTCGGCCGCCCACGACGTGGCCCGGAGCGCCCAGGCCGCCGCAACACAGGCCCAGGAGGCCAGGGACACCGCCCGTGAGGGCGAGGCCATGGTGCGCAAGGCCACGGAGGTCATCCATAACGTCAGAAGTCAGACCGAACAGCTGCGCACCAACATGGCGGGCCTTGGACAGCGCGCCCAGGACATCGGGCGCATCCTGACCGTGATCTCCGACATCGCGGACCAGACCAACCTGCTGGCCCTGAACGCGGCCATCGAGGCGGCACGTGCGGGCGACGCCGGACGCGGCTTTGCCGTGGTGGCCGACGAAGTGCGCAAACTGGCGGAGAAGACCATGCAGGCCACCGGCGAAGTCACCCAGGTGATCACCGCCATTCAGGACGAGACCCGCAAGAACCAGGGCGTCACCGAGCAGGCCGCGCGAACCGTGGACGAGGCGACGGAACTCTCGAGCCGCTCTGGGGAGACGCTGCACAGGATCGTCGGGCTGGTGGAGAACACCGCCGGGCAGGTGCAGACCATCGCCGCCGCCGCCGAGGAGCAGTCCGCCGTGAGCGAACACATCAGCAAGGCCCTGAACGACGTCAACGAGGTGTCACTCAATACTGCCAGGGGCATGGACGAATCCGCCAACTCTCTGGCGGAACTGAGCACCCTTGCTGGCCGCCTGCGGGCCGTGACGTCCTCCACGTCCTGAGTTCGGGAACGATATGAAAGCGGCCCGCGCCCGCCCCGGATGAAATGCCGGGGTGAGCGCGGGCCGTGTTGTTTCAAGACCGCATCAGGTGAGTCTTTTGTGGCGTTCTCAAAATACGTTCATACACTACGTGAATCTAAACCAAGAGGACCATTCATTTTGTTCGTGAAAAACATGTTCATGTTTTTCACGAACGAGACACTAGCGAAGCGCCTTCGGCCCGCCGTCTCCCGATTTCAGCTCCTCGATGAGATTGCCCAGAATCTGTGCCTGTCCGGCCATCTCCTCAACGGCTGCGGCAGATTGACGCATGGCCTCGGAGGTGATGGTGGAGATGCGGTTCACGTCGTCGATGGAGCGGTTGATCTCCTCGCTGGCCGCAGACTGCTCCTCGGCGGCGGTGGCGATGGAGCGAACCTGGTCGGCTACGCGTTCCACCAGATCAACGATGTGGCTAAGCGCCTCGCCGGACTGGTTGGCCATGCGGGTGGCTTCCTCGATAAGGCGGGCCGAGGTCTCCACGTTCTGGATGTTGAGCTTCGCGCCGGTCTGGATGCCCTCGATGGCCGCGCCCACCTCGCGGGTGGCCTGCATGGTCTTCTCCGCCAGTTTGCGCACCTCGTCGGCCACCACGGCGAAGCCGCGCCCGGCGTCGCCCGCGCGGGCGGCCTCGATGGCTGCGTTCAGGGCCAGCAGGTTGGTCTGGTCCGCGATGTCGTTGATGACGGTCATGACCTGACTAATGCCCTGGGCCTGCTGGCCAAGGCTGTCCATGTCGGCCTTCAGGGAGAGGGCCTGGTTCATCACGTGTCCGATTCCCTCGACCACCTTGCCGACCACGCCAGCCCCTTCCTCGGCCTTGTTCTTGGCTTCCATGGCGGTGTCTGCTGCCTGCGAGGAGTTTCTGGCCACCTCGAGGACAGTGGCGTTCATCTCCTCCATGGCGGTGGCGGCTTCGTCGGTGCGCGCCGCCTGCTCCTGTGAGCCCCTGCTGGCTTCGTTCACCTGGGCGGTCAACTCCTCCGAGGCGGTGGACACGATGGCCACCACGCCTTCCAGGCTGGCCGCCGCAGCGAGCATGCCTTCAGTCTTGGCGCGCTCGGCCTGCTGCTTGGCCTCCTCGGCCTCCAGCGTTGCCTTGTGGGCCAGTTCGGTCTGATGCTCAGCCTCGCGGGTTTTGGCCTCGGAGGTCTTTATCATCTCCTTGAGCTTGTCCACCATGACCCGCAACGAGTCGGAAAGCGTGCCCAGTTCGTCCTGGCGGTCCGTGACGAGCTTACGGTTCAGGTCGCCCTCGGCCACGGCTTCGGCGAAGACCACGTTGGCTTTGAGGGCTTTGACGATGCTGCGAACGATAAGAAAGAGCACCAAGTTCACCAGGATGATGCCGATACCGCCGAAAAGCAGGGTGGTGTTGCGCACCGCGCCGGAGGCCCTGGCGATGTCCTCGCTGTTCACGGTGATGGCCACGGTCCATCCGGTAGTCTTTTCCCGTATGAAGATGGCCGATTTGGGCACCCCGCTAAACTCGTACTCCACCAACCCCTTGTCCTGGGACAGCATCTTCTTGCCCCAGTCTGTCTCGCTGATGTTGTACTTCATGATGAGCGCGTTGTCGGGATGGCTGAAGACCAGGCCGGCCTTTGTCGTCATGAAGGCGTAACCGGTCTGGCCTATCTTTACCGGGGTGATCATGTCTGCGGTGAACTTGGCCAGATCGACGCGGGCGTACATCACGCCCAGCACCTTGTCCCCGGATTTCAACGGCGCGGCCACGATGAAAACGGGCTTGCCTGTGACACGGCTTATCAGCGGCTCGGAGATGTTGGCCTTGCCCGCCATGGCCTGCTTGAAATACTCCCGGTCGGCCAGATTCCCGCCGGACTCGGCCTCGCTGCTGAGGACAGTGTCTCCCTTGGCGTTCAAGAGGTTCACGCCCTGGATGGAGTCGTCGAAGGCGTTGAGTTCTTTCAGCGCCTTTACTCCCGCCGTCTTCAGGGCCTCGTCCGGGGCAGGGGCGGCCAGAAATTCCTGCAACGCCGTGTTGTGGCTCTGCATGACCACAGCGCCTCGGATGTTCTCCACGAACATGGTCATGCCTTTGCTGACGCTGTCCGCCACGTTGCGGGACGCGCTCTGGAGCTCGGTCCAGATTTCATCCGCCGCCTTGCGGTAGGAGAATACGCTGGCAAGCCCGATGCTGACGATGACGATGAGCGCTGTGGGGAGAAGCAGCTTGTTTTGAATATTGAGTTTCATGGAGAAACCATCCTGTTGGTATAGGTGTAGTCGCCGCTTGAGACGGCGTGGATGACGGTAAAAGACCGAGCCGGAATTCCGGCAGCGGAAGTAAGCCTCAAAAGACGGTACGACTGGGTGACGGTGGGAAAAGACCAGTTTCGGAGGAAACTGGCATGGGACATGCTTCAATACTGTTCGGTTATATTACCATAATAGTTTAGGGATGCAAGCAAAGACGGTGGGGTGCGTCTGGGCCGGGAGGTTTTGAAAGCAGGTTCTGATGCGTCTTTTTCCTGGCAGACCCTTGACCTTGGGCCATCAAGGAGGCACTCCCAGGCGGGAACGATTTCCGCAGAGGAGCACCATGCTTACGCCACAGTTCTTGCGCCCCGCATATTTTGCCGTTCTGGCCCTGGTCTTTGTTCTGGGAGCCTGTGGCCCCAAAACCCCGGATATAGCCTTCCAGCCCAAGGCAAAATGGGGAGAGGCCAAGAAGCCGCTGGATGATCTGCGGGAGCTTCCGCAGGACGCAGCGGCCTATATCGATAAAACAAAAGCAGAGCAACCTTTTCTTTCTGCCGAGGCCGCCAAGATGCGTACAGAGGTCTATCTGGAACGCCTCTTCGCGCCCTGGCGCGGCGGCGGGAACGGCGCGTATGCACGCAAGAGCGCCATGCGTTCCTTGTCGGCGTATTCACGGAACCTCGGCTATGACGAATCCGGCCAGCCGCGCACCAAGGCCTGGGCCGACCGGATCGTTCAGAACGCCAACCTGCGCTATTTCGCCAATGCCCGCCGTCCGGCCATCGCGGTGGCCAACACCAACCTGCGCGCCATCCCAACCATGGACAACCGTTTCGGTACTCCCGGCAAGCCGGGGCAGGGCTACCCGTTCGACATCCTCCAGGTATCCGCCTTGTGGCTGGGCACCCCCATGCTGGTGGACCACGTGAGCCGCGACGGGGCCTGGGCGTTGGTGGAGACGGCCATCGCGCCGGGCTGGGTGCGCACCGACGAGCTGGCCTACGTGGATGACGCTTTCATAGCCCAGTACCACTCGCGCCCGTTTGCGGCCTTCGTCGCGGAGGACGTCCCCCTGCTGCCCGGCCCCGGCAAGGGCCTGCGTGCCGGCGTGGGGACCGTTCTGCCCGTGGAGGATTCCGACGGCGTTCGTCTGAAGATCATGGTTCCGGTCGCGGGGGCTGGCGGACGCGCCGAAACGAGCCCGGTCTGGCTGACCCAGGGGCAGGCTGCGCTGATGCCGCTTACGGCCACCCCGGGCAACGTGGCCCGCGCCGCCAACCAGATGATGGGCCAAACCTACGGCTGGGGAGGCCTGGACGGCAAACGCGACTGCTCGGCCGCCACCCGCGACCTGCTGGCCCCGTTCGGCCTGTGGCTGCCCCGTAACTCCGCCGCGCAGGCCAAGTCCGGCTCCTTCATGTCCCTGGAGGGCATGGCGCCCGAAGAGAAGGAACAAGCCATCCTGAGAAACGGCGTCCCCTTTGGCACGCTCATCTGGATGCCAGGGCACATTCTGCTCTATATCGGCCAGTACAAGGGGCATCCGATAGTCTTCCACAACGTGTGGGGCATGCGCACCCTGGAACCCGACGGAACAGAAGGGCGAAAAGTGGTTGGCAAGGCCGTTATCACCACGTTGCGGCTTGGTGAGATCTATCCCGAGGTCGGGCCGGGACGCATCATGCTGAACCGCGTGAAGGGGATCACCCTGGTGGCCCCCAGCGGCGGCAGGGACGGGTTTGAGCCCGAAGGCGAGGCCCCGGAGGACGGACAGTAGGCGCATTCCCCGCATCACCGCAAACACATGCCGGTAATAACGAGGCCGCCTCCGCGAATGCGCGGGGGCGGCCTTTGCATTTTTGCGGGAGAACTCCCAACTACAGAAAAGAGTCGTCCTCGATGATGAGGCGTCTGGACGCGTCAGACGGAACACGCCCGGTCCGCAGGCAGGTCACGATGTGGCGGAACACCGCGCCGCCGCGTTCGCGGCTTGGCTCGAGGAAGTAGGAGTGGCCTTTGGGCATGTCGTAGAGGGTGTTCACGTCGTCGCAGTCGATGGAGAACACGTTGTCGGGAACCCCGGCCATGTCCTCGGGGCCTGTGTGCCCCAGACGCCTGGAGGCGATGGAGTTCCTGACGTTGGCGATCTTGCTGGAGCGCAGGGCCAGGTCGTCCGAGGCGTAATACACCACCACGTTCCGGGAACTCTGGCAGATGAAAGCCCCGTCCTTGTCCTTCTGGAGCGTCTCGTTCACCACGTCGGCGGCCGCCATGAAGATATTGCGGAAGACGAAGGGGATTCTGCCGGAAAGCGACATGGCCCAGTCCAGCAGCGCCCCGCGCAGCACCCGGTTGCCCATGGAGTGGCTCAGCACGTTGATGCGCTTCAGGCAGGGGGCGTCGTCGTCATTCTTCTCCTGCCAGGCCATGAACTTGGAGAGCGCCCTGGAAAAGGCGGTGCTGCTGGCGTCGGCGGCGACCTGATCATCGTAGTAGTCCTGGATGATGCCTGAGTCGTTGTCACAAGGCCAGATGACGGGGACTATCTCGATCTTGAGGCCCGCTTCCTCGCAGGCTTTGCCCAGGAGCTTTGCGCGTGGGAAGACGTCCTCTTCGGGCAGGTTGCTGTAGCCGTGGATGAAGAACAGGACCTGATCCGCCTCCTTGTACACGGGTTTGCCGGAGGAATCGAAGCCCGGCGGGTCGCTGCGGGAGCAGAAGAATATTGACTGCAAGGCGTTGTTGTCGTCCAGGTCGAAAGTGACGGACCTGCCGGGGATGGTATGCTGGCCTTCGTGGAAAACCCGGTTGGTCACAAAGAGCATGATGGCCTCCTCTGTGGCTATAGGTTCAACGTATTGGGTTTTTCTGCTCCGCACCTCGTCCATGCGACATATCGCATGGGCGAGGTGATTGCGCAAGCGCCAGCCAGTTAGAAACGAACTTTTCGCAATAATCTGTGTGGATCTATATAAAATGTTCGACAGAGATGTTCAGGGATCGGGGGTCCAGGCAGTTTTCGATATCCACGCCGCCATCGGCGGACCTGGGCGTTTCGGACAGGTCCAGCATGATCGGCAGCTGCGGAATGAGCTTCCTGGAGAAGGACACCTTCACCAGGGGGCGCGCCGGGCTCTCTGGCCGGGCTTCCACCACCACGCCGCAGGTCTGGTCCGTGAGGCGCACGAACGAGCCCGGCGGATAGATCCCGAAGCACTCCACGAATTTCTCCAGAAGCCCCGGATGGAAACTCTCGTTGCGCCAGGAGAACATGGCTTTGATGGATTCGTGCGGAGTGAAGGCCTTCTTGTAGGTGCGGTCGCTGGTGAGGGCGTCGAAGATGTCCACGATAGTCAGGATGCGCGAAAAGGGGTCCTTCTCCTCCATGGTGAGCTGCCTGGGGTAGCCCTTGCCGTCGGAGCGCTCGTGATGGTGCAGCACGCCTAGCAGGATGTCCTCGCTTATGCCCGGATGGCCTTTCAGCAGTTCGTAGCCGATGATGCTGTGGTGTTTCATCACTTCGAACTCGCGCTCGGAGAGCCTTCCGGGCTTGTTCAGTATCTCCAGGGGAATCTTGAACTTGCCCACGTCGTGGTAGAGCCCTGCGAAGGCCAGCCTGCGCAGCTCCTGCTGCTCCATGCCCAGATGCTTGCCGAAGATCAGCGCCAGGAGCGACACGTTCAGACTGTGGCGGAAGGTGTAGTCGTCGTAGTGGTGCAGCTTGCTCAGGAGCACCATGTGGGCCGGGTTTTCCTCCACGCCGGTCATCAGAGTGTCTACTGCGTCGTACGATTGCGTGAAGTCCACTGTGAATCCCTGGCGGACCTTCTGCATCACGTCCATGGCGTGGCTCAGGCAGGAAGAGTATACCTTACGGGCGACTTCACGGTCCTGGCGGCTGAAGGGGGGATTCTGGGCCTTGGTAGCCTGAAGCGAGGATTTGGCGGTGTCGACGGTGACCTTCATTACGCCGAGCGCCATGAACTGGTTGATCTGGGCCTGGGAATGGACGTAGTCGCGTGGATGGCAGAGAGGGTTGGCCAGTGTGCCGTCTCCGTGCGCTTCCACGAACATGCCGATCTGGAGTTGACTTACTGGAATTTCTTTCAACATTGTATTTTTTTGAATTTGCTTTAATACATATTGGCACGTGTTACTATGATTGGTAAAGTCGAAAAGTAGGGAAACGTGGGGAGTTTGCCGGTGAACCAGGACAGGCGTTGCCTGTTCGCCTCTGGCCTTGCCTCCAGCCTGCCCCTCCCGTCCTTGCGCCCGTACGCCGTTTCCAGGAAGATTCGGAGGCGCTGTTCGACGGGCGGATCGCACTGTGCATCAGTGGACCGGTCAGTCGCCACTCGAACTGAGGAAGCGATTGAATAACATGCTGGAACAATGGATGATTTTTAGGGGGAAGCCCAAGGCCTGCTGAGGTGTTCCTCTCCTGAGATTTTTTGCAAATTCCTCTTTTGTATTCGAAATTAATAGAGACTTACTTTGCGGACGCCACACGAGGTGGCAGAAGCATATGAGCAGTCATTATTATCATAAATCTAGTATGTTATAACTTGACTTTAAATGTTGAGTCGTGATTCAAGGTTACATTCTCCATATTCAGTTTTTTTCTTGGTTCGGAAGGCTACGGTCACAGTTCTCGAGTTTTGTCACAGGGGCAGCACCATTCATGCGGGCGGGGGCTGGCGTGCCTGGTCGTTTTACTCAATTGTTTAAGGGGGATGGAAGATGAAGAATATGCGTCTCGGCGTCAAAATCGGCGTCGGCTTCGGGCTCGTTCTGATTCTGGCATGTGTGCTCGGGATCATGGCCATCGTGAACATGGGCAGCGCTCAGAAGAGCGCCGAGCACATGAAGAACGAGTACGTTCCCGAAGTCGGAATAGCCAACAACCTGGAACGTCACGTTCTTCAGGCTGTGAGCGCCATGCGCGGGTACTCGTATACCTCGGACAACGCATTTTTCGAGGAAGCCCGCAAAGAAATGGCCGAGGTGCGCAAATTTCTGGCCGACGCCAAGGGGCTGGCCGAGAAGTATCCCCAGCTGGTGAAGCTTCGTGACGGAGCGGCCGCCGGGATAACCAAGTTCGCCGAGTACGAGAAGCTGGCCAACGACACCAAGGCGCTCCTCGAGGGCGAAGCCAAGGACAGGGGCGAGCGCATCAAGGACGCCACCACCGCCCTCGCACTTGTCGCGCAGTATCAGAAAAGCCAGGACGAGAGCATGCGCTCCGAGATCGCCAAAGGGGCGAGCAAGGAAGAGATGCTCGAGCGCCACCAGAAGCTCAGCCTACTCACCGACCTGATGGAAAGTGTCGCGGACATCCGCATCAAGGTGCTCAGCGGCGACGTAAGCGACGACCTGAAGCTTTACGAGGCAGCCAAGGCCAAGTTCCCACAAGTTGAATCAGAGCTCCAGAAGATGCGGGCGATCACCCATCAGCCGGTCAACCAGAAGGCCCTGGACGACATCAAGGCCGCCATGGCCCTGTACCGCACCATGGTGGACAAGCAGATATCCAATACCAAGGCCAAGGTCGATCTGACCAAGAAACGTCTGGCCGCTGCTGGGGAAGTGTCGGAGGTCGCCAAGCAGATCGCGCAGGATGGCATGGCCCAGGTGGGGCAGCTGGCCGACAAGTCCGACCAAGACCTCGAGACCGCCGAAACGACGATGATCGCCGGGCTGGTATGCGCCATCATTCTGGGCGTGATCATCGCGCTGCTCATCACCAGGGCCATCACCGGCCCGGTGCGCCAGGGCGTCGATTTCGCCAGGACCGTGGCAGGCGGCGACTACAGCAAGACCCTGCACATAGACCAGAAGGACGAGATCGGGGAACTCGCAGTCAGCCTGAACACCATGGTGGAAAGCCACCGACGAGGCCATGGAGAGCATGCTCCGGGTGGCGGCGGAACTCCAGCAGGTGTCCGAAGTGCTCACCAGTGCGTCCGAGGAACTGTCCGCGCAGGTGGAGCAGTCCAGCCGTGGAGCGGAGAATCAGGCCCAGCGTGTCGCTGAGACCGCCACGGCCATGGAAGAGATGAACGCCACAGTGCTGGAAGTGGCGCGCAACGCCTCCCAGGCCGCCCAATCCTCCGAGACCGCCAAGAGCAAAGCCCAGGAAGGCTCCAGGGTTGTCGGCGACGTGGTAAAGGGCATCCACGATGTGGAAACCCAGGCCCTGGAGCTCAAGCGGGAGATGGGAACACTCGGCACCCAGGCCGAGGGCATCGGCCAGATCATGAACGTGATCTCGGACATCGCGGACCAGACCAACCTGCTGGCCCTGAACGCGGCCATCGAGGCTGCCCGCGCAGGCGAGGCCGGGCGCGGGTTCGCCGTGGTGGCCGACGAGGTGAGAAAGCTCGCGGAAAAGACCATGACCGCCACCAAGGAGGTCGGCGACGCCATCTCCGGCATCCAACAGGGCACCAGGACCAACATCGGCAACGTGGAGCGCGCGGTGCGCACCATCGAGGATGCAACCGCCCTGGCCACCAAGTCCGGCGAGGCCCTGGCCCAGATCGTCACCATGGTGGATTCGGCTGCCGACCAGGTGCGCTCCATCGCGGCGGCTTCCGAGCAGCAGTCAGCTGCCAGCGAGGAGATCAACCGCTCCATCGAAGAGGTGAGCACCATCTCCTCCGAGACCTCCCAGGCCATGAACCAGGCGGCCCAGGCCGTGAGCCAACTGGCCCAGCAGGCCGTGGTGCTCCAGGGGCTGATCGAGGGTATGCAGGGCGGCGGGAGTTCCTCCAGGGCACTGCCTGCGGGCGGTGCTATGAAGGCACTGGGACGGCGGGCCTAAACGCTCAGGCTTGAACAGCGAAAAGTGAAAAAGTCCCCGGACAGGCGCACAGCCTGTCCGGGGACTTTTGCTATTATGCGGGCAGGGTCAGCAGGCGCACTTGTACAGGTCCCAGGTCTGCATGAAGGCCCGGTCGAAGGAGCGCTTCTCCATGGCGTCGCGGGCGGCGCGGCTCATGCGCAGCCTGCGCGGTTCGTCGCGCACCAACTCCTCCATGGCCGAGGCCAGACCGTCTGCGTCTGCGCTTTCCACCACCAGTCCGGTACTGCCATGATCCACGTTTTCCTGCGGCCCCCCCTGGGCGGTGACGATCACCGGCAGGCCGGAGGCCTGGGCTTCCAGCACCACGTTTCCGAAGGTGTCGGTGGTGCTGGGGAATACGAACAGGTCGCAGGAGGCGTACAGGCTGGCCAGTTCGTCGCCCTGGACGTAGCCGGTGAACACGGCTCCCTTGCCCGCAAGGCTGTCCTTCATCTCCGTCGCATACGGGCCGTCCCCGGTGATGACCAGATTGGCCCCGGGGTGCGCCCGGCGCAGGTTCAGGAAGGCCTCGGTCAGCAGGTGCAGGTTCTTCTCCCGCGAGATGCGCCCCACGTAGAGGAGGTTCGGGCCGGATTCCAGGCCGTAGCGCTTGAGCACGCCGTTTCGCTTGGCCGGTGTGAAGCGCTCGATGTCCACGCCGCGCGTGAACAGGGTGATCTTCTCGGGGGATATGCCCCTGGCGGCCAGCTCGTCCCCGGTGGCCTGCGAGGGGACGAACACTTTGTCCATTTGGTTGTAATACCAGAGCATGTACTTCCACATCAGCTCTTCCATGGCGTCGTCCCCGGTGAGCACTTTGGCGTACTGCGGGAAGGCGGTGTGGTAGGTGCCGTAAATGGGCAATTTCAGAATGCGCGAGATGCCCAGCGCCGCGAGGCCAATGGGGCCGGGCGTGGCCGAGTGCAGGTGGGTGAAGCCCTGCTCGTAGACATATTCCAGCATCTCCAGGAAGGGAGGGTAGTGGAAGGTCTGGCCAGGATACTCGGGCAGCTCGCAGCTGCCGATGGGCGTGAACTGCTTGACGCCCGGCATGTCCTCCCCGCCGCCGCAGGCGCAGGTGACCACGCGCAGCTCCTTGCCGTGTTTGTGGGCCATGTTCACCTGCATCTTGAGGGTCAGGGCCACGCCGTTCACATCGTGGAAGGTGTCGGTGAAATGCCCGACCTTGATCTGCTTGTCGGCGGGCTCTCCGCGCAGCGCGGCGTGGGCCTCGCGGGCCAGGACGCGGTCCTTGGTGAACACGGTGTAGGCCACGAAGTAGGGAGCCAGCACCGTGTAAAGCGCCCCTGCCGCGCCCAGTCCGTTGAAGATGTCGAAGACGTTGGCTCCGCTGAGCTGGTTCATCAGGCGGTCACCGAAGCCGGAGAGCACCTTGTTGGAGGCGCGGGTGACAAAGCGGAACCACTCGTCTTCCAGAGGGCCGCAGCCGTGCGTGCCGCTCTTGGCCAGGGCGTAGAGGGCCTTGTCCTCGTGGATCAGTGCCTCAGCCTCGTGGCGCAGGATGTCCGGCAGGGAGTCCGAGGCGGGCTTGCGCGACCGGCGCTTCACGGAGGTCAGAAGGGATTGCAGCGTGAAGATCATGCCGGTTTTGCGCTGGGAATCACCGGAGAGGAAGCGGTCCATGAAGGTGAGGAACACGTCCTTCTCCACATAGCGGCCCAGGCTGAACTTGGCCTTATAGAACTGGTAGGCGATGGAGTAGAGGTTGTGGGCCATGGCCTTGGGGGAGGCGGTGCGCCCGCCGGGCCTGGAGAAGCCCGCGTCGATGCCCTGGAGGAACTCCTGAAGGGTGGAGACGCCCTGCACCACGGTGTGCATGCTGGCGATATTCAGGGAGCTGTGGTCGTCGGAGCCTCCGGTGATGCTCTTTACCCAGGGGGTGGTCCCGAAAGGTTCGATGCCGTGGCGCTCGGCCAGCCTCTCGATGTCCGTCGGGGTAAGCCGGGCCAGGATGTCCTTGAGGATGTCGTTCTGGTAGGCGTCGCGGGTGCCGTTCATCTCGAAGTTGGAGAACAGGAGCAGCATGCGCTCGAAGTGCCAGGGGGTGAGCTTGTCGTTCACGCCGAACAGCGGGTGGGCCAGCACGTGGGTGATCTTCTTTTCCCGCAGGTAAGGCACCAGCTCATAGATGTTTTCCCGGACCTTCTGGATGTCGCGGTGGATGGCCTCGTCGATGTTAAGGGCCAGCACGTGGGCCTTGCAGCCGTCCTCGGGGAAGTAGCAGGTGATCTCCTCGCTGATGAAGGCCCCCGGCAGGTGGGCGATTTCCAGCGCGCCGTCGATGGTGTTGTGGTCGCTGATGGTGACCAGTTTCATGCCGCGCTGCCTGGCTATGTCGTAGAGGCGTTTGGGCTCGGTGAAGCTTTCCGGACAGCCGAGCTTCTGGAGAAACCACTGCGAGGGCCGCGTGGAATATTTTGAATGGACGTGGATGTCGATCTTCATGGCCTGGCCTCCTCTCTGGGTCTGGAAATGAAAAATCGGCCTGTGGGGGCCGATCCGGTGGCGACTTGAGACGGGGGAACCCGGCAGGCGTCGCAGGGGGCAGATGTACCCATATTCATCGGGCTACCCTTTTCAATATGCTGCGGTCGAACATGTCCGTGTCCCCTCGTGTTTCAAGGGGCCTAGCACGGGGGGCGCGGCGTGGTGTTACGCTGCCCCAATGATTGGGTGACGTATGGAGACGGGAGTGTGACCGGACGAAGGCGTCCGCCGTGCCTGAGTCTATCTGGTGAGGACGGCCTGCTCGTTGGCGAAGAAGACGTAGTTGCCGGTGATGCCGCCGCTGCCCTGGCCTCCGGCGGTGGGAGGCTTGGACGCGGTGAACATTGTGCTGTAGCCGAAGGTCACGAAGTAGCCGCCGGAGGGCTGGCCTCCGTTCTTGAGCGGAAGGTCCACGGGGAATCCGGCCGCCGGGATCTTCTGGGTGGGGTAGTTCTTTGTGGTTGTGGTCAGCACGTTGCCGTGCTCGTCGCAGAGGTAGGCGCTTATGGAGAGGTTCTCCACTGTGTCGGCCCAGAGCGGGATGTTCTCCTTGATGGGCCAGGCCGTTCCCTTCACCTCGAAGCCCTTGTCATGGGGCAGGGTCTGAAATTCGAAATGCATGAATTTGGCGTAGATTTTCTGGGTGCCGCCGTCCTGCCAGGGCTTGAGCTGGAGGTGGGAGGCGCTCAGTTTGGCGCAACCCGCCAGACCCAGGAGCACAAGGGTCGCCAGGAGCGCGAACCGGACGGTGGGAGATGCGGCAGTGGGGGACATGCGAGGGCGATACTCTGAAACCGAGGCTGGTGGCAAGCGCGCCTTTTCCCAGGTTGCGGGCGCAAAAAAAAGCGGCCGGGACAAGTCCCGGCCGCCACGAGGCTTAAGTGCGCGTACGAGTCCTAGAACTTGTACTGCAGGCCGACGGTGACCATGAAGGCGTCGCCGTTCTTGGCCTGATTGACCATCTGGCGTCCCCACACGGAACGCTCGAAGTCGCCGTGGGACCAGCCGAAGTTGGCCAGGGCGTTCAGGTTCTCGTAGATGGCGTAGGTGTTGTCGAGGTTGATGCCCATGACGTACTCGTTCGTGGTCAGGTCGCGACCCATCTGGTAGAAGGCGCCGGAGCCCAGGATGGCGTTGGCGGTGCGCAGACCACGGGAGGAGTTGTTGCCCTTCACGAAGGTGAAGGTCAGGCGGTGGGTCAGGGCTTCAATGAAGCTCATCTTGTTCAGCGAGGCGGAGAAGCCCCAGGAACCGATGGCGTTCACACCCATGTTGGAGGCCATGAAGGCCTGGTCGTTGTCGAACAGGAAGGAGGTGCTGGGACCCCAGGACGAAGCAATCTGGGGCATGCGCTCGGAGCCGTTGCGCAGGGAGTCGTCTTCACCGGTGGACCACCAGAAGGCGACCTGGGGGGTGAGCATGTCCAGGCCGGTGTACTCGGCGGCAACGTCGAAGAAGAAGCCGGCGCGGCGGTTCTTGGCGCGGTCGCTGGCGTTGCCGTCGCCGTAGATGGCGTCAGCGTAGAACTTGAAGGGGTCAAGCGCGGTCACTTCAAAAGCGCCGCCCACCCACCAGTACAGGTTCTGCGCGTTGCGCAGGGTGGTGGGGGCCAGGGCGAAGGTGCCGGCGGACATCAGGTTCTGGGCCAGGCTGGCGTTGTAGAAGCCAGCGCCGCCGGAGGCGGTGCCTGCGTAGTTGGCGTTGCGGCCGACCACGGCCATCATGCCCCAGGGGGTGGCGGAGAAGCCGTCCAGGGTGATGGGCAGGCTCAGGTAGTAACCGTCGAACTCGTCGGGCACCTGGGTGGTGGTGGGGTCGAAGTCGCGGTTGGTGTCCAGGAAGCGGATGAAGCCGCCGACGAGGGACACGGTGTCCTTCATCAGGGGGATGTTCACGATGGCGCCAGCCACTTCGGTGTCCAGCACGATGGAGCTGCCGCCGAAGAAGGAGCTGTGGGCCACGGTGAAGGGCTGACGGCCCAGGGTGAACTCGACATCGGTGTTGGGCCACTTGAACTGGAGGTAAGCCTGATACACGTCGATGGACACGGCCGGGTTGTCAACGCGGTAGGTGCCGTTGCCCCAGGGGGTGTTGTTGACGCGGATGCCCAGGCGGAACTTCAGGTTCTCGTTGGCGATGAAGTCCGTGCGCAGGCGGAAGCGCTGCCAGATGGTGAAGGGGTCGCTGGTCTGGGTGCCGTCGCCGGTCCAGCCGGTGTAGTTGGGCTTCTGGAACCAGGTTCCGTGGATACGGGCGTCACCGGTCATCTTCACTTCAGTGGCGGCCTGAGCGGCCACGGCACCGAGAGCGAAGCTGACGAGCAAGGCCAAAAGCATAAGACGTTTCATGGAATTCCTCCTCCTCGTGTTGTCTGCGTGTTGCCTCTGCCGGTAATAGGCATGGCCAGGGAGGGGCGTTGCCGCGTCCTTGCGGATCTCTTTTTTAAGAAAACCTGAGAACAGCCCCACCATGCCCGCGTCGGTTCTGAAGGAATTCCGGTGCTTGGCGAACACCGGTGGGGTTGCCGCTCAATGCGGATAAACCCTTCTTCGTAACACGACTGCAATGTGTGTAAAGTGAAACATTTTTCATGACAAGACAAATGTTTTCACTTTTTTGTAATAATTTGACCGAAAATGCCGGTGTCCATCACGGGTCTGAGTAATCATTCCAGGCTGATAGCGGATTCACATGCCACACGCTGCTTTTTCCAGGTGCGGTGAAGATGTTGATAGTTGATTTTGAATTTCACTGTCAACATGGAGGAGAGAATGGTCGCCAAGAGGCGCACTGGACCAGGAAGCCCACGGTGGGATTGGGGAGTGGATCAGGGGAAAGGCGTTGGCCAGGCAGATTGCAACGTGTTGGCGTCCTCAAGATGGACGAACAACTCGTGTTGCTCGAGATGGCTGAAGGAATATGAGGCTCTTGCAAAATTCATCGCACGCTGCAACCCGAGCAAAAGTGCGAGTCGGTAACATGATGGGATACTTTTGGATTCCAAAGGATGCAGCCCTTTGGCCGCCGGAAGCGTTTTCCTGCTGCGAATTGTGCAAGTTCCTCATGTCTCGCAAGATTTTCATGTGCCTCGATGCGCGACAACAGTGCAGTTGTCCCTGGCGCGTGCGCCAGATGATCAGGCCGTACCGTCAGCCATGAAACAGAGTCGGCGGTCAGTGCGAGGCCGGAAGCTCCCTGCGGTGTCCGAACCGGATGAAGCGGGCCTCGTATGTTTTCTTCTCGGGTGAGCAGTTGGGGCATCCCTCGTAAAGAAGGAGGCAGTCGGCGTCGAGGCTTCCAGCGGGGATTCCCATCCACAGCAGGTCTTCGCTGGGATTTGCCATCCAGAGCACAGGGGCTTTGCATCTGCTGCACTCGGCGTAAAGAAGCGAAGGATCGAAACGTACGGAAGGAGCGGGCATGATCCACCTCCGGGCGACGTGTGGGAGGGCTGCTTTTCCAGTTATCAGGTCCTTGCCATGGCAAAATAAGGCTGTAAAGGGCCAATTGGAACAAGTTTTAAGTTGAAAACCATAGTGTGCGGAATTCATGCACAAAAGCCCTCGCGAAAAATCGCGAGGGCTTTTGTGTGAGAGACGGGGACTCATTGCGCGGGGTGGAGCGGGGGGACTCCATGAGGCCAGAGGGGCCTGCTCCGCGCAGAGGGAATGAACCGGGTCGCGATTCGGAAGCGGAACTCGTGTGGCATTCTCAAAATACGTTCATACACTGTGTGGTTCTAAGCCAAGAGAACCACTCATTGTGTTCGTGAAAAACATGTTCATGTTATTCACGAACGCAACACTAGTCTTTCTTGCGGCGCTCCCAGAGGCGCATGTCCAGCATTTTCTTGCGGCGGGCGCGCTGGAGTTCCTTGCAGACCAGGGGGAGGTCCTTGGCGTAGCCCCATTTGGCGCGGTACTCGTCCGGGGTCAGTCCGAATTTGGCCAGGTGGCGCTTGGTGATGACCTTCATGGACTTGCCGCTTTCCATGCAGATGATGGTCTTTTCGCGGATGGCCTTCTTGGGATCAAGGGGCTTGCCGGATGCGTCCTCTGCGGCGACGGGTGCGGAAGGCAGGGAGGCACCCTGCATGACGGCTTTGAGGCCGAGCACAAGGTTAGAAACCATGGTTACGATTTCCTGAGCGGTCATAACCCTTACTTTTGCCTGAGCCCTGACGATCTCCAGGGATTCTTTCAAATAGTCGTCCATGAGGTCTCCTTCAATTCCGGGTACTGCAGTCTACTATAGGTAGCGGAGGGAATCTTAGCTATTTCACATTATTTGTAAATATAAATTTTATTTTCGCAGTGGTTCCTGGGAAGAGAACGTGAAATAGAGTTTTTTTGAAGAGTGTTGCAGCATGGGAATGACGAATTAGGATGGATAACTGGGTGGGGCAATATCGGAAAATACAGGCCCCTGACCAATTCGGACTCCCATGTCGCGTAGCAGGTTCAATTGCCCCATGCTGCGAACCCCTCTCGCAGCCGGAAGCATGAGCAAGTTGGCAGCGAAGCTGCTGAAGTCCTGGATGTCGCGCAGTGATTGCGGATCGCCCGGCAGGGCAAGCGCGTCCAGGGGGTCCAGGCGCAGGACGTCTGCGGGCAGCCGCTCGACGATCAGGGCCGGAAGCGTCTGGAGGTTTATGATATCCACGCCGAGCCGGAAACCCAGGCGTTTGAAGCGGACGAACTGCTCCATGGCGGCGAACCCCAGCTTGGGGAACAGGGCGTCCTCGAAAAACAGGCAGATGTTGGACGTGCCGGAGTGCGTCCTGGCGAAAGTGGAAGCCAGGGCTTCAGGGTAGGCCGGGTCGGAGAGCTCGTTCTGGCCAAGGCTGACGCAGACGAACGCTTCGGGCGAAAGCGAATTCCGGATGCTTCCCAGCACTTCGGCCAGTGTCTCCGGTTTGACGCGCAAGCCTGCTGCACGGCCCGCGAAACTCATCTCGATTCCCGCCAGCGCGCGGTTCTCAAGTTCATAGAGAGGGCGCAGGAATACGTCGTGGTTGCGCAAATTGACCTGGGGGCCGAAGGGGCGGACAAGGCTGTTCATCATGACTCTATATCAAAAAGCGTGCCTTGGAATTAATATGTGTTATTTGAGTGCCTTGGTGAGATGTGTCAATCTGTGTGATTGTTCTCAGTCCTGTATGCGGTGAACCTCTGTCCCGTCAACAGGACTTTGTCCTGATAACGGGACTCTTCTCCGTCGGCTTCACGACAGCATCCAGATGCTATAGGAGAGGCCTCTGTTGCCCATATGATGATGCATCCAAGGAGGGAAAAGTTACGGTGCCGCACCAAAGACACGGATCAGGCATGCGATTCCACATTCATACCTTGGGCTGCAAAATCAACCAGTACGAATCCCAGGCGATTCGCGAATGCTGGGAGGCGCGGGGGTGGGGGGAGGCCGACGGCGCAGGTCAGGCCGACGTGGTTCTGGTGCATACCTGCGCGGTGACGTCCGGAGCGGTGGCGGACAGCCGCCGTGCGGTGAGCCGTCTGGTGCGCGCCGCTCCCGGCGCGAGGGTGCTGGTGACGGGGTGCGCCTCCCAGGTGGAATCCGGGGCCTTTGCAGCCATGCCCGGCGTGGAGGCCGTGGTGCCGCAATCCGTCAAGCCATTTCTCGGGGGATGGTCACCGGGGTGCGTTCTGCCGGACGTCGCCGATGCCGACGCGTCCAGGCGGGGCTCCTGGCCGGACTTCTCCATCAGCCGCTTCCGGCGAGCCCGCCCGATCCTGAAGGTCCAGGACGGCTGTTCGCACTGCTGCACCTACTGTATCGTGCCCCGCGCACGCGGTCCGGCCCGGTCCCGTCCGTTTGCTGCGATCCTGGCCGAGGCGCGCTTGCTCCTTCATTCAGGACACCGGGAACTGATCCTCTCAGGGATCAATCTCGGCCAGTACGAGTTCGACGGCGGCGGCGACTTCTGGACCCTGCTGGCCCGCCTGGAGGCCGATCTTTCGCCGCAATGGGCCGGGGCGGCCCGGCTGCGCCTGTCGTCGCTGGACCCCGGCATGCTGGGCGCGCCAGCCCTGGCCGTGCTGGCCGAGTCGAGCATGACATGCCCGCACCTGCACCTGTCCATGCAGAGCGGCGATCCTGGCGTGCTGGCCGCCATGGGGCGGGCGCATTACCAGCCCCGTGCAGTGCTGGATTTTCTGGACGAGGTTCGCGCCTTCTGGCCGCACGCCGCCGTGGGCGCGGACATCCTGACCGGGTTTCCCGGCGAGTCCGAAGCCGCCTTCCAGGCCACGAGGGATTTCTGCCGGTCGGCACGACTGGGCTACGCCCACGTGTTCGCGTTCTCGCGCCGCCCCGGCACGTTGGCTGCCAAGGTCGCCGGGCAGCTCGGCAAGGACGAGAAGAAGCGACGCGCGGCGATCCTGCGGGGCGACGTTGAACGTCTGGAGCGCGTGTATCTGGAGGAAATCGCCAGACTGCCGCAGCTGGTGATGGCCGTTGAGGGCGAGCAGGTTCTGAACGGCTCCAGCGAGTATTATGTGGAATGCAGGCTGGAGCGTCCTTCGCCCGTGGCCTGGGGAGAACTTCTGCCCGTGCGGCCTCTGGGCGTGCGGGACGGGGCGCTGCTGGTGGAGCCTGCCTGACGCCTGGCGAATCAATTTTCGCGCGTGCGCTTCGCGGCACTTTACGAAGGCGGGGCGGAAGCGCTATCCTGATAGACGCGCAGCGCCGGGGAGATCCTCTCGCGCCGCGCGTTCTGCCCTGAAACGACACATCAACCGCGACGCGCGCCGACCCGGCAAGCGCAAGCGGACTGCGAGACACCCATGCCCAAGAGTATGACCGGCTTCGGCCGCTCCATCACCGAGAATTCCTACGCCAGCGTCGTCTGGGAGGCCCGTTCGGTCAACAGCCGCTACCTGGACCTCAAGTGGCGTCTGCCCCTTTTCCTGCGCGCCAGCGAACCCGACCTGGAGAAGGTCGTGCGCCGCTTTGCGGACCGTGGCCGCCTGGAAGTGTCCTGCAACTTCCAGCCGCACCGCGCCGAAGTGCTGGACATCTCCCTCAACAAGCCCCTGGCGCAGGCCATGCTGCGCTCCGTGGCCGACCTGGCCACGGACATGGGCCATACTTTCGTCCCGGACTACACCCGCCTGATGACCATCTCCCACCTGTGGCAGGAAGGCATGAAGGACGCTCCGCCGGAACTCATGGAAGCCCTGACCTCCGGTCTGGCCCAGGCCCTTGAGGACCTGAACGTCGCCAGGGAGCGCGAGGGCGGCCTCCTGGCACAGGACATCCTGCGCCGCCTGGAGAAGCTGGCGGTCTGGCACGGCGAGATCAAGAAGCTGGCCCCCAAGGTGAAGGAAGAGAAGTTCCAGGCCCTGCGCACCCGCCTGACCTCCGTGCTGGAAAAGCTCGGCGTGGAGCCTTCGGAGGAGCGCATCCTCCAGGAGCTGGCGGTGATGACCGACAAGCTGGACGTCACCGAGGAACTCACCCGCCTGGGCTTCCACCTGGACCAGATCAAGGAACTTCTGGGCCAGAAGGGCGACGTGGGCAAGCGCCTCGACTTCCTGATGCAGGAGGCCTTCCGCGAGATCAACACCTGCGGCAACAAGGCCCAGTCCATTGAGGTCAGCCGCATCGTGGTGGAGTTCAAGGGCGAACTGGAAAAGTGCCGCGAGCAGGTTCAGAACATCGAGTAGGGGAAGAGCGTGCAGAAGACAGGACTGCTCAACATCGGCTTCGGCAACTACGTGGTGAACGCGCGCGTGGTGGCCATCGTGAACCCTGCGTCCTCGCCCATGCGCCGCCTGCGCGAGGACGCCAAGGAGTCCCGCCTGCTGGTGGACGCCACCCAGGGACGCAAGACCCGCTCCATCATCGTGGCGGACTCTGGCCACGTGATCCTCTCCGCCATCCAGGCGGAGACCATCTCGCAACGTTTCAGCCAGGACGAGGACGATGAAACCAAGTAAACGCCTGGGCCTAGCCCTGGTGATCACCGCCCCCTCGGGCGCGGGCAAGAGCACCCTCATCAAGCGGCTCCTGGCCGAGTTCCCCCAGGCCGGGTTCTCCATCTCCTGCACCACCCGCGCCCCCAGGCCCGGCGACAGGCCGGGCATCGACTACGAGTTTTTGAGCGTGGAGGAATTCAAGGCCCGCATTGCAAAGGGCCACTTCACCGAGTGGGCCGAGGTGTACGGCAACTACTACGGCACGCAGAAGCAGGCCGTGCTGGACATGCTGGCCGCCGGGCGCGACGTGCTTTTCGACATCGACGTTCAGGGAGCCAAGGCGCTGAAAGCAAACCTTGGCTTCGGCAACACCGTGTTCATCCTGCCCCCCTCGCGCCAGGAACTTGAAAGACGCCTGACCGGACGCGGGTCCGACTCGCCGGAGACCATAGCCAGGCGTCTGGCCGTCGCCAAAAGCGAGGTCGCGCAGGCCGGATGGTTCAACCACATAGTGGTCAACGACAACCTGGACACCGCCTACGACGAATTGCGCGCCGTCTATCTGGCGCAGCGGTCGCATCCGGACCTGCACCCCGGACTGGTGGAGTCCGTGGTGGGCACCTGGGAGTAGGGAGCCGTTTTCAGGCAACTCTTGCGTCTGTGAACTGTTCAGGGTAGATAGGGGCGCGGTGTAAGGCGTGTTGTGCCAGAGGCTCGCCTGATGGGAGTCCAGAATCGCACTGATGGTTCGGAGTCCTTTGCATGATTGAATCTGACAACCCGGATACTGCATCCCCCTCAGTGAAATCCTCAGACCGCGCGCGGGAGAGGATCAAGGGGATTTTTTCGACCCAGTCCATTCAGAAGGTCGGAACCGGCACCACCACGCGTAAGACCATCCAGAAAACCTACTGGTTCGTGGACGAACTCGAAGAGAACCTGCTGGAGATCCAGCCTCTCAACAAGAACTACATCCCCTCCGGCCCCAAGCGGAAGATCACCATTGAAGATCTGCTTGCCAAGTTCGCGCCGGAACCCGAGTTCTACATCTCCACGGTCTACCCCAAGCTCCAGGAGCTTAATCGCACCATCCAGAAGGGCGAACGCCACCGCGAAAAGGGCGAAGTGTTCAGCGCGGAGATGGAGTTCAATCAGGCCCTCAAGGTGGACGAGGAAAACGTCAAGGCCAACTTCGGCCTGGGTTTGACCTATCTGGACCGGGGCGAGGCTCACAAGGCCAACGACATTTTCGAGCGTCTGGTGCGCCTGGATGCGGCCTTCCAGCCCGAACACAAGCATCTCTTCAACGATTTCGGCATCAGCCTGCGCAAGAACAAGATGCTCGATCAGTCCCTGGATTACTACCGCAAGGCCGAAAGCCTCACCGAGTCCGACGAGAACCTCATGTACAACATCGCACGGGCTTATTTCGACAAGCAGGAAGCCCGCGAGTGTCTGGAATACCTGAAGAAGGCCCTGACGCTCAATCCGATGCTGAACGAAGCCCGGCGCTTCGTGAAATACCTCGTGGACCAGAACCAGATCTCCATCGACCTGCCCGGCGTGCGCGACCTGTTGCCTGCGGAAGCCGCGCCCGGTTCCCCCGGTTCCGTCTGAGAGCGCCCATGAGCCAAGAGCACGGCCAGCAATTCCTCCTCGCCCTGCCCGGACTCCGGCATGACCTGCCTTATTCTCCGACCCTGCTCACCACCCTCTACAGCCAGACCGGCCAGACATCTGCCACGCCCCTGGAGGAGATCGCCGACACCCTCAGCCGCGACCAGGGGCTTACGGCCAAGGTGCTCACCATGGCCAACTCCGCCTTCTACGGTTTGCAGCAGGAGGTGACCACCGTGCCCCGCGCCATCGCCGTGCTGGGGCTCAGCGAGGTGCGCTCCCTGGTCCTGGCCGTGGGCGTGAAGGCCCTGACGCAGCACAAGAACTTCCCCAAGGAATTCGGCGTGAGTGAGTACTGGGAGCATCAGCTCTCCGTGGCCATCATCGCCCGCCATCTGGCCCCGCTCATGGGCGGCGTGGACGCGGACAACCTCTTCACCGCCGGAGTGCTGCACGACCTGGGCAAGCTGCTCACCGCGCTGCACCGCGCCGACGACTGGCGCGCCATCGACGCCCTCACCCGAGAGCAGCGCGTGTCCTACTCCGAGGCCGAGGAGGACTACTGGGGCATCGAGCACGGGGTGCTTGGGTCCATGGTCCTTGGGGCCTGGAACCTGCCCGAGGACATTACCGAGCCGGTCAACTGGCACCACGCGCCCATGCATTCGCCCAACCATCGCCGTGAAGCTCTGGTGCTCTGCGTGGCCGACGCCATGGCCCACGTGGTGGCGGAACCGGAGGCATTCATTCACTGCCCCTGGCGGGATGTGCTGTTGAAATTCCATCTGAGCGATTCCGACATGCTCGAACAGGTCAAAGCCCTGCTGCTGCAACACGATCCGGGCCTCTTCGCCGCCGGGCTCGCCGCTTAACAGCCTGTAGATAAATCCTCGCTGGCTGCTTTCTCAACGGGCTGTTTAGCGCGCCGAACCGGCGGAATCTGCCTACTTTCCTTTCGCAAGCCCGTGCCGATTCTGGCCAGCCTGAGCCGCGCCATCGCGGACAGTTCTTCAAGGAGTATTTCGTGCGAAAAATCTGGCGTTCCCGCGCCGCTACGCCTGCGCCCCCTATGCTGCAAGACTGGGCCGCCAGCCTGAGCGTCTCGCCGCGTCTGGCAGGGCTCCTCTGGAACCGGGGGCTCTCCACCCCCGAGGCCATGGACTTTTTCCTCTGCCCCGGCCTCAGACACCTCATGGCGCCTGGGGACATCCCAGGCCTCGCCCAGGCCGCCGAGGCCGTGGCCGCTGCGTTGACCTCCGGCAAGCACCTGACCATCTGGGGAGACTACGACGTGGACGGCGTCACCTCCACGGCGCTTCTCTCTGACTTCTTCGCGCGGCGCGGCTTCAGCGTGGGCCACTACATCCCCGCCCGCCTGGACGAGGGCTACGGTCTGAGCATCCCCGGCCTCGAGAAGCTTGCCGCGTCCGGCACGGACATGGTGCTCACCGTGGACTGCGGCGTCACCGCTGTGGCCGAGGCCAAACGCGCCCGCGAACTTGGCCTCTCGCTGGTCATCACCGACCACCACCTGCCAGGCCCGGAGCTCCCCGACGCCGTGGCCTTGGCCAACCCCAAGCTCGCAGACAACGAAGGGCGCGACTTGGCAGGCGTCGGCGTGGCCTTCTTCCTGGCTGCCGCGCTGAACCGCATGCTGCCGGGCGAGCCCATCGACGTGCGCCAGTTCCTGGATCTGGCAGCCATGGGCACGTTGGCGGATGTGGTCAGCCTGACCGGGCAGAACCGCATCATCGTGAAAAACGGGCTGCTGCTCCTGGCGGACGCGGCCCGGCCCGGCATCTTCGCCCTGAAGGAAGCCTCCAACTATTACCCCAAGGCTCCGCTTGAAGCCACGCAGGTTACCTTCGGGCTGGCCCCGCGCATTAACGCCGCAGGCCGCCTCAACCGCGCCGACG